>DANP01000019.1:0-120868 GCA_002499905.1 Methanolinea sp. UBA277
AGAAAGGGGGCGTTATCATGGATGTTGTCAATGCCGAGCAGGCAAAGATTGCCGAGGAAGCCGGTGCAGTCGCAGTCATGTCACTGGAGCGGGTTCCCTCCGATATCAGGAAGATGGGCGGTGTCGCCCGTATGGCCGACCCCGAAAAGGTCACCGAGATCATCGAAGCGGTCTCCATCCCGGTCATGGGCAAGGTGCGGATCGGGCATTCCGTTGAAGCCCAGGTTCTCGAATCCCTCGGTGTGGACATGATAGACGAGAGCGAAGTTCTCACCCCGGCAGATGAGGAATTCCATATCGACAAGCGTCAGTTCACCGTCCCGTTCGTCTGCGGAGCACGGGATCTCGGTGAAGCCATGAGGAGGATCCAGGAAGGGGCGGCCATGATCCGGACCAAGGGTGAGGCAGGGACCGGAAACGTGGTCGAAGCGGTCCGGCACATGCGGAACATCATGGGCGAGATCCGGGCCCTCCAGGGGAGGACGCCCCAGGAGATCACCGAGCGGGCCCGGGATCTCGAGGCCCCGGCAGACCTCCTGCTGGAGACGGTCAGGAGGGGTCGTCTTCCCGTAGTGAACTTCTCTGCAGGAGGCATTGCCACACCCAGTGATGCGGCACTCATGATGCAGATGGGTGCAGACGGGGTCTTCGTTGGATCCGGGATCTTTCTCTCATCAGAACCGGAGAAGATGGCCAGGGCAATCGTCGAAGCGGTCAACCACTTTGAAGACCCTGCGATCATTGCAGAAGTGAGTAAGGGCCTCGGGGAGCCCATGAGAGGGCTCGATATCCACACCCTGCGTGAGGACGAGGTGCTCCAGTACCGTGGGCGCTAAAATAGGAATACTCGCACTCCAGGGGGATGTGAGCGAGCATCTGGATGCGTTTGCCAACGCCATCCGGACATTCGGCAGCGAGGGTTCAATCCAGGCTGTCCCGGTGAGGAAGCCGGGGGAAATCGCCGGGCTTGACGCGCTCGCCATACCTGGGGGAGAGTCAACCACCATATCCCGTCTGATCGACAAGAACGGCCTCTACACACCACTGGTTGAATTTGAGGGAGGGATCTTCGCCACCTGTGCCGGGATGGTGCTCATGGCCAGCGAGGTTGATGATTCCCGCGTCCACTCCCTCAAGCTGATGGACTTCTCGGTCCGGAGGAATGCCTTCGGCCGGCAGCGGGAATCATTTGAGGCCGATGTCGATATAACCGGGCTTGACCGCCCCTTCCATGCATTCTTTATCCGTGCACCGGTTGCCAACCGGACCGGACCTGGCGTCCGGATCACCGGCCGGATCGATGAGGGCATCATTGCACTTGAGCAGGGCAGGCATATGGGGCTCTCCTTCCATCCCGAGCTCGGGAGCGATCCGCGACTCCATATCCGGTTCCTCAAGAACTGCGGCCTGGTCTGATCTACCCCGGGGTAAAATCTTCAGTCCCGAATCCTGCCGTCCCGGCTGAGAGCTTTTCTCTGTAGCGTATCTCTCTCCCAGGTACTCAATTCAAAGGGGGGCAGATTTCCTGACACTCGCATGATAGAAAACCTGCAGTTGACGGTTTTTATACGTGGCTGCAAGCGACACGGGCAACCGGAATAGCTGATAGCAGAGATTTCCGGGAAAAAAATTAGAGGAAGACCGGGGCAAAGACCACGGAGACGATCGCCATCAGTTTGAGCAGGATGTTGAGCGCCGGCCCGGCGGTATCCTTGAAGGGGTCGCCGACGGTGTCACCAGTCACTGCCGCCTTGTGGGCAGGGGATCCCTTACCGCCGAGGTGTCCTTGTTCGATGTACTTCTTGGCATTGTCCCAGGCCCCTCCGGCATTAGCCATCATGACCGCGAGGATAAATCCCGCAGTGATGGACCCGATGAGGAGACCTGCCAGGGCTGCAGGGCCAAGGAGCACCCCGATGAGGAGAGGGGCTCCGATGGCGAGCACGCCGGGCGCAATCATCTGCTTCAGCGCGGCATTGGTGGAGATGGTAACACAGGCCGTGTAATCCGGCTCAGCCGTTCCCTCCATCAGGCCGGGAATCTCCCGAAACTGGCGGCGGACCTCCTCAACAATCTTACCGGCAGCATTCCCTACTGCAGCCATGGCGAAGGAACTGAAGAGGAAGGGCAGCATGGCTCCGATGAGCACGCCGACGAAGACCGTAGGAGAAAGCATGTCTACAAACTCCAGGCCTACATTCCGGGAATAGGCAGCAAAGAGGGCGAGGGCGGTCAGCGCAGCACCACCGATGGCGAATCCCTTGCCGATTGCTGCGGTGGTGTTGCCAACCGCATCCAGGGTGTCGGTGATCTTGCGCACACCCGGCTCCTGGTGGGACATCTCGGCTATGCCTCCCGCGTTGTCGGCAACCGGGCCGTAGGCATCGACGGAAAGGGTGATACCCAGCGTGGCGAGCATTCCCACACCGGCGAGTGCGATTGCGTACAGCGGGGCATAGGGGAGCATCATGACCGCAACGAGCAGGGCGATAGCGATGATCAGGACCGGAAAGACCGTGCTCTCCATGGCCTTTGCAAGACCGGTGATGATGCCGGTTGCCGCACCCGTCTCACAGGATTTGGCGATCGCCTGGGTGGGTGCCCGCTCGTATGAGGTATAGTACTCGGTGATGATTCCGATGAGGAACCCTGCGATAAGACCTGTCACCACGGCGATGAAGACCCCGATATGCTCCATCCCGAGGAAATACCGGACCAGGAGGAAGGTAGCTATCACCGTGAGTGCCAGACTGGTGAGTGTCCCCTTGTTGAAGGCCATATGGATAGCGCCGCTGTCCTGTTTGTCGGTCCGAACCAGAAAGGATCCGAGAATAGCGGCAACGATCCCGGCCGCAGCGATGAACAGGGGGAGCAGGATCAGGTTGATAGCGTTTACCCCGAACAGGTCGAGAGCGCCCTGGTTGACTCCCACCACGATGGATGCGCCGATCAGCATAGTGGCAACGATTGATCCCACGTAGGATTCGTACAGGTCTGCCCCCATGCCCGCGATGTCTCCAACGTTATCACCGACGTTGTCGGCAATCACCGCAGGATTCCTCGGGTCGTCTTCGGGAATCCCGGCCTCCACTTTGCCCACAAGGTCTGCCCCCACATCGGCCGCCTTGGTGAAGATGCCACCGCCGACACGGGCGAACAGGGCAATCGAACTGGCACCGAGAGAGAACCCGGAGACCACATTCACCACTTCCTCGATCCCGAGGGTGGTGTAGGAATCAACGGCCCAGAAGGTAACCGAGAGGCCGAAGAGTCCGAGACCAACAACACAGAGACCCATCACCATGCCGCTTGAGAACGAAACCCGGAACGCTTCCGTCATCCCGCGCCTCGCTGCATTGGTGGTCCGCACATTGGCCTTGGTGGCCGCGTTCATGCCGAGGAAACCGGCCAGTGCCGATAAGAGTGCACCGATTACGAAACAGACGGCAGTGAGCGGGTTTATACCCGGCGTGATTACCAGCACCACCGCAAGAACGATGACGAAGATCGCAATAGCGGTATACTGCCTCTTCAGGTAAACCATCGCTCCCAGCCGGATCGCCTGCGCAATCTTCTGCATCTGCTCGGTGCCTGTTCCTTCCCGGGTCATGACCCGGTAGGAATAGGCTGCGAATACAAGCCCGAGCAGGGCACAGATCGGAACGAAAATGAAAAAGTCCATTCGAAACTGTCCTCCGTAACTATCTGGCAAAACGGTCGTTTTGTAGCTATTATGGTACAGTACAGGATCTTAAAAAGGTACGCGAATCATTGCACATGGAGAAAGTCGATAACCGTGGGCTTGAGGGTCTGGAGATCGAGAACCACGGCCCTGGCGGGTGTAGGGTGGATGTTCATCTGTTTCTGGAAGGCGGTCTGGGCCTGCCACGCGCCGGCATTGATACAGAGAGTCCCCCGGTATTCGGTGAGACCCATGATATGAACATGCCCGGTATGGAGCACTTCAGGGATGGGATCGATGATCAGCTGGTCCTCACGGATGGCTGCGATCGGCGTCCGCCGCCCATAGGTGGGCGCGAGGTGGCGGCGCTGGAGCATCCCCACCATCATGGGGGCGGCATTCTCATAGCTCGCTCCGGGAATGAGGCTGATCATGTCATCGATTGACCGGCCATGGTACATCTGAACCATGATTCCCTGGAGGCTGACCAGTGCCGGGTTCTCCACGAGCACGCAGTTATCCGGAAAGCCGGCAGAAAACTCACGGGAAATCGCCGGTTGTGGTTCTGCCGCCCTGACGACATCATGGTTCCCCGGACCGAGAATGATGGTGGTCCGTGACGGGAGGTCCCGCATCATGGCCCCGAATACGTCATACTGCTCGTAAATGTTGGTGATGGTGAGTTCCTGTTCCTGTCCGGGATATACCCCGATGCCATCCACAAGATCACCGGCAATCAGGAGGTAGGATACCGGAGTATCATCGAGGAAGTCCGCGAACCGGTTCCACTCCTCTTCGAGGAACGTGTTGCTCCCGACATGGACATCGGAAATGAGAACAGCGGTACCGGGTTCCCCGCACTGGTAGGGGGCATGGTTGATGGGGATGTCCGGCCGGAGAACCGATTCGGCAAAGAAGAGACGCCCGTCGCCGGAGAGCTGCCCCTTCATCCCGACCACTTCATCGGGAATGAGGCTCTCACCCTCAGAAAAGACCGGACGATCCTTATGAAAAAGGACCGGGAGGGATCCGGAGGCGTCCTCGAGCTCAGCGATGCGGTGGCCGTTGGTGGTGGTCTTGACATCCTGTACCAGCCCCATGATGGTACAGGTCTCCTGCCGGTACCGGGAATTCCGCCGGAGCCCTTCGATCGGGATCGGTGTGCATCGTGCGCGGATGATCGTACCCAGCCGGTTGTACCGGTCCCGGAAATAGTGGAGGTAGTCCTGGCTGCACCCTGAGTTCCCGGATGAGCCGGCGCTCCCCTTTACCACTTCGAAACGGGGATCAGCGGTGAACCGGTTTCCATCCCGGTCCTGGACGATTCCCGGAATATGTTTCACTGATACAACGACAGTATCACCCGGGAGGTTCTCGATGATGCGGTCGATGAGCGCGGGATCATCCTGCTCAGACAGGTACCGAACGACGTCAGGGTGCACCTGCATCTTGGTGTCAAGGAACCGCTGGACGATGATCCGGGTATCGAGCATAGATGCAGTAGTATTGCCCCCCTCCGCATTTTGGTTTTTTGATCAGCACCATCAAGTCCTGTTCCGGTGCTAATTCCTATCTCTTATTAAGCGACAGATGAAAGAAGTAGAGAAGGTATGGCTGATCCGAAAAAGGAGGGAGAGGAGAACGGCCTCATTGAACGGTTCCGCACGAGCGAAAATCCGGGAGTGGCCTTCGCCCGCGAGATACTCTGGGTTGCGGCAGTTGTCGCCGGCATAGCGCTTGCGCTCTTTCTCATCTCCGGCACCTGGCCCGCGGTGGTCACCATCGAGTCAGAGAGTATGGTCCCGCACATGAACGTGGGTGACCTGGTCTTTGTGGTGAGCGCCGACCGCTTAGGGGAGCTGCAGACATGGGAGAGCGGCAGAGCGACCGGGTATATGAAATACGACGATTATGGTGACATTCTTATATACGCGCCGAATGGCGCGAAAAGCTCGCTGATTCCCGGATTAGGTGGAGGAGTGCACCCGATCATCCATCGGGCTCTGGCCGAGACATCCGATGAATCGCCCATCCCTGTCTACTACTATTTCTTCCGGGGAATGAGCAGCCCGAAAGAATACCTCCCGTCACGCATCGTGAATAACGCCTGGGTTCTTGACGATGGAACAGTTGTCGCGAGAATCGAGAACGGGGTAATTATACCCGATGCCAGGAATACAACCCCGGATCAGGGTTACATTCTGACCTCTGAACTGGTGGCAGAGCGGGGGGGTTACATCACCAAGGGAGACAACAACGTCCGGAGTGACCAGGGATCGCTCCTCTCCCGGACTGACCTTGGCATCATCCAGCCTGTCCGGGATGAATGGGTGGTGGGAAAAGCCCTCTTTTCCATCCCGCTGCTTGGGTATATTCCCCTCAACATCATACCGGTGGCCATCATCCTGATCGTGCTGATGCTGATATGGGAGTTGTATCAGAAACAAAAGAGCAGCAGCGGGAAGAAGACGGCTGGCAGGAAGCGTTCCGGCAGGAAATAGGACCGGATAACGATGACGACGATACAGCTGCTGAAGGATGTCAGGGAAGGGTATCGCCTGTCTGAAGAGGAGGCGTTCGGGCTCCTGCGTGCCCGGGACCGTTCCCTGTTCGAGATTCTCGCCACAGCAGACAGAGTCCGGGAAGAGCGGGCCGGCCCGGTGGTCAGTTATGTCCGGAACCAGAATATCCATATCACCAATATCTGTAAGAACCTCTGCGGATTCTGCGGATTCGGACGGAGGGCCGGTGACGAAGGGGCGTACTGCGATGATCGTGAGACCCTCCTGAAGAAAACACGGCTGGCCCTTGAGCGCAGGGTGACCGAGATCTGCCTCCTCTCCGGGGTCCATCCCGATTTCACCGAAGAGACCTACATTGAGCTCATCGCCTCGATCAGGGAAGCCGCTCCGGCTGTCCATATTCACGCTTTCAGTCCCGAAGAAGTGATGCACGCGGCATCCCGGAGCGGGATGTCAACCGGTGAAATCCTATCCCTGATGAAACGGGCAGGACTCTCCTCGCTCCAGGGGACTGCAGCAGAGATCCTGGTTGATGAGGTGAGGCAGATCATCTGCCCGCGCAAGGTCGACACGGCCACCTGGGTCAGGATCATCAGGGAGGCACACCGGATGGGCATCCCCACCACCGCCACCATTATGTATGGAACCTGTGAACGACCGGAAGACCGGATCCGCCACCTGGCCATCCTGCGGGAGATCCAGGACGATACCAGGGGCTTCACCGAGCTGGTACCGCTCTCATATGTGTTCCAGAACACCCCGATCTTCCTGGGCGGTCAGGCCGGCCCCGGGGCGACCGGGAGAGAGGATCTCCTGATGATCGCCGTTTCCCGGCTGTTCCTCGATAATTTCAGAAACATTCAGGTCTCGTGGGGGAAACTGGGAGTCAAGCTGTCGCAGATCGCGCTGCTATCGGGGGGAAATGATCTTGCCGGAACCATGTTCTCTGACGACGTCTCGGGTGATGCGGGCGCGACCGGTGCGGATTTCCTCGATCCGGCCATGATGGAGCGCATCACCCGGGATATCGGGAGGCCGCTCCGGCAGCGGCTGACGGATTATACACCAGTGTAACCATTATTCGGGGCAGAAATAGAAAATACCCCGTTCTTCACGTTTTTCTTCGATGATCGATCCTGCCTGGATCTCACGCAGGATCTTCAGGATCTCGCGCCGGGGGAGATCGGTTGATGCCGAGATGTCATCGAGGGTGCAGGGCCTGCGCCTGATCAGCTCATGTACCCGGGCCACGGCATCTGACCATTCCCCGGTCATGGTTGAGCCGGCGGAGAGTTCATACCGCACCGGCTCGACCGCCTCAACACCAGTGAGACCGAGGAGGCCGCGGATACGCTCCAGTTCTTCCGGTGAAGCCGGCTGGACCCAGTCCTCGCTCCCGGGACGGTCGAGGGTATTGAGCTGAACCCTGTCGGGATGAATCCGTTCTATTGCCGCACGCAGGCCGTCCAGCTCTTCCGGACGGGTATTGATACCGGGAATGACGAAAATCTCGAGCCAGATCTGTCCGGTATACTCCTTCCGGAAGCATTCCAGCCCTTCCACGATCTGCATGGCAGAGATGCCGGGGGCAGGCCGGTGAATCTGACGGAATGTATCATCAAAAACAGAGGAGAGGGTCGGGAGGATGACATCGGCCGGCAGAAGTTCCCCACGGACATCGGGCCGCCAGAACAGACTTCCGTTAGTCAGCACCGCGATACGGTAAGAGGGGTAGGAGTCTTTGAGGAAGCGGATAACCTCTCCGATGGAAGACGAGAGGGTTGGCTCCCCTGAGCCGGAGAACGTTATGAAATCGAGTTCCGGAGAACCCGAGAGGTAGTCCCGGAGTTCAGCGAGGACCTCCCGGATCGGAAAAAACTCCCCTCGCTCGATGGACTCAACCGTTGTAGGCCCGCATTCACAGTAGACACAATTGTAGGTGCAGGTCTTGAACGGAACGAGATCAATACCGAGCGATCGGCCGAGCCGCCGGGAGTGGACCGGACCGAAGAGGCGGGAGTACTGCATGATAGTCAGGAAGGTCCGGAGCCGGATAAAGCCTTGGATAGCGCCTATGAGAGCAGGTCGAGAGCTTCCTGTCCGTTCATGCCGGCCTGCACTCCGTACCGTTCGGCCGATGGATTTACCTCGCGGATAACACCCGAGAGCAGGTCGTCAAGAGTCGCAATGGATGTGCCTGTTTCCGGCCGCACCCGCGCCGCCGCATACCCGAATTTTTCAAGAGCCTGGACATCAAAAGCCCCGCACCCCACCATGCCTTTCGCGGCAATGACCCAGACGAGGTTGACCGGACCGAGCGGGACGACATAGCCTGATCCCTCAGCATTGCGGAGGGGCACCGTTCTTTTCTGCATGGTTCTCAGCTCCCGGATACGGTTCCGGCGGCATTAAATGGCACGGTCGTATGCTTTATGAGGATAGGGACCCACCCTTCAAGTACCATACCATGTCACAGGGTAGCATGGTTTTCACAAGGGATCGCGAGGCCAGGGAACTCGGAGACCTCCTCAATGAAGCCGGAGCCGGGCACCGCCTGAGCGAGGAGGAAGCGATCCGGCTCTTCAAGGTCAGCGACAGGCAGGTCTGGGATATCGCGCATGCTGCAGATGAACGGCGTGAAACAGTGGTCGGAAACCTGGTCAGCTATGTCCGGAACCAGAACATCAATGTGACTAATTACTGCATCAATGCCTGCGGGTTCTGCGGATTTTCACGAAAACCGGGTGAGAAAGATGGTTATTTTCATAATCTGGATGTGATCCGGGAGAAAGCAGCCCTGGCAAAAAGCCGGAAGGTGACCGAGATCTGCACGGTGAGCGGACTGCATCCCGATTTCAATGTGGATTCCTACGTGGAGGTCATCACCGCCATCAGGGAAGGTGCGCCGGGAGTTCACATCCATGCCAGCAATCCCATGGAGGTGGCATATGCCGCACGGAAAAGCGGTATCACAACCCTCGAAGTGCTCCGGATGATGAAGGACGCCGGCCTCGGGTCCCTGTGCGGAACGGCCGCGGAGATCCTGGTCGATGAGGTCCGGCAGGTCATCTGCCCGGGAAAGGTCTCTACTGACGAGTGGATCAGGATCATCAAGGAAACGCACCGGCTTGGAATCAGGAGCACGGCGACGATCATGTACGGCCATTGCGAGACGGTGCAGGACCGGGTCCGCCACCTTGCCATACTCCGCGATATCCAGGACGAGACCCGGGGATTCACGGAATTTGTTCCCCTGTCCTTTATTCACATGAACACCCCCCTCTTCCGGAAAGGGATTGCCCGGGCAGGAGCGACCGGGAGGGAGGACCTGCTGATGACCGCGGTTTCCCGCCTCTTTCTCGATACCATTGATCATATCCAGGTCTCGTGGGTGAAGACGGGCACAAAGATGGCCCAGCTCGGGCTGCTCGCCGGTGCCGATGACCTGGGTGGTACGATGTTCGAGGAGAGCATCTCCAAGGGCGCCGGGGCCCGGGACACCGATTACCTCGACCCTGACGAAATGGAGCGGATTGCTGCAGATATCGGGAGACCGCTCCGGCAGAGAGATACACTCTACCATCTCATCTGATTTCCCTGCCCGGGAATGATTCAGCAACCGATGGGGAGTTATTGCGGAGATAGGATAAGGAGATTACCGGCCGGAAGAAAAAGTGATGAGGTCTCACGGGAGGTCTGGTATGCCGGATCGGTCTGTGCAGCAGCGGGGGTAAACCCTCTATCGTCATGGTCTGTTAGGGTATAAGCCGGGAGGATGTACATTTACACCGCCCACTCGGGGGCAGGGAGATGGAGATCTTCCGGAAGAACCCTGTGTCTGTAGCGAGGTCGATTGTGGTGGTGAGGAGGTTCTTCTGTCCGGCCCTGCAATTGGGGGATACGGTGCAAGAGCGTGATCAGGTCTGGAGAAGCACGGGGCATTCATGATGGGGCCGAGAAAAAACGGACTGAACCTGATCCTTGCATACTATGGGTTGAACACTACTATCCTGCTGTTCTCACCCCACTGGGTCATGGTTATCCGTAGAGATATCGGGGAATATACCGGGAAAAAATCAGGATAAGATGGGAAGCGGTCAGTCCTGAGGCTTGAGCAGTTTGACGATTTTATCACCAACCTCCTGAGCCTTCTTCAGGGCCCGGGTATCCCTGACGATATCCCCCTCCAGGTACCCCTTCCCCCGGACCCAGCCCAGGTAGGAGAACTCGTGGCTGTTGAGGAAACCTTCGAGCGTCTCGATGGTCCGGGCACCGCCCTTGTTGGCGCAGACCGCAACGGCGACAGCCTTCCTCCCGGCAAGCTTCCGCTGGTGGTAGAGCGAATAGCTCCGGTCGATGAAGTTCTTGACATGCCCGCAGACATCATAGTAGTAGGTCGGGGAGCCGATGACGAGCACCTCGGTATCCATCACCTTTTCCATGATGCTTCCCCAGTCATCGTTCTGGATAACGCACCAGTCCTTTTCCTTGCACTTCTCGCACCCCAGACAGGGATTGATCTTCTTTCCGGCGAGGGATATGAATTCAGTCTCGATCCCGGCTTTTTCGCATCGCTCCAGAACGGCTTTTACCAGGAACGAGGTGTTCCCATCCTTGCGCATGCTCCCCGAGATGCCTAGCACCGTCATAAACGTGTAATCACCTTACGACTTATTGATAGTTTTGATAGATGCAGAAAGGTCAAGGGTTGAAAATGTTGATATAACGGTTTTTTCCGGATTTGACGTGAAATAGAAGAGATGAGAAGGGCACCGGCAGTCACTGCACCCGAAACCAGGCACCGGAGCTCCTCCAAGACGGTGGGCAACAGTGCATTCGCTCTCCCGGTCCACGGTCGTGGCACAGGCCACTGCCACGAGCGAGAACGCGGGATGGACGAGCAGGTAATCGATATGCCACCGCGGTGCGGTGATACCCCGGGAAGCCACGCGGATATGTCTCTTCACCCGGGAGAGCCCGGCAGTGCCCTGGGCAGATCCGACATACACGTGCCATCCTTCGGGGAAGCTGATGGTGTCAATGGCTCCAACCTTCACCACGCATCGCCGGTTGCGGAGGATCAGGCAGTATGTTCCGCTATCCATACCCCGCCCGCAGGAGCTGCCGGGCAGCTTCAATATGCCGCCTGCCGCCGTGCTGAACCGGGGCCCCGTGCCCGGGATAGAGACCTGCTACATCAAGGGATGCGAGACGCTCGATTGAGCGGGTGAGAGCGGTCCGGTCCCCTCCGGGGAAATCGTACCGGCCGAACCCTCCGTCGGTGAACACCGTATCTCCCGATATCAGCGCCCGCTCTTCCTCGAGATAGAGTGAGATACTTCCGGGTGTATGTCCGGGAGTATGGAGAACCGTGAGCGGCCCGACCCGTTCACCATCCATGAGCAGGCGGTCGGGGGGGATCCCGGGCGACCGCGAGCCGAATTGCAGAGAGAGGCTCATACCATCTTCGGTGAGTCCGGGAGCATCGAGCGGGTGGATGGCGACACATGCCGAACAGAGGTGGGCTATCTCTTTGGTGTACGCCGTGTGGTCGAAGTGACAGTGGGTGAGAATGATCGTTTCAATATTCTCACGGTACGGTTCGATGACTGACGGAAGCACACCGGCATCGATAAGCACCGAACCGACAAGGTATGCGTTTCCGAAATAACCACGGCCCGGGATCCATGTGACTGGCATGTTTACTAATAAGGAACACCAACCACATCTCTCTTATGCGTACCCTGATCCAGGAGTGTGTTGCCGGCATCCCTCCCCTGGTAGAGGCGGCTGCGCGCCAGGAGGGGGCAAATCCCCGGGATTTTGCCCGGGCGGTGGCCCGGGGGCAGGTGGTTATCCCGGCAAATCCGGTGCGGCGGCATGCAGTCTGTGCTATCGGCGAGGGCTGCAGTGTGAAGGTCAACGTTAATGTCGGGACATCGGGTGAGCGGTGTGATCCCCGGCTTGAGAAAGAAAAAGCTGCTGCCGCAATCGCCAACGGTGCCGACACCCTGATGGATCTCTCAACAGGAGGCGATCTCCCTGCCATCAGGAGAGACCTCCTCTCACTCGGGCTCTGTCTGGGAACGGTCCCGGTGTACGAAGCGGTCCGCCGGGCAGGAAGTGCGGCCGATGTCGATGCCGATCTCCTCTTCTCGGTCATCAGGGAACACTGCAGGGACGGCGTTGACTTCCTGACACTCCACTGCGGAGTGAACCGTGAGGCGCTCGCAGCACTCCACTCCGACCCCCGCATCCTCCCAGTCGTGTCCCGGGGTGGTGCCTTCCATGTGGCAATGATGGTTGCCACCGGGGAAGAGAACCCGCTTGCTGCAGAGTTTGATTACCTTCTCGAGATCCTGGTCGAGTATGAAGTTGTGGCCAGTCTCGGGGACGGGATGCGGCCGGGCTGTCTCCAGGACGCCGACCGGCACGCCAAGACTGTAGAGTACCTGAACCTGGGGCGATTTGCCAACCGGGCGCTTGCGGCCGGAGTCCAGAGGATGATCGAGGGACCGGGGCATATCCCCTTCGACCAGATCGGCTACAATGTCCGGACCATAAAAGAGCTCTCCAACGATGCCCCGCTCTATCTTCTCGGCCCGCTGGTTACCGATGTTGCACCGGGATATGATCATGTCACTGCAGCCATCGGAGGTGCCATGGCCTGCCTGCACGGCGCCGATTTCCTCTGCATGGTCTCTCCGAGCGAGCACCTCGCCCTCCCGCTGGTCCAAGATATCGTGGAGGGAACCCGTCTGGCAAAGATTGCTGCACACATCGGAGATACGGTGCGGAAGAAGGACGGGTACAAGATGCCCCGCGAACGGCAGATGGCCGAGGCGCGGAGGAGACTTGACTGGGCGGAGCAGTTCCGTCTCGCACTCTTCCCGGACGTGGCCCGGGCCATCCATTCCCGGGACGGAGAACTTGACACCTGCTCGATGTGCGGGGATCTCTGCGCGGTCAAGATGATGCGGGAGATTTTCGGCGAAGAGAAAAGGAAGAAAGAGGAGTGACGCGCCACCGAAAACCTTGCATCAAACCCCTTCCGCCAGTGACCCTTTCTTCTTTCTTTTTCCCACATGACTGTTTCTGTTCCGTGCTGCACCACCACAGTGATACGGAACGAACCGGAAGACGGAGTGGACCGCGGAGATGGCCGCGACCTGAAAGTCCGGCAGCATAAAGAACCCCCGCGGGCTTCAGGAGAAGGGCCCTGAATGTCCTGCATGACAGATTGCCGGAAAACCTGCTCGTAATCGCTATCTCACACCCAGAATCCTGATCGCCAGGATTGCCGCGTTCTCCCCGTTGTCGATACCGACACATGCCACCGGGACGCCAATTGGCATCTGGACAATAGAGAGGAGGGCGTCAAATCCCATCAGCTTCCCGCTGACGGGGACGCCGATGACCGGACGGCTGGTCTTCGAGGCGACGACTCCCGGAAGTGCGGCCGAGAGCCCGGCGATGGCAATGAAGACCCTGCAGTCACTGGTTCTGATATACTCATCCAGGGTGTCCGGCTCCCGGTGGGCGGAGATAACCCGGGTGTCATAACTGAGTCCGTGCTCTTTCAGGACTGCCGCGGCTTTTTCTACAACAGCGGCATCTGAGGCCGATCCGGCAAGAATGGCTACTTCGACCATGGGATGTGCCATCCACACTTATATTCCGTGGTTATAAAAATACTATGGGGCTGATACTATGGAAAAAGAACCGCTCCTGATGCTTCCCGGGCCAGTTCCGATGCCGGAACGGGTTCGCATGGCGATGGTCAGGCAGGCCATCAATCACCGGGGGGCCGAGTTCGGCAGCATATATGCCGACTGTGTACGGGTGCTGAAAGAGACATTTGGCACAAAGAACGAGCTCTTTGTGATCAGCGGATCGGGAACTGCATCCATGGAAGCAGCGGTGGCCAACTTTGGACGAGGCCGGGAAATCGCCTGCCTCGTGAATGGCAAGTTCGGCGAACGCATGTACAAGATTGCCCAGCGCTACGGGACGGCCCATGAACTCTCATCGGAATGGGGAACTCCTCTCGATCTAGCGGCACTGGAAGAGCGGCTCGCGGCGGGAGCTGAGATGGTGACCCTTGTGCATAACGAGACCTCTGCCGGGATCAGGAACCCTGCCGAAAAGGTGGGAAAACTCGCCCGGAAATACGACGCCCTCTTTGTGATGGACGGAATCACCTCCATCGGAGGGGATGAAGTCAGGGCAGATGCGTGGGGGGCGGATGTGGTGGTGGTGGGTTCCCAGAAATGCCTTGCCGCACCGGCAGGACTCTCAGCAATATCGGTGAGTGAACGCGCCTGGAATCGGCTCTCATCACAGCGTCCCTACTACCTTGACCTTGCCGCGTACCGGAAGAGTGCCGGAGCAAAAGTGATGGAGACCCCCTTTACCCCGGCAGTCCCCCTCTTCCTCGCTCTCAGGGAGGCATGCCTGATCATTGAAGAAGAGGGCCTCGGCCAGCGTATTGCCCGCCACCAGAGGAACGCAAAATCAGTGCGTGCGGCAGTGGAGGCATGGGGGCTCGGGCTCCTCGCTGAAATCGATGATGACCATGCATATTCGAACACCGTTACGGCGGTTAAGCTCCCTGAGGGGATGAAGGACAGCGAGTTCCGCGGGACCGTAAAAAAACTGGGCATCGAGATTGCCGGCGGCCAGGATCACCTGAAAGGCCGGATATTCCGGATCGGGACCATGGGTGCGACCGGCGCCCCTGAGATCCTCGCCACCCTTGCCGCAGTGCAGCATGCACTCCGGACTAACGGGCACCCCCTGGCAGGAGACGGTGTTTCAGCTGCCTGCGGGGTGCTGGGAGCCGAGGTGGAGAAAGGCGACCTGCGGGTCGTGCCTGAGGCGAAGAAGATGGAGAAGCTGGGATGAAGATCGGGGTAGCAGACACCACATTTTCCCGGGTCAACATGGGTGCCCTAGCCGCAGATGAACTCAGGAAGCAGGCAAGCGTGACCATCGAACGGGTCACCGTTCCGGGAATCAAAGACCTCCCGGTTGCCTGTAAAAAACTCATCGATGAGCGGAAATGCAACATCGTGATGGCGCTCGGAATGCCCGGTGGAAAGGAGAAGGACCGGATGTGTGCCCACGAAGCCTCCCAGGGTCTGATAACCTGTCAGCTGATGACCAATACCCACATCATCGAGGTTTTCGTCCATGAGGATGAGGCAGAAGATGACCGGGAACTGGCATGGCTTGCCGAACAGCGGACGCGCGAGCATGCCCGGAACGTGATTAAAATGGCATTCCACCCCCAGGAACTCACCAGAGAAGCCGGTACCGGACAGCGGCAGGGATTTCCTGACGCCGGTCCCGCACGCAGGTGAGGAGCAGGCATCGGTTTATGAGTGAGCAGGTAGGACATAAACAGGCAGGGAATCAATATGAGTGTGAAACTCGGTTTCGTAGTCTCGGAATTCAACCGTGACATCACCTATATGATGGAAGTTGAGGGAAGAGAACATGCCTCATTCCTCGGTGCTGAGGTTACCGAGTGCATGTACGTCCCCGGTGCGTATGACATGCCGCTGGCAATAAAAAAGATGCTGAAGAAGGACTCGGTTGACGCCGTGGTCACCATAGGCTGCGTGATCGAGGGGGCAACCCAGCACGATGAGATCGTGGTTCAGCATGCGGCCCGGAAGATCATCGACCTCTCCCTTGAATTTGAAAAACCGGTGTCGCTTGGCATCTCCGGCCCGGGGATGACCCGGATGGAAGCCACCGAGCGGATAGACTATGCACGGCGTGCCGTGGAATCCGCGGTAAAGATGGTCCAGCGATTGGGATGAGAGCCCTTTCAGAGAAGGTCACCGGAATTGCACCGTCTGCAACCCTGGCAATCTCGGAAAAAGCCAGGGAGATGCAGCGGCAGGGGCTGTCGGTCATCAACCTCTCGATCGGCGAGCCGGACTTTGATACACCGGTCCACATCAAAGAGGCATGTACCCGGGCGCTCATGCAAGGCGAGACACACTACGCCCCGAGCAACGGCATACCGGAACTCCTGGCCGCCATAGCAGAAAAAACCGGGTCAGAAAACCGGTTCCCCTGTACTCCATCGCAGGTGCTGGTCACCTGCGGAGCGAAGGACGCGATCTATGATGCCGCTACTGCGGTATTGAATCCCGGAGAGGAAGTGATCATCCTCGATCCTTCCTGGGTATCCTACGAACCCTGTGTTCTCCTTGCCGGTGGAAAACCCGTTCACTACCCGCTGCATGAGAAGACCTTCCAGGTTACCGATAAGGTTCTCGATACAGTAACGGCAAAAACCAGGATGGTGATCATCAATTCACCGTCGAATCCATCGGGAGCGGTCCTTGACCGGGTTTCTCTCCGGTTGATTGCGGACCTGTGCGAGGACTATGACCTTCTTGCCCTCTCTGATGAGATCTACGAGAAGCTGGTGTACGGGAAGGAGCATATCTCCCTGGCCTCGATGGGAGATATGGCGGAGCGTACGATCACCATAAACGGATTCTCCAAGGCCTATGCCATGACCGGATGGAGGCTCGGCTGGGCGGTTGCGCCACACCCCATCATAAAGCAGATGTCCAAGATCCAGCAGCATTCGATCAGCCATCCCACGACCTTTGCCATGTACGGCGGGGTCGCAGCGCTGACCGGGGATCAGATGTGTGTCGAGATGATGCGAAAGGAGTTCAACCGCCGGAGGGACTACCTCGTCCGGGAGCTCCTCCTCATGGGCTTTGAGGTTGCGCCTGCAGACGGGGCATTCTATGCCTATGTGAAGACCGGCGGCGATGATGTGGCGACGGCAGAACGGTGGCTCGAGGCCGGCCATGTAGCGGTGACACCCGGATCGGCATTCAATACCCCGGGATGGCAGCGGCTATCCTATGCGACATCGGTCGAAAAGCTCCGGGAAGCCGTACTGCGGATCCGGCGGATGAGCTGAAGGATTTCTGGAAATACATGGAACCTGCCCGGATTCCAGAGAAGGATTCATTCCGGTGGTATGACCCGGCTCTCGGCAATCCCGATCCCGAGGTCCGGTGGAATGCCATCATCAGGCTCGAAGGGGACCGGCCCCGGGATATGGTGCGGTGCCTGATAAAAGCCTTAAACGACCGCGAATTTATCAGTATCCGGTGGAGAGCGGCCATCGCCCTCGGAAAAACCAGCGATCCGTCTGCGGTCCCGGCTCTTATCACCGCGCTCGCTGATGAGAACGACCATGTCAGGGAGGAGGCCGCCGAGGCTCTGGGGGTCATCGGAGATGACCGGGCAATCGATCCGCTCATCAGGGCCCTTCACGATCCCCAGCGGGGAGTCCGTCTCCGGGCGGTCAAGGCGCTGGAGATGATCGGCGACCGGGCAGAACCGGCACTGCAGAGTGCGCTCGGAACCGGATTTCCGGCAGTTCTCCCGGTCGTCAGGGAAATTCTTGACACCATCGAAAAGAGGAAGGGGCGGTAGTCCAGTACCCGGATTTCCTCCTGACCGTCTTTCGCATACTGTCGTTTTCTTCAGAAATTTGATCCGAAAAGGCTAATCGCCGGCCGCCCTGTACATACCTGCATGAACAGGGGGGAATATCTCCTTCTGGCAGGGGTATTCATCATCGGCCTCACCCTTGGGATTTTCATTCCCCTTGATGCCCCGGGGAATGATGATGACAAGGACATCCTCTACCAGGTCTCAACTATCGATGCCCTCCTCCAGGGATCCTACGACGGAGTTATCACGTATTACGAGGTGAAACGCCACGGTGATTTTGGTATTGCGACCTTCGATGGTCTCGATGGTGAAATGGTGGCGGTGGACGGGGAGTTCTTCCAGGTTACAGCCGACGGCAGGGTTCACCCGGTTGCGGATAGTATGACAACCCCGTTTGCTACGGTTACCTTCTTTTCTCCCGATCTCACGTTTTCTGTTCCCTTCGCATCAAATTTCACTGAATTCTCAATGATAGCCGTGTCCCAGCTCCCCTCCCGCAATCTTTTTTATGCTGTACGGATTACGGGGGATATTCCCTACGTCAAAGCCCGCAGCATCCCGCGGCAGGAGAAACCATATCCCCGGCTGGTGGATGCCGCAGCCGGCCAGTCAGTCTTTGAGTTCCGGAACATGACCGGTACGATTGTGGGATTCTATACGCCGGAGATTGGAGAAGGACTGAATATACCGGGGTTCCATCTCCACGCGATTTCCATGGACAGGACATACGGCGGGCACATCCTTGATCTCATGCTGGAAAACGCAACGGTTGAACTTGATATCACACCAGGATTCAGGATGGATCTTCCCGCAAGCGGAGATTTTATGGGGATGGACCTCACGGGAGAGTTCTCCGGGGAGCTTGAGGTCGTGGAGCAGGGAACAGGGTAATCCGTCCCGGGCATATCCGGCGGAATCCGCAACCCTGATCGAAAACTATTTTGCGGATACGGGAAAACGACGAGATCTGGACAGATTCGGACAGTTGGGCGGGATGAAGGGGAAAAACCCGGCAGGTAAGCCTGTTTTCCGCTATTTCAGGATCCTGCCCGCGGTCCGGCGGCGGGGGGGTACGCCATGATCACCATTTACCGCAGCATGCAGAACGGTCTCGAGACCACTGAAGGATACGAGAGCGGAGCATGGGTTCACGTCGTCAACCCCACCCCACAGGAGATCGATGCCCTGGTTGCGCGCTTTACCATACCCCCCGATTTTCTCACCGATCCGCTGGATGTGGATGAGCGGGCCCGGGTGGAGCGGGAGGAGGGAAACACCCTCATCCTCCTCCGTACTCCCCGCCGGGAGGCGGATGAAGCCGATATTCCCTTCACTACCCTCCCTGTCGGCATCATCCTGACCCAGGGGCTGATCATCACCGTATCGCTCGTGGAGGCAGACGTTGTGCATGAGATCCTCACCGGCCGGGTGCGGAACCTCTCGACTGAGAACAGGACGCGGTTCGTGCTCACCCTCTTCGTGCGGACCTCGCTGCTCTTTCTTCGCTACCTCAAGGACATCAACCGGATGACCGGGAGCATCGAGAAGGATCTCCACAAGGCCCTGAAAAATATCCAGCTGATCCGGCTCCTGAACATGGAGAAGAGCCTCGTCTTCTTCATCACCTCGCTCCGCTCAAATGCCCTGATGCTGGAGAAATTCAATACATCGGGCTGTATGCGGATGGATGAGGATGACCGGGACACCTTCGAAGAAGTGGTGATCGAGAACAAGCAGGCAATCGAGATGGCAAATATCTATACGAGTATCCTCTCCGGCACGATGGACGCCTATGCCTCAATCATCTCCAACAACCTGAATGTGGTCATCAAGCTCCTCACCACGGTCACCATCATCCTGATGATTCCGACCCTGGTGGCAAGTATCTACGGGATGAACGTGGAGCTTCCCTTCCAGCACAATCCCGTTGCCTTCCTCATCATCGTGGCCATTTCAGCCCTCCTCTCGGCTATCGGCATCGGTATCTTCTGGAGAAAGCAGTTCTTCTGAAAAACCGGAAATGTGCGATATCACCATCCGCTCTCCCAAATGTTGATAGATAAAGAACTCCAAAATTTCCCCGATTCATATGGCATTACAGATTGGAGATCTCCTCTTCAGGCCTGACGCCTTTTTTCGCAGGCTTGTTGCGGAGCCGGAGAGCCTGAATATCCCGGCCCTGATTGTCATCGCTGGCGGGCTCATCGCCGCTGCAGCCGCCTACATAATTTCCGGCACCTACGCAAAGATGTTCGAAGCGGCAGCCGGTGCGGGGATGGCCACATTCATTGGATTGTTCGGGGCAATTTCGGCATTCATTGGTTTTGTTCTTATCTGGTGGATTATCTTCGCCGGAGTTTTTACCGTCATCTCGATGGTATTCAAGGGGAGCGGCAGCTTCAAGCGCACGCTCCAGTGCACCGGATACGGACTCCTCCCGGTGGTCATCGGGTCGGTCATCTCCCTCCTCGTGGCACTCTACTATGTGCCCATGATCCAGGCCCCGGTACTCACCAGCTTTTCTGACCCGGCCGCCATTCAGAAAGCTATGGAGGGAATGCTCCAGGATCCGGCATTCCGTGAATTCACCCTGATTTCGACGGCCATCTCGGTTATTTTCCTTGCATGGAGCGCAAATCTCTGGATCTTCGGGATGCAGCATGCCCGCAGCCTCCCTCTGAGGCAGGCAGCCGTCACCGTCCTCGTCCCGGTGATAATCTACATCGTATATGTCCTCTTCATGGCCATGAACGGAATCCGGCTGCTCGGGGGTTCATAATGAGGGGGGTTGTACCCGCGCTCTGTGTGGCCGTTGCGCTCGTCCTGCTGATGCCCGCAGCTGCCGCCCAGGATCCCGGTGCAGATGCAGCAGCACAGGTGACGGTCACCAGCATCTCCCTCGAGCCCGGGATTTTTTTTGAGGGCGACACCGGTATCATTACCATCGAGATCACCAACAACGGGTTTGAGAGTGTCGCCATACGGCGGGCAACCATGTATGATGCCGATATTTCAGTCCTGTCAAGTTCATACGATACCACCACGACGATTGGTGCCGGGAACAGCATGCAGTTCTCCTTCACAGTCAAGGCGGATGTCCCCCCCGGCATCTACTATCCCAAATTTTCCCTCGACTTCCGCAATGCAGGGTATCTCCGCTACCCGGTCCAGATCAGGGTCGAGAACGACCCGCTCGAGATCTCCATCCTTGACAAGCCCGATACCTTCGGTGCAGGGAGGAAAGACCGGGTCGATATCCTGATCGGAAACCCCAGGGACAATCCGGCAAGTGGGGTCGTGGTGCATGTCAGTGGTGAGGGAATCGATGCCACTCCCTCGAGTTACTTCATCGGCACCCTGAATGCCGATCGGTCGCAGCGGGTCTCGTTCAATATCACTCCCGAAAAGCCTTCAGTGCTCGAATTCAGGGTCGATTACAAGAACGGGGTCAACCCCCATGCCACATCTGTGACGATACCGGTCGGGTTCGGGGTATCGAAGACCGAGGCCAATCCCCTCCTCTCGAATATCCTGGTGGAATACCAGGACAGGAAGTATGTGCTCACCGGGGATATCTATAACGCAGGGCTTGAGGTGGCAAACTCCGTCGTTCTGACTGCCGGAGGAGGAGCGGTTCCGGTGGATCCCTACCAGAGCTACGTAGTGGGATCACTCGAGCCCGATGACTTCTCGAGTTTCGAGCTCACCTTCACTGCCGGGAATATCACCACTGTTCCGGTCGTGGTAAGCTACCGGGACGTGGATGGCAATCCCTTTGAGAAGACCTATCCGGTCAGCATCCCGGCGCAAACTTCCGGGAGCGCAAAAGAGCCCGGGATCGCCCTCCCCATCATCGGTGTTGTTATCGCCTCCGCGGCAGTGATCGGTGGAGCCATCTGGTATTCATGGAAGAAGAAATAAACGCGATCTGCAGCAACGGGTCCATTATCCGGTTCCATGAGGTCACCAAGGTCTACCCCCTCCCCGGAGGGGATGTGGTCGCCCTTGACAGCGTGAACCTCGATCTCGATCCCGGAGACTTCGTCGCCATCATGGGGCCGTCAGGATCAGGGAAATCGACCCTGCTCAACCTGATGGGCTGTCTGGACACCCCGACATCCGGAGAACTCTGCATCAAGGGGAGGAACATCAGGGGCATGAGCGATGAGGAGCTCACGGTGCTCAGGAGAGACAATATCGGGTTCATTTTCCAGGTGTTCAACCTCCTCCCTCTTCTCACCGCCCTTGAGAACGTGCAGTATCCCCTCATCCTGAAAACCGGGAACCGGGAATGCCAGGACAGGTGCCAGGCGGTTCTGGCCGCCATGGAACTCGATGAGAGCCTCTATTCCCATAAACCCAGCGAGCTCTCAGGCGGTCAGCAGCAGCGGGTGGCAATCGCCCGGGCGCTGGTCAATGACCCCGAGATCCTCCTTGCCGATGAGCCGACCGGCAACCTCGACTCAAAGACCGGGACGGCCATCATGGCCCTGCTGGACGACCTCAACCGGAACCAGGGCAAGACGATCGTCATGGTGACCCATGACCCTGCCATCGCCCGGTATGCCCGCCGCATCATCAGGATCGTGGACGGGAAGATTACCGATACGGAGGGCTGAGCGATGCATTCGCGCATGTTCTTTGATTTCGCCCGGCGAAATGTCCGCCTTCACTGGCTGCGATCGCTGCTTGCGGTGCTCGGCATCATTATCGGCGTGGTGACCATCGTCTCCATCGGCATCCTCGGCAACAGCCTGGTGCTGGCCATCTCAGACAGCCTCTCCACGGTCGGGGACAGCATTATCGTGAGCCCGCATGCCGGAGGTATGGGATTCGGCGGCGGGGGGAGTGCACCGGAACTCATCTCGGATCGGGACGTCGAACAGATCCGGCGTGCGGTTGCACCCCATGTCACCATACCGGTCTATTCCGGAGCCTCCCGGATGAAGATCGGTAACGAGGATACTGTGGGGGTGGTCTATGGTCTCAAATCAGATGATATTCCCATCCTCCTCGAGCTCGCGGAAGGCACGTACCTCCGGGGTTCCTCCTCGGCCATGGTGGGAGCGCGGTTTGCCGAGCAGAACGACATCAAGGTCGGGTCCCGTATCACCGTGGGAGACAAGGGATCACTGCGCGTTGTCGGTATCCTCAAAGAACGGGGGATGGGCTTTGATATCAACCCCGACTACGGCATTGTAGTCGAGAGCAGGTGGTTTGAAGACGCCTACGGCCAGGACGGCTACGATCTGGTCATCGTCAAGGTGAAAGATCTCAACCAGATCGATGAGGTGAAGGTGGAGATCGAGCGGCAGCTGAACCGGCGGGAAACGGTGGTGGACGTCATCGATACCCGGGCCATCCTCGACACCATCCTCACCGCCTTCGGGCAGATCTCGACGTTCACCACGGCTATCGGGGGTATCTCCCTGATCGTGGCCGGAGTGAGCATCCTGAACATCATGCTGATGTCGGTCACGGAGCGGATCAAGGAGATCGGGGTGCTCAGGAGCATTGGGACAAAAAGGCAGGAGATACGCAGGATGTTTCTCTACGAGGCCCTCATCCTGGGTCTGATCGGGAGCGGAATCGGCGGGGTGCTCTCGATCTTCGGAGGGTATGCCGTCAGCCTGGTGATGCTGCAGACCACCGAGTATCTTTTTGTCCCCTCGAGCCTGATTTATATTGCATATGGTATTGCGTTCGGGATCGGAACCAGCCTGCTCTCGGGGCTCTATCCGGCATGGAAGGCATCGAACCTCAATCCCATCGAGGCGCTGAGACATGAATAGGGAAGAGGTTCCGGATTTCAGGCAGAACAGGGAGAACCGGGTGACCGGGAGGTCGCATGGCATCATTCCTGATCCTGATCCTTCTTGAATTCTTTCTCATCCTCTTCCTCGCCCTCGGCTACCTGATCCGGTTCCGGGGAAGGGTGGATATCATCGCAGGCTACAGGGAAAGAAGGATCAGGGATCCTGCAGCCCTCTCCCGGCTCATCGGCAACAACCTCCTGCTGCTCGGGGCACTTGCCGCCCTGTCATTTGTTCTTGTGCTGGCATTCCCGGAGTATGAGGTGGTGTTCTTTCTGCTGTTCACGGTAATCGTGGTGCCGGTGATCGGTATCGTTTCCGCCATCATGAGCAGGCGCTACCTGAAGAAGTGACCCGGTCCGGCCGGTCTCCTCTCAGCGCCGGATCGCGGACACAAGGTCTTCCGGACTGCATCCCTCCTCCAGGGTAACAAACCAGACTTCCGGGTCTTTAACGATGAAGAGGGCAACGGGAGTGACCGATCCGACCATTCCCGTCTCTGTAGTCCTGCAGAACTGTCTGACAACCGGGAGAATGGTGAACCCCCGGCACTCGACCGGCACTCCGAACCTGATTTCCGGGAAGGTCATGCTCCGCCCCTCTGCCGGTGCGGACGGGCGAAGCTTGCCAGGTGCCAGGTCCGGGGATTGAGAAACAGACGGATGACAAGGGCAGGAACAACCAGCGGCCGGTCCACCCGGAGGTCGCATCTGCAGGACCCCTCGAGCAGCTCACGATCGAAGACCGGAGATGCAGAGAGGGATACCCTGCGGTCCTGCATGACCAGCGGCCGTATGGCGGTATAGCAGCCAAAGACCATTCCGGTAACGGCCGGACTTGAGAGACCAAACCGGATATCACAGACAAGTCTCCTGATGAGGGTATGGCGGACCAGAGCCCTGATGATCCGCATCACACCCGGTTTGAGCATCAGGATTTCCCTGAGGGGTTCACCGGCGGTCCTGAAATCCCACGCCGCTCGTGGCTCACCAGCTCTCGCGCCAGGTTCAACCGCATGACTCCAGATCCTGGTTTCCCCTATCAGGATATCGAGGATGCCGTTCCCGTTCCGGTACCTCCCCCTGACCGAGAACCCGCACCAGGATGCACCGGCACACAAGGATGTGGCTGAGTCCTGATGTTCAAAAACGAGTGAAATATCGAGCGGGATAAGGTAGATGAGATACATGGCCGCAGCAATGACCCCGATGAGAAGAAACGTGAAGAGGACTGCGGCCGCCATGGAGGTCCCCGGCAGGGAAAAAGTGGTTATTTCTCCTCTTTCTTTCCAGACATCTCTTTTACGGCAGAGAGGACCTGCGGGGCGAGTGATTCGGCAATAGTAGAGATAACCCTGACGACGGTACTCTCTTTCCGGAGCGACATCACCTGGATCCCCTCGACCCCCTTTATATCCTTGTGCACAACGACCAGTGCCACCGGGGAGATCCCTCCGCCGCCTCCCGCGCCCGAACCACCGCCTTTCTTTTCCGCACTCTCTCCCCTTCCTGCACCAAAGCCGAACCCGAATTCGGCAATGGGAATGACCAACCTGTCACCCAGGTCGAGGGGTGTACCAATGATATGGGCCGGCGAGAGGAGCCGTTCCAGTTCATCAGTCGTAATCTTCAGCATCTCATCTCCAGTCATCTGTTCTCCCTCGGGCAAGCGTAGGGGGGGGATCATAATAATATTACTCATCCCGGGAGATTCCTATCATTCAGATGGTATGCTGCTTGGAGGCCCGACCGATCTGCACGGAAACCGACCGGAATGAAGTCTGGAAAGCACGCATGGACGCACACCGCTCATCTGAAGTGTTTTGACAAGACCTACCGGTTCTCATCGTTTGAGGAGATGTACAGGCATTTCCGGCAGCGGCTTGGGGTAGAGGATCGGCGGCGGGAAGAGGTGATGCGGCGATGCCTGGATGCCGCCGCTCACGACGAGCAAGAGGAATGCTGGTGATCTCTGCCGATTCTCTCTATGCCCGGGTCTGGTGGGATGAAAAGGAGAGGATGAGGCGGACCCTCACCAGCTGATGAAGAGAGACTTGGTCCGCGTGTAGCTCTGGAAGGCCTGGATGCCGTTCTCCCGGCCAAGACCGCTCTCCTTGACGCCGCCGAAGGGGATTTCGGGTGGGAGGGTGAGGTGCCTGTTCACCCAGACGACACCGGCCTCCACCCGTGAGAATACTTCGTGCGCAACGGCCAGATCCCGGGTCCAGACCGAGGCCCCGAGCCCGTACCGGGTCTCATTTGCCCGGGAAATGCCCTCTTCGAGGTCCCGAATCTCTGCAATGGGAAGCACCGGGCCGAACACCTCCCTGGTCATGAGCGGGCAGCCAGGATCCGGATCCGTCACCAGGGTCGGAGGGTAGAAGAACCCTCCTTCGTACCCTGGTCCTGAGAGTGGCGTTCCTCCGGTGATGATCGTCCCCTGACTCTTCTCCTTCACGCTCTCGACCACTGAAACGATTCTCTCGAGCTGGGCCCTTCCCGAGAGCGGCCCCATCTCCACCGAAGGATCGGATCCGTTGCCAACGACCATGGACTCAACTCTTTTCCGCAGACGTGCGGTGAACTCGCGGGCAATCTCCTCATGAATAAAGAGCCGTTTGACGGCCGTACAGGTCTGGCCGGCATTGTAGAACCGTCCCCGGACTGCCCCGTCTACCGCCTTCCCGATATCGGCATCCTTCCAGACAATCATCGGGTCTGAGCCGCCAAGCTCGAGATGGATTTCCGTGAGCCGGGACCCGGCCAGCTCGCGGACCCTGTCCCCGGTCTCCATGTCACCCGTGAAGGAGACCTTCCTGATTCCCGGATGCTTCACCAGTGCCTCCCCTACGACATCCCCCCTGCCGGTGATGACATTCAGGACACCGGGGGGGAGGCCGGCCTCTTCCATGATGGTGGTGAGCGAGAGGCTGGTCAGGGGAGTGGCTGAGGCCGGTTTGAAGACCAGGGTATTCCCGGCCAGGAGGGCGGGCCCGATCTTCCATCCCATGAGGATGACCGGCATGTTCCAGGGGACGATCGCCCCGCAGACACCAAGAGGCTCACGCCGCACCAGGCAGTCCCCGGCAGATCCAAGGTCAATATATTCGCCGTGCATGGCCCCGGCTGTCCCGGCATAGAATTCGAGGATATTGGCAAAGCCGCGGACCTCATCTGCGGCATCGCGGACTGGTTTTCCCTGCTCAGCGGTGAGCAGTGATGCGAGATCGGGGGAGTGCTCGCGCACTATCGCTGCTGCCCGGAACAGTACCATGCCCCGTTCCCTCACCGTCCTGCGGGCCCATGCGTCAAAAGCGGCTTGTGCGGCATGCACAGCCTCATCAACTTCGTAGATGGTCCCCTCCGGCACCCGGTCGATCTCCCTGCCGGTTGCCGGATTGATAACCGGCATCCAGCCATCATCTGCCGAAGAGACGTCGTTGCCCCCAACCCTCATCTGCATGGAGAGGGAATCGGCATGCACGGATTTAACCGCTCCGGGAGATGAAAGGGATGAATCTGATGCTGCCGTCATGCCACCGCATGTCCCGCGTGTGCAGTTCTCATGGTGCCTCCGGACCTGGGAATTATTAATGAGTTCTTCACCCAGACTGAATATCCGGGGTTGCTATGGCAGAGGTGTTTGTGCTCAAAACGACCGATCGATCAGGAGGAATCCCTCTGGTGTTCGAAGCGGTGGGACCGGATATCTCCGGAAAAGCGGTGGTGCTCAAGGCCAATTACAACAGTGCTGATCCGTTTCCGGCCTCAACGTACCCGGATACGCTTCACACACTCGCCAGAGAGATCGTGAACAGGAATCCGGAGTCCCTCACCCTTCTTGAGCGGAGCGGCATGGGATCCACGCGCCGGGTCCTCGAGAGGTGCCGGGTATATGAAGGTCTCGGCCCTCTTGGTGTGGATATCGTCGTGCTGGATGAACTCCCCGCATCCGGCTGGGGCCATATCCCCCGTGACGGAACCCACTGGAAAACAGGGTTTTTTCTCCCCGAACGGCTGCTCTCTTCCGGAGCTGTTGTCCAGACCTGCTGCCTCAAAACCCACCGGTTCGGGGGGCATTTTACCTTATCGCTGAAAAATTCGGTCGGTCTGGTGGCAAAGACCATACCCGGCAGTCCGTATGACTATATGGGCGAGCTCCACAGCTCCCCGTACCAGCGGCAGATGATCGCGGAGATTAACCGTGCGTATCCGGTGGATGCGGTAATCATGGATGCCCTGGAGGGTTTCGTCAGCGGCGGGCCTGAAGACGGGGAGCGGATTGCCCCCGGACTCCTGCTCGGAAGCCGTGACCGGGTGGCCATCGATGCAGCGGGGATTGCCCTTCTCCGGTCATACGGCTCAACTCCGGAGGTGATGAACGGCCGGATTTCATCCCTTGACCAGATAGCACGGGCAGCTGAGCTGGGGGTGGGTAGTGCAGATCCCGGGGAGATCCACCTGATCCCTCTCAGTAAAGAAAGCCGGTATGACGCCGACAGGATCGCGAAGATCCTTGTGGAGGAAGGATGACCGCCGGAATCCTTTTTTCGGTGCATTTCCCATTCGGAAACAGAGGTGGACGTATATGAGAATCGGCATTCTCGGGGACACCCATGATCACCTGCCCAATATCAGACACGCGGTGGGCCTGCTGAACCGTAAGGCGGAGGGCCTCTTTCTCCATACCGGTGATTTCATCTCACCGTTCGTGATACCGGACCTCGCCGGACTTGAGGGGACGGTGATCGGGGTCTATGGGAATAACGATGGCGACAGGGATCTCCTGAGAATCCGGTGTGGGGATACTGGAAATGTCCGGATAGAGGGAAATTTCTACGAAATGGACTGCGACGGACTTCGCATTGCACTACTCCACGGGCATGAGAAGACCCTGCTTGCCGACCTGATCGAGAGCGGACTCTTCGACCTGGTGGTTCACGGGCATACCCACCGGGCTTCAATCTCGTCCCGCGGAAAAACACTGGTGATAAACCCGGGCGAGGTGTGCGGGTATCTAACCGGCGCCCCGACCTGCGCCCTCTATGACACCCGAAGCCGGGAAGGGGTGATCCTCCCCCTTTTGTAAATAAAAATCGTGAGGTTCATACCAGATAACGTCCCATTGTTAGTCTTATGCAAAAATCGATCGGAGTCATCGCGGGAGTACTGGCGTTCGTCGCAATATGCCTGCTCCCATTTGATCCCGTATCGATTCCTCCGGAAGCAAAGTACGCCGCTGCGGTGACCGGCCTGATGGTTGTCTGGTGGCTGACCGAGGCCATCCCCATCTATGCGACGGCGCTGGTCCCGCTGGTTCTCTTTCCGGTGATGGGAATCCTGACACCCAGGGAAGCGGCGGTCTCCTATGCGGACCAGACCGTCTTCCTCTTCATGGGCGGGTTCTTTATTGCAGCCGCCATGATGCGCTGGCACCTCCACAAGCGAATTGCCCTCCATGTGATCGAGCTGTTCGGGAGCGGGCCGCGGAAATTGATCCTCGGGTTCATGGCCGCAACCGCTTTCCTCTCCATGTGGATCTCCAACACCGCCACGGCTATGATGATGATCCCCATAGCGATGGCCCTGGTGGCAACGCTCATGCCCGAAGCGATTTCTGATGAAAACGGGGGGGGTAAAGAACAGAAGCAGTTTGCCACCTGTCTCCTCCTTGCTGTCGCCTATGCGGCAACCATCGGCGGCATGGCCACGCTCATCGGGACGCCCCCGAACGGTATCCTGGTTGCCCAGCTCTCCAATATCTTCCCCGAGGCCCCGAGCATCGATTTCTTCTCGTGGATGATCTTTGCCGTTCCCTTCATGGTGATCTTCCTGGCCATCGCCTGGTTCTGGCTCACCTATGTCGCCCACCGGCACCTCCCCCGGGTAATCTCGGGGAGCAGGGAGGTCATCCACCATGAACTGACCGGGATGGGACCGCTCGGGATTGGAGAACGGTGGACGCTCCTTGTCTTCTCCCTGGTCGCCCTGGCCTGGATTTTCCGCGCTGAAAAGACAATCGGCAATCTGGTCATCCCCGGCATCAATACCTATATCCCGGGGGTGAGCGATGCGACCATTGCGATTACCGGGGCACTCCTCCTGTTCCTGCTTCCCGTCGACATGGAAAAAGGGATCTTCACCCTCGACTGGGAATCTGCACGGAAGATCCCGTGGGGGGTTCTCATTCTCTTCGGCGGTGGTATCTGCCTCTCCGAAGGTATCATCGCCAGCGGACTTGCAAAGCTCATCGCCTCATCATTCACGGTGCTGCAGGTTCTGCCCCTCATCCTGATCGTGCTCCTCATCACCCTGCTGATCACCTTCCTCAACGAGGTGGTCTCGAACACGGCAATCGCATCGATCATGGTCCCGCTGATGGCCATCACCGCAGTCTCCATGGGAATCAACCCGATGTTCCTGATGGTCGCCGCGGCACTGGCCTCCTCACTCGGATTCATGCTCCCGGTGGGGACACCCCCCAATGCCATCGCCTACGGAACCGGGTATATCTCCACAAAGGAGATGGCCCGGGCAGGGTTTGCCCTCAACATCATCGGCTGTATCCTGGTGACCCTCTTCATGACCCTGGTTGTCCCGATGGCGCTCGGTTTCTCCCCGGATTTACCGACATGGGCTGTGCTACCCGGGATGTGATGAATCACCCGTCCGAGAGGAGTACTGCCATCCGCTCGAGAATCGCCGACACCTCTTTTCCGGGCAGGGCCCGGCTGCAGTAACCGGTTGCAAGACTGAGTGAGCCACGGCAGGTACTTGCGGCAAGGCCGAACCCCGGGGGGTACTCAACGGGGGGGAGCATCCAGGCCTCTGCCACCGGGACCGGACCATAGTCGAAGACGCTCTCGGGGATGACCCCCAGATTGGAGAAGAAAGGATTTTTTTCCAGCCTGCCTTCGCGGGCCTCCAGGTCAAGCTTCTGGAGATGCAGCTTCACCTGTTCGTACCCCCCGGAAAAGTCCCTGCAGAGCCGTTCTGCGGCCCCGATGCCGGCATGTCCCCGTTTCCGCTCATCCATTGCAGCATGAACCCGGTTGACCACGGTGGAGAAGGACGTGCCAGGCGTAGTCATGACCGGGACTTCAAACGCTACCGAGAGGTTGGCGAGTGAAGGGAAGGAGTCGGGTGAGAGGTAACGCCGGAGATCGATTGAGGTGAGCACCGGGAGCGCGTTTTTCCGGAGTTCCGGCACAGATTCGGCGAGTACAAGGGTGAATGCTGAAAGGAGCACATCGTTCACCGTTACCCCCAGCTTTCCGGCCCTGGCCTTGATTGACGACAGGACTCCCGGGTGAAAACGAGCCACCGTATAATCGGGATCCCTCGTTGTGCAGGATTTCATGGGGACACTCCACGAACTCACCTGGTCCCCGTATTTGAGGAATGCCTCTTCCCGCTCTGCAGGAGAAAAGAGACGGAGAACGCTCTCAAACGACCGGTCATGGAAATTCTTCAGTGGCAGGAACGTGGCCGGAGCAGACTGTGCATGGTAGAGCCGGGCTATTCGGCTTCCGAACGTTTTGACTCCATATGCATCGCTGATGGTGTGATTTACAGAAATGCAGAGGAGATCGCTGTCCGACCTGATAAGCCGGACTCGTGCCTGGGGGCCGGTTGCCGGATCGAGGGGTTCGGTGAGGAGCATCCGGAGTGCGGCATCAGGATCCGTGGTCGTGATGACGGCATACGTCCGGGCCAGTGCATCGGGATCTTGTATGAAATACGGCGGTTCGCCTTCCTGAAAGCGCATTGCTGTCAGGGGTTCGGCCTCACAGGCGGACCTGACTGCGGATGCAAGCGCCGGCTCGCTGAGCATGCCGTCAAAGCGGATGACAAGGTGGATCATCTGGTCCCAGATCGTGGAGAGGAGGTAGTTCCACTGGTCGTTGATCGTTGCCGGGATGCATCCCCCTTCCCACTTATCGTCCATCTGGGCAGCCCTCACAGGAAACGGTTGAATCTGTTCTTCCTTATTCTTCGTTTTCCCGGAATATAATTCCCGGGGATATTCGGACAGTTCATCGTAGAAAAAGGTATGCATGGGCAGACAGCAGGAAAGGGCCTGCAGGATGCTTTCACCATTACCTTGTCGATACGCGGATGGCGTCTGATACCGGAATAAGGAAAAGTTTTCCATCCCAGATGTCAGAAAAATCGGGAAAGCGACCGGCCCCATCCGGCGAAATCAAACGGTCTTTTCATCGCATTAACTACCGTTCTTATACAACAATGTATATAACTATACAATTCAAATCACAGTATATGGATACCAAGATCTTCCTGTGCGAAGATGAGATGCCGCGACGATGGTACAATGTTCTGGCAGACCTTCCCGCACCACTTGACCCTCCTCTCCACCCGGCTACCCAAAAACCGGTGACACCCGATGATTTGAAAGTCATCTTTCCCATGGAACTGATCAGGCAGGAGATGAGTCCGGACCGCTTCATTGACATTCCCGGTGAAGTGCTCGATGTCCTGCGTCTCTGGAGGCCAAGTCCCCTCTACCGCGCCCTACGACTCGAGAAAGCACTCAAAACCCCGGCACGAATCTACTACAAGTGGGAGGGGGTCAGCCCCCCCGGCAGCCACAAACCGAATACATCGGTTCCACAGGTCTACTACAATATGAAGGAGGGCATCGAGCGGATTGCCACGGAGACCGGTGCCGGGCAGTGGGGATCAGCGCTCGCGTTTGCGACCATGCTCTTCGGCCTGCAGGCCACGGTATACATGGTCCGGTCAAGCTACACCCAGAAACCCTACCGCAAGTCCATGATGCAGGTCTGGGGGGCAGAGTGCATCCCGAGCCCCAGCACCAAGACCAACTCAGGGCGTGCCGTCCTTGAAAAGTATCCCGACACCCCCGGGAGCCTTGGTATCGCTATCTCCGAAGCGGTCGAGGACGCGGCTACCCACGGCAACACCAACTACTCGCTCGGCTCGGTGCTGAACCACGTCTGCCTCCACCAGACGGTCATCGGCCTTGAGGCACGTGAGCAGATGGCCTCGGTTGAGGAGTATCCCGACATGGTTATCGGATGTGTTGGCGGGGGTTCCAACTTTGCCGGTATCTCGTTCCCCTTTGCCGGCGACAAACTGACCGGGAAGCATCCTGATGTGGATATCATCGGTGCCGAGCCGGCCTCCTGCCCGACACTCACCAAAGGACTCTTCACCTACGATTATGGGGATGTTGCCGGCCTGACCCCGCTCCTGAAAATGTACACGCTCGGGCATGATTTTGTCCCGCCTTCCATTCATGCCGGCGGGCTCCGGTACCATGGGGACTCGCCCATCCTCTCCCGCCTCGTCCATGACGCGGTGATACGGGCGGTAGCCTACCACCAGACTGAGGTCTTTGAGGCCGCGCAGACCTTCGCCCGGACGGAGGGTATCATTGTGGCGCCCGAGACATCACATGCGGTGAAATCGGTCATCGATGAGGCCCTGAAATGCCGGCAGAGCGGCGAGGCAAAGACCATTCTCTTCAACTGCTCAGGACACGGCAATTTCGATATGTCAGCCTTCGATGCGTTCTATGCCAAACAGCTGGTCGATTATGAATACCCGGAGCAGTTGATCAGGGAGTCATTATCAAGGCTGCCGAAGTTGGGGTGAGCCAGGGAAATCTTTCCACACCCTGGTCTTCCGCCTCACCAATAATCACAATATCATACCCTGCCCTTTTCTGATCATGAAAACCATCGGTTTCCTCATCAACCCTATTGCCGGCATGGGAGGTGCCGTGGGGCTGAAAGGCACGGATGGAAAGGTCGCAGAAGCAATCCTCCGGGGGGCACGACCGATGGCTGCTTCCAGGGCACGGGAAACGATAGATGAGCTCAGAGATGCACCGTTCCGGTACGTCACGTGTTCGGGCCCTATGGGAGAGGATGTGCTCACCGGTGCGGGCATTTCCGGCTTCCATGTTGTCTACCGGACACCTCCGGTTACCACGGCGGCGGATACCCGTGACGCCTGCAGGGCATTTCTCAGGAACGGGGCTGACCTGATCCTCTTCTGCGGTGGTGATGGAACGGCACGGGATCTGTACGATGTGGTGACCGACACCATCCCCCTCCTCGGTATACCGGCCGGGGTCAAGATGTACTCTGCGGTATTCGCGGTGAATCCCGTGGCGGCCGCGGAGATCCTCCGCTCTGGCGCTGCGTCTCCGCTCCCTGTCAGGGATGCCGAAGTGATGGATGTGGACGAGGAGGCATACCGGCACGGGGAACTTAAAGCGACGCTCTACGGCTATGCAAAGAGCCCGTACCTGCCGGGCCTTGTCCAGGGTGCAAAGCAGGTCTTCGAAGACCAGGATGAGGAGCTGGCAAAGGCTGGAATCGGGCGGTTTATCGCCGAGGTCATCCGGGGCACTGCTGAGATCCTCTACATTATCGGTCCGGGAAGCACAACGGGAGCGATAGCCCGTGCACTGGGTGTGGAAAAGACCCTGCTCGGATTTGATGCGATACAGGACGGGAGACTGGTTGCAACTGACCTGAACGAGCAGGGGATGCTTTCCCTCCTTGCCGGAGAAGGGCAGGCCCGGCTGGTGATCAGCATCATCGGTGCCCAGGGGTCGGTGCTCGGCAGGGGAACCCAGCAGGTGAGCCCCTGCGTTCTTCGAAAGATCGGTATCGGGAACATCATTGTCGTTGCCACCCCCCATAAACTGGCAGAGACTCCGCTTCTCTTTATGGACACCGGGGACCGGGAGCTCGATGCCGCATTCGGGGAATACCTCTCCGTAATCTCGGGTTACCATATCGCGCAGCGGAAAAAGATTGGATCAGAGACTGTCCCGCTCTGAGAGGTTCAGCCCTTCCGGCACCACCTGACCGGAAGCGGTTCTGCCTGCCCGGGCATCATCCCGATGGGGACAGGAAGAGTGGCGGGTCCCTTTCCGCCGGGTATTTTATTCATGAGGGTCATAATCACTCCATGCGCCCGAGGGTAATCCTCTCCAATGCCGTCAGCCCGAATGGCTCGCTTACCGGCTACGATGTCGATTACGGGGTATACTACCCGATTCTGCTCTCCTACCGTCCGGATGCGGTTCTCGCAGGGGCAGATACGATTCTCGCCGCCCCGGTTGAGATTCCCCCGGAAGAGGAGTCTGACAGAACAAAACGGCCGGCGACGCCTGGTGAAACCCGGCCCTGGCTGGTGGTGGTTGACAGCAGGGGGAGGCTCTCATCCGTGCTCCATTTCTACCGGCGGATGGAGTATACCCGCGATGTCATTGTGCTGATCTCGGATGAAACGCCCTCACGGTATGTACGCTTCCTCGAAGACCGGGACTACGATTATCTCACCGCCGGGAAGGACCGGGTGGACCCTGAAATCGCCCTGCACGAACTCTATCAGGAATACCATATCAGGACCCTGGTATCAGATACCGGCGGAACACTGGACACGGTCCTCCTCGGTGCCGGCCTGGTGGATGAGATTTCTCTCGTCATTGCACCGGTCCTCTCCGCACAGACGGATATCCTCCTCTACCAGCCGGAGCCAGGCACCGCTCATAATATTCCGCTCACCCTGAAGGAGTGCGGGGATGTCGGTGAAGGATACGTACACCTCGTGTATGGCGTGAACAGGTAATATCCCGGCGGAACGCGGCCGGCTTCCAGCCGGTTCGCGCACGCAGGTAGAGGGTTTCCCGATCTGCACATTCACCGGCCATGCCAAACCTTTATAGGTCTCTTTTCCCACCCTCTGGACAAGATATCTATGGAGGAAATTACGATTGTCACCACGCCCCCGCAGACCGTGCTCGGTATCCGGAAGAAAGGCCATTACCGCCAGATCGCCGAGCTGCTCCCTGAAATCGCGATCTATGCCATGGAGAAGGGCATCCCCCTTACCGGTCCCCCGGTATTCCTCTGTCACGAGTGCTCGAAAGAAGAGGCAATGAACGCGGACCGGGAAGGGAGTGCCGATATAGAGGTTGCCTTCCCTGTTCCGCCAGGTTCCCGGCCAGGACCCGGAATGAACGTTTACACCCTCCCGGGTGGCAGGATGGCCCGGATTGTTCACCTTGGTCCCTACGAGGCTTGTGAGCCCACCTACCTGAAGCTGTTTACCTGGTTAGAGGAGCGGGGAATGAAGATTAGGGGGCCGATTCGCGAAATCTACCATAATGATCCCCGGGAAGTCTCCCCTGATGAAATTATGACCGAGATTCTTGCTCCGGTCACAGGATAAAACCCTTTTTAATACAACAAAGTATAAATACATACATTAATGTATTATTATATACATGACAGGTGAGCCGAAACACCAGGTGATGCCCCTGGACTGGAGTCCGCCGTCACTCCGACGGCATCCTGCATCAAGCCCGAAAAATCATACAGAGAACCATCTCTCCTTGTTCTTCCGGTAACCGAATCGATCCCGCTCCCGGCCTGCGATCCCTACACCCTCTACCGTGCTCTTGGAATCAGGAAAGGATACATCCTGGAGTCTATGGAAGGGCTTCCCCGCCTGGCAGTCAGGTCCGTCATCGGTCTTGAACCCCGAATGGTCCTCTCCCTCGATGAAGATCCGGCCTGCGATGGTGACCGTCAGCTCGTCGCCCTCTTTTCCAACCCGGAAGGGAGGGATCCCGTGAGCAGGCTCCGGAATCTCACGGAGAGGTTGTCCACGGCAGAGTCCCATTCCGGATTTATCGGTGGATTTGTGGGGTACTGCGCCTATGACATGGTGAGTGCCCTGACCTTCGGCAGGGTTCAGGCAGGTAGGGGGGATGGCCACCTGGCCCGGTTCATGCTCTCCACGCGGGGAATTGTATACGACCATGTGCAGGGCTCCTGCACACTTTTTGACAATCTCCTCCTGGAGCCGAGAGAAAAACCTGACGAGGCGGTCACAGAGGCCCGGGAACGGATCAGGATGCTCCGTGGGCAGATAGCATCCGTCACGCCGGGAAATGCCGGACGCCCTGCCGGGGAAGGATCCCGGACTTCACCATTCACGTCATCCCTGAGCTGTGACGAGTTTGAGGAACGGGTGCGGAAAGCGCAGGAGTACATCGCGGCCGGGGATATTTTCCAGGTAGTCCTTTCCCGGAAGATCTCCTGCCCCTTTACCGGGGATCCTCTCGCAGCCTACGGGGCCATCAGGGAGATCAATCCCTCCCCCTATCTCTACTTCCTTGATTTCGGTGATGAGGTTATCGTCGGCTCAAGCCCCGAGATGCTGGTCCGGTCAGAGGGAAGAGTGATCCAGACCGTCCCGATTGCCGGCACACGACCCCGGGGGAGAGACAAGCAGGAGGATGACCATCTGGGGTGTGAACTGCTCGCTGATGAGAAAGAACGGGCCGAACACCTGATGCTCGTAGACCTGGCACGAAACGATATCGGGAGGGTCTCGGCATTTGGATCTGTTTCTCTCCCGGAATTTTTCGAGCTGGAGAAGTTCTCCCATGTCCAGCACATCGTTTCACGGGTGTGCGGGGAACTTGCCGAAGGATATGACCGGTTTGATGCCCTTGCCGCCTGCTTCCCTGCCGGCACGGTGAGCGGGGCACCAAAGATCCGGGCCATGCAGATCATTGCAGAACTGGAGCCCCATCCGCGGGGATTGTACGCAGGGGCGGTCGGATATGCCGGTTTCAATGACCTCCTCGAGTTTGCCATCGCTATCCGGACACTCCGGGTCAGCGGAGGAATAGCCGAGTTCTCAACCGGCGCAGGGATCGTTGCCGATTCCGTGCCCCGACGGGAATTTGAGGAGACCGAACACAAAGCCCGTGCCATGGTGCATGCCATTTCCCGGGCAGGAGGCGAACAATGAAAGTTGCTATTATCGACTGTTATGACAGTTTCACCTACAACCTGTTCCAGCTGGTCGGCCGTCTGGGGGCAGAACCGATACCGGTACTCTCGGATGAATCGCTCGAGCGGGTCCGGGCGGTGGATCCTGACCGGATCATCCTCTCCCCCGGTCCCGGGACCCCGGACGATTCGGGGATCTGCCCTGAGGTGATCCGGGAGTATGCCGGAACGGTCCCCATCCTCGGGGTCTGCCTCGGCCACCAGACCATTGTTCAGACGTTCGGTGGCACGATCCGCAGGATGGGACGGCCGGTTCATGGCAAGACGAGCAGTATCGTCCATACCGGTGAAGGCATCTTTGCAGGCATACCGAACCCTTTCACCGCAACCCGTTACCACTCGCTGGTGGCTGCGGAGGAGGACATCCCCCGGGAATTCGGAACCCTCGCCTATGCTGCAGAAGACCGGTGCGTGATGGCCGTTGCCCACCGGAACCTGCCGCTCTACGGCATCCAGTTCCACCCGGAGAGTATCATGACCCCGGAAGGAGCACACCTCATGAAGAACTTCCTGTCAGGGGGTGCATGATGCAGGCAGCGCTTGCGCGGCTTGCCCGGGGGCAGGACCTTTCCAGCCGGCTCGCGATGGAAGCGATGGAAGAGGTTGCGTCCGGCCGGGCCAGCGAAGCGCAGATCGCTTCACTCATCACAGCCCTCCGTGTCAAAGGGGAATCCGCAGAGGAGATCGCATCGTTTGCACAGGTCCTGCAGGGACATGCCCGCTCTGTCAGGCCGAACGTCCGCGGCATGCTGGTCGACACCTGCGGGACCGGTGGTGATGGCGCAGGAACATTCAATATCAGCACCGCTGCAGCCATCGTGGCAGCCGGTGCGGGAGTACCGGTGGTCAAGCACGGCAACCGGAACGTGAGCAGCTCGTGCGGTTCGGCCGATGTGCTGGAAGCGCTGGGGGTCGTAGTCGACCTCTCACCTGAGCGGTCATGCACGATCATCGAGGAGATCGGGATCGGGTTCCTCTTTGCCCCGGTGTATCATCCTGCTCTCCGGCATGCGGCGAAGGTGCGGCATGATCTCGGTTTCTCCACCATCTTCAATCTCCTCGGCCCCCTCCTCAATCCTGCAGGGGCCCCCGCCCGGCTCTGCGGTGTGTACAGCCCTGAACTTATCCCAAAATTTGCCGTCTCCTTCCTCTCGCTCGGTACTGAGCGGGGAATGGTGGTTCATGGTGACGGACTCGATGAGATTACGGTCTCCGGACCGACCCTTGTCGCCGAGATCGACAAGGCTGCGGTCAGAAATTACACCCTCACTCCCGAGGACTTTGGTTTCTGCCGTTCCCCGCTCTCCACCCTTGCCGGGAGCACTCCTGCAGAAAACGCACGCATCATCCGGCAGATCCTTGCCGGGAAAGAGGGTCCGGCACGTGATGTGGTGGTCATGAATGCCGGAGCCGCGATCTACCTCGGCGGACTCGCTCCCGATTATGCTGCAGGGATATCGCGGGCGGAAGAAGCCATCGATTCGGGTGCTGCGGCAGGAAAACTGGATGCCCTGGTGTCTGCCAGCGGAGGGGTATAATGATCCTCGATCAGGTGATCAGAGCCACTGCCGAAAGAGTGGCCGGGCTCCCCCGCACTCCCGGGGAGTTCCCCGGGAAACGGGATCACCACAGTCTCCATGCTGCTCTCGGGCGAAGAAGCGGGCGGAACGCCATTATTGCCGAGATCAAGTTTGCCTCCCCGTCCCGCGGAAGCATCCGGGAGGAGATCGATCCCTCGGGGCTGGCTGCCGGCCTGTCATCAGCAGGCTGTGCTGCTCTCTCGGTGCTGACCGAGCCGTTCTTCTTCAACGGCCGCCCGGAGTTCATCCCGGTCATCCGATCCGGAGTCCGCGTCCCCATCCTGCGCAAAGACTTCATCATTGATGAACGGCAGCTGGCAGAGAGCAGGATCCTGGGAGCCGATGCCGTCCTCCTCATCGCGGGAGTGCTCGGCGACCGGCTCCCCTGCATGGTTGACGCCGCATTCGCTCACGGTCTTGAACCCCTTGTGGAAGTACATACGGCAGATGAGGTGAGGGCAGCGCTGGTGACCGCAACCCGTATGGTTGGGATAAACAACCGTGATCTCGGGACGCTCCGCATCGATCTCTCCACCACGCTGCGGCTGGCCCCGCTGGTCCGCGATGCCGGCCTTGCCGTGGTTTCCGAGAGCGGGCTCCTCTGGCCCTGCGATGTCCGGGGACTCCGGCAGCATGCCGACGGGTTCCTGATCGGGTCGGCCATCATGGCGGCACAGGACCCGGTAAAAGCACTGGAGGGATTCGTATTCGCGTAAAGATCTGCGGTATTACCACACCCGGTGATGCCCGCCTTGCCGAGGCGGCAGGAGCAGACCTCATCGGAGTCGTGCTCCATTCAGTCTCGCCCCGTTGTGTAACTCCTGACCAGGCCCGGGAGATCTTCGATGCCGTCCCGGCCATGACCAGGGTCTGTGTAACCCACTCTACCAGACCGGAAGACCTGCAGGAGATCTGTGCCCTCCGGCCCGATGCCATCCAGGTCTCCTGTTCTGCCGCGGTTCCGCCGTCATGCAGAGCACGGGTCATCCGGATGGTTGCACCGGCCGATGTCATGCCGTCAGATGCTGACGCTCTCATCGTGGACGGGAGCCATGGAACCGGACGCCCCTTTGATGTGGCGTTTGCGTCCGCCGTTATCTCCATAGCTCCTGTCCCGGTATTGCTTGCCGGGGGTCTCACTCCCGGGAATGTGGCAGCGGCAATCCAGGGGGTCCGGCCCTGTGGGGTTGACGTGGCAAGCGGAGTCGAGTATGCCCCGGGAAAGAAGGATCCCGGAAAGGTGCGGGCTTTCGTAGGGGCGGCAAAACGGGTGATCGTATGACCGTTTCAACCAGGTTCGGCCCGTATGGCGGCCGGTTTGTTCCCGAGACCCTGATGGCCGCACTTGAAGAGCTCGATGAGGCATACCGGACCATCGTCCCCTCTGCCGGTTTCCGGAAGGAGATGGACTACTACCTTCAGGAGTATGCAGGAAGGGAAACCCCGCTCACTTTCTGCAGGAACATGTCCCGGGATCTCTCCTGCCGGGTGTATCTGAAGCGGGAGGATCTCCTCCACTCCGGAGCCCACAAACTGAACAACGCACTGGGGCAGGCCCTCCTGACCCGGTTCATGGGAAAGCGGCGGATCATCGCCGAGACCGGGGCCGGCCAGCACGGGGTTGCCGCAGCCATCGCCGGAGCAGCGCTCGGGCTTTCGGTAGAGGTGTACATGGGGATCGAGGATATGGAGCGGCAGGCCCTGAACGTGGCCCGGATGCAGATGCTCGGGGCGAAGGTGCGGCCGGTAATTTCCGGCTCCCGGACCCTCAAGGACGCCATCAACGAGGCGCTCCGTGACTGGGTGGCAAACGTCCGGGATACCCACTACCTGATCGGATCGGTGGTGGGACCCCATCCCTTCCCCTCCCTGGTCAGGGACTTCCAGACTGTCATAGGCAGAGAGATCCGTCGCCAGATCCTTGAAAAGGAAGCGCGGCTCCCGGATGCCATGGTGGCCTGCGTGGGCGGCGGGTCCAATGCCATCGGGATGTTCCACCCGTTCCTCGATGACCCGGTCATCCTCTATGGCGCCGAGGCCGGTGGTGAAGGCCTCTCCGGAAAGCACGGGGCGACCCTGTGTGCCGGGAGGCCGGGAGTGCTCCACGGTACCTACACCTACCTGATCCAGGATGCATTCGGCCAGATCCTCGAGTCCCACAGCATCTCGGCCGGCCTCGACTACCCCGGGGTGGGCCCGGAGCACAGCTTCCTCCACGATGAAGGGCGTGTCATCTACCGACCGGTAACGGACGGTGAAGCCATCGACTCGTTCCTCTACCTCTCCCGTACCGAAGGGATCATCCCTGCCCTGGAATCTGCCCATGCGGTGGCCCTTGCCAGAACGATATCCGACGATCTGGACACGGACAGCATCCTGGTAATCAATCTCTCGGGGAGAGGGGACAAGGACGTAGCCCAGGTCGCTGCACTGACCGGGGGGGGTTCATGACGAGCGGATCACGTATCGCCGGTGCGTTCCGCTCCGGAAAGCTGCCGCTGCTCGTGGCCTGCACGGTGGCCGGTGATCCCGATTTCGCGCGGAGCGTCAGAATTGCCCGGTGCCTGGCGGCATCCGGAGCAGATATGCTCGAGCTGGTTATGCCGTTCTCAGACCCGGTCGCGGACGGCCCGGTGATCCAGGATGCGGGCGCCCGGGCTCTCTCTGCAGGCATGAATACCGACCGGCTCTTCACACTCGTCCGCGACGTAAGAAAAAAGACGGAAATCCCGCTGCTCATCATGACCTATGCCAACATCGTGATCCAGCGGGGGATTCCCCGGTTCTACCATGATGCGGCCCGTGCCGGTGCAGACGGAGTGGTGATTGCCGATCTTCCGGCAGAAGAGGCCGGCCCCTTCTGCGATGCCGCCCGGGATGCAGGGATCGATCCCATCCTCTTCGTCAGCCCGACCACATCACAGGAACGGCTGGGCCGGATCCTCTCCCTGGCAACGGGATTCATCTACCTTGTCGCCGCCATGGGGGTAACCGGTGTCCGGGAAGGGGTCGCGCCGGAAACACTCGCCTGCCTCCGTGCCGTAAAACTGAGGACAAATCTCCCGGTGGTTCCCGGGTTCGGGATATCCGCCCCGGAACATATCAGGACATATGCAGAAGCCGGTGCAGACGGGGTGATCGTGGGATCGGCCATCGTCAGGATTGTTGGCGAGTATGCAGAGCGGCCGGCAGAGATGGAAGAGGCGGCACGAAGGCTGGTGGAGGAGCTGACCGGCGCACCTCTGCATATGGAGCGGCGGGAAGCTGACGCGAAGTCATAATCCGGAATAATCACCTCATCATCCGGAATGACCCCCGACACTGCCGTTCCGGATCTGAAGACCTTTTTATCGGCAGGTTGCCAAGTTTCATGTAATGGATCTGGTACGGGAAGCATTCAGAACCGGTGCATCTGAGTACGATGCACAGCGGAAGTGGATCATCCCCCTGTTCGATGACTTCTATGATGCGGCAATCCGTGCTGCGGACTGGAAGGGAGAACGGCCATCTGTCCTCGATATCGGTGCCGGAACAGGCCTCCTTGCCGCCCGCATCTTCCAGCGGTACCCGGAAGCATTTCTCACCCTGATCGATATCTCGGAAAGCATGCTCGCAGTAGCCAGGGAGCGTTTCACAGGGAGGGAGCATCTCACCTGTCTCGTCCGCGATTACAGCCGTGAGGAGCTCGGGGGTCCCTATGACCTGGTTTGCTCCGCCCTCTCCATTCATCACCTCGAACATGACCAGAAACGGAGCCTGTATGCACGAATCCATGTGGCGCTGAATGCAGGGGGCGTCTTCGTGAATGCAGAGCAGGTTGAGGGAGAGACTCTGGAGCAGCATGCCCGGTACCTCGCGTACTGGGACGCATTCCTCCGGAAGGGTTCGCTCACCGATGAGGAACGGCAACGGGCGGTCAGGCGACGGGATACGCTGGACCGGATGGCAAAGCTCTCGATACAGCTTGCATGGCTCCGGGAAGCAGGATTCTCTGACGTTGATGTGGTGTTCAGGAACCGATCATTCGCAGTGATGAGGGGGAGAAAGGAGTGATCATCCATACAGCGGTCAGGAGATCTCCCCCGGGCGCGCCGCCCGAAGAATAGAGGGGAAAAACCATGTCTTCCGTTGGAGCAGAAACATATGACTATGTCGTGGTGATCGAAGCACCTTCCCCGCACGGACTTTCAGGGGGAGTCCTCTTCTTTCAGGGAGAATCGCCACGTGCAGAACACGCCGGGCGGATGAGGCTCCGGCGGTGCAAAGAGGCACTCGACCCTGATCCGGGGATCGATTGCCCGGGCAAAGCTGATGAACTCGGCCCGGTGCATCTCGCGGCAGGGATACTCATCCAGTCCCCGCCGCAGCCGTGCTTCCTGGGTTGGACAGGAGGGCACCGAGATGATGACCTCGTCCTCCCGCTCCTCGAGGGTGTAATCAACGATCATAGCCCAGGGGAAGAGGCGCTGGGCCTTCACAAATCCCTTCAGACCTTTTTCTGTGATATGAAAGCGTTCCCTGAGGTTCTCTGCCGCCATTCCTGCAATCCGGCCCCATACCTTCTCATTGAGATCATCGGCGACGGGCTGGCCGTACCTTTCGGTGACGTAGATATACCAGAACCCGTCAGCCACCCGGTAATGCCAGAGGAGAAATTCGAGATAGGCGTGTTTTTCCTGGTCAGTCATCTGGTCAAACAATGTCAGATTCATGAGAATCAGCCTGAAAAACAAGGGAGATGCTGGAAAAAAGAGTTATCCTCTACCGGATCCAGCCCTGCCGCACCCACTCATCGTACGCTTCCGGCCGCCACTCCCGGTTCTCTGTGACGATACTGCCGAAGAATGCACGGTTCTGCTCGATGAACGCTTCCTGATCCGGGAAGTGCATCCGGGTACGAATTGCCTGCACAAGCACCTTTCCGAGCATCTCCGCAGCCACCTCTGCCCGGTATATTGCCTGTTCATCGCTTTCCAGCGCCACGTGCAGTCCGGGGATCGTGAAAGCACCGAGATAATTGAGCACATGGTTCAGGTAGCGTACGACCCCCCCGCCTCCTGAGTTCCAGGTGGTGGCAACGGCACAGCCGTATTTCCCGGTGAGCACCTGGTAGTGGATGGCGTCTGCCAGCCGATCGATGAAGATCTTCATCTGGCCGGTGACATTATCGATATACACCGGTGACCCGAACACGACACCATCTGCCCTGATAAGCCGTTCGTAGAGCAGGGGGAAATCATCGCTGAACACGCACCTGCCGGTGAGGGAACAGCTCTCACAGGCAATGCACGCCTCGATCCGGAGATCTGCCAGATCGATCAGTTCCGTCTCCGCCCCGGCATCTGCGGCTCCTGCCAGCACCCACTGCAGAAGCATCCGGGTCCGGCTTTTCACACCCCGTGGACTTCCCTGGATGCCGAGGATTGAGAGAGGGTCTCTTCTCTGTTCCCACACCTGAATCTTCTCCATGGTGGCCGAACCCGGCATTACACAACGTTCCTGATTTACCCTGCGTCCGGGTCATCCTGCCAGAGCCCGAATTGATTTCCTTCGGTATCAATGCATACTGCCATAAAGCCGAACTTTGGTACAATCATTTTCGGAACAATGACCTGACCTCCCAGCCGCTGAACCTTTTCGCAGTACTGCTCAATAGAAGAGACCCCGATGTAGTTCATGATCCGCTGATCAGGGCTCCCCCGTTTCCCAAGCCCCCCTCCCAGTGAGGGCTTACCATCGAGATTAAGGGTCCCGACCAGATAGTAGTCCGAAAAACCGGGGGGAGTGATAAACTTCCAGTCAAACAGTCCGGTATAAAATGTTCTTGCCCGTTCGACATCATCTGCCGGGAGGTCAAAGTGAACGATAGTCGGCATAGTGATCACCAGAATGTAACCTTGCCGGAGGGAAATATCAATATATGCCCCTCCCGGTTTCAGAGGAGAGGGGGGTTAACTCCTCTCTTTCCCCTCCCTGATAACCGGTAAAAGGTGGTTACCTGCTTTTCAGGCACGTCTCTTTAGGCCTTCACTCTTCCCGACTGCAGCACAGTAGATGACGAATTCATCAACGCCATCGATGCCGAGGAGGTCGGCCATCTGCTGATCATCGAACGCTCCCATGGCGCAGGTTCCGCAGCCGATCTGCTCTGCTGCGAGGTACAGGTTCTGGCCCACATGCCCGGCATCGAGGTGGACCAGCCGCCAGGCCCGTTCGGCATACCGCCAGGCCATCCGGTAGACGACACAGGCCCAGAGGAACGTGACTGCTGAATTCCTGACGAATGCCTGCCCGAGGCAGGCGGCCATGACCCTGTCGGCAATCCCGGGCCCGGTATCCATTTCCAGCAGACGGTGCGAGAAGGACAGATAGCGGTACAGGCCGGGCTTCACCCCGTCGACCCGGTTGATGAGCAGGAAAGTCTCGAATGAATGCCTCCCTCCCGCGGAAGGGACGTTCCTCAAGGTATAGAAGGGGTCGACTACCTGCACGATTCCCTGGGTACACAAGAGGAGATAGGCGAGTTCATCCAGGGAGAGGGGATCCCGAAGGTATCTCCGGACCGATCGCCGGTTTTCAATAGCCTTGCAGAGGTCGAGAGGCGGGACGATGATGGTATCTGGTTTGGGAAGCGGAACGAATGGCCCCTCCCCGGGGTAGGGTTTTTCCAGTGGAGGGGCAGGCAGTTTCAGGAACTGGTCTGAGGGTGAGATGTGATCGTACCGGGTCATCTCCATGAAGGTTTTACCGGTGGGAAGCATAGCCAGTGGTGTGTGGCAGGTGCAGATAATGATCGCGGCCGGGCGGATCCCTCATTCTGGACTGATATGGTGCGTGGGGAAAACGATGGTCCGGAGGATACAGGTTTTCGTATCTCATCGATTTGCATAAATCTCCTCCGGCCAGAAGACTACTGACGTGCCTCCTGTTTCCGCCACCGTTGACGTGCTCCTCACCTACCTCGTTGAGGCAGTGCTCCTGCTTTCCCTCGGAATTATCCTTGCCAGCGTACTCGTGGAAACCGGAATATTCTCACGACTCTCCCGTCTTACCCGCCCCCTCTGCCGGATCTCCGGCCTCTCCGAACCCTCGGCGACCGCCATCCTCGCCATCTTCCTTAATCCCACGGCAGGAAAGGCCCTCTATGCAGGTTTGTATTACGACAAGAAAGTGGGAAAAGAGGAGGTCATTCCAACGCTGGTGATGAGCACGTTTCCTGTCGTCCTCGGTGAATCGCTCTTCAGGGTGCACCTCCCGGCCGCCATCGTGCTGCTCGGCCCGGTTATCGGGGGCCTCCATGTCTTCCTCAATCTCTTCTCGAGTTCTCTCCAGATGACCGGCGCGATCATCTACACCCGGTTCGTGCTCCGCAAACGGGTTCCGCAGCCCTGCTGCGACAGGGTGGAGACGCCGGTGCAGAAGGTCACCTTTTCCCGCGACCGGCTCGAGGCCGGATTCCGGAAGGCCCTGCTGCAGCTCCGACGGATCATCCCGGTGACGGTGATTGCCGTGCTGGCCTTTACAGTGCTGACTCTTTACGGGGTGATGGATCTGATCGGTGCACTCTTCCAGCCGGTTCTCGGTGCAATCGGCCTTCCCGGGGAGAGCTCTACCGCCCTCGTCGCCCAGATCCTCCGATCCTATGCCGGGTACGCTGTCGTAGCCTCGCTGGTTGCCACCGGGACGCTGGTGGTGAAGACGGCACTCGTCACCCTTCTGATCGGGAGCATGATGGTGATCACCCTGATCTACCTCCGCTACACCTTCCCGCTCAATCTCTCCCTCTTTGGGAAATTTGGAATAAAGATCACTGCTGTTTCCTATGCCTGCAGCATGATCGCGAAACTGATCACGCTGGGCCTGGTGCTGCTGTTTCTGTGAAATAAGAAAAAAGGTGAGGTTACTCCCCGGTGTTCAGAGCCTGCTCCCGCATGATGGGAAATGCTTCTTCAGGGGAGCATATCCGCTCGATTACACCACCCTTCATAACAGAATATGACGTGCCGATCTGTTCGACTTTATGCACGCTGGTATATTCTTATCCAGGAGCAGTTCTTCACCGGTTTCTCACAACCGGTATCCATCGACATTTGACCGGTGAATTACCCCATTCTTTTCCGCCTCCACCTCTCCCGGTGGGAGAGCCCGATGATGATAGAGATCAGCCCCAGGCCGGCCAGTCCGATAAATCCGGGATTGATGAGGACCGTCAGCACAATACCAAGCGGGAGAAAGGATATCCCCATCACAAAGAAGGCATTATAATCGATTTCCACCGGTTTGCCCTCTTTCATCTTTTTCCTGATCATAATAACAGCCAGGATCCCCAGAAGAATGAGGGCAGAGAGGATGATCACAACAACCGGGAGGGACGAGCTCATACAGGATACAGGATGTGGATGACCCTAAACAGTTCCCAGGATACCAGTCCTCGCTGGTCCGGTACCCCCTGCCGTGGGGAGCGCCCGGATACCGGGAATTCTAAAAAAGAATCGTTGAAATGAACGGACGCTCTTCAGCGACCCTTTCTCAGGAATAACACAGCCACCAGAGCAATTCCTCCCACTACCGGGATAAGGGAGATGCCTGCTTTCGTCGTGGTCACGGGCACCGGAACTGTCACTACAACGGTGGTTTCACCGGTGGTTGGGGAAGCTGTGGCTTCCGTTCCCGTGTTCTCAACGCTCCTGATTACAACCTGCTCGGTATCCCCGACTGACTGCCCCTGGTTGTTCAGTTCCTCGGCCTGCAGTACCCGAAACGGCGTCCCATGAGTCAGGGAGGGGACGTCACCTTCGACTTGGACGCTCACCGCCACGTCCCGGTTTGTCGGGTACGAGAGGAGGTAACCGTTGATGAATACGAATTTCCCGTCCTTGGGGATGACCGCCGCCTGGGTGCCGTCCACCATCACAACCACATTCCACCGGGCATTTTCAAGGTCGGTGGAGAGGACCAGGGTGTAGCCTTCAACGAACGTGGTCGGGCCCTGGGGGATGATCTGGATCACCGCCAATGCATTTGCCACACTCCCGGCCGGGATGGAATCTTCCGGGGGGGTAACCTGCACGCTCCCGAGACTGATGAAAGCGGCGGCGGGGGAGATGAGAATGGCAAAGAGTATGATAAGCACCAGTGCACTGGTTCCCGATATTTTCATGGGAGTGGTATTGTCGTTGATGAAAGATAAGGATCTGCCCGCCCTCCGGTTTTGAAGGTATCCTGCGAAAGCAATCACTGAGGCTTGCAGATATGTTCTTCGTGAACGCATTGCAGTCACTCCTCGAGCACCACATCCCTTCCCGTGTCATTCTCAAAAATGAACAGATCATCAATGGTGGTTCCAAGTACATGTGCCACAGCATGTGCCAGCTTAAGGGACGGATTATACCTGCCAGCCTCGAGGAACACGATCGTCTCTCTTCTTACCCCGACGGCCTGTGCCAGATCGGCCTGGGTCATCTGGTATCGTGCACGGAATTCCCTGATGCGGGTTCTCATGGCCCCCTCCCGGTACTGTTCACTCTACATCCCCCTTCCGGAACAGGTAGATCTGGAAGACCTTGGCCGAAATACCCATCACCAGGATGAGCACGACAGAAAGTGTTCCTGCGCCCGGGGAATAGATTCTCAGGCAGTCCAGCCAAGAAGAACATGAAGAGCGCGATGAAGGTCAGGAACCAGGACCATGAGAGCCCGTAGGCCCCGATTCTCCGGGGCCGCTCATCCTGAAGGTAGGAGTGCTCCCCGCGATACAGCCGTAACCCGGCCAGGAATACCATGATGAAACCGAAGGTAACAAACGACAGAGCGGTATTGCCCCGGGCCTCGGCCGGCATGAGCACCAGCTCCGCGAGGCCTGCCACGAGGAGGGCTATGCCGAAGATGAACATGACAGTAATCCAGGTTCGGGATTTGAAGAATGATCTCTCCATTTCTGGCATATCTCAATCTTTGTGAGATATTTCTCACATTAGTTAGAAATCTATAACATAATGTTATAAATAATTAACTAAAGGAAGAACTATTGCAGGAACACCGTTCATTTTACACCCACAATGCTCCCGCTCCCTCACTGCTCCCTGATGATACCGGCACGCATGGTATTGCATTAAAAATTTTTATGCTGTAAAGAAAAGACCACTAATCTATACCAGTTCCGGGATTTGCCATGCTCGATAAAAAATGGACGGTGTCTCTTGCAATTGCTCTTGTTGCCCTCTCGACGGCACTCTACATCCTGCATTTTGCTGTATTCCAGGATGCACACCACATCTGGATCTACCTGGTCGGCGATCTTGCCTTCCTCCCGATCGAGGTGCTGCTGGTCACCCTCATCCTGCACCGCCTGCTGGAGGTGCGGGACCGGAAGATGAAGATGGAGAAGATGAATATGGTGATAGGGACCTTCTTCTCCACCGTGGGTACCCCTCTCCTCACCTATTTCTCCGACCATGACCCTCAGATGCCTGAGCTTAAGAAGAAGCTCCTGATATCTGACAGCTGGTCTGAGCAGGATTTTACCCGGGTGGGTGCCCTGCTCTCGCGGCATTCCTGTGAGGTTACGCCCCGGGAGATCGATCTCCCGGGCCTCAAGGCGTTCCTTTCGCAGAAAGAGGATTTTATGGTCCGGCTGCTGGAAAATCCCCTCCTGCTTGAGCATGAATCATTTACGAACCTCCTCCAGGCAGTCTTCCACCTCACGGATGAGCTGCGGCACAGGAAAGACCTTACAGTACTCCCGGAGAATGACCGGCAGCACCTTGCCGGCGATATCTGCCGGGCGTATAAGCTCCTGATCTCGCAGTGGGTGGAGTACATGCACCACCTGAAAGTGAACTATCCCTACCTGTACTCCCTTGCGGTCAGGACCAATCCATTCGATGAACAGGCAACTGCCATGATTCCCTGATCCTCATTTCAGCCGGCAGTTTTGGATCGTGCCGGGCAGATCAGGGAAACCGGAATTCCAGACCGGATATGGTTATTCAGGATTCACCCCGGGCTCGTCCCCGAGCCTCACCCATACCCGGTACAGGACACCGATTCCGATGAGAGCATTGAAGGCAAGGAATGTCTCGGTCGGCCAGATGCCGTACATCTGCGCCACGTAAACCGCCACGGCATCGATCACGGTATGCCATCCGACCGCTGCGAGAAGGAAGAGGATCCTCGCTTTCAGCACCGCGAACATGACCAGCAGGGTAAAGGTGATCTGCAGGATCAGAGTCATGATCCGCTCAAAGAGGCCGGGGAGAATATCGAGCGGAGCGAGGTTCCTGATGGTGTCCAGGGTCACCAGCTGGGCAGGATCGATCAGGGAGGTGTTTGCCAGTACGGCATCAAGAGCACCCGAAGTGATGAGGATATAGTTGATCAGGGAGAAAATCACGAGGACGGCTACGAAGATGCATTCAATGCCGCCCCAGCCTGCACCGAAGAGGAGGCCGTTTTCCCGGTCAAGGGAGAGAGACTTCCGTGGAAAGAAGCGGGAGAAGACGAGGTAGCGGATACCTTCTTCCAGAATGCCGGCAAAGAGCCCGAGAAAGAGGGCGAGGGCAGCGAGAACCATGGCGGGATCAGAAGTCATTGAGCTCGCCCAGGCCGTGTAGGGCGGCTGGAGGATGAGCAGCAGCGGGATATGGATGACCTGGGCAAGGATGAAGAAAAGAGCGCCGTAGAAAAAGATCCCCCAGCGGAGACCGAACTTTCTCACCATAACGTAGCCAAGGAGGAGGGGGATGGCGATCTCGAGCACAATGACGATGATAAACGTAAGAACGACCACGGGGTTCATGGGAATACTGTGGGAAGGGACGGATGAAAGCGTTTTGCCGGAAAAGACCGGGGCTGACCGGAAACATTCACGATATCGGCTGCGGGAGGAGTGGACCCGATATGAAGCAGCAAACGAAGCCAAAAAATGAGTGATTCCGTGAGGAGCCAGGCGATCTTCCCGTCCTCCTCAACGAGAAGCTACCGGAAGAGCCAGCCGAGGAGACCCTTGTCTTCGAGCTCCTGCCCTCCCAGAACCGTGAGCCGGTTCTGCTCCTGTTCAAGGGAACGGATCTGCTCCATCAGCTGTTCCTGTACCTGCGGGTCACAGTCAGTGCAGTTCTGCACCAGCTGCTCCATCAGCCGGATCTGTTCCCGGTTCTGTTCGGCGGTCCGGATGAGGATGCCGGCGGCATCGGTATCGCCCCCAAGGAGGGTCCGCATGAATGTACTCCGGGACTGGATTCGCTCTTCGGCCCGGGTGGCGTTCTCCAGCGACTGGTTGACCTGTGCTGCCAGCCGGACCAGCTCTGGCCCGGAATCCCCGGTCACATTCCCGGCAATAGAGAGCGTATAGAGGGCGAGGGTGCGGTTGAGCTGGTCCCGATCGCGGTCCTGCAGCTGATCCCGGTCCCGGTCCTGGAGGAGCTCCTGCTCCTTCTCCTGAACCATCTCAAGGAAATCGTCACGGGATCTTCCCTGGAGTTCATCCCGGTCCCGGTCCTGGATCTGGACCCCCTGCTGCTCGATCACCGCCTGCTCGGATCTCTCACGATCCTCGCTGCGAAGCGGTTCATCGGTCGGGACCCCTGTCGGTTCCGGAGTGTCCGCCCGATCTTGTGACTGGTCCCGATCCCTGCCGGTGTCCCCCGAGGAGGACCCGCTTCCACTGCTGCCATCTGATGATGAGTCATCGCCTCCGTTCCCGCCGGAAGACGATCCGCCACTGTCATCGGATGATGAACCATCACTCCCGTTGCCACCTGATGATGACCCGCTGCTGTCCGAGCCTCCATCACTACCGCCCCCGCTGGCATCATTGCCTGAGGCAAGAACTGGTGATACCGGGGCCAGGACAATGAGCCCGACGAGGAGTATTATAAGAATATGCCTGATCATCTGGTCTACCCCCGCGGTCTGAGCAGACAAACCTGCCATGGTTACCGCACACTCCCTCTGGTTGCCTGAGAATAAAAATCAGCTGAGGTCGCAGGGAGGGGAGAATAAAAAAAATTTGGTGGCCTGATGCTGTTCCCTTACTTCCATAGGTAATCGTACACAAATGCTGCCACCACAGCCCCGAGGATCGGGCCTACGATGTAGATGGGGAAGTAGCCCCAGAGGTTTACACCTCCGAGGAGCCAGTCGCCGAGATACGGGCCGAAGGTCCGGGCCGGGTTGAGGGATGCCCCTGCGATATTCCCGGTGGTCGTAATGACGCCGGCGAGTGTAAGTCCGATTGCCAGGCCGGCAAAGCCTGCCGGGGCCCGCTCGTCCACTGCGGCCCCCATGATGGCCAGAACCAGAATGAAGGTGCCGACGGCCTCGGCAAGGATAGCCTGACCGTAGGTGATGCCAGGAAAGGGGGCCGTAGCCCCGAGCCCGCCGATGGTGACCGCATCCATCCCCGCACATGCGGCAAAGATGAGACTTGCAAGAGCACCCCCGATGAGTTGCGAAACGATGTAGGCCCCGGTATCAGCACCGGGAAAGCGCTTTGTAACCCAGAGGGCTATGGTCACCGCCGGATTGAGGTGGGCACCCGAGATCCGGCCCAGTGCATAGATGGAGGCGCAGAGGGCAAAGCCGAAAGCAAGGCCGATGGCCAGCCAGTCTGCAAGGCCCCCAAGAGCACCGATACCGACATTGAAAGGGGTAGCGGGGGTGGTTCCCCTGGCGAGCATCAGGGTCATGGCCGCTGCCCCGGCCCCAAAGAATACCAGGAGGAAGGTACCGGTTATCTCAGCACAACAGCGTTTGGCAAGCGAAACCAATACTATCCCTCCTTGAGGGCCGCAAAGCAGTCAGGACAGAGCATCCGCGGGATCGTTGTACCGACCTTGTGGACAGGGAAAGGGTATCCCCCCTCCCAGACATCCAGCTCCTGGCGGATCGTATGCTCCATGCAGGTCCCCATGCCACAGACGATACAGATGGCCACGGCCTCGGTTGACCTGCCCTCCTTTGCACAGACATAGCATTTCATAAGAACAGCGTATACGGCTTTGCATAAATACCCCCATGAGATCCGGACCCGGATTTATGAAGAACCTCCAGAAGGTGTTTCTGTTCTGCTGAAATTTACCTCGGGATGCACCTTCGTCTGTGAGTGAAGGGACAAAAAAAGAACGGACTGGGGAAGTTGGACAGTTCTCAAAAGGAATAGGGTATTTATCGTTTTAGATCTGAGCGGTATTCCCAGCCACTATCATCAAGGACCCGGAATATCTCGACTATAGCCTCAACCAGTACCTGCTTCATGCGCAGCCCTTTCTCCCTGCTGGCCCTGGTGGGGTCTCCCGTTGCTCCGCAATTGGTCAGTTCAGAAAAAAGCCATTTCACTTCCCCATAGGGTGGCAGGTTGTCAGGGACAATGCCGACGGCTTTCTCCGGATCACACAACTCAGGGAAGAGGGCAAGCGCGAGAGAGAGTTCCCCTTCACCTCCATGCCCGAGCCCGTCCCAGACATCGAAGAACCCCTCCGGGAGCAGGTCTCCCAATGTCTCCCACCAGGCATTAAGGGTGACAATCCGCATTTCCGGGTAGGCCACCTTAACCGACCGGGCAGCAACTTCGATAGAGGCAATATTCCCGTCATGGCCATTCAGAATAAAGACTTTCCGTATACCCTCCCGGTGCAGGGAGATGAGGATATCGTGGAGAATCGCTGTTTCAGTCTCGAAGGAGAGGGAGACAGTGAAAGGGAAGTCACGGTAATGCTCGCTCATCCCGTAGGGAACCGGTGGAAGGACCGCGGTGCCCGGAACCAGGGCGGCAATCTCCCTGGCCAGGAGGTGGGCCGTGAGGGCATCGGTGGCAAAGGGCAGGTGAGGGCCGTGACTCTCGAGCGACCCCAGCGGGAGGATTACTTTCTCAAACGGGTGTTCCTGATAATCAGCAGCAGTGAGGCATTGGATTTCCAGCGGTTCTTTCTTCATGTATGCAGGGTAGCCGTCACTGGTAATAGAGTGCATGGTTTTCACGGAGTGAGGTAGTCCAGGATGACCCGCCACTGTTCCAGTTTTTGCCAGAACGGGTATGTTGCATTCGCCGGACTGGTGGATGGCAGCCGCATGATGACAATCGGACTTGAATGGAACGGAGCCTCATAGATAACTTTTTTGAAGCACTCCGCTGCTTTGCTGCCGTTCAGCCCGATGAAACGAATGGTCGGGTGTTCCCGGAGAAAGGCTGGGATATCATTCATGACCGGGTCCCTGATATCCCTGTCCATCGCACCTGTCTGGAATGACCGCGAGGCAATCATGTCCCAGAGCGCGACATGGCACTCTTTGAGGGCTTGCTGGTTTTCTCTGGTTGCCCTGTCGTCATCAAGAGAAAAGAGGATCTGTATAATGCGCCAGAAATGGTTCCGGGGATTGGCATAGTACAGCTGCGCTGCAAGCGACATCTTCGAGGGGAAGGATCCCAGAATGAGCACCTTCGGTTCATTCCCGATGACGGGTGGAAGACCATACTCACGGGAGGGTATGCGGTTCATGCGAAATTCATCCGGCATCCTGCATCAGGATCGGTAATACCCCCTGATCCGCCTTCTCTCCTCCGGGAATCCCTTTCCGACCGGTTCCGGTAAAAAAGGTGGTCAGGTCTTCTGCACCGTACCCGGTGCCTTCAGCAGGTTCCATGCCACGCCGGTTCCGATCAGGGCAAGCACCAGCACGTAGGGAAAGACTCCGAGGTAGTTCCCGGTGGTGGTCTTGATGAAGCCAGCGAGCTGTGGCCCGGCGATGGCGCCGGCACCATATGCCAGGAAGACCACACCGTAGCAGCGCGGATAGTCGCAGGTGCCGAAATAGGTGCCGGTTGCCGTGGGGGCTATCGCAAGCCACCCGCCGAGGCAACCCCAGAGGATGGTGAATGAGAGGATGTAGACCGGAACCGAAGGCACCTGCCAGAGCAGGGCCGATGCCGCTGCGATCAGCACGAACGAGAGCAGGGCCGTGTTCCGGGGAGTAAACCGGTCTGTCAGCGCCCCGAAGAGCGGCCGTCCTCCTCCGTTGAAGATGGCAAAGAACCCGACCAGCAGGGTGGCCAGGCCGGCCTCGATGCCGATCTCGGTCCCAACCGGTTTGGATATGGAGATGGCCATCAGCCCCGCCAAGCAGCCGATGAAGTAGCAGAACCACAGACCATAGAAAGCCGGAGTACGGATCATAGCCGAGCGGTCGCACTCGCAGACTTCCTCCCCAGGTTTCGGAACCGGCGGGTTCCAGCCGGCGGGCTTCCATCCGGCAGCCGGGAACCGCAGGGGGAGGGCCAGCAGGACGATCAGGATGATGAAGGCCACGCCGAATATCCGGAAGGTATTCATCACACCGGCCGTGGTGATGAGGTATCCGGCAATGTTGGCGGTCAGGAATGCCGAGAAACCGAACCCGAGCAGGGTCAGGCCGACGGCAGTCCCCCTCCGGTCCGGGAACCAGCGGGCAGCCACCGCGACCGGCACCCCGTAGGCGATCCCCACCCCGATACCTCCGATGACCCCATACACGATGTAGAGCATCCAGACAGACGTCACCGTTGAGGCAAGCAGCCACCCGAGCCCGGTGAGGATACCCCCGATAATAGTCACGTTCCGCGGCCCGAGGCTCTCGATATACCTCCCGGTGAACGGCATTGCGATGGCGAAGAAGGCAAGGAACACCGAGAAAGGCATCAGCACCTCGTTTGCCGTGACCGTCTGGCCAAGTTGACTTGCGTAGTAATCGGTCAGCGGTTTGACGAAGACGCTCCAGGAATAGATAGTGCCAAGACAGAGATTGATGATCATACCCAGCACCACCAGACCCCAGCGCCCCCGCTCGGCCGGCATGCCAAACAGAGACTCTTCAGTGGACAATGGTAACAACTCCTGATTCAGGATACACCCAAATTGGGCTGGAGGAGATCACTCCTCCAGGGTGGAGATGTCGCCTGGATCCATACCCAGCTCTTTTGCCTTCAGCACCCGGCGCATGATCTTTCCGGACCGGGTCTTGGGAAGTTTATCCACAAACTCGATCTCGGAAGGCATGGCAATCGGCCCGATCGTCATCCGGACATGGTAGGTGAGGTCGGATTTGAGCTTGTCGGATCGGTGGAAACCGTCGCGGAGGATGACAAATGCCTTGATGAGATTTCCCTTCATGGGATCCGGCTTCCCAATGACTGCCGACTCGGCGACTGCCTGGTGGGAGACGAGCGCACTCTCTACTTCTGCAGTGCCGATGTTGTGCCCGGCAACGATGATGATGTCATCGGCCCTGCCGATGATCATGATGTAGTCATCGACCTTGCCCTTCACCGCAAGATCACCCGCGGAATAGCAGTTGGGAATGGTGTTCCAGTACTGCCGGTATCGTTCATCGTTCTTGTAGACGGTGCGGAGCATCGCCGGCCAGGGTTCCCTGATCACCAGGAAACCACCGTTTCCAGGAGCCACCGGTTTGCCCTGCTTGTCCACGACATCGGCAACCACACCTGGGATGGATTTTCCTGCGAATCCCGGCCGCATGGCCTCTCCCACCATGGTGGTGATCATCTGCATACCGGTCTCGGTCTGCCACCAGGTATCGACGATCGGGCACCGGTCTTTGCCAATGATCCGGTAGTACCACTCGAATGCTTCGGGATTCAAAGGTTCACCGACCGACCCCAGGATCCGGAGCGAGGAAAGGTCGTATTTGTTCGGCCACTGCTCACCGACCCGCATGAACATGCGGATGGCGGTCGGAGCGGTGTAGAAGATGGTTACCCCAAGATCCTGGACGATCTTCCAGAAGGCACCGGGATCCGGGTAATCAGGAACCGCTTCGGCCAGGACAACCGTTGCACCGACACAGAATGGTCCGTAGACGACGTAGCTGTGCCCGGTGATCCAGCCGGTATCAGCGGTACACCAGAAGACATCGTTGTCTTTCAGATCGAATACATTCAGGGTGGTATAGTAGGTACCCACCATGTATCCCCCGCAGGTGTGGACGATCCCCTTCGGCGGACCTGTAGACCCGGAGGTATAGAGGATAAAGAGGGGGTCTTCCGAATCCATGACCTCGGGCTCGCACTCAGCAGGAACCCCCTCCATCATCTCGTAGAAGTCGATTTCCATCTCTTTGTGGAGTTCGACCGGCGCCTCGATTTCACGAGACAGGACTACCACTTTATCGACGCTGGGTGCGTTGATGATGGCCTCCTCGACAATGGTCTTTAACGGAATGGTCTTTCCCCGGCGTATCGCCACGTCCGCGGTGATGACGATCTTTGCCTCCGCATCCTTGATGCGCATGTTCAGGGCATTTACCCCGAAACCTCCGAAAACGACACTGTGAATTGCACCGATACGGGCGCAGGCGAGCATGGCGATGACCTGCTCGGGAACGAGCGGCATGTAGATACAGACCCGGTCGCCCTTCCCCACTCCGAGCCTCTTCAGCCCGTTTGCAAAACGGCAGACCTCGTGGTAGAGCTTCTTGTAGGTGAAGATACGCTCCTCACCCTCTTCACCACGCCAGATGAGGGCTACCTTGTTCCTCCGATGGTCGAGTACATGCCGGTCAAGGCAGTTGCAGGTGATATTCAGCTTGGCGTTGACGTACCACTTGGCGTATGGATAGTCCCACTCAAGAACCGAATCCCACTTTTTGAACCAGTCAAGGTGGTTGGCCTGCTTCTCCCAGAAACCTGTCTTATCTGCGAGGAATTCCTTGTAGGCCTCGGTATAATCCTTTGTCCACGCCTGCTGCTTGTACGACGGGTCGGGGATGTAAAATTTGTCATCCTCGACCAACGACACTTCAAATGATTCTGCCATGTTTGCTCCTTCTCCGTTTTACGACCATTTCTCCGGTTTACGATGGCCTGCACCCGGCATTGCTGGTGCAGGAGAGCTGATCATCCCGGCCCTGGCCAGGAGTCACGATCCTCTGAACTCATTTCTCCTCTACGAGAGTGTACGGGTAGTCTCCACTCCGGTTCCTGGAGGCAGGCTGTACGACCAGTCTGCCCCATGATGGGGTACGGGGATAGATATTCCTCGCGAATCCCTCCTCGAATGTATTATAATGATTAATCATTATAATAATAAAACCTGCTGAAACGGATCAGGGAGTGATTCCCGGGGTGAATGGACTCTTCCGCTTCAGGATGCCGCTGAAATGTTCCAGGCTTCCATCTTCCGGTATCCCCGGGAACCCGGTCCGGAGCGCGCCGGAACGGGAGTTCCCGAATGAAAAGAGATTTGAGAGGGAAAAGAAAATTGGAAAGCAATTGCAGGGAAAAAACATTAACATCCTCACAATCGAATAGGATTCTATGAAGATTGCGATCATCGGGGCCTCCGGCTATGCCGGTGGTGACCTGATCCGGCTGCTGCTTGCCCATTCTTCCGCAGAGGTGACCTGTGCCACCTCCCGCAAGCTGGCCGGAAAGCCTGTCGATTCGGTCCATCCCCACCTGAAGGGCTTTACCAGGCTCTGCTTCGAGAACCCATCCATCGATACCCTCGACGCCGATCTCGCGTTCCTTGCCGTCCCGCATACCGCGGCCATGACCTATGCCGGTCCTCTGCTCGAACGGGGGATCAAAGTGGTAGATCTCTCGGCGGATTACCGCCTTCCGAAGGATACCTTTGAGAAGGTCTATGGGGTCCCGCATACCGATTATTTCGAGGCACCGTATGGTCTTCCCGAACTCCACCGGGACCAGTGCAGGGGCGCCGATTTCGTCTCCAACCCGGGATGCTTCCCCACCGGGGCGACCCTTGCCGCAGCCCCGCTCGCGACATTTGCGCATACCATCATCTATGATTCAAAGACCGGGGTTTCAGGAGCAGGGGACAACCCTTCGGCAGTGACCCACTACCCGAATGTTGGCGATAATGTCACTCCCTACAAGTGGACATCCCATCGCCACCTGGCCGAGATGGAACTGGAGGCCGGGCGTCTGGGCTCAAAGGCAAAGGTCTACTTTACCCCCCACCTTGTCCCGGTAAACCGCGGGATCCTGACCACGGCACACATCCTCCTTGATGAGCCGATGAGCCAGGGTGAGGTTGAGCAGCTCTTCCAGCGGTACTACCAGGGGGAGCCCTTTATCAGGTACCAGATGCCGGTCCTGGCAGCAGTGAGAGGGAGCAACTTCTGTGACATCAGGGCAGAGATTGAGGGGGACCGGGTCGTGGTGGTCTCGGCAATCGACAACCTGGTGAAAGGCGCTTCGGGGCAGGCGATACAGAACATGAACATCATGTGCGGGTTTGATGAACGGGACGGCCTGATGAGCCCGGGATTACTGCCCTGAAGAGAGGTGTAGAAGATGAAAGTATCCGAGATAATGACCAGAAATCCGATTACAGTATCGGCAGACTCCCCTGTCCGGGAGGCTGCAGGACTCCTCAGGACCCACCATATCGGGGGACTCCCGGTTATGGAGGGGGACCGGATGGTGGGTATTGTTACCGAGTCTGATATCATCGCCCTCCTGGACACGGGAGAACTCTCCGGGGACCTCTGGCTCCCCTCTCCTCTCGAGGTCATTGAGGTGCCGGTCAGGGAGTTCATAAACTGGGAAAAGACCAAGGCGGCCCTGGCCAGCATCGGGGACAAACGGGTCCGGGAGATCATGAGTCACCCGTTGATTACCATCAGCGAGGATGCAGAAATCGAGGACGCCGCATCCCTGATGCTCTCCCACAAAATCGCCCGCCTGCCAGTCGTCAGGGACGGCCGTCTGACCGGCATAGTTGCCCGGGCCGATATCATCCGGGGAGTCGGTGGTTCATCCGGATAACAGGGGCATCAGCGTGAAAAGCATCTGTGCAGTTGACGGTGTCAGTGCCTGGGGGATCAAGGAAGGGAAGTTCGGCCTTGCCCTGATCCGGGCAAGCGGTACGGCAGCGGGCGTCTTCACAGCAAACCTGGTGCGGGCACCTCCGGTCACCCTCATGGAGGAACTGATCCGTTCGGGCCATCTCGATGCGGTGATCGTGAATTCGGGCTGTGCCAATGCATATACCGGGGAGCGGGGCTACCAGGATGCCGTCCGGATGGGAGAGATTGCCGCCTCCGCCCTCGGTATCACCCCGGAATCGGTCGGGATAGCTTCCACCGGGGTGATCGGCCGCTACCTCGATCTTCCGCTGATCGGGGACCAGTGCCGGCGGGTAGCTCCACTCCTCTCCCGAAGCAGGGAGGCCGAAGAACGGGCAGCCCGCGCCATCATGACCACCGATCTCTTTGAGAAGCATGCCCTGGTCAGGGAAGACGGTTTTACCATCGGCGGTATCACCAAGGGGAGCGGGATGATAGCCCCGAATATGGGCACTATGCTTGCCTTCATCTACACTGATGCCGACATTCCTGGAGCGGCACTCAAAACTGCCCTGAAACAAGCGGCGGACCGGAGTTTCAACCGGGTCGTGGTGGACGGGGATACGAGCACCAATGACATCGCTCTCTGCACGGCGACCGCTCATGCAGGAGCTGTTGATGCCGGAGCGTTTTCCCGGGCTCTCGAGGAATGTTGTCGGAAGCTGGCCATCCAGATCGCCACTGACGGGGAAGGGGCGACCAAGCTTTTGGAAGTCACCGTCAGGGAAGCGCCGTCAGAAGAGGACGCTGCAGTGGTTGCCCGGACCATCGTTTCCTCCCCCCTTGTGAAGACCGCGGTATATGGCGAAGACCCGAACTGGGGACGGGTCATCGCCGCGGCGGGACGGGCAGGGGTCCGGTTTGACCCGGATGCGACGGATCTCTGGATCAGTGACGGAACAATCAGGCTCCCGCTGGTGACGGACGGCCGCATTGTTGTCGACCTTGCCGCTGCCAAACAGGCGATGCACGGGAAGAAAGTTATCTTTGAGCTCGATCTCCATGCCGGAACAGAAACGGCTACGGCATGGGGATGCGATCTCACTGAGAAGTACGTGGAGATTAACGGGAGGTATACAACATGAAGCGGGAAGAGGTGCTGACCGAAGCACTGCCGTATATCCAGAAGTTCCACGGCAAGACCATGGTCATCAAGCTCGGAGGCCATGCGATGGTCGATACGGCTATCCTCGAGACGGCAATCAGCGACGTCGTGCTGCTCGAGCTGGTGGGGATCCGGGTGGTGCTGGTGCACGGTGGAGGACCTGAGATCACGGAGAAGATGAAGGCCATGGGCAAGAAGCCCAAGTTCGTGTCCGGGCTCCGTATCACCGATGAGGAAACCCTGGAGATTGCCCAGATGGTCCTGGTCGGCAAGATCAACAGCAACATTGTCTCCCTGATCGCCAGGTGCGGGGGCAAAGCGGTCGGTATATCAGGAAACGACGGCAGTCTCATTGTTGCGCGTCGCATGACTCCCCAGAAGGTACACATTGAGGGAAAGGAAGAGGAGGTCGACCTCGGCCATGTGGGGGAGATCGAGGAAATCAACCCTGCCATGCTCCATACCCTCCTTGATAACCGCTATATCCCGGTCGTCGCCCCGCTGGCCATTGACCGGAACGGCCAGAGCCTGAACATCAATGCAGATTCGGCTGCAGGGGAGATCGCCAGTGCACTCAACGCCTACAAGCTCATCAACATGACCGATGTGGACGGGATCATGGACCGGGAACGGGTCATGGTCTATCACCGGATGCCGGCATCTGAGGCGGAAGGCCTCATCGCGAGGGGCGTGGTCGGTGAAGGCATGATCCCCAAGGTATCCTCAATCGTACGTGCAGTCAAAGCCGGGGTCGCCTACGGCCATGTCATCAACGGAAACAAACCCCACAACCTTCTCCTCGAAATGTTTACCGATGAGGGTGTGGGGACCATGATCTATCGCGACTGATCAGGGGACAACATGACCGGAAAGGACAGAAGATACCAGCAGGGATTCTACGTGCTGGTGCTCCTCCTCCTTTCCCTCATCATCTCTCCGGTTGCCGCACAGGAATCCCCTGCTCCCCCCTCATTCCGGAACCTATCAGCCGATACGGAACCCGGGTTTTTTCCGGTCCTGGTGCAGGATGGAAAACCGGTAATCTACTTCTTCTTCAACCGGAACTGCGGCGAATGTCTCAAAACCCTCCCCTTCATTGAGGAGTTCGAAGCCGGTCACCCTGAAGCGGTGGTGATCTACATCGATGTCATGGAAAGCGATGAGAATCTCGCCCTCTTCAAGGCGTTCAAGGATTATTACGGTGCAAGTTTCGTCCCGGTCCCGTCCGTCTTCGTAGGAAACCTCACCCTCTCGGGGACGGAAGAGATCACCGGAGGTCTCGGGGACGCGGTCAACGGAACACTCACCGTACTCCCTACGCCGGCCCCGCCTTCCAGCGTTTCGGATGGAGCAGAACTCACCCTTCCTCTGGTCATTGCCTCAGCGCTGGTGGACGGAATCAATCCCTGCGCCTTCTCGGTGCTGATCTTTCTCCTGGTCACTATCGTGTCGCTTGAATCACGGAGAAAAATGCTTGCCGTGGGATTGGTCTTCATCAGTGCCGTGTTCACCTTCTACTTCCTCTCCGGCCTCGGCATGTTCGCCCTCATCCAGTCGGCAGGAATCTCCCGGCTGATCGCAGTAATCGCCGCGGTCATCGCCCTTGCTGCAGGAGTGATCAGCATCCTTTCTGTGCTCGGGAAAGGGAGCGGGCAGTCGATCCTCTCCATACCGGAATCGAAGAAAGGGATCATCAACCGGTACATCAGAAAGGCTTCATTGCCGGCAGCTTTCGTCGTCGGGATCCTGGTGGGAATGTTCGAGCTCCCCTGCACCGGAGGGATATACCTAGCCATTCTCTCCCTCCTCTCCAACCGGATGACCGCAGTGGAGGGGATCCCCTATCTCCTTGTCTATAATTTCTTCTTTGTCCTGCCCCTCATCGTTATTCTTGGAATATGCACCTATGGTATTCCGGTTGAGCGGCTGGAAGAATGGAGAACCGGGTCACGGAAAGCGGTCCGGGTAATCATGGGAGCGGTCATGATCTTCCTTGGTATCATCCTCCTCATGGAAGTCCTCTGAAGCGGTCAGGGGAGGTTCCCCTCTCCCGAACACTCCCGCTGGCGTTCCTCGCTCATCTCAATCAGTAGCTCAAAGACGTTTCGGACATAGACGGGGTTGATGTTCTTCTCGACGGCGTAGTTGAAGGCGACTTCGAGCACCTCATGAGTCCGTTTCCGGTCATGTATCGGGAGCCCTTCGTTGATCTTTGCCTGCGCGATCTTCCCGGCAAGCTTCTGGCGTTCGGCGATGAGATCGATGATCTTCAGATCGATCCGGTTGATCTCCGCCCGCAAGGCTTCAATGGGCATAGCATATAGTACCGGCACATCCGGGATAAAAAACCTCCCGGCCTGCTCCCACAAGACATATGGCGCTGCAACCCCCATAGAGTAGGAAGAACTTTCATGCTTGAGCGAATCTCACGAAGGGAACGGTTTGACCTGATCATGGCCTGGCTGGCGATTTCTGTCGCGTTCTCGCTGATCTTTCCGCGGGCGAACCTCTCCCAGTACCTGACAAGTCTGTCCCTCTCTATGCTCACCGTGGGCGTGGGATTTGTCCTCCACGAGCTTGCGCACAAGTTCACCGCCATGCACTACGGATACTGGGCCGAGTTCAGGAAGGACAACATCATGCTGCTCGTCGCCGTGGTCCTCGCAGCCCTGGTGGGCGTGGTCTTTGCGGCCCCGGGTGCGACCATGATCTACGGCGCAGGGATCACCCGCGAGCAGAACGGAAAGATATCGGCGGCCGGGCCGCTCACCAATCTCCTGCTCTGCATCCCCTTTGCACTTGTGCTCCTGCTGTCAGGGTGGTTAGCACCGATCGGAGCAGGATGGAATCTTCTCTCGCTAATCGGCGTGGTCGGCCTCCAGGTCAATGCCATGATCGCTGCATTCAACATGCTCCCGGTCAGCGTGCTGGACGGGCGGAAGGTGCTGGCCTGGAATCCGGCGGTGTTTGTGGTGCTGATCGTGGCGGCGTTCGGCATCCTCATCGCCACCTTCTACCCAATCGTTCTGTAGAAGGATACCCCCCCTTCGTTTCTGTCATCAAAAAGCAAGGAATAAATAGCAACTTAATCAAATAAATTTGTGTTAAATAAAATTTAATTGCGGTGAGTATATGCATATCATGGAAGGATTTCTCCCGAGTCCCTGGTGGCAGTTCTGGTGGCTGGTGTCGCTGCCGTTCCTGGCACTGGGGTTGTATCAGCTGAGAAAGATCGTACGCGAACGGAGAGAGGCTCTGCCCCTCCTGGCCGTGGCAGGCGCCTTCGTCTTTGTGCTCTCATCCCTGAAGCTCCCCTCGGTTACCGGGAGTTGCTCGCATCCGACTGGAACCGGGCTCTCTGCGGTGCTTTTTGGGGGCTTTGTCACCTCGGTGCTGGCCCTCATCGTGCTCATCTACCAGGCGCTCCTGCTTGCGCACGGCGGGATCACCACCATGGGAGCGAACGTCTTTTCCATGGGAGTCGCCGGACCGCTGGTGGCCTGGATCCTGTACAGGGCCGGAAAGCAGGTCAACCTGAATACCTTCGTCAATATCTTTATTGCTGCCTTTATCGCCGACCTGTTCACCTACGTGGTCACCTCCTTCCAGCTGGCCCTGGCATTCCCGGCGGCAGAGGGCGGACTGCTCTCCTCGTTTGCCGCATTCATGGCCATCTTTGCCCTCACCCAGGTGCCGCTTGCCATTGTTGAAGGCGTGATCGTGGCGCTCACCTTCAAGTACATCATCGATGTCCGGCCCGATATCCTGGTGAAGCTCGACGTGCTCACCCAGAATACCCTGAACCGACTGAAGGAGGCGGCCGCATGAAGTACAAGGCAGAGATCATCGCCGGAATCGTTATCGTGGTGTTCGTGGCCATCTTCATCTTCACCAACTCAGTCGTCCAGCAGAAGCTGGCCGAAGGCGAGGAATCCTGGGCAGGTGCCGATGCCCAGGCTGAGGAATTCATTTCGGAAACCGGGTACGAGCCCTGGTTCAGTCCGCTCTGGGAGCCTCCGAGCGGTGAGATTGAGAGTCTCTTCTTCTCGCTCCAGGCGGCAATCGGGGCCCTGATCATCGGGTACTTCTTCGGCTACTACGGAGCGAAACGGAAGAAGGGTACTGACTGAGAGGACATGGACGAGCATCTCCTGGATGATCTGGCCCTGAATAATGGACTCAAGGAGGTTGACAGCCGGCTCAAGCTCCTGCTCGGCCTCGGCGCCATCCTCATCTGCGTCTTCTCACCCTCTCCTGTTACCCCCCTCATCATCGCGGCCAGCATGGCCCTGATCATCGTTGGGCTGGCGGAGATACCCCCGCAGGAGTATGCCAGGCTCCTCCTTATCCCGGTTGCCTTTGCCGTGACGAGCTGCATCGTCATCCTCTTCCTCTCCGGTGGCGGAGAACCGTTATACACCGTATCCGTGCTGGGGTTCACCCTCACCGCAACAACCGCCTCTGCAAACCTCTCCCTCCTGCTCATGGCCCGGACGTTCGGCGCGATGAGCGCCCTGTTCTTTATCGCGCTTTCCACACCCATGATCCAGGTCTTCTCAGTGATGAAGGATCTCAGGCTCCCCCAGGAATTCATCGACCTTTCCATGCTCATCTACCGGTTTATCTTCATCTTTATCGGCGAGGCAATCGCCATCCACAATGCCCAGGTGATGCGAAACGGGTATGCCGGGTTCCGGAAATCGGTTGATGCCCTCTCCATGCTCTGCGGCTCGCTCTTCATCCGGGCCTGGGGGCGGGGAGAGGAGATGCTGATCGCCATGGACGCCCGGTGCTACGATGGAAAATTTGAGACTGGTACGGAGGAGCACCCGGTGAGTCTGCTTTCTCTTGCTGCCGTCGGGTCGTACCTGGCAGGATGCAGCATCCTCTCCCTTCTCTTCTCGGGGGCGGTTCTGTTCCCATGAAGACAGATAATCCAGCACTGGAATTCGATGGTGTGGAGTATGCCTACCCCAACGGCCCCGTCTCACTTAACGTGGTGAGTTTTTCTCTTTCTTCCGGAAGCAAAATCGCCCTGGTGGGGCCGAACGGGGCGGGTAAGACCACCCTCCTCCTGATGTGTAACGGCATCCTCCGTCCTGACCGGGGAAAGGTGCGGGTACACGGCAGACCGCTCTCCTATGACCGGGCAGCCCTCCGTGAGATCCGGAAGCGGGTGGGTTTCGTCTTCCAGAACTCCGAGAACCAGATCTTTGCACCGACCGTGTACCAGGACGTCGCATTCGGCCCCGTGAACCTGGATCTCCCCTCCGGCGAGGTCCGTGAAGCGGTGCACCGGGCACTCTTCTCGGTCGGACTTTCAGGATTCGAGAAGCGTCCGCCGCACCACCTCTCAGGCGGGGAGAAGAAACGGGTTGCCATCGCCGGGGTGCTCGCCATGGACCCGGATATCCTGGTCTTTGACGAACCAACGAGTTCGCTTGACCCGGCAACCGCTGCAGAGATCATGGACCTCCTTGATGAGCTGAACAGCCAGGGAAAAACGGTGATCATCTCCACCCATGATGTCCAGCTGGCATATTCCTGGGCCGACCAGGTTGTCCTGATCTCCGAAGGGACCATCCTCCACCAGGGAACCCCCGCATCGGTCTTCACCGACCCTGATCTCATGAACCGGGCACGGCTCACCATCCCACCCGTCCTTGAGCTCTTCATGACCCTGCGGGAACGGAACATCCGCCTCGGGGATGTACCCCCGGCAGGAATCCCGGAAATGGCCCACCAGCTGGAACAGGCCATCGGCTGCGGGAGCAGACGGACCGCAGGGCATATCTTTGTGGTGGATGCTGAGAGCGTGAGCGGGGAGGACATCAGGCTCCGTGCAGCGGAACGCTCCATCACGCATATCGGGGCTATGGGGACTCCGGCGAAGATACTCGCCGGGACCGCGGAGATTCCCCTAGATTTCACCTACGGGGTGATCGACAAGTGCCTGCTGAAAGCGGTCATGGGAGAAGATACGCTGATCATCACCTCAGGTGGAATGATTGAGCGTGTTCACCACAGAATCCTGTCATTCTCCAGAGAGCACGGGATCGAGATCCCGGTGTCCGATCTCGATGGACAGACCTCACCGGTATCTTGATAGCAGGGTGGCGGCTATTCTCTGCCACCGGAGAGCGTAATGGATCAGTCCCCTTCCCCTGCCCACACCCATGGCGTCATCGAGCCAGCCCTGTTATTGACCAGGAAAGGGATGAAGGCGGTGTCCTGGTCGTTCCTGGTCCTGATGCTGACTGCGGTCTTCCAGCTCATCGTTGTAATATATTCGGGCAGCGTTGCCCTCCTCGCCGATACCGTGCACAATTTCGGTGATGCCCTCACTGCCGTCCCGCTCTTCTTTGCCTTCTGGCTCTCCCTGCGTCCGCCATCCGAGCGCTATACCTACGGGCTGGGACGGGCCGAGGATCTTGCCGGGCTGTTCATCGTGGCAGTAATCGCGATAACCGGCCTCTATGCCGGGTATGAATCGATCCTGCGGTTTTTTCATCCCCAAGAGGTGACCGGTCTCTGGGCAATCGGACTTGCCGGCCTGACCGGGTTCATGGGAAACGAGCTCGTTGCCCGGTACCGGATGAGAGTCGGCAGGGAGATCGGGAGTGCGGCACTCGTTGCTGACGGACAGCACGCCCGTGTAGACGGACTCACCAGTCTTGCCGTCCTGGTCTCCGTCATTGCCATCACCCTCGGATTTCCCGCTGCAGATCCCCTGATCGGGCTCGGCATCTCGGCAGCCATCCTTGTTATCGCCTGGAACAGTGGAACCACTGTGGTTTCACGGATCCTCGATGGAGTGGACCCGGAACTGGTCCGGGATATCCGGCAGGCCGTGATGCATGTCCCCGGGGTAATCAAAATCACCGAAGTGCGGGTGCGGTGGCTCGGGCACCGGATCCTCACCGAGCTCAATATCACGGTGGACCCGGATCTCTCAGTTGAGGAAGGGCACTGTATAGCCATGGAAGCCCGGCACGAACTCCTCTTCCATATTCCCTGCCTCTCGCAGGCGACCATCCATATCGACCCTGCATCGGCACCGGGAGAGGACTGGCACTGCACCAATGACCATGACCTTGCGTGTCATGAGAAGGACATGGTGAAAAAAATGTAGAGAGGTTAGTGCTGGCTGGATCGCTGTTTCAGGTCCTCAATCACCCGGACGACCTGCTGACCTTTCTCATAGGCCTCTTTGAGCGCGGCAGGGTGCCCCCGGATCCCCTTATACAGGTCCATGTTGTTGGCGATGATATTGTCATAGTACTCGAAGCCCAGGGTATTGAAGAAGGCCGTGATGGCCGGGAAGGCGGCGTCAAAGACATTATCCCAGGAGAGCCCGGCCGTAGAGATGAAGATGCCCTTATGGTGCCGGATATGCTCGTTGGTGAAGTAGAGCGTCTTTAAGATAAATTTCCGGGCCCAGATGTACTGCGCCCGGTCGATGAGCCCCTTCAGTTCCGCAGTGATACCCATGCTGTAGATGGGAGAGGCGACGGCAATGCAGTCAACCGTGAAAATACGGTCAAACAACGGCGGGGCAGCATCCTGTACAATGCACTCACCGGTCTTATGGCACGCATTGCATCCCCGGCAGGGAGTGTAGTCGATTTCCTTGAGAACGACCTTTTCGACTGAAGCACCGGCAGTCTTTGCCCCCTCGAGGAACGCATCAAGGAGGGTCTCGGTATTCCCGTGCCGGTGGGGGCTTCCCGAAATCCCAAGTACACTGACGGCCATACCCATCATCCTGCGAGCCGGGCCTTGATCTCGGTGATGACATCCCGGGCGAGGCGTTCTGCGTCCTGCTGTGCGGTGGCATGGTCTAGGATAGCCCCCTTCTCGTCTACGCCGTTCACCATCAGGTAGTGGATGTCCTTGTCCTTCACCTCGATGACATGGAAGAAGCACTTGACAGAGGGGACGGCGCCGTCAAAGACATAGTCCCAGTTCTGCCCGGCGGTTGAGAGGAAGATCCCGAGCCGTTTTCCTCTTCGCTCAGGGGGAACAATGGGGAGCTTGAGGACATATTTCCTCGACCGGAAGACCTGGAACCGGTCGATGAGGGCCTTGGCCTGGGAGCAGATCCCCATGCAGAAGATCGGGGCGGCGAGGATGATCACGTCTGCGTCGATGATCCGGTCATGGAGGTAGTCCATGCCATCCCGCTGGACACATTTGTTCAGCTTCTCGCAGGCATTGCAGCCCCGGCAGGGGTTAACATTGGCATCGACCAGCACCACCTTCTCAACCTCGACATCCGGCTCCCGACGCATTGCATCGAGCACCCAGTCGAGCAGCGTCTCGGAGTTCCCATGCCTCCGGGGGCTTCCGGCAAAGGCGAGGACGTTCACTGGCATGGAGAAGGAGTTTTCCCGAGAGGTGATAAGGGTAGGGTTTTGACAGGAGGGCCCAGAATTGGTTTCCGGGTTCCGGGAGTGAGGCGAATGCCGTCACCGGATAACTGTTGATTAGTATCGGTTGATTACTTCGACAACTTCACCGGTCACCGCATTGATAGTCACTTCACCGCCACAAAACCGGTACTGGCATGCCACCGCCTGAATAGTACCATGGGGCCTACAGGGACCTTCAACAATATTTATTTTCACCTTGACATGCCAAAACGGAGATAGCGAGAAAGGATTGCTCCCGCTGGGCCGGTATGTTAGTGAAGCATCAGTATATTCCGGTAGAGCGATTAGTAGATCGTCCCCGCTATACACACAATCCTGAAATTGTTCCATTGCAATGGTAACAGCCTCTTCTTTAGTGACCCCAACCCTGATGGGAAAACCTGTGCGATCCGTGAAGCGATCCAGGTTGAATCCCGGCGAGGGGAGCGGGAGAGGAGTAGATGTGGGAAGAGGTAACGGTAATATGTCGGGTTGCAGGGTAGGAACCGGTGTCGGGGAAGGGAGATACGGAATGTCCGGTCTGGTGTACTTCGAAGGGGGAATAGGGATCGGGAATGAAGAAGAGAGGTCGGCAACCACCGGTGTAATCATCATGAGCACAATGATGCAGCATGAGGAGATAAGGAGGCGGTTGTTCATGTGCAATACTTTGGGTGAAAATTTAAATATGTTTTCTTCCCGGGTTCAATGAATCAACACCATCGCACCATTTTGGGACGTCACCGCAGCGGGGAGAGTGGTGGCCCAAGGTGCAATGAGGTTCACTCCGGAAACCCTTGAAAAAGAAAAAGGAAGTTTAAATCTGCTTGAAGCAGAGGTACCAGTCCTTGCACTCGTACCCTTCGGACAGGCGCTTGTCCATCTCGGCCTTGTTCTTCGGCGCCGGGACGACTACCTTGTCGCCCGGTTGCCAGTTTGCCGGGGTGGCGACGCCGTATTTGTCGGTGGTCTGGAGAGCTTTGACCAGCCTGATGATCTCCGGGATGTAACGCCCGTTCGTGAGCGGGTAGTAGATCATCGCCCGGAGAATTCCCTTGTCATCGATGAAGAAGACCGTCCTGATGGTCGCCGTCGAGCTCTGGCCGGGGTGGATCATCCCGTACTTCTTAGCCACCTTCATGTCGAGGTCGGCGATGATGGGGAAGGGGATGTCGACGCCCATCTTGTCCTTCACGTTCTTGATCCATGCCAGGTGGGAGTGGACGCTGTCGATGGAGAGGCCCATCAACTGCACATTCAGGCTCTTCAGCTCGTCTGCCACACCGGCAAATGCCATGAACTCGGTGGTGCAGACCGGGGTGAAGTCAGCCGGGTGGGAGAACATGACCACCCATGTGCCCTTGAGGTCCGAGAGCCTCAGCATGCCACTGGTGGTGAGGGCCTCAAAGTCCGGCGCCGGCTCCCCGATGATGGGCATCGAGCCATAGTCACTGACACACATCCCGGCTCACTCCTTCATGAGCTCATCGAGCTGTGCCTTCCCGTACACGTAGGCCGGCATCCCGGCGAGCAGGAAGGATACCCGCAGGGCCTCTTCCACCTCGGCTTTGGTGATGCCGAGTTTCTCCGCCCCTGCCAGCTGGGCCCGCGTCGCATGCTGGTCACGGAGCGATGCAGCGATCGCGATGGCGATGAGCTTCTTGGTCTGACGGGTGAGTGCCCCATCGTCCCAGATATACGACTCTAGCTTCATCACCATCTCATACATCTTCGGGTCATTGATCGTCAGTTCCCTGAAAAACTTCGGCACCTTCCCGATCATCCGTTCAAGATCCTTCATTTCGTCTTTTGCCATTGCCAACTACCCCTTTTTCAGATTCATCGGCTGCCCGCAGCAGACCAGTTCGCCGCCTCCGACGACCTTGACCACCACGACATTGCCGCAGATTTCACATTCGTACACTTCTCCTTCTTTCGAAACGTTAACCAAGTCAGACACCTCCTGTGAATGATGTTCTGGCTCTCTCTTAAGAATAACCTTGCGGGCAGGTGACCTGGCCGGGGAAGTTGTGGGACGGTTTCAGGGCAGAGGAACTGCAGTGCCCTTTTCCCTACCTCACAAAAAAATGAAGATCTTACTGGTTGCTCTTCCCACGCTTCGGCGGGTGCTCTACATCCTCCGCCGTCTTGATGTCGGGGCGGATGTGGGTCATCGGGAAGCACTGGTACTCTTCACAGGCACACTGCGGACATTTCCGGAGGTCCTGCTCAACCGCATCGAGTTCCAGCTCCTTTCCGCAGTCAAGGCAGACGTACTTACCAGGGCCTACCTTCTGTCCGGCTTTCACGTTCTCGGGCAGTTTGATCACCAAAACCACCTATGGTTGCAGAGATTATATATCACTTTTGTTTCTTCCATGCAAACGGTGTAAAATCGAAAAAACAGGCATTATTTGCCGAAATTCAAATCCGGGGAAGGAGCTCCAAAACTATATTCGACCCTCCCTGACATTATTGTGGTATGGGTGCAAAGATTATTGCCCTTCTCGGAAGCCCGCTCCTCAAGGGGAATACAGCAAAGCTGCTCGATGAGGCTATCCGGGGAGCCGTGGATGGGGGATGCGATGTCGAGAAGATCGAGGTGACCACACTCGAATTCCGGGCCTGCAGGGAGATCTTTTACTGCAGGGAGCATGAGGCATGTGCCATGAAGGACGACATGACCGGCATGTATGAAAAATTCCGTGATATTGACGGGGTTATCGTGGCAAGCCCGGTCATGACCATGGGGATACCCGGCCGGCTGAAATCGTTCATGGACCGGTTCCAGGTCTACTTCATGGCAAAGTATATGCGGGGAAAGCCGATGGTCCCGGAGGAGAAGCGGAAGCACCGCCTCGGCCTGTACCTCGGGATCTCAGGCATGAATGTCCCCTTTGTCTTCGACGGCGCAAAGCTCACGGTGCAGGCATTCTTCCACATCATCGATGTGAAATACTGGAATGATCTCCTGATCAGGGACATGGACACCATCCAGAACCTGAGCACCCGGCCGGAGCTTCTTGAGGAAGCCTACCGTAAAGGAAAGGAGATGGCCCAGCTCCTCAGGGAAAGCGCTATATAAGCCCCCGCTCTTTCAACGAGAGCCATCCGGAATCAGCGACGATCAGGTGGTCGAGGAGCCGGATACCGAGCAGTGTTCCGGCATCCGCAAGCTGCCGGGTGATAGCAAGGTCCTGGCTGCTCGGCTCGAGAGTCCCCGACGGGTGATTATGGACGCAGATGATCGCCGCCGCCCGGTCGGTAATGGCCTCTGCAAAGACCTCACGGGGGTGGACCAGGCTGTGGTTGAGGAGGCCTACGGTGATAGTCCGGATAGCCAGGACCTCGTGCGCCCCGGAGAGCGTAATGCAGATGAAGTGCTCCTGCTTCTTTCCGGAGAGGAACGCTACCAGGGGGAGGATATCGGCCGGTGCAGCAATCTTCTTTTTCGATGAAGGATCCGTGGAAAACAGCCGCCTCCCCAGCTCAAGAGAGGCGATGATCTGGGAGGCTTTCGCGGGCCCGACACCACTGATGCCGGAGAGGTCCTCAAAACAGACGGCACCCGGTTCTCTCTCTACCAGGCCGGCAATCTCCTTCGAAAGGCTCCTCACATCGTTCCCCGGTCCGCCGCTTCCGAGGATGGCTGCTATAAGCTCCTGATTCGATAGGCAGCCTGCCCCCCTGGTCCTGATCTTCTCCCTCGGGCGATCGTGTGAGTATACCTCCTGCATCCGTTTCATCGGGTCGCATCCATGTGTGATACCCCGAATATCATGATCCGTTCCAGAAAAGGGTTGCTATTTACTCTTCAAAACCGGTATGATGGGCGATACGGTACCTTCGGAGGAAAAACTATCCACAATGGAGAGCTCTGCTACGGGATGAAAACCGGGGAGGAGTAGCGAAGAAAATTCGGAAAAGTGCGGGTTCGTGAATACAGCGAAAAAAATGGTTAGTAGCGGGGGCGCCTGTGCTTGGGCAGGCACTCCTGGCAATACACCGGCCTTCCCTCGGTGGGCTTGAACGGTACTTCGCATTCCTTTCCGCAGTCTGAACAGATGACTTTTGTCATTTCCCGGGGCGGCCTGTCTCTCGGCCCACCAAAATTCGACCTATACATGGTTCTTTCTCGAACAGTTTGATTAGAACTGTATTATATACTGGAACGTTTGAGTTTAAAAAGCTCTGCATCACATCACCAGGAGCAACGCCGGAAAACGACCCGTTACCAGGGGGATATCAATATAAACGCGGGCACTTTTTTTTGGAAGATAGTATTAACATCATCGCTATAGCTGCCTGATCAAGGGAGCCGAAGAATATCTTGATATTATCGTTCTCCCAGATATACGCCCATGGCGACTAAAGAAAATGCAATGGAGGCATTCGCAGGGGAATCCCAGGCGAACCGGAAGTACCAGGCCTTTGCCGAAAAGGCTGAATCGGATGGCTACCTGAACATCGCCAAGCTGTTCAAAGCGGCATCCGAGGCAGAGGCGATCCATGCCAAGAAACTCATGAAGGCGCTCGGGATGATCGGCTCCACCAGGGATAACCTGGAGCAGGCTGTCGCCGGTGAAACCCACGAGTATACCGAAATGTATCCTGCCTTCGTACAGGAGGCCGAATCAGATAAACAGAGCGATGCGCTCCTGGCATTCAATTATGCACTGAAGGCTGAGGAAGTCCATGCCGGGCTATATAAAGAAGCGCTCAAATCCCTGAATGCCGGTCAGGACATGTCCAACCGAACCGTCTGGCTCTGCCCGGTGTGCGGCAACATCTTCCTTGGCCAAGCCCCGGAAAAGTGTCCGATCTGCAATGTTTTCAAGAAAATGTTCAGAGAAATCACCTGAATCACTCTTTTCCCCCGTGGGTATTCCCTGAATATGTCTCCACATGCAGGACCGGAATTCGGCAGGGTAGGATATCCGGCATACATGCTGCCGGGGTGTCTCCGGAAAAGACAGACTTTCAGCCCTGAATTGGGGCGCCCATCACTTTTATTATAAATTCCGTTAAAATTCAGGGATGAATGCCCAAGGTCACCGTATATTCCACGAAGAACTGCCCGTACTGCCGGATGGTCAAAGCCTTCCTTGAACGGCAGGGGATTGATTACGTTTCAATCGATGTCGGGACGGATAAAGAGCAGGCAAAGAAGATGGTCGAGATCTCCGGCCAGTACGGGGTTCCGGTCATCACCGTGGATGATGAAGTGATCGTGGGTTTCGATGCGCAGAGACTGAACGAGCTCTTCGGCGAAGAGAAGACCGGTGAGCTCTATGATGTGCTGATCATCGGGGCAGGGCCGGCAGGACTCACCGCAGGGGTCTACTGCGCACGAAAACTCCTGAAGACCCTGATCATCAGCGAGAATATCGGCGGCCAGGCCATTGAGTCCTGGTCAATTGAGAACTACATGGGCTTCCCGAAGATCCCGGGGGATGACCTGATGAGAAAATTCGAGGAGCAGGTCCGCTCGCAGGATATCCGCCTTGAGATCGACAAGGCGCTGATTCTCGACAGGAGCGGCAACGAGTTCATGGTCAACACCGCTACCGGTGCAGCATACCGTGCACGGGCCGTGATCCTCGTCCAGGGGAAACAACCCCGGACCCTGGGGATTGAGGGCGAGGACCGGTACTGGGGACGGGGGCTCTCGGTCTGCTCGACCTGTGACGGTCCGCTCTTCAGGGACAAAGTGGTGGCTATTGTAGGCGGAGGGAACTCGGCCCTCCAGACGGCAATAGAGATGAGCGGGATCGCACAAGAGGTGCATCTCATCGTCCGGAGCACGATCAAGGCCGACGAGATCTATGTCAAACTCTACGAGCAGAAGAAGAACATCACCACACACACCAATACGATCATCTCCGCCCTGCAGGGCACCGGCATGCTCTCCACCATCACCATCAAAGACCGGGACAGCGGCAGGGAGACTGAGATTGCCGTTGACGGGATCTTCCTTGAGATCGGATGGATACCGAACACCGCATTCGTGGAAGGGCTGGTCGATATGAACGATCAGAAAGAGATCAAAATCGACATCAACTGCCACACCAGTGTCCCGGGTATCTTTGCCGCCGGTGATGTGACCAACATCAGGACCAAGCAGATCATCACCGCCGCAGGAGAGGGGGCAAAGGCGGCCCTCTCCGCGTATGAGTACCTGATGCAGTGACCTGGTCACTCCTCTTTTCTGAACAGGACGATCCGGTTGGTATTGGTCCCTGAATCGTTGTTGCCGATGCCCCAGATATGGGACGTCTTCGTGAACTTCTGAAGATTGACCAGGATCGCGAGGGGAAGGAATCCGGCCGCATCCCCGACCGGCACGATATGCTCATCGAGTCTGATCCGGCCTTTCCGGACCTCCCCTACCTCAAAAGCAACATAGCCCCCCGGTGCTGTAACCCGGAAGAGCTCCCGGAAGGTTCCGGCCATGACCCCGCACCATTCCCCGAGAGACCGCGTGACAGTCAGGTTCCCTTCTATTTCAGCGGCATCAATGCCATTGAACCAGCACCGGAGCCAGTTGTCCTTCGCATACTGGACGGTATCAAGGAACGGGGGAGAGGTAACGGTAAGCCGGACAGATTCTCCGGGAATGGCTGCTGTATTCCGGGAATCCCCGGTGAGAAAGAGTCCCTCATTCCCTGCCGTGTTCAGGAGATTCCTGTCGTGCGGCCCCACCCTCTTCATCAGCGAGCGGGTCTTCCTGAGGATGAGCTCCCGGATGTCCCGGTACGGTGGCACCTGGTTTCTCCTCCGGTTTATCCGTTCCTGCCGCTCTGGTGAGATTGCCTGGTTGGGGGGGAGGGTATAGACCGAGAAGAAACCGCTGGAATGGCCGGTCAACCGGTTGGTGGCCACCATGCGGATCCATGCATCCAGATCGTCCTCCTCCCCCGATTCCTGCCGATCCATGAGGTAGGTGCGGAGGGAGACAATTTCGGCTTCGGTATCCCTATGGTAGAACATCGAGAGATCGATATCGGCCCGGGCACCGGGAACGGAGGGGATGGCCGTCAGCCTCTCCCTGACGTCAGCCGCATCAGGGAAAAAAAACCGGGGACGGGTCAGGATGCGGGAGAGTGGATTCGTATCGTTAGCGATCACCCGCCTTCCGAGGAGGGCGGCTTCGATAACGGTTGTTCCTCTCCCGCCAAACGGATCGTAGACCCGGTCACCTCTCCCGGTCAGCCTGGATATGAAAAACCGGGGCAGCTGCGGCTTGAAGCAGGCACGGTAGGAGATCTCATGAATCGGAGAGCCTTTCCGCTGCCCGGAAGTCCAGAACTCGCCGGTATAACGGGGAATCAGGATGCCCCCCGCCTCAACCCAGTCTTTGCTGCTCCCTGTGCGCAGATCGGCAGGGTCTACGCGACATCCGGCTGAATCCATTTCGAGTCTTCTCCAATCACCATTTGGCAGGAAGAAGTATTAACTGAATTGTCTTTTCCGGCCAAATCCGGATGCATTATGCCCTCTGACTCCCAACCGATCATCAGATGCGTGAATTCTACCGGAAAAGCGTCCATATGCTCTTCGGTCTGGGTATCGCCGCCCTCATCTTCGCAACCCCGAAGGCGGTCGCGCTCTCCGTTCTGATGCTCGGCACTTTTATCGGAATCCTCTTCACCGATGCCATTCTCCGGGGATACCGCCTCCCGGTGATCTCCGCGCTGATCGATAGCCTTGAGCGGCAGGACGCGCTCCCGGGTAGGGGAGCACTCACGTTTGCGGTGAGCTCCCTGTTCTGTGTCATTTTCTTTGAAAAGGCGGTCGTGGTTCCCGGGATCCTTTCCCTTGCCGTGCTGGACGGAACTGCAACCATCATCGGCTACTACTTCGGACGGACAAAGATCATCAATGGAAAGACAATCGAGGGATCGCTCGCCGGTATGGCGCTCTGCTTTATCGTCTTCCTGCCCTTTCTTCCCGTTGCGGAAGCGGCCCTGGCAGTTTTCGTCGCCGGCATGGTGGAGCTTTTCTCCCCCCTCGATGATAACCTCCTCATCCCGGTCAGCGTCTGCATCCTCCTTACCCTGCTCGGGCTCGGGTAAAAAAGTCAGGCCCCTTCTTTCAAGGCCTTCTTTTTATCTTTTTCCCGGTACCCCTCGAGGAGAACCGTGGTGATATTTTTGACCGGCCGATCGGTGTGTTCCCTGATGTGGTATTCACAGAACGGGCAGGAACTGATTACGATATCGGCCCCGGTCTTCTCGATCTCCTTTCGCCGGTTCTCTGCCAGAGCAGCAGCCTCCTGGGGCACACCGGAACGTACCCCCCCGCCCGATCCGCAGCAGATGGACGGCATCTCCACCAGGTCCACCACCCTGCTGATCAGTTCCCGGGGCTGGGTCCGGATACCCTGCCCCCTCAGGAGGTGGCAGGGGTCATGGTAGGTGGCTTTAACCGGGAGGCGGGCCGGAGGTTCGATCTCGAATTTGAGGAGCACTTCATTGACGTCAATCACCCGGAAGGGACAGTCGTAATCGTTCTTGAGCGTGGAGCCGCACCCGGCGCACATGGTCATCACCGTGTCGATCCCCTGGTGTACGAATGCCTCGATATTGCGCTGCTGGAGCGTCTTCAGGTACCCGATCTGGCCGGTCCGGATGAGCGGTGATCCGCAGCAGATCTGCTCCTTCGGAATGATCACCCGGATTCCGTTCCGGCGAAGGATTTCCATGGCATCAAGAGCCGTCTGTGGAAGGCGATGGTTGTACATGCAGCCCACGAAGAATCCAACGGTTCCCTTCACCTCGCCGTAAGGTTCGAGAACATCGGGGATCTGCTCGAGGAAGGTTGTTTCGGCCCGGTCAACACTCCGCCCGGTCTCCCTGATCATCTTCTCTACCTCCTGGTGCCGGGGAAGTGTTAGTCCTTTCTCATTGGCGAGCGCCCGGAGCTTTTCAATGGCTTTCCCGGGAATCTCGATATCTTTCGGACAGACCTTCCAGCAGACCTGGCAGGAGGTGCAGGTGAAGAGGCCATCGGTGACCGCCTCGGTGACCCGGTCGCTGCTGTCCCGTGGATCAAGGGTGAGGCGCATATCCTCGCGCATGGCGGTGGGCCCGGCAAATTCGATCACTTTGAGGGCCGGGCAGGCCGAGACACAGGCCAGACACTCGATGCAGCTCCGGAGCGGCTTGATGGCCTCGACCTCTTCCTGTGTAGGCATCCGGAACTCCCCGCCCGGTTCAAGTGATGAGATGGCCGCCAGGTAGGGCTCCATATCCACGACCAGGTCCTTGTGGACCGGGAGCTCGAGCGGTTCGATAGTCATCCCATCCCGTGCCTCTTGCGTGCAGGCGAGCACCGGTTCCCCGTTCACCCTGACCGCACAACTACCGCACTGGCCGGATCCGCAGCAGTAGCGGTACGAGAGGGACGGGTCATGCTCATCGTGGATGGCGTGGAGGACATGCAGCACCCGTGCCCCTTCGCGTACCCTGACCAGGTAATGCTGGTAGTGGGGCTGATCATCGGTATTCGGGTTGTAACGGAAGACCCGGACCGGGAGATCCTTCATGACTTCACCTCCATCTCTATGCCCTCCCGGGAGAGCGACTGGTAGGTATGGCCATAGGGGGAGTTCTGCCCGTCCCAGACCTGGGTGATATCCCGGCGGACATGCGCCCCCCGTGACTCCTTGCGGAGCAGAGCTCCTTTCACCACCAGGGTTGCACAGACGAGCATATGCCCGGCGATGCAGCACTCCGCAAGGTTCGCCGGTGTTGCGGCTTTCAGGCGGAGCGTCTTGAGGTGGCCGATGATGCCAAGGGTCTTCTCGAGGTCCGCGGCATTCCTGAAAATGCCGGCACCCTCCCACATCGCTGTCTGGAGAGAACGGACTACGGTTGCGGGGTGCACGTCGCCCCTGTTTACGTCTTCGAGCCGTTTCCGGATAGCTTCGATCTGTACCGGATCTCCTTTGTTCTTCCCTGTCTTCGCCTTCCCTGCCGCTTCCCCGGCCCGCTTCCCAAAAACCTGGGTGTCGGCAAGAGCGTTCCCGCCGAGCCGGTTTGCCCCGTGGACACCACCGGCGACCTCTCCGCAGGCATACAGGCCCGGGACCGTTGTCTCACCGCGTCCGGTGATACGGAGCCCGCCCATGATGTGGTGGGCTGTCGGTGCGACTTCCATCGGCTCCTCCCTGATATCGACCCCGAACTGGAGGAACTGCTCGAGCATCACCGGAAGGCGACTCTCAACCTGGGTGCGGGGGAGGTGGGTGACATCGAGGAACACTCCTCCGTTCTTCGTCCCCCGACCCTCGAGGATCTCGGTTGCAATGGCCCTCGCCACCACATCCCTGGTGGAGAGTTCCATCCGTTCCTGATCGTAGGCACTCATGAACCTCTCACCAGGTGCGTTCTTCAGAATTCCTCCTTCGCCGCGAACCGCTTCGGTCACCAGCCGCCCCCGTGCATCATAGGGAAAGACCGCTCCGGTTGGGTGGAACTGGACCTGCTCCATGTCGACCAGTTCTGCCCCGGCCTGATACCCGAGTGCATACCCATCCCCGGTTCCGCTCGAGGAGTTGGTGGAGACATCGTAGATTTTCGTTCCGCCCCCGGAGGCAAGCACGATACTGTCGGCAAGGAAGATGGAGAGTTCGCCGTTCCGGTCCAGTCCTGCAGCGCCGTTGACCCGTTCGCCATCCTTCAGCAGGGACACGATGGTCACCTCATTGACCACGCTGACCCCGGTGGAGTGAAGGCGGTCGATGAGGGTCATCATCATCTCATGGCCGGTCCGGTCTCCGGCATAACAGGTTCTCGGAAACCGCTGTCCGCCAAACGGCCGCTGGGCAACTTCGCAGCAATCCGTTACATCGAAAACGGCCCCCCAGCGGAGGAGGTCGCGGACCCGTTCCGGGGCTTCATCGACAAGAGTCCTGACCAGCCCGGGATCGTTCAGCCAGGCCCCCCCCTTCATGGTGTCTTCAAAATGGATCTCGCAGGAGTCCTGTTCCCGGAGGACTGCATTGTAGCCCCCCTCGGCCATGGTGGTACAGCCACCCTTGCCGGCAAGCGTCTTTGAAACCAGGAGGGTCTCCCCATATTCTGACGCTTCAATCGCTGCACGGACACCGGCCCCGCCGCTCCCGATAACGAGGACATGTGCCGTCTGTACATCATCAGAAGGCATCTTATAATATCGTGGGTCGTATAGGTACATAAAGGTACAGAACGCAGATACAAAGGGAAACGTGACCCCGAATGAGATTTTTGATGAAATTTGGCGGAACTTCGGTCGCTGATGCAGACAGCCTCAGCAGAGCGGTAGATATCATCGAGGAGTATCACAGGGCAGGCCATGAACTGGCGATCGTCGTATCAGCCCAGCGGGGAGTGACTGACCAGATCATTGCGATCGCACAGGAAATTGCGGACAGCCGGAGTTCGGCGACCATCGGGCCGTTCATCAGCTCGCTCCGTCTCCGTCATATGAAAGTCCTATCAGACGTTGCAGGCGACTGTGCAGGTGAGGTCGGGGACCAGATTGAGGAACGCCTCTGCAATCTCGAGAATATCCTGAACGCAGTACACAACCTCCGGGAGCTCACGCCCCGGTCGCTCGACCACATCATGACCTACGGTGAGCGGCTGAACTCACTCGTGGTTTCGGCTGCGATCCGGCAGCGGGGGATCCCTTCCATGGTCATGGACGGGTGCGAAGCCGGTATCCTGACCACTACCCAGCATGGGGAGGCCATGGCCCTCCCGGAGAGCGAAGGAAGGATCCGGAGCCGGGTGCAGCCCCTGCTCACCGAGATGGTGCCGGTCATCATGGGCTTCATGGGATGTACCGAGAAGGGGGTCGTCACCACGCTCGGACGGAGCGGATCAGACTATTCTGCGGCAATCACTGGGGCCGGGATTGACGCGGACGAGATATGGATCTGGACCGATGTTGACGGAATCATGACCTCAGACCCGCGCCTGATCCCGGATGCCCGGGTGCTCCCGACCATCTCGTATCTCGAGGTCATGGAGCTGTCGTATTTCGGGGCAAAGGTGATGCACCCCCGTTCCATCGAACCGGCGATGAAGAAGAACATCATGGTGCGGGTCAGGAACACCTTCAATCCCTCGCATCCCGGAACGAGCATCATGCGGCATGAGAAGCGTGACAGCAGGGTGGTCAAAGCGCTGACCTACATTGACAAGGTGGCCCTGATCAATATCTGCGGTGCCCAGATGATCGGGCGGCCGGGAGTGGCAAAAGCCATCTTTTCGGCACTCGCGGACAAGGAGGTCAATATCATGATGATCTCGCAGGGGTCATCCGAGGCAAATATCTCCCTGATCGTGGACGAGACCCAGGCCGGCATCGCCATCGACTCCCTGGCAGGGCTGGTCGGGCAGGGTATGATCCGGGAAGCCACCGCTAACCGGGATGTCTGCGCTGTCGCCGTGGTCGGGGTAGGCATGGCCGGTGCAAAGGGGACAGGGGGACGAATCTTCACCGCCCTGGGGCACGGCGGGGTCAATGTCATGATGATCTCGCAGGGATCATCAGAAGTGAACATCTCCTTCGTTGTCAGACAGGAGGACGGTCCGAAAGCGGTCCGGATTCTCCATGACGAGTTCAGGCTCTCAGAGGAAGACGATGCCTGAATCGTTTTCGTACCGGGAAGCGGGTGTTGATATCTCCCGTGAAGCGGATGGGATCTCGGCCCTGATTCGGACGCTCACCTTCAGACGGACCGGAACAGTCGCCATGATGGGCAGGGTCGGGCACTTCGCCGGTCTGATCGATTGTGGAAGTCATGCCCTGGCCCTGGCCGTGGACGGGGTGGGGACAAAGATGCTGGTTGCCGATCGGATGCAGGACTGGAGCACCATCGGCATCGACTGCATCGCCATGAATGTAAATGATCTCTACGTCATGAACATAGAACCGGTGGCGTTCGTGGATTACATTGCAGCCGACGAGATCTCGATCCCGAAGATGACCCAGATCGGGGCCGGACTTAACGAGGGAGCCCGCCAGGCAAACATCGACATCGTCGGAGGGGAGACAGCAACCCTGAAAGGGATGGTCAGCGGCCTTGACCTTGCCGGCACCTGTCTCGGGATCCAGGAGAAGACACGGATCATCACCGGCGAAGATATACGGCCCGGGGATCTCATCATCGGAGTACCTTCTACCGGCATCCACAGCAACGGCCTTACCCTTGCCCGGAAGGTGGTGAGCGCCCATGATGCGTGGGACGAACGGCTTGCCACCGGGATGACGCTCGGGCAGGAGCTCCTGATACCCACCCGGATCTATGCAGAAGTACTCCGTGTCTGCAGAACAACGACCGTCTCCGGTATGTGCCATATCACCGGAGGCGGCCTGCTCAATTTTTCCCGCCTGACAACCTGTGGTTTTTCTCTCGATTCCCCGTTGCCGGTCCCGGAAATCTTCCGGTGGATCCAGGAGAAGGGGAATATCGAAAGAAACGAGATGTACCGGACATTCAACATGGGGATGGGGTACGCCTTTATCGCACCTGAGGAGAGCGTCCCGGCACTTGTCGCCGAGGTCCCGGATGCCGCGGTAGTGGGGAGCATCACACGGGAGCCGGGAATCCGGCTCACCGGGGAATCATTCTCCTGAAACCCGCTCCCACTCTTCTTCCCCGGGATCTTCGCTTAATGTCTCGATCCGGCAGACCCGTGCACGGTCGGCAATAATCGCACTGTTCCCTGAAAGATCTTCGATGACCAGGGTCACCGGGAGCTGTCCTTCCCTGACCTCCTCTATCCGGTCCTGGAGGAGGCAGACCTGGTCCCGCTCCTCATCAGTCTCCGCCCATGAGCAGAGATTGGCAAGCACCGACTCAACCCGGTTCAGGACTCCCTCCACATTCGAGACAAAGCCCTCACAGGCGGGACCGGGATCGATCCGGATCCCGAGTTCGGGAATAGAGATCACTCCGGTCATGCTCCTGATCACCCGCACATTCAGATCATCGGGGGAATCAACGGGAAGTTCCCACCGCGATGGCTCGGCATTCTTCAGGAGCTGGGTGTCGATGAACCGCCAACCGCAGCTGGGGCAAAGAGCGGATATGATCAGGAGTTCGGAAAAATAGGGGATATTTTCGGTCTGATACAGGTATTCTATCTCTGTGTTGCAGACAGGACACGGACCGGGAACAACGGTCCGCACCTATTCGACCCCTCCGATTTTATCGCGGGAGATCTTCACTGAGTTCGGGGTGATGACGACGTACCGCTGGTCGCCGAGCCCGATGATGTCCCCGTTCACGTCTTTGGCAACCTCTTTCATATCCTTCAGCACCCGCTCGTACATGACCTTATCCATTTTCAGACGGGAGATATCCACGATTACGATGTTACCGTTGTATATCTCGTCCTTGATCCGCGGACTTTCCTTGATGTCTCCGATGGCAGCAATCTTTACAAACATCGCCGGGGCCCCGGCCTCGGCCTCCTCAAAGGCTTCGAGGTCGAGATCCATGTAGTCGTCCTCAGTTGAGGGGGTTGACTTGCCCAGAAGCGAATCGAGAAATTTTACCATAGCAAAATTGTCTATTGGTGTTTATTTAATAGTATCTCTTTCTAAAAAACGGCCGGATTGGGCAGGAAACCTCCCACCCCCCCCTTCCCGGACAGTCAGAACTCCAGGTTCCAGAGATCGTCTCCGATGTAGTGAATGGTCTTCACTACCTTGCCCGAGGTTTTCTCACGGAGTTCACCGGCGTCAAAGAGGGCGATCCCGAGAGCGAGGGGCTTTCCGTGGCGCTCTTCGACCACCTGGACCGGTTTTCCGGACCGGATATCATCAGATACAGTGACGATGCCGGGGCGCATGATGTCGGCACCATTCACTACGAAGGGGACTGCCCCGGCATCGACAACAACCCGCCGTTCGGGAAACGGGTGTTCGAGGAGTCCTTTCAGCGTAGGGAACACCCACCCGTCCCGTTCCAGGAGCTGGGGTTTCTTATCAATGAGGTACAGCACGATTCCGGCGCTCGTCTCAAGCAATTCCACCCGCTCGCAACGGAATAGCGATACGGATGCCCCGATCTCTTCTTCCAGGGCTGCATAGAGGGGTGCGATCTGTGACTTCCTGATGCTGTGCCTCTTCTTTCCGGTGATCTTGGCCATTTTCTGTATACCAGTAGTCATCCGGTGATGAAAAAGCATTTCAGGCAGAGTGGCATATTTGATCACGTGCAGACGGAAGCCTTCCCACGCGGGTTGATCCGGGGATCACTCGCCAAGGTTTAAGTATCCTTCCCGCGCACATATATTACTCCAAAGTGATGGAAAACTGGGAATACGTATGACAAAGCGGCCGTTGGATATTTTGGATCAGGTGCTGAACCGGCAGCCAGTAATCGTCTCCCTCAAGGGTGGCAGGGAACTTCGGGGCGTATTGCAGGGGTATGACGTCCACATGAACCTCGTTCTGGACAAGGCAGAAGAGGTTGAGGGCGGTCAGGTGCGCAGTGTCGGAATGCTGATCGTCCGCGGCGACAATGTGATCTATATCTCCCCATCCGTGGAATAAGTTGTGCGAGAGGTGAATTGACATGTCAAAGGGCACACCGTCAATGGGAAAACGGTCGGGCAAGACGCATATCGCCTGCAGGCGTTGCGGGAGTATCTCCTTCCACCTGCGGCACAGGACGTGTTCTGCCTGCGGTTTCGGGAAGAGCACGCGGATCAGGAACTACAAGTGGGTGACAAAGAGACCAAAGATCCCCACCCATTAGAGACCGACCATGTGTGGAATCGTTGGCATCAGGGATGCTGGCGGTGTATCGTTCGAACTCTATTATGCTCTCTATGCCCTCCAGCACCGGGGACAGGAGAGCGCCGGAATCTCTACCTACGACGGCACACAGCTCCATAAGCACAAGGGCCAGGGGCTGGTCGCCGAGGTTTTCGATCCTGCAATTCTTACCGGACTCGAGGGGCCGGTAGGTATCGGCCATGTCCGGTATCCGACCACCGGCGCGAACCGCCCGGAGAATGCCCAGCCGTTCAATTTTCTCTACCGTGATCACATCATCTCCATTGCCCACAACGGCAACTTGGTCAATGCCTCTGAGCTCCGCGATGAGTATGAATGCCGCGGCCAGATCTTCTGCAGTACCACGGACACGGAACTCATCGCCAAGGTCATAACCGACGAGATGAGCAGCTCCGGCTGCATTGAAGATTCGGTTCACCGCTGCATGCGGCTCCTCAGGGGGTCCTATTCAGTGGTCATGATGATCGACGGGGTGCTCTACGGCTTCCGTGACCCCCTCGGGATCAAACCGATGTGCATCGGAAAGACCGGGCGGGGCATCATCCTGGCATCAGAGAGCGTTGCCATCGACGCTCTCGGAGGAACCCTGCTCCGCGATGTCCATCCCGGCGAACTGGTCTGCATCGATGAAGACGGGATGCGCACCATGCAGATTGCGGTCGCCGACCGGCGGGCCCACTGCATCTTCGAATACATCTATTTTGCGCGGGCAGATGCGGTGATGGACGGCGCTCTGGTCTATGATGTCCGGCGGAAGATCGGGGCGAAACTCTTTGAAGAAGCCCCGGTCCAGGCCGATTCGGCCTGTCCAATCCCTGATTCGGGCACAGCCTATGCGATCGGATATTCCCAGCGGTCGCAGATCCCATTCGTGGAGAGCCTGATGAAGAACCGGTACATGGGGCGGACGTTCATCATGCCTGACCAGAAAGAGCGGGAGAAGGCGGTCAGGATAAAGCTGAACCCGATCAGGGAGCACCTGAAGGACAGGGCGATCGTACTGGTTGATGACAGTATCGTCAGGGGGACGACCTCCCGCCGGATCATCGGAATCATCCGGGATGCCGGGGCACGGGAGGTGCACATGCGGATCGGATCTCCTGCCATCCGTGCCCCCTGCTATCTCGGGGTGGATATGCCGACCCGGGAAGAGCTGATCGCCAGCGACAAGGATGAGGAGGGTGTGCGCAGACGCATCACCGCCAACAGTCTCCACCACATCTCCCTGGATGCCCTGGTTGAGGCGATCGGGATTGCCAAAAAGGACCTCTGCACCGGCTGCCTTACCGGCTGCTACCCGGTCTCCATCTCCGGAGAAGAGTCACGGGCACCGGCTGTCGATTTCCTTGACGGTACCTACCAGACCAAACTGGAACTTTTTGAATAATGGCACCAGGTTGCTGAAAAGGATAGCGAGGGATGGATTTGAACCATCGATCTACGGGTTATGAGCCCGTCGGGATATCCTGACTACCCCACCTCGCTCCGCAGGGTATAATTATTGACAATCGCGGGAGATATAGTTTACTCTCCGTTTGACAGCGGGGCAGGAATTAAGTGACCAGAATCCCAACCTCTTTCCCATGGACGAGGAACTGCAGCGGATTCGTGAGAAGAAACTGCGTGAGATGGAAGAACGGGCGCACCCGCCAAAAAAAGAATTCAAGGTCCATCCGGTTGATTCGACCAATTTTCAGAGTATGCTGGAGACCCACCCGTTCCTTGTGGTTGATTTCTGGGCCGAATGGTGCGGCCCGTGCCGAAGGGTGGGACCGGTTATCGAGGAGCTGGCCCGGGAGTTCGGCGACCGGGTGACATTTACCAAGTGCAATACCGACCAGAACCCGAGGATCGCCTCCGGTTTCGGCATCACCGCGATCCCGACCATCATCCTGTTTTCCAGCGGGAAGGTAGCCGATGTGGTTGTCGGTGCATACCCGAAAGACGCGCTGAAAGCCCGCATCTTCAAGGTGTTCGGGCTTCCCGGATAACCACCCGGAGCCACCCGGAGCCGGCTCTTAAGCATCCTATTATTACGTATCGGCAGGGTACTAAGGTTCAATGGGATATCCAATGCGTCTGATTGTAGGCCTTTCCGGGGCCAGCGGAATTATCTACGGCATCAGGATGCTTGAAGTGCTCCGGGATCTCGGGATCGAGTCTGACCTTGTCATGACCGACATGGCCGGAAAGATGGTGCAGATAGAGACCTCATGGAAGGAGGAGGAGGTCATTGCACTTGCCACCCGGTGTCATGACTGCTTTGATTTCACCTCACCCCTTGCCAGTGGCGGATACCGGAACCTGGGCATGGTGGTCCTTCCCTGCAGTATGAAGACCGTGGCCGGGATTGCCTGTGGTTTTGCCGACAATCTCCTGCTCAGGGCGGCTGACTGCACCCTCAAGGAACGCCGGCCGCTCGTGCTGGTTCCCCGTGAGACTCCGCTGAATGCGATCCAGCTCCGCAATATGCTTACCCTCGCCGAGGCCGGGGTAACCCTCCTCCCGGCTGCACCCGGGTTCTATCACCGCCCGAAGACCATCGGAGACCTGGTCGACCATATCGTTGGAAAAACGCTCGATGTCTTCAGGATCGAGCACCACCTCTACACCCGGTGGAAGGAAGAGACCTCCTCAGGATAACTCCGCTCTTTTTCCCGTATCCTTCATCCCTGCCCCCGGGTATGGTTCAGGGATCGTAGTTCTAAAAAAAGGAAAGATTCCCCCTTAAGCTGTCCGGGCTTCCGGCCGGCACCTTCCCCGTGTAAACTGCAGGATGATGATCGTAATTGCCGACAGAGGGAGGGCGATGATGATCGGATCTATTGCGTTCCAGGGATAGCCGAGGATACTCACCGTCCCGAGCAGAACCTTTGAGAGTCCGAAAACCGTTGCATAGCGGCTGTTGATGAAGAGTGCCCATAAAAACCAGGTCACGGCACCGACCACCAGGCTTGCTTTTGCAGCACGCTGATCCGGTTTTTTGCAGTAGACGGCTACGGCAAAAACCGGGAGGAAGGCAGAGGCGCAGAGTCCCATGAACATGGCCGTGGCGATGGCGATGATGCTCCCGGGCATCAGGAAGGCCACGATGACGCTGGCCACGATCATGACCAGTACCCCGAGCTGGTTTGCCCGCATGGAGAGCGCGCATTCCCTGCCTCTTCCCCATACGTCGCAGATGAGTGCAGTACCCATGGCATGGAAGAGCGAGCTGAGCGTTGACATAGCAGCAGCGAGCAGGGTGACCATGAACAGGACCACGAACCATTCGGGCATGGAACTGTTGATGAAGACGGGGATGATGGCATCGACGTTCCCTCCCGCAGCCTGGACAGCGATCTGCCCGGCTGTCCGATAGAAGTAGACATTGGTGAGCGCACCCACGGTAAAGGCCACACCGGTCATCATCAGGATGAACGGTCCGCCTACCAGCACCGCCCGGTTCAGGGAGCGGCTGTCCTTTGCGGTCATGAACCGGACAACCAGTTGGGGCTGGGCAAGCACACCGATTCCCACACCGAGCACCAGGGTGGTTACCAGGGTAAACCAGATCGGCGACCCCAGGTCCGGCATCACCGTCCACCCGATCATCCCCTGTTCGGCCAGTTTTGCCGGGACGAGGTCGGCCATCCCGGTCAGGGCAGTATGGGCGGCTGTGACCCCCCCGAGGATGAGGTATGTGGATACCAGGAGGATGGTCATCCCGACCAGCATGATGGTACCCTGGACAGCATCGGTGTACATTACCGCAATGAGACCGCCGAAGATGACGTAGATGGCCACAATAACCGCAAAACCGACGAGTGAGACTCCATAGGAAAGCCCGACTGTCTCCTTGATGAATTGGGCCCCCCCGATGAGCACTGCGGCCGTATACAGGGGCATGCCGATAATGATGACCAGCCCTGAGACCACCTGCATGAACGAGGACTGGTACACCTTGCCCATCAGGTCCGGAAAGGTGACCGCCCGCAACCGATGCCCGACCTCCCTCGTCTTTTTGCCAAAGATGACGAAAGCCAGGAGGATGCCGACTCCGATGTTGAAGACCGTGAGCCAGATTAGTCCCATGCCCAGGTTGGCTGCCTGTCCTCCGAACCCGACAATGGCAGAGGTACTGATGAACGTTGCCCCGTAAGAGAGGGCGATGATGACCGGATGGGCTTTCCGCCCGGCCACCAGGTAATCCTCAGCCTCCTTTGTCCGTTTGTAACCAAGATAACCAAGCCCGAGGATCATCACCAGATAGATGACAGCAACGGTAAGAATGATAGAAGTGGACGCGGCCATCACTCACCCCCGGTGTTCCAGTTTAATAGACCGTAGATAATACAGGCCAGTGCCAGGGCTATGCAGAGCAGGTACGCGATCCAGATCTGTGGGTCAGGGATTCCAAGCATGAATAAACACCTTCTGGTAAATCCTTGTGAATTGTCCGCTACTGGGGAACCGGCAGGAAAGCAGGTCCCCTATCTAAAGATAAAGAAAAAGGCGAATGAGTGCCGCAGGACGATATGGGATGTATCCTCAAAGCGTGACATTCGGATTTACCTGGTACACGAGGTCAATCTCTCAGTATATAAGACTTTTCTAATTCTCACCATACCCGGCCGAAAACCACATGACTCGTCCCGCCAATAGAGGAATGGAGAGCATGGAGACTTTTTCCGGGCTGCACGAAGGTGTGAAAGATGTGATTTCCCACCGGCTGGGGTGGAGTGAGCTCAGGCCGGTCCAGGAGGAAACCTGCCGTGCGGTATGCGATGGCAGGGATGCCTTGGTCATTGCCCCGACCGCCGGGGGAAAGACCGAAGCGGCGCTCATACCGGTCATCGACGGTATCATGAAAGGAGCAATCCCGGGAGTAGCCGCCCTCTACCTCTCACCCCTCAAAGCCCTCATAAATGACCAGGAGGAACGGTTCTCTGCATTCTGCCTGCCAAACGGCCTGGAACTGGCGAAGTGGCACGGGGATGTCCCCAGGGGCGACCGGGCCTGGAAGGACGATGAGGCACCCCATATCCTGATGATTACCCCTGAGTCGCTGGAAGTCCTCCTCATGGAGCCGCAACTCTCTTCCGATCTCCGCAACCTCCGCTACATCATCATCGACGAACTTCATGCCTTCGTGGAGTCGGACCGGGGAGTCCAGATGCGGGTCCTGCTTGATCGGCTCGACCGGCTCGCCAGCCGGAATATCCAGCGGATCGGGCTCTCTGCTACCGTCGGGAACCCTGGAGAGATCCTCTCCTGGCTTTCTGGCGGGAGGCATGGCGAGGCACTGGTCCAGGTCCCGGCACCGGCACGGGAGAAGCATTTCACGTTCGTGGTCGAGGAGCGGGAGAAGCGACGGATGCAGGCACTTGCTGGTCTCATCGCTGGAAAAAAAGCGCTGGTCTTTGTCAACAGCAGGAGCGATGCCGAGAGCGTGACGCGGGCTCTCTCCGGGCAGGTGGAGCAGCTGCTGGTGCACCATTCCTCTCTCTCACCCGCACTCCGAAAGGAGGCAGAGGAGGCATTCTCCGGCCAAGGCAGCGCGTGTATCATCTGCACCAGCACGCTTGAACTCGGGATTGATATCGGGGATCTCGACGTGGTGGTGCAGGTAGGACCACCAGGATCGGTCTCTTCCTTTCTCCAGCGGATGGGGCGGAGTGGCAGGAGGGGCAAGCCGCCGTATGTGGCCTGCATGCTGAAGGATGCCAGGGAGCTCCTTTGCATGGTGGCGGTGATCGAGTCGGCGAGCAGGAAGGAGGTGGAACCGCTCAGGCCACCTGAAAAACCGTTCAGTGTCCTGGTCCAGCAGATACTTCTCGAGCTGCTCCGGACACGACGGTCCTCGCGGACCCGTATCAGGCGGTTTGTACGGGGACTTGCACCATTCAGAACCCTCCGGGGGCGGGAGATCGATGCGGTTCTCGCGCATATGACGCAGACAGGGATGCTCGAGAGTGACGGGGACATGCTCATGGCGGGACAGGGGGCCGAGCAGGCATTCGGCCGGTCCAACTGGAAGGATCTCTACTCAGTCATCAGCGGCGGGGGAGAATTCCGGGCCGTCACGCCGGATGGAGAAGTGGTGGGAAAACTCGACGCCCGTTTCGTGGCTGGGAAGAGCGGAAAGAGCTTCTCCCTTGGCGGGAAGAGCTGGACATTTGTCAAGAGCGATGAATCGCATGAGCTCGTGGTGGTAGTTCCCGGAGAAGGCGAGCGGAGTGAGGTTTTCTGGACCGGCAGCCAGGCAGGGTTCTCACCGGTGGTCTGCCATGCAGTCGAAGAGATCTACGTCAGGGAAGGATCCATACTGCCACTTCCCGAAAAAGAGCAGAAGCTACTTGCAGGAATCATCGGGCAGTTCCCGCCCCTCCGGTCGGGTGCCCTCCATGTACTCGAGAAGCCGGGGAAGAAGGGCCCGGAAGTGACCATCCTGACCTTCAGGGGACGCCGGTTCAACGGCATCCTTGCCGCCCTGCTCCGGGCAGGAGCTGCCCGGAAGGTGACGATCTTGTATGACGATTTTATGATCACCCTGAAACAGGTGGCAAAGGAGCAGGCGGCCGGTGTGGTATCAGGGATGCTTGAGGATATCCGGAAGAAAGCACCCGGCGGTGCTGCAGCCGCCCTGAAGATTCCCGGGCAGGAGGTCTGGAAGTTTACCCCGGCACTGCCCGGGAATCTCCTCCGTGAAATGGCGCTCGTTGACTACTACCGGTTCCCTGAATTTCACCGGGAGCTTACCGGAGCGGAACTGATCACGGCCTCCCCCGAAAAGCCCTGAAAAAAAGGTTCAGGTGACCGTTGCTTTTCTGAACCGCCACCAGGCCAGGGCGAACATCAGTGCTGCAAAGAGTATCAGGAGGAGGAAGGAGAACGCGATATCCATGGAGGTTGCGGTATAGTGGATGCCGATTGCCTGGAAGTTATCACCGATGGCAAAGTACCGGATTCCGCTCACCAGGTGGGAAAGGGGGTTCACTATCGATATTGCCTGGAGAACTGGTGGGAAGGCATCAATCGGGTAGAGGGCATTGCTCGCAAAGAAGATGGGCATGGTGAGCAGGGTGATGATGCCCTGGAGGCCTTCCGGGCTCTCGAGACTGATAGAGATGGCGGCAGAGAGGAAGAGGAATCCGAGTGAGAAGACCCCGACAAAGAGGAGGATCCCGAAGATGGAGAGGATGGTCTCTGCCGCTGTGAAACCCGCGAAAAATGCAGCCCCGAGGAAGATCGCGAACACCATGATGATGAATGCCTGGATGAAGGTTTTGGTCATGCCGGAGAGAGCGATGCCGAAGATGATATGGTTGCGGGGCAGCGGGCTTGCAAAGATTTCCCGCATCAGTCCCCAGTTCTTGTCAAAGAGGAGCACGATCCCGCCGAAAAGGCTGGTGAAGAGCGTGGTCATGGCAATGACGCCGGCGGCCATGTAGGTGAGGTAATCCACGCTCGGCACACCGGGGATGGAGGGGATTTCGCTCGTCAGCCGGTTGAAGTTGGCAGACATGGCAATTCCGAAGAAGGCCATCCAGAGTGCCGGTTGCACCAGCGAGGAGATGAGGAGGGTTTTGAATCGGAAGAACCTGATCATATCCCGCCAGTAGATGGTCAGAAACCCGGTGTTCACCGTTACCGCCTCCCTGCGCGTATGACGGCCGATGAGGCTTTTTCTGCCCCTTCATCACGGAGCTCCCGTCCGGTGAAATGGAGAAATACGTCGTCCATGGATGGTTTCTTCAGATTCGCCACATTGACCCGTATCCTCCTGCCCGCCAGGTTCTCAATAATCTGGGGCAGGATCTTCGTACCATCTCCGTTGAGCATGGCAACGATTCCCCGTGATTTCTCATTCAGCTCCTTCACCTGGTCCATCGCCAAAAGAGCTGCACGCGTTCCCGGAAGGTCGTCTGTCTCTAGGTAAATGAGGTCTTCTCCGAGTGTATTCTTGAGCTCATAGGGAGTTCCGGTGACAATAATCCGACCGTGATCGATGATACTGATCCGGTCGGACAAATGATCCGCTTCATCCATGTAGTGGGTGGTCAGGAATATGGTGGTCCCCTCTTCGTTGACGGCCTTGATGTAATCCCACATCCGCATTCTGGTCTGGGGGTCGAGACCGATAGTCGGCTCGTCAAGGAAGAGGACTTTCGGACGGGTCATCAGCCCGCGGGCGATCTCCAGCCGGCGTTTCATCCCGCCTGACAGGTGCTTGGTACGGACATCGCGTTTCGCATCGAGCTGAACCAGTGTGAGGAGCTCGTCAATCCGCTGTTTCCTTTCGGCAGAGGGCATACGGTAGAGTCTCCCGTGGAACTCCAGGATCTCCCGGCAGGTCATGTCCCGGTCCAGCGTGACGTCCTGGAAAACGATCCCGATGGAATTTCTCACCTTCTGGGGGTCGGTCTGTACGTTATAACCGGCAACGGTGGCCATCCCCTGCTGGATCCGCAGCAGGGTGATGAGTATATTAATCGCTGTACTCTTCCCTGCCCCGTTCGGTCCGAGAAATGAGAAGATCTCTCCTTCTATCACCGAGAAACTGATACCGTTAACTGCAGCGACATCGCCGTAATGATGGTAGAGCCCTTCAACTTCGATGATCGTCCCGGTCAAGATACTCCCCGCTCAAAGTCCATGTCACTCAGGACAATCTGGTGATCAGCCGGGCGACATTCCCAGCAAAGAGACGGATGGTCGTGATCCCCTCCTCATCATTCCAGACCTCTCCGGGTTCCCGGCCGAATACCATATTCCAGTAGGTCGATCCCGGGACGATCATCTCGTTGATGAAGAAGAACATCAGCATTTCCTGAATGGTTGCCGTGTGGCCACCCCGCCGTGCAATCGCGATCGGTCCGCCCACCTTCCAGGAGAGGAACTTATCAGAAGCCATGGATACCATCCCGATACGCTGGAGGGCGGCCATGACGTCTCCCCGGGCGGTCCCAAAGTAGACCGGAGAGGCAACGATGAAACCGTCAGCTTCACGAATCGTATCGATCAGCTCGTCAAGACCGTCTTCAAGGACACAGTTCCCCTCATCCCGGCACCGGTAGCAGGCGGTGCAGGACTCGATCTTCTTCCCGGCAAGGGAGTATATTTCTGTCAGAAGTCCCTGATCCCGGATGACCTTTGCGCACTCTTCAACGATCTGTGCAGTATTCCCCTTCGGCCGGGGGCTGCCGCACAGGAGCACAACTTTCTTCATAGTATCCAGTATCAGCTCTGGAGACTCTTTTTCTTTCGCCCGGGAATAGTACGGAACACTCAACGAACCAGGAAAAGATGCCGGTGATACACAGGGTATTCGCCCGGCAGACCCGGAACCTGTTACCGGGATGAGAAGAAGGTTTCAGAGCCGGAGGGCACTGGTGAGGAAATAGTCCGGTAACATAACCATGACCGGCGGTCCTGGAAATTCCTGCCTGTTCGCCCGAAGTTTAATGATGTCATTCAAAAGGATTGGCGGCTGTGTAATCGCCACGTTTTCATCGGTGATCCTTCCCGGATAGCGTCCGATCAGCAGGTCACGTGTACGATGGCGACATGTCTGCGCTTCTCCTGGGAAAGACGGGAGAGGAGCTGAGGCGTCGGCAGCATAACCATCTCATATGTGCGAAGCAGTTCATGGGCCTCCGGGGTCACCGGCAGGCTGCCGGATTGTCCCGTTCCGATATAGACCACCTCAGGGTGCTCGGTTCTCACCACATCAAGTTCCTCTTCCGACAGCGGAGTATGGCCGTATTCCGGTTTCAGAGTCCGTGACCGCTTCTTTGGTCTCTTTGAGATGGTCCCGTCGGTATGGATAATGATATCATACTCGTAACGGTTCTCCCCTATCTCGATCCAGCCAAATCCGGTCTTCATCACTAAGAGAAATACCATACGTTTCAGATATAAGAGGTTTGTGAGGATGAGGAAACAGAAGAGGAATGCGGGGCTCAGACCGAACTGTTCTCCCCGCGATTCATCCCCATGGATTTCCACTGCTCGGCAGGCTCGGGGGCAGGTGCCCTCGGCATCTTCTTTCCAACGGTAACATCGTCAAACAGGATAGAATCTGAAGATAACGGTTCAAAGTCAGGAATACCTGCAGATATCCGGCTGGTAACCCCCGTTGCCTGTTCTGCAGACGGCTTTTCTTCGGGGAGTGCAGATATCACCGGGGTATACAGTGCTCTCTTCCATCCTTCGACCTCCCCCCGGTTCTCCGGATTACCCCCCTCATGGGACTTCCGGATGGCCGCCCCAGACCTGCGGGGTACAAGTGGAGTGGTAACTGCGTTCCTCCAGTCGACCTTCCTTTCCTGAACCGGTAGCATTCCCGGGTTAGGCATGGCGGAAGAAACGGGGTCGTCCCGGGACGAGGTGAGAGGCATTGCAAGGGCTTTCCTCCAGTCAGGTGTATCCGCTCCATCAGGACCAGTCGGTCCGGCCTGCTCACCGGGAGTACCCGGTGAACCTGCATCGGGATTGACGGACCGGATTTCAGAACTGGAAGCTGCTTCCGGGTATTTTTCAGGTTCCGGTTCAGGAGCTGGCTCTCCAGCAAGGGAAAGCTTTCTGCCGGTGTTCGGCATTCTTCCCGGAGAAATGATGCAGGATGGCTCCTGGTCGCCCTGTACTTTCCAGGATGAGTTGAACTCAAGAGAGAGGCGGATCTGGGCATCATCGAGATCGGAGATGATGGCATCCACTCTCGCGAAGCGGTGGGTGCAGATCATATCGACTGCCGCATCGCCGGCAAGATTGTCATATTCAGCGAGGATGATCTTTCCCTGATCGAAGACAAGGATAATTGTACTCCCGTTACGATTGATCCTGCAGGAGCCCCGGAATGCATGAATAGAGAGGTGGTGGAGGAGGGAGATGAGACTGGCATTCCGCTCCAGTGAGCGGAATTTCCCCCGGGGAAGTTCCATCAGGGGAAGGCCCTCTTTTGCAGATGGTTCCGTTACCCGGCTGGAAGATTTTGGCATTTGTCCGACCGTGCCGATTAGCACTGGTGAGCTCAGCAGCGTGTCAGCAGATCCTGAACCGGCACCGGCAACCCGGCCGGCCGGTATCCCGAGTGAGGATTCTTTCCAGCCGGTATCGATGAGTCCGTGCTCGAGGCGTTCACTGGAAGGGGGATATATGGTGGCGATAACATACTTGGGCCGGGGGGAGGAGTCCGGGAGGTAATCATCCAGAAACGTTTTGGGTGCGCTACTCTGCCCATGGGTATTATTTTTTGATTCCGGCATATCCCCCCCCTAGACGATATTAATCAGACTGATTAATATTCGCCATTTAGGCGAATCTTAACAATCAGGAATTGTATGATTCAAACATAAAGGTATCTGTTTTCCTTATTTGTTGGAAGTCAATATACCAGAAATATTAAATATTAGTTCCGGTAAACGGCCGGGATATATGGTTCGGCGATTCGCCTGCCGCATCACCCTGTTTCAGGTGAATGGCGGGCGTTGAACCGGCATCAGGAACTAGAGCAGTATCGGGACAGATGCAATGACTGCCAATCGGAACGATCCGGCATACCTGGCACGGTTCGATTATTTCCTCGCGATACTCACTGATGAGGATCCCTCCCGCAGATGGAAGGCTGCAGAGGTGCTCGCCCGCCTGGGGGATGACCGGGCCGTGGAACCCCTGATCCGGGCACTCTCTGATGAAGACTGGCGGGTGCGACAGAAAGCCGCATGGGCTCTGGGCCGGATCGGGGACCCGCGGGCGATTGTTCCCCTGCGGGATGCGCTTCTGCGTGAACGGGAGGGGGTCAGGGAGATCATCAATGAAGCTCTTGACCGGATCAAGGGGATAGACCAACCACCCTTCTGATCCCTTTTTTCCTTTCTCAACTTCCCTGCTCTCCAAGGATACACTGACGGTGCCTGAATCAATTTTATAAATTATTAATAGGCCATGCGGGGAATAGTTAAGGGAGAGCCATTCCTGTTCTCACCGGATATGATTGCAGGATACCGGAGTGAGCTTCAAGGGCAGGGAGACGAACATGGACAATAAGGACACCGGTCTTGAATTCGATCAGCAGCGGATAGAGAAGCTTGAGGAGCTTCGTACGGCAGGGTATTCCCTGTATCCCCCTGTTTTTGAGCGTAAGAACACCATTGCCGGGATCCGGGAGAGGTATTCAGTGGCCGGGCACGAACGGAGTGAAGACCGGATCACCACGTCAGGGAGATTATTCACCGTCCGTAACCATGGCAAGACAATCTTTGCCGATCTCGGTGACCAGGACGGGAAGATCCAGCTCTATATCAGAAAGAATGATCTCGGTGCAGAGCAGTTTGAGTTTTTCACCCGCTATATCGAGCGGGGGGATCTCATCGGTGTCAGCGGGCATGTGTTCCGGACCAAGCTCGGGGAGCTCACCATCTGGGTGGATCAGATCGAGCTCCTCGCAAAGGCACTCCTCTCCCTCCCGGAGAAGTTCCATGGCCTGACCAACGTTGAGAAACGGTACCGGCAGCGGTATATCGACCTGATTGTGAATGACCAGAGCAGGGAGACTTTCCGGACCCGGAGCAGGGTCATATCGCTGCTCCGATCGTACCTGACCGACCGGGAGTTCCTCGAATTTGAGACCCCTGTCCTCCAGCCCGTGTATGGCGGTGCCAATGCACGACCGTTCACCACCTACCATCATTACCTCGACCAGAGCCTGTTCCTGCGCATCGCACCCGAGCTCTACCTCAAGCGGCTGATAGTGGGGGGGTTCGAGAAAGTCTTCGAGCTGGCGAGAAATTTCCGGAACGAGGATATCGACACCCAGCATAACCCTGAGTTCTCCATGGTGGAAATATACGAGGCATACCGGGACTACCATGACATGATGGCGTTGACCGAGGGGATCATTGCACACCTGGTCTATGCCATCCACGGGTCGTATATGATCCCATATGGAGTGGAGACCCTCGATTTCTCCCCGCCATGGCGACGCCTCTCCATGGAAGAAGCGGTGCACGAATATACCGGCATCGATGTCCGGTCGGCTGATCCCGTTCAGCTGGGAAAGATTGCCGGGGAGCAGGGCATCGAAGGGTACGAACAGGCTGAATCCTGGCGGGAATGCCTCTTCCTCTTCTTCGAGGAATTTGTCGAGGACAAACTGGTCCAGCCGACATTTGTCTACGATTTTCCGGTAGAGAACTCGCCACTCGCAAAGATGCACCGGTCAAAAGAAGGATTCACCGAGCGGTTCGAGCTGTTTATCTGCGGGATGGAGATTGCCAACGGTTTCTCGGAACTGAACGACCCCCTCGATCAACTCGAGCGGTTCCGGCGCCAGGATGAGCGGAGGAAGGCCGGGGATCTTGAGGCGCAGATGCTCGACTATGACTTTATTACTGCACTAGCCTACGGAATGCCCCCGACAGGCGGAGTCGGCCTCGGGATAGATCGGCTGGTTATGCTCCTCACCAATCACAGCTCAATCAAGGAAGTAATCCTCTTTCCCCAGATGAAGGCAGAACAGGATCGCATCCCCCGGGGCGGGGAAGATACCTCCTGATACCTCTCTTTTTCACTGATTGATCTGTCCTGTGGCAAAAAAAGTTCAGATAAGGGCCGAGGTTATCCCGATAACCCCGGACTGGATGATAACTGCGGTAGCAACAATCACGCCGGCCATCAGGAGAGCGACGGCAACATTCCCTTTTTTGAGTTCTTCAAATTCATCGACTCCCTTGGTGAGCCGGTCCATGATGTTCAGCGCAAGGTATATCGCCCCGATGGCAAGGACGATGCCAAGAATGAGCTGAATGAAGGCGGCAACAAGGGAGAGCCAGTCTCCTGCAAGGGCGTTCATGATTCCAATCGAAATTCCGGCGATTCCGGATTGGACGACAATAGCGATGGCAAAAAGGATCGCGGCAATGATGATCCCCACCGCTGCATTGCCTTTCCTGAGTTCCTGTGCTTCATCCATTCCCTTCGTGATCCTCGAGAATGTGGAGTAGCCGATGTAGAGGGCTACCACCGCGAGGATAATGGCAATGATGAGCTGAATCAATCCGACAAATGCATTCACAAGTTCCATGGTTCCGACCTCTGTGAGGTTCACCAGAATATGCAATCTTGTCCTCATAAAGATATCTGTGTTCCATCCCAAATTCGGCTGAAATATGGATTTTTTTCTGGATTGAAGGTTGATGCTGGCACTTCGCGGATATTCTGCGCAATAATTTACGGCTGAACCATCCGTGAAAATGCAGGCAATCTTTATATATTCATACGGAAAGGGATAATTTAAATATCTGATCAGGTACAGAACCTCGGTTTCCTGCCGGACAGAGAATACCACAACCAGTGTACTATTCTCAGGCCGTAGCTTTGACGGGGAATTCCCGGTTGTATCCGGGATATCGGGCCTTTACGGCTGAAATCTGGGAATCTGCTCAATGGAGTGATGAGGTATGCGAACCAGTATCAAATCATTAGTAATGCTGCTCATTCTAGCGACATGTATCGTGCTGTCCCCCGTGGGGGCAGCTGTAGTGACCTCGGGAAACCTCCCGATATCCTTTATAGAGAACAAGGGCCAGGCTGATGGATCAGTCCGCTTCCTGGCAGAATCTCCTGGTATGCTGATCTACTTTACCCCGAACGGTGAGGTATTCTATGCTCCCTCCGCAGGGAAAGTCTCGGCAGTCACGGTGACCTACCGGGGGGCAAATCCTGCCCCTGAGGTCACAGGTATGGACGAACTCACCGGAAAGGCGAACTTCTTCATCGGAAATAACCGGGAGGCATGGGTTACCAACGTGCCGACGTTCCGGGGTATCACCTATGACGACCTCTACGAAGGCATCTCCCTGCGGTATACCGGTGTCAGCGGTATCCTCGAGCGGGAATTTGTCATCAGACCCGGGGCGGATCCTGCTGCTATCATCATGCAGTATGCCGGACAGGACAGAATCACATTCAATGACGTCGGCGGACTTGTTGTCTCAACCCCGGTTGGAGACCTCATCGAAGGTGCACCGGTCTGCTACCAGATAATGGACGGGGAGAGGGTCGCCGTTGACTGCAGCTACATGATCGGGGAGTCGGGAACGGTCAGATTTGCCGTCGGGGCGTATCAGAAGAACCAGCCGCTGATCATCGACCCGGTCATCGACTTCTCGACCTACTTCGGCGGAAGCTCGGATGATATCGGAATGGGTATCGGTCTCGATGATATCGGGAATGTCTACTTTGTCGGCTCGACCCTCTCCACCGACCTGCCGCTCCCGAATGCAGCGGTCTTCCAGGAGCACCTGAACGGAACCTGGGACATCTTCGTGGCAAAGTTCAGCCCTGACGGACAAACCCTCATCTATTCAACCTATATCGGTGGCAATTCGACAGATATGGGGGCAGGCATCGCCGTTGATAACAGCACGGGGGATGTGTTCATCACCGGTTATTCGTTCTCTGCAGATTATCCGGTAACCCGGGCGCCGGCAAAGAATAATCTCTCCGATGTTGTCGTCACAGCACTCGGTCCGACAGGGTCGACGCTCGATTGGTCCAGGTACTTCGCCGGCAACAAGACAGATGAAGCCACTGGGATAACACTCGATTATTCCGGCGGACACGTAGCCGTTGTTGGTTTTACCAATTCGGATAATTTCACAGCAACGGTCTTTGCCAATTCACTGTCGGGATCCTTCGACGCCTTCATAGCAACTTTCGATGTTACTAACGGGGATAATCCGGTAAGTCCCCGGTATATCGGCGGCACGGGAGGCGACTATGCCTACGGTGTTGCGGCAGACAGTGCAGGGGATTTCTGGATTACCGGTTCCACAAATTCGATGTTCTTCCCGACCACGATGGGAGCCTTCAGGAAGACTCCCCAGGGCAAGATCGATGCCTTCATAACCAAGGTTCCGGCAAACCTGGGCACGCCCCTTCACTCAACGTATCTCGGGGCCTCCGGTGATGATTACGGCCGGGGAATCGCACTTGATTCCAATGATTATCCCTATGTCACCGGATACACCGATTCGGGTGTTGCTGCCATCAGCCTCTTCCCGATCAAGCCATACTTCAGTGCATTCCAGACGACCTACGGCGGCGGCAAGTATGATGCCTTCGTCACCAAGATGGAAAAGGACCTCTCGGCCCTGAACTATTCCACATACCTCGGTGGAAATTATGAGGACCGGGGATACGCCATTGCCGTCGATGACCTTGGCGAGGCGCACATCACCGGATTCACGATCTCCACAAACTTCCCGGTCACACCCAACGCCTTCCAGTCCAACAGGGACGGGCTGGTGCAGGACGTAATCTTCACCGAGCTGAATGCAACGGGCCAGGCGCTCGTCTTCTCCACCTACCTCGGCGGGACCTACTATGATGAAGGGCGGGGCATCGCCATCTCCGGTGACGGCCTGAACATCACGCTCACCGGGTTCACCGAGTCGCTCAACTACGATATCTACCGGGCCTACCAGCCGTACCTGGCCGGTTTCTCCACGGTCCGGCGCCAGGACGCGTTCGTCACCAAGATCATGAAGATCCCCCCGGTTGCGAACTTCACCGGGACACCCCTGAAAGGCTGTTCTCCGCTGATCGTCAATTTCACCGACACCTCCACGAATACGCCCACCTCGTGGCTCTGGGATTTCGGTGACGGAAATACCTCGACGGAACAGAACCCCCAGCATACATTCTACAATCCCGACCCGAATAATCCTGTGAATTTCACGGTCAACCTGACCGCGTGCAATGCAGATGGATGCGGATTCGTCTCCAAGTTCAACTACACCATGGTATGTCCGCACCTCTTCTGGGACTTCACTTCGAACCAGTCGAGAGGATGTGTCGGTACGAATGCAACAATAATGTTCAATGGCACCCCTGGAGCACCAATCAATCTTTCCACATGGTATTTCGACTTTGGAGATGGTACCGTGGGGACTCCCGGAGTCACGTATATCCACACATACACCGCACCGGGAATGTATAATGTATCCTTCTGGGTTGAGAACGAGTGCTGCAACAACACCACCCTGAAGCTGGAGTTCGTCGATATCCGCGCCACCCCTGTTGCCGATTTCTTCGCCATCCCGACCTTCGGACTCTCCCCGCTTGCGGTCGATTTCTTCGACAACTCGACCGGTGTCCCGAGCAGCTGGGACTGGTTCTTCGGTGCGGGAGAGGGCAATTCAACCCTGCAGAACCCAGATCACGTCTATACCACCAAGGGCCATTACAGCGTCACCCTGACCGCCTGCAACTTCTGCGGCTGTGATTCGGAGACCAAGACCGACTATATCAGGATTGACGACCCCAACCTGACCTTCCTGCCGATAGACCTGGTCGTTCCGACCAACGACACCACACCGCTTGATCTCTACCTGGAGCGTGCCGATGCCGGCCTCTCGGGCTTCGACCTCAACCTGTTCTGGGCTGATACCGTCCATGGGAACATTACCGGTGTCGTATTCCCGTCCTGGGCGGTAAACCAGACGGTAATCGGCACCCTGCCCGGACCCAGTATCCAGGTCAGGGGCTTTGATCCCTTCAACTATGTCACACCCGGTGCAACCAATGTCTACCTCGGAACCTTCAACCTGACCGGAATCACTCCGACGTATCCCAGCACCATGTGGTTCAATGTCTCGGTGAATGAACTGGACGACAACTTCGGTGATCCGGTGTATACCAACAGTATCCCGGCCAACATCACCGTGGTCCGGCTCCTGCCGTTCCCCGGGAAGATTAATCCTCCGACCGATCCTGACGGAGACCAGCTCTACTGGGATGTGAACGGGAACGGATTAATCGATTTCAGTGATGTGGTCACCTACTTCCAGAACATGCAGTGGATACGGGACAACCAGTACGTGCCGTTCTTCGACTACAACGGGAACGGGCTGATCGACTTTGCCGATCTGATCCTGCTGTTCCACAAGGTCTGATCAGGAATATCCAATTTTTTACGGTATATTTCATGAGGAGGAAACCATGAACAGGACAAGCATCAAACTGACGGTGGCCGCGATCATCATACTGTGCGTCTGCACCATGGCGGTGTCGGGCACCGTGATCTCGGCCGAAAGCGGAACCATTCCCGCTCCGGGAAACACCGCTGATTTCGCAATCGTTGCGGATTCGTTACCGCAAGGACTTTCGGGATACACCATTACCATTGCCCTCAGCAATCCATCGAAAGCAGAGATCACCCAGATCATCACCCCGCCATGGGCGGGTAGTCCGCCATTCGGGATGATGAGCAGCGTCCCGTCGGATTCTGTGACAATAACCCTCGTCGATGTCTATTCAAACGCCGAAGGCAACCTCAGCAACCTTGACCTGATCACCCTGAGAATACGGGGTGACGCGGTAGGCTCGACCGGGCTGGTCATCCCGAGCATCAATATCCAGGACGACGGCGGATTTCCGATTGCCGCCACCATCCAGAACGGCACCATTACCATCGGGAACATATCACCGCCGACTACCGGTTCCCTGAACATCCAATCGAACCCCACCGGGGCGGATGTGAAGCTCGACGGCGTCTACAAGGGAGTAACCCCGCTGGTTATTTCAAGCATCTCTCCCGGTGTTCATACCGTCCGGATTGAGAAAACCGGCTACACCCCGTGGGAGAACACGATCACCGTGACCGCCGGGGTGACAACAAATGTGACCGCGGCACTGACTGCCCTGCCACCGCCTCCGACAACGGGATCACTGTACATCCAGTCGAATCCCACCGGAGCGGATGCAAAGCTCGACGGGGTCTACAAGGGAATCACCCCGCTGATGCTCACGACAATTTCACCCGGACTCCATACCGTGCGGATCGAGAAGAGCGGGTATGCTCCCTGGGAGAACACGGTCACGGTAACTGCCGGGGTGACAACAAATGTCACTGCAGCGCTGACCGCACTTCCGCCGCCGCCGACCACCGGCACAGTAAATGTCACATCAGATCCATCGGGAGCGGATGTGAAGCTTGACGGAGTCCTCAAAGGGACGACCCCGCTGGCAATCACCGGTGTAAGCCCGGGAACTCATACCCTGCGGGTTGAGAAAACCGGATACCTGCCGTTCACCGCACCCGTCGATGTGACCGGTGGTGCGACCACCTCTGTGCACGCAGTGCTCGATCCGGTCCCTCCGGTGGTGGTCAACGGCACCATTGAAGTCACCTCCAGTCCGACCGGTGCAGGTGTAAGTCTCGACGGGATGTACCGGGGAACGACCCCGCTGGTCATTCCGGATGTCAGCAATGGCATCCACACCCTCCGTCTCGAAGAATCCGGGTACATCCCCTGGGAGGAACCAGTCATCGTGACCGCGGGTGAAACCACGTATGTCCATGCAACCCTTACCACGGTTCCACCGGCAACCGGCTCAGTCACCGTTCAATCGGACCCGGACGGAGCGAATGTGTACCTTGACGGGGGGCTGCAGGGTCTTACACCGGTCGCTATCACCGGAGTGAGTCCTGGTCCGCACATTGTCCGCATCGAGAAGACCGGCTATCTCCCCTATCAGAAGGATATCACGGTTACCGCCGGCAGCACCACCATCGTGAGTGCCGCCCTCGCCCCTGTCCCGCCCCCGACCACGGGTTCGGTGAATGTCCAGTCCGAACCGGATGGGGCGAATGTGTACCTTGACGGGGCTCTCGCCGGGATCACACCCCTCCTGGTTTCGAACCTGACTCCCGGAAACCACGTGGTGATCATTGAACTGACCGGGTACGAGTCCTACGAAAACACCAGTGTTCCGGTCATGGCCGGGGCAACAACCCTGGTAAGTGCCGTCCTTGAGCCGACCCCCCCGCCACCCGATACCGGGGCGATCGATATCACCTCCAGTCCGGTTGATGCAGCGGTGTACCTGGACGGAGTGCTGAAGGGAACCACGCCGCTCTCCATTGTGAACCTGGTTCCCGGGCCCTATACGATCCGCATTGAGAAGAGCGGCTACGAGGTCTGGGAGGAGAATGTCACGGTATCCGCGGGAGAGACAGAACTGGTGGACGCTGTACTCACGCCGGTTCCCTCGCCTACCCCGACATCGACCGAGACCGGAAATCTCTTCGTCTCCTCGTATCCAACCGGAGCCAAAATACTGATCGATGGGAAGGATACCGGCGGACGAACGAACACCATTGTAAAGGGAATCCCGGTCGGCACCCGGCAGCTGACCCTTGAGAAATCAGGGTATGTTCCAAAGACCATGCCGGTCACGATCCAGGCGGGAAAACTGGTCACCCTGCCCATGATCACCCTGGTGCCCGGGGCCGGGCCCACACTGACGCCGACCATTCCGCCCACTACCCCCCCGACGACCGTCCCGCCGACAACCTCCCCAACGATCATGCCGACCATACCGCTCCCGCCGGGACCCGCTTCCGGTGGAATTATGATCTACTCAGTGCCATTCGGGTGCTCGGTGTATATCGATGATGTCTACAGGGGAACCACACCCGGTATTTACAGCTCGGTTGCACCGGGATCCCATGTGGTGAAACTGACGCTGGCCGGATACCAGGACAGCATCAGGGCAGTTAATGTTGAAGCAGGGAGGATCACCACCATGGTTGTCGTGATGGTGCCGGATATTTTATCGCTGGCATCAGCGTTTCTGTGAGGGATTCCCTCATTTATTTTAGTAAGAAAAATTCAGCGTTTTTTCAATAATCCCGCGTATATGCACTGCCCGAACGAGATGCAACCGTCACCGAGGGGGTGGTCGGCATTGATCATGAACTCCAGGCCTGCGGATCTGACCTGATCGCTGATGGTCTCCCTGATTGCACGGTTGTAGGCCACCCCTCCGGAGAGGATGACCAGATCAAGGTCCCGGTCACGGGCGGCGTGGACAGCGAGACCGGCGATACCCCGTGCGAGATTGTACTGGAACGACGCTGCAATGTCTGCGATCTTCCGGGAACCGGTCTTTCGTTCAAGCTGGTATTCGATCAGGGCACGCCGGCAGAGCGTTCTCGTGGAGAGGATCTCACAGGCTCCGTCACGGGAATACTCAAGATCCCACACCAGAGGTTTCCCGGAAACAGCCGCAGCCTCAAGTTTCATGGCCGGTTCCCCATCGTAGGTCTTCTCCCGGCAGACCCCGAGCAGTGCGGAGACTGCGTCGAGGACGCGTCCGGTGCTGCTGGTCTGTGCGACGTTCAGACCCTGTGAGAGCTGGGTATTGAGGATCTCAAGCTCGACCTCGGTCCATCCCCGGGATGAGAGGATCTCCTGCACATCATTTCCCGGAAGTATGCCGTAGAGCATCCGCTCCGGGTAGGTGGTGGCGAGGTCTCCTCCGGGCATGGGGACAACTTCCAGGTGGGCAACCCGTTCGAGATCCGGCACCTGTCCGGCAAAGACCTCGCCGCCCCAGATGGTTCCATCATCGCCGTACCCGACACCGTCGATGGTAATCCCGATGCAGGATTCCGTGGTCGAAGCGGCGACATGTGCCCGGTGGTGCTGGACCGGTACGAGCCCGGCACCGGACGCTTCCGCGAGCTCCCGGGCATAGCGGGTGGAGAGGAACTGGGGATGGGCATCATGGGCGATGATATCGTACCGGGAACCAAGCAGTCGTCCCAGGTTCTCAATGGTCTCTTTCAGGTACTCGAATGTCCGGGGATTCCGGACATTGCCAACGTGCGGGGAGGTGGTGCAGAACCCGTCCCGGTAGAGAGTGGTATTGGAGTTCAGCTCCGGACCAACCGCGAGGATTGCAGAGGGCCCGAGGTCAATGGCGACCCTTTTTGGGGCCATCCCCCGGGAGAGCCTGATGATGTAGCCGTCACGAACCACCGAGTCGTCAGCCCGGTTTACGATGCGCCGGTCATGGGTGAGAAAGAAATCGGCATCGCGGTTGAGCTTCGCCATGGCCTGATCGATATCGGTGATCATCGGGTATCCCGGCATATTGGCGCTGGTCATGATCAGCAGCGGGTGTTTCAGGTATGAGAAGAGGAGATGGTGGAGACCTGTATACGGGAGCATGCAGCCGATGGTGTGGAGGTTGCTGATGTCCGGGTGGGCAGAGGGATCCCGTTTTTCGAGCACCACGATAGGCCGCTCCGAGCTCTCCAGCGTCAGGCGTTCTGCTGCAGAGACCTTCACGATCCGGTCAACATAATCGGGCCTGATCATGACGGCGAACGGTTGTTCTGACCGGCCGAGCCTGCTCTTCAGTTCCCATGCAGATTCCTCGATGCAGGCCAGGTGGAAGCCTCCAATGCCCCGGATGGCGATGATCGAGCCGTTGTCGAGGAGCATGGCGGTTTCCCTGATAACATCCCCGCACTCCACATCGTTCCCATCCTGGTCAAAGAGACGCAACCGGGGGCCGCAATCGGAGCAGGCGATAGTCTGGGCGTGATGCCTCCTGCAGGAAGGATCATGATACTCAAGGCTGCATGCCGGGCACGGGGGAAACCGATCCATGGAAGTCCGCTCCCTGTCATAGGGGAGATCGGAGATGATGCTGTAGCGTGGACCGCAATTGACGCAGGAGGTCGCCCAGTACCCCTCGTACCTCCCACCGGGGCGGGAGATGTCGGCAAGGCACTCGTCACAGGTGGCGATGTCCGGTGGAATCATGCCCGAGAGTGCACCACTGCTGCTCGGGAGGATAACAAAGTCCTGCGAACAGGGGTCACCGGAAGGAAGTAACTGAACACGGTCAATGCGGGAAAGCGGGGGACCGGTTCGTACTGCATGGAGAAAATCTTCAAAACGGTCTCCTTCTGCGCAGATCTCGACCTCGCTCCCGAGGTTCTTGACCCATCCGGAGATTCCGAATTCTCTTGCCTTCCTGTAAACAAAGGGACGAAAACCGACGCCCTGGACAATTCCACGGATGATTATCTTTCCGCTGCGGTGCATCTGGTCTCTACAAAACTTTATTGATTTATTACGCCATATAATCATAGGGTTTTACTATTGACTGGTCATATCAGGATAGTTAATGATCCGGTGGAATTAGTCCCCCTTCTCATGACGTTCAATAACAGCTGCTACAAACAGGTTTATGATCTCCTCAACCGGTCCTGGATGACCGAAGAGGAGCTGTCTGAACAGCTGAACGACAACAGAGTGGGCCACTGCATCACCATCCTGAAAAAGGGCAACCTTGTTGAGGAGCAGTGGAGGATGCCGGAACCAGGGGAACGGCCGGTCAGGGAATTTCGTGCAACATACAATAAATTCAGGGCTAATTTTCAGTGCAATTTCTCGGATCTCTCCGATCTTCTCTATATTTCCAGCTCGAACGAGGAGAACCTCAGGCTGATGGTCGAGAAGATCGAAGAAGAACTCAGCAATGGCAACAGCTCGATCAATGACATGGCACGCAAGTTAGGTGTCAGCCCGGTTTTCATCAAAGGCCTCGCAAAGCGGATCCCCCACCTGGATGTGAAAGGACAGGGGCTGGTGCTGCTTGACCGAAGCCAGTAACGACCCCCTTTACTCAATTCTCCGGAGCAAACGGGAAGTCACGCGGTTTCAGATTCTCGTGGAGATTGCCGAGCATCAGCCGGCCATCCGCCAGCAGGAGATCGCCGGGAAACTGGGGGTCACGCCCCAGGCGGTGTCAGAGTATATCCGTGAACTGGTAGACGATGGGATGGTCGCTGCCCATGGGCGCGGGAGGTACGGGGTCACCCGGAAAGGCATTGAGTGGGTGCTGAACCATGCCGAAGCACTGGAGAGCTATGCCCGGCACATCAGGAAGGACATCATCCAGCAGGTCTCAACCTGGACAGCGCTGGCCGCTGAGGATCTGCGGGAGGGCGACCCGGTCGGGGTCTACATGAAGGACGGATGGCTCTACGCGGCAAAAGAGCCGCGGAGCGCCATGGGAACGGTGGTCAGGGACTCACGGAAGGGAGAGGATGTCGGTGTTGCCCGGCTGTCAGGGATCATCGATCATACCGAGGGGACGGTTCATGTCGCCAAAGTGCCGAGGATCCAACGGGGCGGTTCACGGATGGTCCGGCCGGACCTCATCAGGGAGGTCATCGGGAAAGCGGGGATAGTCGCAGCTGTCGGTCTCGAGGCGTATATCGCCCTGAAAGAGGCAGGCCGGATACCTGACATGTTCTTCGGATCCCGGGAGGGAGTCATTGAGGCGGCGTTCCACGGCATCGATTGTGTTATTCTCATTGTGGATGAGGAATTTACGGATTTCCTCAAACGGCTCGAAGGCGCCGGCCTCTCATACCTGATCCATGACCTGGTCTCAGCATGAGAGTCATCATCCATCCCCAGAAGGGGGACTACAAGACCCTGTTTCTTGAGAACCACAGTGTGCGGGGAACCGGTTTTGTGGATCTCTCCGAGACCCCGAAAGGAGTCAGGCCGGTCCAGTACCGGCTCCGGTGGGGGAGCCGGAAGCAGTTCCGGAATACCCCAACCCGGGATTTTATCGCCTCGCTCCGGAAGGCCGAGGTATTCCTCACCCGCCATGACGACCTGTTCGAGACGTTTCTCTCCGATTTTCAGATACCGTTTGCCTTTGTAGACCTCTGCCGGGTCTGCCTTCTCGAAGAACGAATCACACCCCTCAACCCTGCGACTGCGGTACGGTACCGGGGGTCCGAATCGATCTGCCCTGACTGTGCTAAGCGGGAACTCCGCCGTGAACTTGCCCACATGGGGCGCATCGGGAGGCAGGCCATGTCCCACATGGAGGCCCTGATCCAGAAGTACCGGGACGTGGACAAGGTGCTGGCGAGCATCCAGCCCGAAGAGATCCGGATGACCCAGACCCTGTTTGACCGGCTGGAAGCCCATCCGGTCCAGCACACTGCCCGGCTCGAAGAGCTCCCACTCCCCCGGAATTTTATCGATGCCTCGGGTGTGGAGTCCCTCATGCCTGCCCAGCAGATGGCAGTGGATGCCGGTCTCCTGTTTGGAAAAGACCTGCTGGTCGTATCGGCAACAGCGAGCGGAAAGACCTTTATCGGGGAGATGGCCGGTCTCAAGAATCTGCTTGAAGGGCGGGGGCAGATGATATTCATGGTGCCGCTGGTGGCCCTGGCCGTGCAGAAGTACCAGCGATTCCTTGAACGTTACGGAGACATTACCGGGGTAGGGATCCTGATCGGGAAGAGCAGGATAAATCTGCCTGAGAACCGTCCAGTGGGGGACCGGAACACCGGGGCCCCGATTGTGGTGGCCACCTATGAAGGGATCGATCACCTGATCCGGTGCGGTAAAAAACTCAAAAAGGTGGGCACGGTAGTGATCGATGAGGTCCAGATGCTCGAAGACAGCGACCGGGGCCACCGCCTGGACGGTCTCATCTCCCGCCTCAAATACCTGGCCCCGAAAGCCCAGTTCCTGTACCTGAGTGCAACCATCGGCCTTCCGAAGACCCTCGCCAAAAAACTTGACGCCACTCTGGTCAGGTATGACGACCGCCCGGTCGCCCTTGAGCGTTACCTGCTCTTCCTTGAGCATAAGCAGAAGATCCCTACCATCAAGAAGCTCTGCGAGGAGGAATTCCGGCACGTCTCATCGAAGGGATTTCACGGCCAGACCATCGTTTTTACCAATTCCCGTGCCCGCTGCCATGTGATCGCCGATGCACTCGGCCCGAAATACGGAACGTACCATGCGGGGCTCACCTCCCAGGAGCGGCGATCGACTGAGGCGCTCTTCCTCTCCGGGAAGCTGAAAGCGGTCGTCACCACCGCGGCGCTCGGTGCCGGGGTGGATTTCCCTGCCTCCCAGGTCATCTTCGACTCCCTGGCCATGGGCATTTCCTGGCTTTCGGTGCAGGAGTTCAACCAGATGGCAGGACGGGCCGGGAGGCCGGACTACCACGATCTCGGGAAAGTGGTCCTCCTTGCCGAACCCGGGGCGAGCTATGCCCGGGGGGCTGCTCATACTGAAGAGGAGATGGCGATGCGTCTCCTGAAAGGAGAGATGGAGGAGGTGGCCCCTGAACATGACCTTGAACAGAGCTCAGAGGAATTCGCGGCCAATGCCGTGGTCTGTAACGGGAATGAATTAGATCTCGAGCGTATTTGCGCCACCATGGTCGGGTCACTTGAACCGGTTATCCCCCTCCTCCTCGATCGCGGACTGGTCAGGAGATCTGACGGAAGAATCGAATTATCTGACCTGGCCCGGATCATGGCCGAGCATTTTATCGGGGTTGAACGGCTTACCGATATCCTGGCGCTTACCCGGAAGACCGATGACCCGATCGAGATCCTGACCGAGCTGGAGTGCAGTTCGGGGCATGAAGACCGGGAGAAGAAGGAGAAAAAGAAAAAGGGCCGCCGGTAACCACTACGCCCCCTTCTGTTCGAGAATCTTTCGCACCGTCCCAAGCCCATCGAAGATCCGTTCCTACGCCGTTCCCGTTTCTCGTCCCCTCGTCTGTGACCGCATCTGGTCAAGGATGTACTCCCTAAGTGCTCCTGCATCGGTTATCCCTTCAATCTGCAGTTCGGCCGCCGATGCCGTTCCCGCCGGATATCCTGCTGTCTGAACCTTCAGCATAGATATCCCTAAGAGCCTTGAGAGCGGACCCTGGCTGATATCCACGCTGGTGATCCGGTTGTAGGGGACGATGCCGGTCTTCCGCCGCCAGACACCCCGCTCCCAGCTGATTCCGGTGGTAGAGAACCGGTAGAGAATGGTGTGGTAGTACGCGCCTGTCCACCAGATGAGAAAGAGTACCAGCAGCAGAACCGGAACAGTGATAGCCAGGACAAAAACCGGTTGGATGAAGATGGTGAACGGGATAAGCCAGGGGAGGACTCCTGCCCAGATGGCGATGAGGAGGTACGTGAGGTACAGGCTCCGAAGGTTCCGGTGCGGTTTCACTTCGCCGGGAGGAGCAGGGCTGTTCTCTGGCATGATGAGGGTAGGGGCCGGGATCTATAAGAAGATGTTCAGGGATTCTCCCGGGTGATCCTGCAAACCCACCGGTCATAGATAGGATCCCGTGTATTTTCTGACACCTCGACACTGCCGCCGCACTGCTCTGCCCATACGGTGATCCAACCGGCCTCCTCCTCCTTTCCGACTGTTATCAGACACAGCTCGGTGAGAATGACCAGCTCACGGGCAAGCTCCTCCCAGGCATTGGCATTGAAGGAATTGATCTCACCGAACATCAGTCCCAGCCCCGCCCTGACCGGATCGATATAGTGGTGGGCGAGAGTTGCATCGATGCACATGGTCTCCCGGGGAATCAGTCTGCCAGTAGAGAACCCGAGAGAAAGGAGACCGAGATCGATATCGCAGGCCAGGACCCGGTATCCCAGATCTCTCAGTACCACTGAACCAAGCCCGGATCCGCAGCAGAAGTCGAGGCAGGTCTGCCCGTTCCCCGGCCCCCATGTCTCCTCCAGGAGTGACTGCACCATTGCCCTCCGTGCCGGGTTCAGATCCTCGAATGCGGGCGTCACCTCTGCAGCGATACGGAGGCTGTAGTACTCCCTGACCGCCTCTTCCCAGACCTGCCGGTCTTCCTGGTAGATGTCACCGCCAAGCTCCTCAAAGAATGAGATGAGGGAGGCCGTCGCCTGGCGGAGGTGGTAGCATCCGGCAACCCATCGGTCATCGCTGTAATGGACGGCGACTGCGAGCGGATCCGATTCCTCATCGACGAGAAGTCTCGCCTGGTCCCCGCCACATTCCAGGAAGAATGGGGTGTACCGGTCATCAGGCAGGTCGGCGAATGAGGGTTCGACGAGATCGATGTGGCCGACACCGAAGATGTCTGCAAGGGAAGGATGTTCACCGCTCACGGGTATCAGGCCCCGTATTTGTTTGTCCTGTTGATCAGGTCACAGATAATCGGCATCAGGGCTGATCCGGGGATCCGGTTGAGCCCTCCCTGTGCACAAGCGATTTCGTCATAGGATCTGACCGCATCGGTCCGCACGCCATCTCCCCTGATGACCAGCGGAACCGGATCGGCACTATGGTCACGGATACTGCAGGGGGTGCTGTGATCGGCGCAGACCACGAGGAGGAGGCCTTCGATGGAGAGGAATGGCTCGATGGCCGCATCGATCTGTTCAATGAAGTCCCGTTTTTCGGCCGCATTTCCGTCGTGTCCTGCCTCATCAGTCCCTTTGATGTTGAAGAGGACAAAATCCTGTGTTTCAAGTTCGGTGAGGACTGCGTCCACCTTTCCTGAAAGGTTGGTATCGGTGGAGCCGGTTACTCCTGGTACCGGAACACGGCGGAGTCCCACCGCTGTGCCGATCCCGTTGATCAGGGTTGCAGCCGCAATCACGCTTCCCGAAAGTCCGTACCGTTCGGAAAATGGCTGGAAGTCACCCATCTCACCGGCACCGCGGATAAGGATGGTATTTGCCGGTGCAAACCCCTCCGCTTCCCGGTCGCGGTTGAGGGGATGCACTGCGAGGATCGCATCAGCCTGTCTTACAAACGAGTTCAGCGCATCTGCCGTCCTTCTGTCTGCCGGGGTGTCCCGGAGCGGTCTGAACGGGGGAGGCATGACACCGTCTTTTTTCGGGTCATTGGACGAGACGCAGGCCCCCAGCCCCTGGCCCCGGAAGGCAAGGGCGGCGCGGTGACCCGTCCCTGACCTGAACAACGCCTCGATGTCGAAGGCGGAGAGGTCGACCCCGTCCATGACAGCACGGGTCAGGTCCGCGGTATCATGGATGCGGCCCGCACGCCGGTCAATGACCTTTCCTGCGTTATCCAGCGTGGCATAGTTACACCGGAATCCGATCATCCCAGGCTCCATCAGGATACCGGTCCCCACCGCTTCGAGGGGCCCACGGCCGGTATAGCAGCTCTCGGGCGGGTAACCGAGGAGGCTCAAATGCGAGGTGTCCGAGCCGGGGCGGATACCGGGAGCGATGGTATCCATTATCCCGCAGACCCCCTCCGTGGCAATCCGGTCCAGGACTGGTGTTTTTGCGGCCTGGAGCGGCGTGAGATTCCGGAGATCCGGGCAGGGCCGGTCAGAGACACCGTCGATGATCAGGAGCAGGACCCTATCAGCCGTCATCCTGAAGAGATACGGGTTGCACGGTAATATGCTTCACCCTTCGGCGGAGGATCCCGCCACCATGAAAACCACAGAAGAGAAGGAACAGGAGGCAGCGTTACGCCGCCCTGACTGTCCCGACTTTGGACTTGATGATCTCCACCCTGCGGACAGGGAAGAGCGGTTTCACCGCTTTGAAGATCTCCTTTGAGATCTCGCCGGTCACGATCCCGTTGAGGAGGGCATTGAAATCGCCTTCCCTGGCCATGTCTTGTGCCTTCTGCGCCATGAGGCCGCGGATGGCATGGGTCTGGCTCAAATTTGCCCGGGTAAGGGTGTAACAGGTCACGGTCAGGTCGACTTTCTTGCCGTCCTTGGTGGTGACCGGGACATGACTGTCGATCCGTGAGGTGCGCCGCTTGACAAGCGACCGCAGGTAATCGCGGGTCAGCTCATGCCCGATAAACTCGGTATACGCTGCATCACCGGTCACATTCTCGACCCGGAACTTCATTTTCACATTCTGGCGGGCATAGTCATTGATGATCTCACCGAGCGTGGTCTGCATGACCCGTCCGACCACATTCTCAGGATCATTGGCGATGGTGTCGCCGATGTATACCTTTCCGAGGCTGTCAGGGGTATATACCTTATACCAGCTCTTGGCCTTCCAGCCCTCTACTCTTCGTCCTGCCTGTTTTTTCTTTGCCATTCAATCACCTTTCAGAGGAATTTGAACAGATTTACTGGTTCTCCAACCATTCTGGCCACCTTTTCCGGCCAGTTTTCACGATCCAGTCCTTTCTGGGCCAGGAATGCCGCCGTCCACCGCTCGAGGCCGATGCCCGAGCACCCGGACCAGCACTCGCCCCCGCTCTGGATTTTCACATTGAACCCTTTCGGGTACTTGTCTCCATTGATGCTGACGTTCTGGAACTCCAGCCAGCCCTCACTGTAGGGGAGGAATGCTTCATAATCGGTCGTCCCGATCCGGTCTCCGCAGCCGCACGCGGCTTCCCCGCCGACTATCCCTTCCTGGGCCATGAACCAGGGGGTGACCCTGGCCGATCTCCACTCGAGCTCGAGAATGTCCTCAAAGACCTGAGTGTACGCCTCGTGGAGCTTATCGGCGATTTCCACGGTCTGCTCCGCGGTTCCCAGCCAGAGCACCTCGATCCGGTGGAACTCGTCCACCCGCTCGATGCCGTGGATTCCACCGCTCTCGTAGCGGTGTGATGTCCCGCTCCGGTCAAAGACCCTGATCGGGAGACAGTCGTTCGCGAGTGTCTCACCCTGCACAAAGGGCCAGAACGGCGGGCACTGGGCATAGCACATCCCGCCGATAGGCCCATCGATGCGGTTTTTGATCTCGTCGATCCAGACTTCCCCTGTTACCTTGAAGTAATCGGCGATGTCCTCCCAGTACGATGCATCGCGGGTCTTCGGGGTGCAGATGTAGTAGATTTCCGGGTAAACTCCCTTGGCATGTCCGGAACGCATCCAGACTTCCCAGGGGACCATCTTCGGAAAGATCATTTCCGAGAACGCGAGCGGGCGGATGATCTCCTCGACCACGATCTGCTCGAAGGCCCGGAAGAGCTGGACTGCCTGCGGACCGAAGATCCACTGCCCGCGGGCGGGAGCATGCTTGATCCAGCCCCGCTCCACCATCTCCGCGGTCGGGTCTTTCGTGAAGTGCCGTGGTTTTACCCCGCTCTCGAAGACGAGTTCCCAGTGTTCGCTCTTCCCGCCGTACATCGCCGCCTCAATCTTCTCCTCCACCAGCCGGACAAGACGGTCAGGGATCCGGTTCTCGAGGTCTGCTGCGCTCACCGCAAGACTGATAGTCAGGGTTCCGTCTAACAGCACCGATTCTGTGATGAAGGGGAGCTTCGGAACCCGGAAGTTCTCGGGGAAGTCGCCTTTCATGGTGATTACATAGTCCGAAATACCAATATCCCGGAGCCCCATTCGAAATTTTCCGAGCACGGGCGGGATCTGTTTCCGGAACCGGAAGAGAGCGTCATGCACCCGGGTATAGGGACCACTCGCGAACTCCAGTTCTGCCCGGTTCCCCTCAATACGGGGAATTCCCTCGATCCGGCCGACCTCGTCCGGATTTGCACCTTTTGGAACACCCTTCCAGAAGAGTGGTTCCGACGCTTCAACTGCCTTCAGAAAAGCCGCTTTCGATTCTTCGCTGAAGTCAGCACTGAACTGGAGATCCGTTTTCATCGTGAAGCGTAACTGCATAGCTCCTCCGCAATTGCCAGATTCATGAGGTAATCGTCCACCGATGCGATGAGGGACCGGAGTTTCGTTCCTGAGACGACAGTCCTGACCACGTCTCCGGACGCCAGGGTCTGCATGGAGAGGAGGTTGTCCGGCCGGATGGCCCCGGCAACACAGGATGCGTTCCGGTGGAGGGTTGTAATCTCCCCTTCAATTACCTTCATGCTGCAACAATCCTCCCGAATGCCGCCCTGAACTCGTCAAGGCGTGCACAGCTCACCGTCGCGCCCGCCCTCATCGTGTGACCGCCGCCGAAGCCGCCGCACCGGACTGCAGCCTCATGGACCGCGTCACCGAGCCGTATAGCATGAGGTTTCGCTGTCCGGACCGAGATATGACAGAGGTCATCGGTCTTTGCCGCAACCATCACCGGGGTCTCGAGCAGCGTGTCCCGGACAAGAGCATCGGCGACATCGCTTGCCACCGGTGCCTCCTCGACCATGTAGAAACCGTCCGGGTCAGGCCTCTCCAGTGCGAACCGGAGTGCCCGGATCACCTGCAGCCGGTGCCCGAGTGCCGTCTCCCAGGCCTCGCTCAGCCCTTCCGCCGAACGGAAGCAGAGCGAGGCAGCGAGTCCGCCGCGGCCGCATTTTCCGCATGCGTCAACCACAGCGGCGAGAGCATGGGCATCGGGGATGACCTCACGTTCCAGGGAATACCGGTCTCCATAGAGGGATTCCATGGCCCCTGCCGGTGCAAAGGGGCTGATCCGCAGCACGATGAGCGAGAGCAGGGTCTCGGCTCCGGACGAATCATCCCCTGCAACACTCTCTATCAGGTCTGCCACCGCCATCTCGTCACCGCTGATGTGGTGGAGGTAGGGGTGAGTCGAGCAGAGCAGTCGCTCATGGAGATCCCGTCCTGGCAGCCGGCATCCCTTCCCTGGTGTGATGACCGATTCGGCTAACGCATCGTTGAAGATCTCCCTGTTCTTCCCGGCAATCTCCTGACCATCACCGAGAATACCGAGCATCACCAGCCCGGCTAGATCGCGGTTGTCGCCAAGCATCTGGGCCACGATATAGGCAGCGCCGGCAGAGGAGAGCTCGCGATCGGCATCGATCCCTGCGAGCCGCGGATTGACGTGGAGATCCCCGGAAAACCGGGGCAGGTGGTGGTCGACGACCATGACTCCTTTCGGCAGATCCTCGAGGCCGGACCCCAGATCGCAGAGCAGGGTGGGGGTGTCGGGAGCAATCAATGCCGCGCTCACCCGGTGGAGTGCCCGCAGCCTGAACCGGATGCCTCTCCGGAAAAGCGCTGTACAGAGGATAGTCCCTGCGGCAATCCCGTCTGCATCGTGGTGGGCATACACCTCCACGTACTCCTGACGCGAGAGGTGTTCAGCAACCCGGGATGCGGCTTCAGCGAGGGGCATAGATTATCGGGAGAGCAGGATTTCCGCGGTCTCCGGTTTGTAGCTCCAGTCGCCCGGCAGGCGTCCTGATGAGACGTAGTACCGCACCAGCCGCCGCACCTTGGACTCGGTCAGCTGCAACTGCCGCTTGTTGTGCAGGTCGTTCTTGTTCTCAGCGAGATGCTTCCGCAGACCGAGCGCCTTTGCAATCAGGTTGCGGAGGTCTTCGGGGATCTCGGACTGCAGACCGTTCTCCTCCAGGATCTGGTCGATCCGCTTCCCCATAACCAGCTTGACGTCAGGTACGCCATAACGGTCACGGAGGACGAGCCCGATCCGGCTGCTTGAGTATCCCTCTTTCTTGAGGTCGATAATGACTTTCTCGATGGCTTTCACGTCGGTATTAGACCAGGACGGCGCCTCTGTGCGGTGAGGACGGACCGAGCCCGAATCTCCTCTCCGGCGTGCATGTATACGTGCCATGGTTCACCTCCAGGAGATGTAAATCCGGAAAAAGAGCAGACACCGCTGACTCTTCTGTAATCCCAAGCCATTTCAAGCAAGGCCGTGCCGGTACGGCACGTCGGACTTACATATGCCAGCACATTTTCGTGCTTGTCTCATTTATAAGGCCGGCAGGATGATAAGCATATCGAAGATGACGGGACCCTCACCGCTCCCTGCCGTAGCGGTTGATGAGCCTGATGAGATCGGCAAACCCTTCCATTTCTATCAGGAGCACCCCGTCACGGGTCATTCCCATGCTGGTCTCGGCATCGGCAGTCAGCATCTCCGGGCCCCGGAACACGGTCCGTTGCACGCCGTCACGGGAGAGGGCCTGTGCGGCGGCCCGATCGTGGACGAATGCCCTGCCCGGGATGATTACCGGGTCACCGAGATCTGCCGGGTCGAGTGCCAGCAGATCCTCGGCGGTGATCAGGCAGGCGATCTCTTTGTCCACTGCCACCACCTGGACCCCGCCTCCCCTGGCATCGAGGATGGCCTTAATGGCGGGCGCTGCCACGCTCCCAGAGATTACCGTTGCCGTTCGCTCGAGCCGGGGCAGTTTGTCGAGAAGATCGGGGTCATTCCGGATGGCAAACGGAGACCCGATGGCAGGGTCCCAGAGCGGTGTCCCGCTGATCTTCAGGGAAAACCGGCCTGCCAGATCGGTCACCATATCTCTGAACTCTTCGGGTGTCTGGATCCGGTGCCCCTTGATCACCGGGGCATTACCAAGGATCAGTCCCTGCCGGGTGGTGTTGGCAAACCGCATGAGGATCAGCCCTTTCGCTCCCCGATCTTCCAGCCACCGGCAGGTATTCTCGAGATACAAGCCGTCATTGACCCCGGGAAGTACTACTGCAGCACCGTAGACGTCAATATTCTCGCACAGCCGTTCGAGGATCCTGAGTGAGACTTCCGGGGTAGGATCATGCATGTAGCGTTTCCGCTTCCGGGAATCTACGGAGAATACGGTAAAGGATAGCTCGGTGAGGCCATGATCGATCAGGAAATCGGCGATTGCCACCTCATCGAACCCCTTGCCGCTGGTATAGCCGATGTGGAGGGGGACTTCCATCCCGGAGAGGAGCTCGATCAAACCGGTGAACTCCGGGTAGCAGCTCGGATCGCCCCCGCCGCTGATAGTGACCCGGTCGAGATCCGCAGTCATCATCTGGAGGTTTGCGAGGGTATCATCCCCGATTTCCCGGAGCGTCTTCCAGCCCCGGTAGTATTCCCGGACACTCCTGCTGCAGTAGTCGCATCCGACCTGGTAAGGGGGGCAGTGGCGGCACCCGAAGGGACGGGTCTCCTTCACGTTTTTGAAGTAGCAGTATTCGCAGAATCCCCGGCAGTTGACACCGGGCCGTCCCCCGATGTCAACGGTGAGCTGCGCCATCTGGAAAAATATCCGTCTTTATGCTCTATTAAGGCATGTATCTGTGATGGCCGGGACGGGGAATGTGAAAGGAATTTTTGGCGTCCTGTCCGGAAATCCGGTGAAAAAATCTCTTACCTTCTTTTTGTGGTCTCCCTGACAGAAAGTCTTCTCCGAACTGCATCGCTCTGCAGTTCCCGGAGGGCATCCCGCCCGATCCAGCGTGCTGCTTTGGATTCAGCTATCACCAGTTCTTCAGCAAGTTACACAGCTGCCTGGTTGAGCCGCAGATTCCGTTTTCCGATCTGGCCCAGGGCCCAGTTCACCGCCTTCTTCACGAAGTTCCGATCATCGATACTCTCTCTTTTTATCAGGGGCAGGAATTCAAGAAAGACCTCGTCTCCTGCCTTCCTGTCATGCACCGCCAGGGCGGCCATGAGCACAAAACCGGCCCGTTTGACGAATTCCTCCTCTCTTCCGGCCCATTCCACTGCCCTGGCCCGGGCATGCGGCGTGCGGTCAAAGAGATTGCTGCAGCACTGGTCGCAGAGGTCCCAGGAGTCGAAATCACGCACCCATGCCTCCACCTGCTGTTCGGAGACACTTTTCGGGTCATCGATGAGACATGCGAGGATCCGGGCTTCATGAATACCGGATGCCCAGAGCTTCCCGGCGAGGGGGTGGGCTTTCCCGATTTCCTTTGCCATAGCCCGCAGCGCCGGCATGGACACCCCGAGGGCATGCTCTGTCCGGATACCATACCGTTCCATGCCCTCCCGGTTTGTCGGGTTCTTCATCGAGGAGAGTCTGTCCATAATCTCTCCGAAGCGATCCTCCCCCATACAAGCAAGGTTATGCAGGGAAGGATATAGCCACTCCGAGCCGGGAGATGTATAAAGTGCTCAAGGGATCCAGAAAGGGAATGAGACCATGCGGAAAAGCAGGGAGCTGCTCCTCCGGCTCTACCATGACCCCCGCTACCGGTTCAGCGAGGTTGTGGTCTGCTATATCGACCGGGGGGCGCCGGGCAACGAGTCCTGTGTGGAAGGTGACCGAATCAGGGAACTCGACTCCCAGTACATGGAAATTGAGAGCGCCGTGGGCGTGTCCCCGATTCCCTACCACCGGATCACGAGGGTGCTCTATGGGGGGAAACCGGTATGGGAACGAGGCAGCAGAACGGAGGACACCGGAAAGACCGGA
>DANP01000019.1:120927-197987 GCA_002499905.1 Methanolinea sp. UBA277
CAGCGGGACGGTCCGGTTCTCCTCGTTGCAGATGGGGAATTCACCGCTGAACCGTCTGAGGGCAGATGAGAACGCACCGATAATCTTTGGCCTGCTCCGGAGATCTTCCTTTTTGAGCGCCATCGCATGCTCGAGAATGGAGAGGTCGATGAGCGTGCTTGGGATCCAGTCGATCTCGCAGGCGTAGCCGAAGATCCAGGCGATTGGGGAGGTCTTCAGGGTAGCAAGCAGGTCGGCCCGGTTTGATCCGATGGTACAGGAACCGAGGAGGACGCCCTCGATATTGGCGGTGCGTGCCACCCGCCGGACCCCTCTCAGGAGGGTGGTGAGCCGCATCCCGCTGGTGATAGTCTTCCCCCCTTCGGTCTCAAGTGCCCCGACCATCCGGCTCCCGCCATGGGCGGCGACGTAGAGGAAGAGCCGGTCCTCCCGGGCATGGCCCAGGTCGTCTTCCAGCGCCCGCTGGAAGCCCTGTTTTTCGTAGAAGTTCGAGTAGTAAATGTTGAAGTTCCCCTTATACTTCTCCAGCCCCTCGAGGAACGGCAGCACCGAGGGCCGCTTGGGCTTGTGGGCGGGCGTCCACCAGGGCCCTTCAAGGACGAGCAGGGCAGTCTCTCCCATGGGCGATCACTTCTGTTCCGGATATGAGCGTTGTGAGATGATGGGTTTATCGCAGGGGGAGACACCGGGGAAAAGGGGAGAAAGAATCCCCGGTCAGCCCCAGGGAATGGACACGTCCAGCCCGGGAGGGATGACCGGCTCATGCGAGACCCGCTGGTAGACCCCTGCCGGGTGTGCCCGGTTAAAGAGGATATCGTTGTGGGGATCATAGACAAGAGTCTCGTTGACGGGAAGTGCAGTATGGCTCCCGGTCATGAAATCATTCCTTATCACCTGCCCGTTCAGAAGATACTCTATGGTCCCCTGAACTGCCCATGTGCCGGTTACCCACTCCTCGTAGGGAAGGGGTTTCGCCGCATCACGCGGCATGGCAACAGCATCAAACCTGCCGTAATCCTTGAAAATGTACAAAAAGAGCGGACTATCAGCCGATCCCGGGTCGTGAACCCATGTTCCGACGATGGGTTCGGTATATACGCGGGCTTCAGGCTGGATACCGTCCGGCTGGCGTGAGCTGCATCCACACATGAGGGTCATTACCAGGAGGACGATGGTTATGCATACCACTACAAAAGGATTCGCCAGAAGGGCCGGAGTAGAGGGTTTCTCATTCATAGGTCACGGACGACTCCCGGATAATCACCTGTTTCCTGAAGCCCGGATTTAATATACTATCCCTGTCACCAGATTTTTTAGCCAGAACCGCGAATGGTATATGGCGCCCCAGTGGCTTAGCTGGCAGAGCGGCTGACTTGTAATCAGCAGGTCCCGTGTTCAAATCACGGCTGGGGCTTTAGAAGTCCATGTTCAATTTTCTTGAATCACAATCCTTTCTGACGCTCTTTTAGAACAGCCTTATCCATCATTACCTTCAAGAATTTATATATACGATAAATGGGAACCGGATGATAAGCCAGCGTTACCCATGAATCTCCAGCAAAAAACCCTGCTCGCTTTCAGTATCCTCCTGTGTATCGTGCTGGCAGCACTCATTATTTTTATCTCTGCTATAACCTTGTCCAACTACAGTGTGCTCGAGCAGCAGTATGTTGAACAGAATCTCGATCAGGCACGGAAGATGCTGGATGACGAGATCAGGACACTTGGCACTATTACTACGGACTGGGGCCCGTGGGATGACACCTATAATTTCGTTCTTGGAACCAAGGCCGATTATGTCAAGACGAACCTCCTGCCGGAGACCTATCATAACCTTCACCTGAACCTGGTGGTCATCACTGATAAGAGCGGTAGCCCTGTTTATTCCGGGCTCTATGACAGTGAGACAGAAGAAGTAAATCCCGTCCCTGAAGCGGTGCTCCAGCATCTCTCGCCGGAACTCCCGTTGATGGACATGAGCGACCCCCGACATGCCACTGCGGGTGTCCTGATGCTTTCAGACCACCCTATGCTGGTCGCATCCTGGCCGGTTGTCCACACGGATTTTTCCGGTGAACCTGTGGGGGTGATACTCATGGGGCGGTATCTCGATCCAAAGGAAGTGAGCCGGCTTGATGAACTGATAAGTCCAATCCTTGCGATCAGCCGGATCGATGATTCATCCCTCTCCTTCGGGCAGTTAGATAAAGTCCGATTGATGGCGGAATCAGGGGTTCCATTCATAGAAACGGTGGATAATGACCGGATTGCCGGGTACAGCTTGATCAGGGACATTTACGGCAACGATGCTCTGATCCTATCAGTCACCGAACCCCGCAATATTTATAACGAAGGCGTTTTCACCGCCCGGCAGTTTATTTTTATCATCCTCGGGTTAGGTTTATTCCTTGGTCTGGTTGTCATCATCCTGCTCGACAGGTGGGTGTTGTCGCGGGTGGAGGACCTTAGAAGTCAGGTACATTCCATTACACTTAACAAGGATTTTTCGCAAAGGGTCGAAATGAGTGGCGATGACGAGTTTACCACCCTCTCGTCTGAGATCGATTTTATGCTGGAAAATATTGAAAAATCCCACAAAGATCTCGCCGCCAGCGAGGTGAGGTTCAGGGAAATGTCCGACCTGCTCCCCCAGATCATTTTTGAACTTGACACGGATGCGAATCTCACCTATATCAACAAGTACGGGCTTGAACTGTTCGGCCTTTCGAAGAGGGACTTGAAAAAAGGCCTGCATGCAAGCCGGTTCATGGCACCCGATGATATCCCGAAGATGCAGATGAATCTCAAAAAGGTCTCCCTCGGTAATAAATCTCCGGGGGATATCTATACGCTCATAACAAAAGATGAGAAAACCATCCGGGCCATCATCTTCACCTCGCCTATCATCCGCGACGGACGGCTGGAAGGATTCCGTGGCAGTGGTATTGATGTTACCGAGCGACTGAAACTTGAAGATGCACTTACCAGAAGCGAGGAGCAGTACCGGGCGCTTGCTGAAAATATCGCAGACGTAATATTTTCCCTTGACAACAATGGGGTTTTCACCTATATATCCCCCCTTGTAGACCGGTACGGGTATACTCCCGATGAGATCATCGGGAAATCGTTCACTCTTTTCATCCATCCTGATGACCGGCAGAGGATCATTGCCATGTACCAGCGGGAAATGGCGGAGGGAGCGAGTTTACCGTCAACATTCCGGGTCCTGGATAAACAGGGACGCACCTGCTGGTTTGAGGCAAACAGCACCATAAAAATCGATCATTCCGGCAACCCTGCCGGGTTGTATGGCATTTTGCGGGACGTGACCGAACGGAAACGTGCAGAGGATGCAATAGAGCTTGCCAATAAAAAAATGAACCTGATGAACAATATCACCCGGCATGATATTCTCAATACGATAACCGGCCTTTTCGGGTTTGTTGACATGGCAAATGTCGCAGAGACCCCGGAGGAACGAGCTGATCTTCTTGTCCAGATCAAGAACCTCGCCAAAATCATCCAGCGCCAGATAGCCTTCACAAAAGAATACCAGGAGGTAGGTGTGCACCTGCCCCGGTGGCAGGATCTGAATGAGCTGATTGACCGGGTTCTGAAGAGTTTCGAAAACCCAGGAGTCAGTATTAATGTCGACCTGCTGGATACCGACATCTATGCTGACCCGATGCTGGAAAAAGTGATATATAACTTAATTGACAATGCCATCCGGTACGGGGATAAGATCACCAGGATTGATTTCTATTACTACATCTCAGACAGCGGGTTTGTCCTAATATGTGAGGATGACGGGGTGGGAATTCCGCAGGCTCAGAAAAAGGACATCTTTGAGCGGGGTATTGGGAGAAATACCGGTATGGGCCTGTTTCTGACCCGCGAGATTCTGGGCATCACCGGAATTTCCATCCGGGAGAACGGAATACCGGGTCAGGGAGCCCGGTTTGAGATTCTCATTCCCCAGGGAACATTCAGGTTTGGCCGAGGAACAATAAAGAGTGGTTAATTGTATAAACCATGTAAGGAGATCATGGTGTAGGGAAGGTGGAATTTGTCAGAAGTTACTGTTCTCATTGTGGAAGACGATAACATCATCGCCCAGATTGCTGACTGGAGATTGAAAAATCTCGGTTACACGGTCTGTGGCAGGGCGGCAACAGGCGCTGAAGCAATGGAGCTGCTGGTGAAACACAAGCCGGATATAGTCTTAATGGACATCAATATCAAGGGGGATATCGATGGCATTGAAACGGCAAAGATGATCAAAAAAGAATTCAGCATCCCTGTCGTCTATGTAACCTCCCATTCAGACGGCCTCACTCTCGAACGGGCAAAAGAGACCAAACCCGAAGGGTTCATCCTCAAGCCGTTTGAAGACGATGATCTCCGGGTCGCAATCGAGATGGCTTTAAAAAAATAGGTCTTTCAGAGCTGGCTTATCTCGTTCTCTCTCTTTTTCAGTATTGTGGCCCTGGAGCTGCCGGATCTGGTTTGAAGCAGGATAATATCAACATAAAAGCAGCTTGTTCTCTTTTTAACGCATTTCTCGCGAGCATAAAAATACGTGATTTACGGCCTCCGATGCCTTCCCGGCTGGGCCTCTGAAACTTAGTGTCCGGTTCTACCTGACAATAATTTCGAAAAATCTAAAAGTTATTACATTATTCTCACGCTGAAATATCACCCTTCAATGGTATTCTCATTCAGGGTATGTGTGGTTGAGATGAGCCGCCTTCTGAAATTGGGATGCTCACCAGGACATAACCCTTCACCGCGTGAGCTGTCCGGGCTACCGGTGGATTTTCCCCCGGGAATACGAGGCCCAGATGCCAAAGAGCCCCAGGAGAAGGAAGAGAGAGAATGTTACCGTAACGCTCAGTTGCAGCTCCGGGTATACAAGGGGAGAGATCGGCCGGGAACCGATGATGATCGAAAAGACCATCATCGCAATCGCCATGCTGATCATCTGGCCAACCGCCCGCATGGTGGAGACCATTGCCGAAGCAACGCCGAGATGGTGGACCTCCACAGCGCTCATAATTGCGTTCGTGTTCGGGGAGGAGAAAAGACCGTATCCGAGACCGAGGATCATCAACCCTGCAATGATGAACGACAATGAGGTCGATGGAGAAACCAGAGCCATCACCCCGAGTCCTGCTGTAGTGCAAGCCATTCCGGCAGTTGCGAGGATCCGTGGTTCGATGCTGTCCGAAAAATGACCGGCAGGGGGGGAGATCACCGTCTGAACAACCGGCATGGTGACCAGGATAACGCCAGCTGTCTGGGGGTCGAGACCACGGTTGTACTGCAGGTAGAGACTCATCAGGAATCCGACGGCAAATACCATCGCATAGTTGATCATGGCGGCAATGTTTGAGAAGATAAACGTTGAGTTGTTCCGGAAGAGCGAGAGGTCAAGCATCGGTGAAGGACGCTGCCGCTCCCCCCAGACAAAGCCGTACAGGAAGACAGCCCCCATGATCATCCAGAGGATCCCGCTGGGTGTCGGCAGAAGGGTAAGACCGTACAGAGTTCCTACCAGCATCAGACAGTACAGGACCGCCCCGGTAAGATCAAACCCATGGTTCCCCGTTTCCGCCCATTCTCCGGGGATATATACCAGGGTAGAGATGAGCACCAGGATACCGAGCGGAACATTCACCAGAAAAATGCTCGGCCACCCGAAATGCTGGGTGAGGATGCCACCAAAAACGGACCAATTGAGAGACCGGCGTGGACGGTGGCCGTGATGATCCCGATGGCCCGCCCACGCTCCCCGGGAGGAAAAACGGCAGTCACGATGGCAATTGATGTGGCGAAGACCAGGGATCCCCCCCATCCCTGGACAATCCGGGCAGCAATGATGGCGTACCCTGACCATGACAGGGCTGCCAGGAGGGATCCCCCGTGAACAGGATGTTTCCAAGGACGAAGAGGCGTTTTCGCCCGTACATGTCGGCAAGTTTCCCGAAAGGGATGATACACACCGCTGCCGTGAGAAGGTAGGCCGAGGTGACCCAGCCCATACTCACGGCATCCAGATCGAAGTCTGACCCGATTGCCGGAAGAGCGACCGCTATCGAGGATACGGTGTAAGGGACGAGAAAAGAGGCGAGTGATGTAACAAGGAGGAATATTCTTTTCTCAACCGGACGGGTCACGGAGGGAGAGATTGGACATGGAGCAAGATGAGGATATTCCTTACCCGGGAAAGTATCCCATTTTACTCTGCGAAGAATAATTCCTCCAGGGAATGCCTGATAAAATTATGAAAGAGAATTTTTCCCCCATGCATTTATCCAGTGCTTTCCTCCCGTACTGGAACCGCTTACATATCATTCGCCCCGCATCCCGGGATACACTCCCTTCCCTCTCGAGTAAAGCCTGTTTCCTGGCAGGATCGCCCTGAAAACCGCCAAGATGCCGGTCCGAACCGATGGCCCGGTGACAAGGCACGATGACAGGAAACGGATTCCTGACCAGGGCATTTTCTACTGCCCGCCTTCCGTTTGCTCTGCTCAAATATCCCGCGATACGTTGGCGGATACTGACCCGTTTCCCGTGGGTTCCGGTGCCCGCCGCGAAGAACTATGAAATAACCCTGCTGTACGGCCGTTGCTTCAAATTTTCCTGTATAGACTTCACTGAACCGACCATACATTTTTAGCCTACCCCACAATATCCGCTTCAGTCAACGATTACGGATCGGAAGTGCTCCCTTCCTTCCAGCCCTGTCAGATGAGGATGAACATGAATCTGCCCGCATCCAGAATGCTGCTGAACCGGGATAGCACCCGGAAAGGATTAGCGATGACCCTCCTCATTCTTCCTGCCATCTGGCTGGTGATACTTCCCGCCGGAGCGGTCACGAACATCATCAGTCCCGGCGACCAGGTCTTCATCGGGGAAGAAGGGCTGAATATTACCGCTGCCGTTCCCGATGGAGTTTGCCAAATCGCATGGTTCTCGCCGGGATCAAACCCGCAGGTCGATGCTCCGGCCATGATTATCAGCATCGGGAACAAGCAGAGTTTCTACGTGGCGCCGAGCCAGTTCGGACATGCCACCGGAACCTGGTATCTCTGGAACCAGACGACGCTCGGGACAGCCTTCCAGGTCCTCTCTCCAAACCTGAACCTGCGTATCTGGAACCAGGAGACAAACCAGGATATATCCGGTATGAGCGCCGCCCCGGGATCGCTGGTTAATTTCCGGATAGAGACCAACCTGATCTCCATTACCCGGAGAGCGGGATACGACCCCGACTCGGACGGCTATATCTCCATTCTCCTCGGCACGCCTACCGGTGCAACACTCTCCGCAGTATCCGGTCCGAACAGTACCGTCATCCCCCTGCAGGATCTGAATGTCGATACCCTGCCCTGGTACTGGGTCCCTCCAGGTGCGGAAGCAGGATGGGATACGGCGGCGGTCAGCCAGGCGGGAAACCGGCTCTACCCGCCCGGCACCTACACTGCACGGCTGGACTACAATGTGAACCGCCTGCAGGACAATCTCCAGGGGGTGATTGGGATAAGCCGCCCTTTCCCGGTCCAGATAACCCTCGCGTCCGAACGGGTTATGATCGACTCGAATACAGCTGAGGTAATCCGTGGAAATCCCTTCACGGTGACCATCACCGGAGTTCCTGGTGCGAGCTACTATCTCTGGGTCAGGAATACCGGTACCATGACCGGCGCAACGGGAAGCCAGCCCCCGCTGATCACCCTCAACCAGGAGGGTGTCCGGATGGATCCTGTGGATGGCCCGTACACCATCGGATTATATCGCATCTCCACCCGGCAGGGAGTGACGATCCGCGATGATGTGCCTCCTGCCCCCGCGAACGGGACCCGGTACTACGCCCTGGTTACCCTTCCCGGAACAGGGACCCGGACCGTCCAGTGGCAGACGTCCTCTGCCACGGATGACCGGCGGTATACACTCCAGGTCGAACGCTCGACGGCGGGACGGGTATCCTCCGATGAGGTCAGTGTACAGATCGTCCGGGGCTCGGTCAGCATTGTCACCGGCCCGACCCGGTTCTCCTACCTGGGCGAGCAGGTCGTACTCTCCGGGACGAACACGGCCTCGGACACCATCTACCTTTTCACGACCGGGCCGAATCTTCCTTCATCCGGGGGGAGCCTGACCCGCCCGCGTATTCCGGTGATTACCGGACAGCCGGGAACGTTTACCGCTGTCCTGGTCGATACCGATAACACCTGGGAATATAAGTGGCAGACAGGAAACATCGGCATTGACGCCGGATCCTATACGGTCTATGTGGTATCAGCTCCCAATTCGAGGAACAACCTGATAAATACCCGGTTCTCGACCATCCCCATCACCTTTGCCCGCCCCTTCGTAAGCGCGACCATCCCCCGGACCGTTGTGGCACGGGGAGATCCGGTTGAGATCCGCGGCACCTCAACCGGCAATCCCTCGCCAGGGGTGGCGATCTGGATCTTCGGGACAAACCGATTCATGTACTCGACAGCAACTGTTAGTACTGATAGCACGTTCTCCTACGAATTGAGCGAAGGTGAAACCGCCATGTTGGCCACCGGACAGTACTACGCGGTTGTCCAGCATCCCGGTTACACCGATACCCTCGATATTTATCCGGATCCCTCCCGCCAGTTCGTCCTCTCTACCTACCCGATCCCGGGCAGCGCACTCTTCAGGGTCGCCGGACCGGGAGCCCTGATGAGCTCGCAGGCGGCAGATGCCCTGATCACGGCGCTCAACAGTCCTTTTATCGACGACACCTATACCGCCATGTCGTTCCTGCTCGTTAATCCCGAAGTATCCATAATCCCTCCTGGTAACTATACCATAGGTGACAGGATCACCCTGTCCGGTACCACCAACCTTGCCCCCGACAACCAGCTCCTGGTGGAGGTCACTTCCCAGCGCTTTGGTCCCACCCCCAAAGACCAGAACAGTGCGTTCTCCGGTGTTTCCGGCACCGTCACCGTACAGAGGGGGCCGGATGACCTCAATACATGGGCCTTCACCTTTGAGACCGCCTCATTTGTCCCGGACACCTACTTTGTCCAGGTGAGCGGTGTGACCGTTTCCGATGCCGTGGCCACCACCTCCCTTGTCCTGAGTGCCGTTACCCCCACGCCGACCCCGACCCCGACCCCTACCCCGCCGCCAACCCCCCTGCCAACAACTCTGCCGACAACGGTCCCAACGCCGGTTTCCACTACTACCATCGGTCTTCCCGGGATCCTTGTAATCGGAACGGTTGGCCTGCTCATGGTCATGTACGGGATGCGGAGAAGAAAGTCATGAACTAATTTTTATAACTACCCACGATGAGGAACCTGTCCCTGGGCTCAATTCTTTACCAGACAGGAGCCCGGCAGTCCCGAAGTAGATCCGGCGGCACATTCAGCAATCTGATCCTACTACCACTCTGAAAACGGAGGGGGGAGGGGTTATTGGTAAACGATAATATTCAACCATGCTCAAAGGCAGAATGAAGAGTAATACCGCTCACTCTCCCGGATCTCCGGAAGACCGACCAGACGGTTGAACTCGTCAAAAAGGATCATGCGATCGGTGAACGCTGCAGATGACCCGGTCCTGGCCAGTTCGGTAAACAGTTCCCGGACCGCCTGTGCGATGACATACGTGCAGGAGGTGGCATCGGCAACAACAGCATACCCGATGTCCTGCAGCTCTCGTGCGGTCAGAAAAGGAGATTTCCCCCCAGGGAGATTGTTGGCGAACGTCGGCCCCTTCACTTCGGAACAGATACGCCGCATCTGGTCGATCGACCGGGGAGCCTCCACGAACAGGAGATCGGCCCCCGCCTCGTGGGAGAGATTGGCACGGTGAATTGCCTCGTCGATTCCGTGAACGGCAATGGCATCAGTCCGTGCCATGATAACCAGATCCGGATCGTTCTTTGCATCCACTGCCGCTGATATCTTTGCGACCATCTCTTCGGCCGGAATCACCTGTTTCTCTTCCATATGCCCGCAGCGTTTGGGAAAGACCTGGTCCTCGATGAATATCCCCGCCACGCCTGCTTTCTCGTAGAGCTCAACCATCCGGATGACATTGGTCACGTTCCCGTATCCCGTATCGCCGTCTGCAAATACCGGAATGTTCACCGCGTCGACAATCCGTGATGCACAATCGACCATCTCGGTGAGTGTCATCAGGGATACGTCCGGTTTTCCCAGGTATGCGGCGGAATTTGCGTAACCTGCGGAAAAAATTGCCATGATCCCTGCCTGTTCGGCAATCTTTGCACATAACGGGTCATGGACCACGGGGATGACGAGGATCTCGGGATCGAAAATCAGATTCCGCAGGAGCGTCGTTTTTTTCATACATTCATCCTGGATGAGCATCAAATTCGCAGCATAATTAGTTTTCGAAAAAAGGTTCCGTTCCCGGGACGACAGAATTACCCTGTCTCCTGAGACGTTCCGGCCTCATCCTCATCCAGAGCAACAGACGAGACTGACACAACTTCCATGAACGGGATATCCGTTACATCAACCGGTCTCCCGCATGGTCACCCGGCATGCAGTCGAACACACCGGTGACCTTCATCACCAGGAGCGACCTGCAGTGGAGTTCCGGTTTCACTGCTTTCACCTCATGCCGCATCGTCTCGTAATCTGCACCCTCTGTTCTGACTTCAACATCACCCTTGATCTTGTAGCATCCCCTGATTCCCGGTCTCCAGACATAGAGGCAGGCCCGGGGGTTTTCCAGGACATTCCGGAGAGTAGTCTTCATGAACTGGTTGCCGATCCAGATGGTTTCCGCATCTCTGGGAAAGACCGCACCCATGGGAGCAACATTCGGTTCACCGTCTTTTGACGCCGTTGCCAGCGGGAAGATCCTGCCCGCACGGAAGACATCCGTCATATCAGGTGTCATCTGAACCATGCCTCTGGAATGGCGCGGAAACACGATAAAATGAGCGAAACAGAATGTTTAACCGGAAATCCGGATTTGATCGGATACCACGATCCGGCAGAACAACTCCGGCAAACCTGCTGGAACTCCTTCCTGACCAGGCCGGGATTTCTGCAGAATATTTAGAAACATTTAGGTGCGAAGATGTTTCAGCTGATAGGAATGATGCGCCGGATGGATCACTCCGGAAGTCCGGCATGATGCATCACCACGTTTGTTGCAAATACGGTTTGGGGGAGGCATGAACTGGCATCTGTTATCTTTCTCTCTCCCGGATAGCGGGTCCTGATATGAACCCGTCCGATTGGAGGCAACAGCGGCATTGTATGTTGGAGCTGAAAGGAATGACTCGCCTTGACACAGAGAGCAGGAATAACCTGTTCCTGATCGATAACACGGCAAACCCTGCCCCTCTTGGCCTGTGTGCCTTTGGGATGACGACAATTGCGTTAAGTCTGCATAACGCCGGAATTACTGCGCTGAGCAGCCCGATCCTTGCAATGGCTCTCTTTTACGGGGGAATTGCCCAGATCATCGCCGGGATCCTTGAATGGAAAAAGAACAATACCTTCGGGCTCCTGACGTTCGGGAGCTTTGGCTTTTTCTGGATTTCCTTTGCTACGATCCTGATGCTCCCCATTCTTGGCCTTTCGGCGAATCCAGGTGCTGTGGATATGGCTGCATTTCTTGCGATATGGGGGATCTTCGCTCTCGGTCTTTTTATCTGCACGTTGAAAATGCATAAGATTCTCGCGCTCACCCTGTTCTTTGTGGTGCTCCTGGTAGTGCTTCTGGTTACCGCGACCCTTACAGGGGATGCGACCATCCACACGCTGGGAGGCATTACCGGGATCATTACCGGGGCTCTTGCCCTCTATATCGGGCTTGGCCAGGTGATTAACGAGGTCTACGGGGAGAAAGTCTTCCCCGTCTAATTCTCTCTCCTTCCGGAAAATCCTGTAATGGGTTCTGCGACATTCTGGTAATTTACACATATCCGTGTTCATCAATGACTGGCATGCATGTCAGGTATGCACTGTTGTATGGATCGGTAGTGAACTGGATTAATGCAATACTAATGCAGATTGCCGCTGCTCATGTGCTGAATCCGCTGAATCATAAAAGAGAAACACCGCCCCATGAGAGCAACATTCGGTTCACCGTCTTTTGATGCCGTTGCCAGCGGAAAGATCCTGCCCGCACGGAAGGCATCCATCATCTCAGGTGTCATCTGAACCATGCCTGTAGCATAGCGCACAAACCCGATGAAATACGCAGTAAAAAGTATACTTCGCCCGGGGGTTTAGGTCTTACTTCCGGTTAATTTCATCGCGTATCCGTCGGAACAGATCGTAGAACATCTGCCGGAACTCATCGCCAATCTCGTCCCAGGTGGGGCTGACCGTGGATCGTTCGGTTTCGCCCGGTTCGGGTGAAGGGATGCCCTGTTCCGGTTTTTCGTTCCGCACCTGCGCAGCAATGGAGAGATAGCCTGCAATCAGTACGATGATGATGGTGAGCGGGTAGAGAATCAGGCGTACCAGTTCAAATGCAGGGGAAATTCCAATGGAATAGAAAGAATCAATGAAACCGATCATATTGAATATAAAGGTGACGAGGAGGACACTCCCGACAGCGCTGAAGAGGGGGAACGGGAGGTTGAACGGGAATGAGAAGGTCGCGAAAATATCCCCGATCATGAACATGACGGAAAAGAAAATGATGAGAGGGGCATTGGCATAGAGGAGGTCGACAAATCCTGAGAACAGCGCCCACGAGGTATGACTGGCGAAAAATCTGAAGAGCACAAGCAGGAGCAGGAATATGATAATCCCGATCAGCCCAGAGATCAGTGCCCGCAGAGGGGAATGGTGGGTTTTTCTCGTCATGGTAAAAGTCCTCCCCTCAATTTCTTTGAGGGGGAGAGCATGCTGCTGGAATGTTTCCTGGCAGTGCAATAAATAATGTAGGGATGACACGAGCTCAAGAGAGCGGTGTTTCAAATTTTGGGAAAATCCACGCAGAAGAGATATCCCTGAAGCCGGATGCCAGGGACAGGAACCGAACCGCGTTGACTCATACCCCGATCCCGTTATACTACCGCATCCAGCAGTATCGATACCGCATATACCAGCATCGTGATGTGGAAGAGCGGGAGGACCCTGAGTCCGGCAGCCGGATTGCGGTCCCGCAGAATCACGAGGTTTGCAATGAGGAGGAGCCCCAGTCCTGCTATGAGACCCGTTCTGGCGATCCATCCCAGTATGCTCATGAAAAGCAGGGCCGTGCATGCATGAACAGCGCTGAATCCGGCACTCCAGACCGCACTCCCTGATTTTCCATACAGGACCGCGACGCTGTACATGCCCCGTGCCTGATCGTTGACATAATCTACGAGATCATTGACACCAAGGTGAGCGAGTGCGAAGGGGTAAAAGAACAGAAAATAGAGGAGAGCGGGGATGTCAGGGCTCCCGATACAGAGATAACCGGCTACCGGGAACAGGGCAAAGTCGGTCCTTCCTACCAGCTGGGCGGTGGGAAAGCGCTGGTTTCGCTTTTTAACCTGGTAGAACATTTCGATGGCATAACTGTAGACCATGATGATGAACACGAACAGTGATTGCGGAAAGGGGAGGGTGAAGATCAGGAGAGCCGTGACAGCGACAAGGATGGTGAAGAGCATGAGGGTCTGGTGCCGGGTGATGAGTCCGGCAGGGAGGGGCCGGGTCCCAAAGACCCGCCAGTACCTGGTGAGGCGGTCGGACTCGATGTCTTTCCGGTCGTAATCGCGGTCGATGTAATCGTTCAGCACAAATCCTGCCTCAAACCCGAAAAACCCGATCAGGGCCGCCCGCGTGAGATCCAGCCAGGTAAAATTTCCATACATACCTGCAGCCAGAAGATACCCTGAGCAGAAGAGGACCGGCCAGGCGAAAAAGAAATGAAGACGGAGGAGATCGATGATGGCTCGCAGGGTCATGGCATTCCACGATCGAAATGTGATCGATATTGTTCAGCTCCTGAGATTATGAACCGGGGGGTCACTGCGAACAGAGATCCTCTCCGCCAGATACCCGCGGAGGGTGCAGCAGCAGCGGGACGGACATGGTGCAGGGGAGGCAGTCAAACCTCTCCGGTTCATCAGGGGAAGTATGGGAAAAAGAGTCAGAGAAGATATCCCACCGGCATGAGGTACAGGGGCGTCTCGTCCTCCACTGACAGGATTTTCTGTATCTCTCCATCGTGGAATGCGCCGATAGAGACCGTTCCCGTACCGAGTGAAGTCGCCTGGAGGTACACATTCTGGGCGGCATGCCCGGCCTCCATATGTACATACCTGATCCCCCTCTCCCCGTATTTACCCGTGGTCCGATTAAAAACTGCCGTAATAACCAGCACAGCCGGAGCCTCACTCACGGCCGACTGGTTCAGAGCACTGAGGGAAAGGTCAGCCCGGTAGTCTCCACTCCGGATAGTCTCCAGCACGTTGTCAGCAGGAAGGTAGTGGTAGATTCCGGGGGAAAGCCCCTCCACTTCTCCTGCAACCAGATAGACCTCCAGGGGGTAGAGTGCGCCGGCTGATGGAGATGTCCGGAGTCCTCCCGGCCCTGAAATACCCTGGCAGGCCCAGAGGAGTTGGGATATATCCGACTGGCGGATGGACCGGGGTGCATAGTGCCGCACTGATCTCCTCTCAGCAAGGGCCCGTTCCACGGAGAAAGCCCCATCCGACCGGGGCGGGGGCAGGAGTATCCTCTCTCCCTCAATGCTGCTCACCGGAGGTTTCTGCTCCGCCTGATACCGGAAGATACCAGAGATTAGGGCGAGACAGACCAGTGCTGCGGTAAGGAAAACCAGCCCGTACAGAACTAATTTCTTCATCATGGTCACCCTTTGTTTCGCTCTCATCTGAGCATACCCTGGCTATGGGGTAATAATGGTTCCTCATTGGCGAACATCCGGCTTCAACGGGTGCTGCTGCACCTCCGGATTCAGATGAAAAATCCATGAGGGGTTACCGGTGCAGGATCAAGCCCGACAGAGGCCCGCTTCGAAAGATACGAACCTTGAATTCCTGCAGTTGCGGGAAAAAAGAACGGGCGTCCCGACCTTACAATGATCGGTAACCCTATAGGGGAACAGAGCAGATATCGATACTTTACCAGGCTCAACCATGGCAATGCTGGATATCAGCACCTATACCGGCCTCTCTCCGGAAGAGGTTGCAGCGCGATTGCAGCAGGAAGGCTACAACGAGATCCCGTCAGCAGAGAAAAAGGGAATCATCGGGATTGTAGCGGAAGTAATCCGGGAACCGATGTTCCTCCTGCTGGTAGCAGCAGGCCTCATTTATTTCATCATCGGGGATTTCCAGGAAGGGCTGATCCTCCTCTCCTTTGTCCTGGTCATCATCGGCATCACCGTGTACCAGGAGCAGAAGACCGAGAACGCCCTTGAAGCCCTCCGTAACCTCTCAAGCCCGCGGGCACTGGTGATCCGGGGCGGTGTCCGATCGAGAATAGCCGGCCGGGAGGTGGTACGGGGCGATCTCCTCCTGGTGAGTGAGGGGGACCGGATTGCCGCCGATGCGGTTCTCCTGGCCGGGAACAACCTGATGGTTGACGAATCCCTGCTGACCGGCGAATCCGTCCCGGTCCGGAAGTTCCCCGGCAACGGGAAGGGTGAGCGGAAGCCCGGTGGCGATGACCTGCCCTGGCTGTTCTCCGGTACCCTGGTAGTTCAGGGCCAGGGAGTTGCCGAGGTCACCGCAACCGGTATGCATACCGAGATGGGTGGGATCGGCAGAGCTCTGCAGGCCCTTGAACGCGAAGAGACGAAACTGCACCGTGAGACGGCCCGCATCGTCCGGAGCATTGCCCTGGTCGGCCTTGTCCTCTTTGCAACGGTGGTGATCGTGTACGGGATCACACGGGGGGACTGGCTCCACGGGCTGCTCGCCGGCATTACCCTGGCCATGGCCATCCTCCCCGAGGAATTCCCCGTTGTGCTCACCGTCTTCCTTGCACTGGGTGCGTGGAGACTCTCGAAAATGAACGTGCTCACCAGGCATGTCCCGGCTATCGAGACACTCGGTGCGGCCACCGTCCTCTGCGTGGACAAGACGGGGACCCTTACCCAGAACCGGATGACCGTCGCCCGCCTGGAAGCAGGAGGGCAGGAGTTCGCGTGCGATTTAAGAAGGGACCATCCCCTCCCCGAACCCTTCCATGAGCTTCTCGAGTTCGCCATCCTCTCCTGCAAGAAAGACCCCTTCGACCCGATGGAGCAGGCCCTCCTGCAGAAGGGATGCGATGACCTCGACGGGACCGAGCACCTCCACCGGGACTGGGAGCTGGTAGTGGAGTATCCCCTCTCGCGGGAACTCCTTGCCATGTCAAATGTCTGGCGATCGCGGACTGGCGATGAATATGTGATTGCCGCCAAGGGTGCTCCGGAGGCCATTGCAGACCTCTGCCATCTCGGTCCGGACAAGACCCGGGCCATCAGTACCGATGTAGAGAAGATGGCAGCTGAAGGGCTCAGGGTCATTGCCGTCGCAAAAGGGTACTTCAGGAAGGAAGAGCTCCCGGACGGACAGCATGATTTTTCATTCACTCACCTGGGCCTGATCGGCTTTGCCGACCCGGTGCGACAGGATGCGGCCGGAGCAATCGGCGAATGCTACTCGGCTGGAATCCGGGTGGTCATGATCACCGGTGATTACCCTGCCACAGCACAGTATATCGGGAGGCAGATTGGTCTTCGTTTCGTGGAGACGGTAATTACCGGTTCTCAACTGGAATCCATGGATGGCGAAGCGGTTGCCGGTACGATAGGGGAGGCGAACATCTTTGCACGGGTCGTGCCGGAACAGAAACTCACCATCGTCGATGCGCTCAAGGAAAACGGGGAAGTCGTAGCCATGACCGGCGATGGGGTGAACGATGCGCCAGCCCTGAAATCCGCCAACATCGGTATCGCCATGGGAGGAAGGGGGACCGATGTGGCCCGGGAAGCGTCTTCCCTTGTCCTGCTCGATGATAACTTTGCATCCATTGTCGCAGCGGTGCGGATGGGGAGGAGGATTTACGATAACCTGAAGAAAGCGATGGCTTATATCATTTCGGTCCATGTCCCCATAGCCGGGATATCGCTAGCTCCCGTTCTCCTGGGGTGGCCGCTTATCCTCCTCCCCGTTCATGTTGTGTTCCTGGAGCTGATCATCGACCCCGCCTGTTCGGTGGTCTTTGAGGCAGAGCGGGATGAGGCGGACGTGATGCAGCGACCACCGCGGGATCCGGATGAGCACCTCCTCGACCGACGAACGACGCTGCTTGCCCTCGCCCAGGGATTCGTAGTGCTGGCCATCGTGCTCGCCGTCTACCTTTCCGCGGTTGCCCGGGGCCTCGGGACTCCTGAAACCCGGACACTTACCTTCGTCACCATCGTTGTTGCGAACCTTGCACTCATCTGTACCAACCGGTCATGGACCACGAGCATCATCAGCAGCCTCCGGAGACCAAACAAAGCGTTCTGGTGGGTCATGAGCGGAACCCTCTTCTTCCTCGCCGCCGTACTGGCAATCCCCTCCCTCCAGGAGATATTCCAGTTCGCCCCGGTTGATCCCCGGGATATTCTTGTAGCCGTGGGGGCTGGAGCGCTGAGTGTGGTATGGTTCGAACTCTTCAAGAAGATGAGGAGGATGAGATCCCGGCCTGGGGTTGAGGCTGGATACCAGGGTTAATATGATCCTCCAGTATCCGGTGGGGGCAGGGAATTTCCCATAACCGGAAACTGTCATCCACATCTTTTTTACGCATATGGGCTAAATACGGGCGAATTTCGAAACATCATGACCTACTCCATCTCCCAAATCCGGGAATGTCAGATAATGTCTCCCCTTCGAGATGGCCACAGGCGTTATCACCTGTGTTGTCTCGGGAGTGTATCCGGCATAGGGAACCGGGCGACATGAGCCCGGCATTCTCGGGGGATTCCTGGGTAATGTTTCCGGGATTCATGAAAAATTAAGGATAGCCCGGCGTTTGAAGAAAAACTGAAATAGTTCAGAGTTTTCCCCCGGTTGCAATCCTTTATACCCTGCAGACCCTTTCATTGATAGAGGGATGTCCATGGCGATAGACTGGTACATGGATTTTGTCGATCTGGACTATGAACCGGAAAAAGATGAGATAATCTGTCTGTATTACTTTGAGCCGGCTGAAGGCATCAGCCGCGAGGAAGCTGCAGGGAGGATTGCCTCAGAGAGTTCCACGGGAACCTGGACCACCCTCCACACCCTCCCACCCCGCATGCGGGATCTCCAGGCCACTGTCTTTGAGATCGACGGGAATTACGTGAAAATATCCTACCCGCTCGCCCTCTGGGACGAGGGGAATGCCGTCCAGCTGCTGAGCGGTATTGCCGGGAACATCTTCGGTATGAAGGCGCTTTCGAACCTGCGGCTCATCGATGCGACCCTGCCTGCGGAATATATCCGGCACTTCAAAGGGCCGCACTTCGGGAATGACGGTATCCGGGAGATGATGAAGGTCCATGGCCGGCCGCTCACCGGGGCGGTCCCCAAGCCGAAGATCGGGTTCTCGGCACAGGAGCATGCCGATATCGGGTACGAGACCTGGATGGGGGGGTTTGACTTCGTCAAGGACGATGAGAACCTGACCTCGACAGCATTCAATCGCTTCGAAGACCGGGTGGAACTGATGTCCCGGATGCGGAATAAAGCGGAGCAGGAGACCGGTGAGATAAAATCAGCCTTCATTAATATCTCCGGGGACACAGAGACCATGGAAAAGCGGGCTGCGCTGCTCGCCGAATATGGCTGGAACTATGCCATGATCGATGTGGTGGTGGCAGGGACAGCAGCAGTGATGACTCTGCGGGATTTCTGCTCGGATCTCGGAATTGCAATCCATGCCCACCGGGCAATGCATGCCGCATTTGACCGGAACCCTCAGCATGGGATCACCATGCAGTTCCTGGCCAAGATTATGCGCCTGGTCGGGGTGAGCCAGATCCACACCGGGACGGCGGTGGGAAAACTCGCCGGGACCCGGCAGGAATCGGCGGTCCTTGCCGATATCCTGCGGGAGAAGAGGACCCGGGAGGTCGGGAGGATAGCTCTCGAGCAGGACTGGGGACACATAAAAACCGCCTTCCCCGTGGCATCAGGAGGGCTCCATCCGGGGCTGGTGCCCGATGTTCTCGATATCTACGGCATAGAACTGGTGCTGCTGGTCAGCGGGGGCGTCCATGGCCACCCGGATGGTACGCGGAGCGGGGCGCGGGCGGTCATGCAGGCCGTGGAGGCATGGAAGGAGGGAATCACCCTCGAGGAAAAGGCCCTGACAGCTCAGGAGCTTGCTGCAGGGCTCGAAAAATGGGGCCACTACAAGCCGAAATGACGGAAACCCGACGGTCAGGAGACAGCGGCAGAGGAAATGTGCCGGACTTCCCGGTCTGCCAGGAGATGGACACCCGTGGCGTTTGAGTGCCAGCAGTGCGGTGAGTGCTGCTCGATCATGGGGCAGGTGCTCTTCGTGAGCAGGGACTGCGGGGATCGGAGATACATCCTCACCAACCGGTATACGGGGGAAAAGACGCTGGTGGAGGTCGATCCGGACAAGATCGCCCTCTATGAAGATCAGAGCACAACCCGCCGCTTTCCTGAATCATGCCCGTTTCTCCGGTTCAGGGAACAGGACAGCAGGGCGTACTGCACCGTCCACCTGACCCGGTCCGACATGTGCCGGGACTTCGGCTGCTGGCGCCTGCTCATCCTGAAACCGGATGGGAGCCGGGCCGGGCGGGTCATGTACCTGAGTCATTTCTGCCCGGATGATCCCGATCTTGCCAGGCTGTGGGAGGAACAGATCCGTGATATCGAAGATCCCGGGGACGAGGCATGGGACCGGGCAGTAATCACGGTCCTGACCGGAGCGGGGTACAGCGTACGGAAATAATAGTCTGCAGGTCCGGCACACCAGGTCCTCTTCATCCCATCTGCCTGATTTCCGTATAGAGCAGGACCAGCGAGAGGCTGACCAGGTTCAGCGTGGTTGCCGCGTACCAGAGGTAGGATTCTGTAACCGTCAGACGGGTTATCCAGCCGGACCAGAGCATGGCACAGATGATCAGGAATGCCAGAAGGGTATCGACAGCAAGAAAGACTGCCGGCATGCCGAACAACCGTCCGAGCTGCGCAATCGTGCAATACTCAAACGGGCTTTCCCTGTCGGCGATATCGAGGAGTACTCTCCCCAGGTTCATGAGGAGATCAGTTCCTGCCCAGAGAATAATCCCCCAGCCGACGATCATGAGAACCGGGGTTGAACTTACCCGGACGGCAACGATCCCGAGGATGAGCTTGAAAATGCAGAACGGTATTCCGATGGTTGCCGAAAGAAAGAAGGGGCGGCGGAAAAAGCGCTGGATCCGGTCTGATCCATCCGGTTGCCGGACCGGGGTTTTCTCCGAATTGTGAGTATCCGCCTCCATCCCTGTCAACAATCGTTCGGGAACACCATGAAGCTGCGGGGTGCCGGATTCCTGCAGGCGAAGAACCATATTGCGGAAGAGACTACCTGACACCAGGTGCACACAATGACCAATCCCTGGCTTCCCTACAAATTCCCGCCCCTGAAAGCCTATATCCTTGGGCCGGGCATTGTGCAGATTGAGGATGTGGTGTACAACCTTCCGGAACGAACCGAAGAGCGGGGGAGGAGCCTCCCAAAGACCCCCGAGTTCATTGTTCCTGTGAAAGAGAACAGTGCAGAGGCCGCCCGTGAGGCAATGGAGAGCCTGTATAGGGTTGTGTTTGACTGACCGGCAGTGCCGGATCCTCCCTGGAAGGCACCGCACCTGAAATAAAGGAAGGATTATCCGTTTTTCAGCGCGACAATGTCCCGTACTCCGGTGAGTTTCCAGACCACAGTCCGTTCACCGCGGGTGATGCTATCCGGAGGATCATCGGGGGAATAACCAAGAGCGGCAAGAACGTTCAGTGAGAGATTCCGCTCCCTGATCATGTCCACGAAGTCCTGCCGGATCTTCGCCGCCATAGTCGCATCCGGCACTTCTTCAAGGATTCCCTGAAGGCTCATGAATGTATAGCAGGACATATCGGGAGTGAAGCTGTCAACCTCCACGGAAACCGCAGGGTTCTTCCGGAAATAATCGATCTTTCTGCCGTATCTGGTCGAGAGGAAATACATGAATTTTCCATCGAAAACGTACATGAATGGTGCAATGTAGGGAAAATCATCTCCTCGGAAGGCGATCCGGCAGACCGTGGATTCGCGGATCAGCTTGTCATACTCCTGTTTTTGCATCCGGGGTATTTTCAGGATATCCATGGTGTAGTATCCCCGCCCGGAAAATATGAAGATTTTCACTGGAAAATTGCAATTGCTGTGGGCACGGTCCCCCTCGGCCTGGAGGCCTCCGGAACCGGTGAAGTGACCGGGGATGAGCATTCCGAGCAGTTAAGAGGCCGGGGCCCCCACATTCTGATCGCAGATCTGCAGGAATGAGGGTGCATGGAGGATCCAGGGGAAACGAGTGACGAGTGCGGGCAGTGCGGTCTCTGCTGCAAGGTCTTTGGTGACCGGATCACGCCCACGGTGGTGAACCTCTATTCCTGGATGGAGAACGGGAGGACGGACGTTCTCCGCTTTTTTTCTGCCTGCCTGAACAGCGGCAGATGGGTCAACGGTGCAGACCTCGAACCCGAAGATCTCGGGGACATCACGATCATCGAACTGAGAGATCCGGTGAGTGGCGAATATCCAGCGGTCTGCCCGTTTTTACACCGTGCAGGACGGACCCGGTACATCTGCTCCATACATACCGTCAAACCGGATATGTGCTGTAATTATATACCCTGGGTATACGGTGAGACCTATTTTCCCCGGTGCAAAGCATTGTGCAAGGAAGGGAAAAAGTCACCCTGGTCCCGGCTGCCTCATCAGGATCCTGAGTGAATCACCCGCGCCTCCAGCTTTTAATAGGGTAATCACCTCATCCCTGTTCACTAAAGGAACAGGTGTGAGGTGAATTATGGCCAAGTGGAAATGTTCGGTCTGCGGGTATGTCTACGATGAGGAACGGGGAGAGCCTGCAANNACCCTTTTCTCGTCCCTGCCGGATGACTGGCGCTGCCCGGTCTGCGGGGCGGAGAAGAGTGCCTTTACCAGGGTCCCGGAGGAGACGCCCGCCGGTCCGGCCGGCCCGGTGGTCTGGAAGTGCCGGGTCTGCGGTTACGAATATGATGAGGAACGGGGAGAGCCTGCAANNACCCTTTTCTCGTCCCTGCCGGATGGATGGCGCTGCCCGGTCTGCGGCGCTGAGAAGAGCGCTTTTCTGATGGTGCGGCAGGATGACCGTGCCCACGAGGCGGCTGAGACCACCGTCTCCGATGTGCTCGTCGCAGAGATTGCCGCCCGGGGAATAGAACTCGTATTCGGCCTGCCCGGGACTTCTTCGCTCGGGCTGGTGGACGCAGTACGGAAGAACCCGGCGATGCGCTATATCGTTGTCAGACACGAGGAGAACGCAGCGATGGCGGCATCTGCCTACCACAAGCTCACCGGGAAGATCGCCGTCTGTCTCACCATCGCCGGACCGGGTGCAACCAATCTTACCACCGGCCTGTATGATGCCAGGGAGGACGGCGCCTCAGTCCTCTCAATAAACGGGCAGGTGGAGACCCAGTACACCGGCCCGTACGGTATCCAGGAGATCGATCAGGACGCGTTTTTCCGGCCCATCACCGTCTATAACAATACAATCTATGACCGGAAGATGACCTGCCTGCTGGTGAACCTCGCCCTGAAGTACGCGATCCTTCACCGTGGCGTAGCACAGCTCTCGGTCCCAAACGACATCCAGAAACAGTCCCTCGAGGCCCGGTTCTGCAGGAGGGAGGCACTGCTGGAGAGCCCCCATATCATCCCGGCTGAGGCCGAGATCCGGAAAGCGGCTGCAGCGATCGATGCGGCAGACCGGCCGGTGATCATCGCCGGATGGGGGGCATACCGCGACGGTGAAGCGGTCGTCGCCCTTGCCCGGCGGACCGGTGCACCCATCCTGACCACCTACCGGGCAAAGGGGATCATACCGGAAGATGACGAGTGGGTTCTTGGTGTGCTGGGGCACTCAGGCTCTCCGCAGGCACGGAAACTGGCCACCGATGCCGACCTGCTGATCACCCTCGGCGTGGGCTTCTCGAAGTTCACCAATGTTCCGACCGACAAACCCCTGGTCCAGGTGGATACCAACCCGGTGAAGCTCGGCAAGGGCTCCCTTACTATCCCCCTCTGGGGAAACTGCGCCCTCACTATCCCGAAGCTGACAGCACTGGTCAGGGAGCGTAATCCCGAGCACATCCTCAAGGAAATTGCCGGGATGAAACGGGAGTGGCTCGAACAGCTTGATCGCGAGGCTGATGCCAATGCCGTCCCCCTCCGTCCCCCCTTCATCATGAAAGTCCTCTCTGAGGTGATCCCTGAAGATGCGGTCATCACCGTTGACGTTGGTGAGAACCAGTGGTGGTTCGGGCGCAACTTCCGGATGAAACGCCAGCGGTTCGCCATGTCAGGGTACCTGGCCACCATGGGGTTCGGGTTTCCGGCCGCCATCGCCGCCAAGCTCGCCTATCCCCAAAAGCAGGTCATCTGTATTACCGGGGACGGCGGGTTCTCCCAGGCCATGTCCGACTTCGTCACCACCATCAAGTATGATCTTCCGATGGTGGTCATCGTCCTGAATAACCACCAGCTCGGCATGATCCAGGTCGAGCAGCTGATGGAGCACTACCCCAATTACGGGACCGAGCTCCTCAACCCGGACTTCGCTGCCTACGCCGAGGCCTGTGGCGGTGTAGGGATCCGGGTCGGGAAGCCGGATGACCTGAAAGGTGCTGTCGAACGGGCAATGGGCCTGCAGGTACCGGTCATCATCGACGTGGATACCGATCCAAGGCGGTTTCCCTGAGGAGAGCCTTCCACCCCCCATGCAGGTTCAGGAGGGCGGCGGCTCTTTGAGGTAAACTGCCGGGCTCGCGAATACAGTCGGAATCCCGCACATGGGGATTGATTTCGATAACCGGTGATCCATCGGGCGCCTCGAGGCCGGTGACCGTCAGCCCGTCAACAGTGACGATCTTACCGATGGAAAGTACGTTGGGGTTTGGTCTGGCTTTGAGAACAGATGCAGAAGACGGGCCGGGCTTCATACCGGTGGGAGTATTGGGCGTGGAGGAGATCCCGGTCAGCCCGGTCCAACCGGCAGAGGGCCCGGACATGGGTGATCCCGGCCAGAGTTCCACGTGCCGGACCATGCGAAGTTCCCATACTGTACCGCACTCTTTTTTCCTGTTTGGCTTCAACACCCAGTACGGTGTTCACCCATGGCGAGAACCGCACTGCTCATCATTGATATGCAGAATGATTTTGTCCGCGAGGGCGCCCCCCTCAGGGTCAGGGACGCAGAGATCATTATCGGAAATATCCGGAGTGTCCTCCAGTCATTCCGCCGGAACCGGCTCCCGGTATTCCACATCCTCCGTGTCCACCGCCCGGATGGATCGGACGTGGAGATCTTCAGGAGAGAGATCTTCCAGCGGACGCCTTTTGCCGTTGAAGGGACGAAGGGAGCGCAGGTAATCAGCGAGCTCGAACCGGCGCCAGGGGAGTATATCATCCGGAAGACCAGGATGAGCGCCTTCATGCAGACCGAGCTTGACCTGATGCTCCGGACTCTCTCCGTGGATACAGTGGTTGTGGCTGGTATCCAGACCCCGAACTGCATCCGGACTACGGTCTTTGACGCCTTTGCCCTCAACTATCGTACCTTCCTCATCGAGGATGCGGTTGCCGCACAGAACGATGAGATCCACCGCGCGAACTGCAGGGACATGGCAGCTATCGGGGTGGGTATGGTGACGGCCGCCGGAGTGGAGAGTATGATCCGGTCTTTTTGAACGAGGAGCGTGGTGAGTCAGGCTTGCCCGGCTGCAGAAGCAAGATAGCGTGAAGTCTCCCGCTTCACGGATTCTTTCAAAAATTACTTCGGGCCTTCAATCCCGTGCAGACAGAAGAAGCCGCCCTTCAATCCGTATTTTTTGAATACATCACACTGGAAACAGTTGCACCCCTTGTTCTCCGCCTTGTCCGCGATAGCCGATTTCCCCCTCGCACAGAAGAGTGCATGGGGAGGGGACTCCTTCATCCTGTTTGCCTGGAACGTCGGACAGGTTCCGCAGAACCGTTTGCAGATCTCCATGTTCTCCTGGTTGTCTTCAACGACTGCCATAGGAATTCCTCCGGTACGGGAGAATACCCCGCTATCTTTAATATCATTTTCCCGAATTTCCTAGACCGGACCGGGAAAACGTTCCGGCTGTCGCCGCCACCGGAGTGCTGGCACAAACGCATACGCTATATCAATCAGGCCGTCAAATGGTTGCATGAGAACCATGCCTGAAGAGGAGACATCCTCGCACTTCGTGGGAATTTCAAAAGGGCGGATGGAGGGGCTTTCCGACGGTATTTTTGCCTTTGCCATGACCCTTCTCGTGCTAGGTATCGCAATCCCGCCAATTCAGGGTACACCCTTGCCAATTGACCTGGATGACATCCTGTTTTCGCTCACCACCGGTTTCATCCACTATGTTATCGCCTTCCTGATCCTATCGGGAATGTGGGTCAGCCACCACTACCTCACCGATAAGATGCCCCACACCGACCGGAATTTTCTCCGTCTGAATATGCTGGTCCTCCTCTTCATTGCCCTTATCCCGTTCTCCACCCTTCTTGTCGGCGATTTCAGCGGGGTGCCCCTCGCCAACATCGTCTTTGAGGCAAATCTTCTCATCGTGGGTGGTATAATAGCCACTCAGTGGTGGTATATCACCAGGAACCCCTTCCTGCTGAGAGACGGGATAACGGCTGAGTATATGAGAACCGGAATTTACAAAGCTCTCGTCACCCCGGCAATATCGGTCATCGGGATTCTTTTATCAGTGGGTGGAATGGCATATACCACCTGGGTCTACCTCTTTGTCCCTCTCGGAATTTATCTGGCCGGGAAGGCCGCACAGAAGTAACCGGAAATGGAAATGAGGGAGACGGGCAGGGAATGCCGTTCCAAGAGGGACATTATGCCGGAGAGATGCTTTCGAGAATCTCTTTCAGTCTCCTGAAGTCCTCCTCGAGATCACCGCGGAGTGGCGGGTTGTGGGTGACGACCGCCGGGTGGTAGACCGGAAAGAGGATGACCGGCCCGTGCGGGGCTTCCGCCCGGAATGGCTGTCCATGGATCTCGCTAATCCTCCCGGCAGCAACCCCGAACTGGCCCATGATAACCGCTGCTGAGAAACGACCCATGGGGACGATGATGCACGGGCGCAGCAAGGCAATCTGCCGGTCGAGATAGGGTTTGCAGGAAGCTATCTCGTCTCCCTTCGGATCCCGGTTTTTCGGGGGCCGGCACTTGAGGATGCTGGTGATGAAGACCTCGTTCCGGGAGAGCCCGATCGAGGCCAGGAGACGGTTCAGTATCGCCCCGGCCCTCCCGGCAAACGGGCGCCCGGAGCGATCTTCACTCTCACCCGGTGCTTCCCCGACCAGCAGGATCCGGGCAGGAACCGGACCCTCTCCCGGAACGGCGTGAGTGCGCCCGAGTGAGAGCCGGCACCGGGTGCAGGAGAGGATATCATCGTTCAGTGCCCGGGCTTCCTCATCGGTCATGGATATACAGTCTTCTTGTTCCGCACTGATTTGAAAAATTCGATCCGATGTGGAAATGTAACCCTACTCTCCGTCACCCCTGACTTTCCCCGAATCTCTGCCGGGAGGGATGGGGGTGACCAGGATTTTGTCGATCCTGTTTCCATCCATATCAATTACCTCAAACCTGAGGTTGTTCCATTCGAACACATCACCGGTGGCCGGTATCCTCCCCAGTTCCATCACCACGAATCCTGCAAGGGTATGAAAGAGTCCTTCCCGCTCACCCGGGAAGCGGGATACACCAAAGAGATCCTTCACCTCATCGAGAGGGTAGAGACCATCGATCAGGTACGACCCGTCCTCCCGCCGGGTCAGTTCCCTTACTGGCGGAGTTCCGGGAGCCCCGATGTCCCCGATAATCGCTTTCAGGATGTCATGTACGGTGATCATCCCGGTAATACCCCCGAACTCATCGACCGCGAGTGCAATCGGGGTCGCTGAAGTTCTGAAGAGCTCCAGAAGCTTCAGGGCCGGAGTTGTCTCAGGGATGATAACTGGTTCCCTGATGATCAGGGAGATATCGGTGCCACCTTTCTCGATCACCTGGGTCCAGAGATCCCGGACCCAGACAACACCGGAAAGTGCATCCAGCTGCCCCCGGTAAACCGGGAGATAAGAGTGATTACCCGAGAGCATCTTCTGCATCTCGGATTCCAGGGGTTCATCGAGATCGATCCCCACGATCTCGGGCCGGGGGGTCATGAGGGTGAAGACCTTCCGGTCACCCAGCCGGAAGATGGCGTTTACCATGTTCTCTTCGGCTCTCTCGATCACCCCGGTGCGTGCCCCTTCCGAAAGAACGCTCCAGATCTCTTCTTCCGAGACCTCTGCCTGCATCGGTCTCTTCTCACCAAACAATTTGAGAACCCCGTTGGTGCTCGCGGAGAGCAGGTGGACCAGAGGGGATACGACGACCGAGATCGCCCGGAGTGGACGGGCGACCCGGGATGCGATATACTCGGGGTTGTCAAGGCCGATCCTTTTCGGGACCAGCTCCCCGAAAACGAGCGAGAAATACGTGGTGGCGACTACGATAATGGCCACACTGATGGCCTGGGCATAGGGTGTCAGGGAAGGGACGGTACTAATAACGGGGGACAGGTACTTGGCAAAGGTGATACCGCTGTATGCCCCGGCGAGGATCCCGATGAGGGTGATTGCAACCTGGACGGTGGAGAGAAAGGTATTCGGATCGTTCAGGAGTTCGAGTGCAGCTGCTGCCCCGACACTCCCCTCCCTGGCCATCACCTCGAGCCTGACTTTTTTCGATGAGACCAACGCGAACTCCGCCATGGAGAAAAACCCGTTCAGCCCGATAAGGATGCAGATGACGAACAATTCGGTGATCAGATCAATGACTGCCATGCCCGGCCGTTCCTCCCTGCGTCTGAGTGCACATCCCACTCTGATAAGGGAGTGGACTGGTTAAAAAGGATGAGGAGCTGTTCCTGCCGGCATCGGAACGGCCGGCCCTGTGCCGGGACGAGACGTAGCGCTGCTCCTGTTCACCCCGGAACGAAAATACGCCGCGGGCCGGGAGAGCGGAAACATGTCCGGGGGGTATCCGGAACCTCTCTTCTGTGTCTACGAGGGGCCTTCCCGGCCTGTGAGCACAGTGGTGACCGCTGACCGGATTCGTTCTTCCAGCCCCGGGACATTCCTGACATCCCGCAACCGGTCAATACCGTCAACCAGGATATCTCCTGAAGGGGTGATATGCAGGTTCTCCATGAAGTCATGAATCACCCGGGTGACGCAGGTAAAATTTTCTCTCCCGGTCCTGCCGGCAAGAGAGAAGAGGAGGCCGTTCCGGGAAACGAACCTGCCGGCCAGGGTCATCTCGGCATGATATGCCTGGAACCGGTCGATCAGCAGCTTCAGCTCCCCCGGCACCGTACTGGTGTACACCGGGGTGCAGATGATGAGGAGCCGGGCGTGGCGGAGTGAGGAGATGATCGCGGTCATATCGTCGTCAAAGGTGCAGAACCCTGTGTTGTAGCATTGGTAGCACCCGATGCAGCCCGTGATCCAGAGGTCGTGGGGATACACTACTTCTGCGGAATACCCCGCTTCTTCGGAAGCGCCTGCAGCCCAGCCTGATATGAGGCTGCAGTTCCCGTCTGCCCGTGGACTCCCCTGGAGAATAAGCACATCAGGTCTCCCGGTATCCGCTGGCGTGCCAACCTGTTCAAGGTGGGTGGCAAAGAACGCCTCGGGATCCCGGGAGAGCAGGTGCTCCCAGCTCAGGACGTTCTTTCGGGCAACCGATTCGGCATCAAGGGGGTCGGTCGGGGAGTATTCATAGGAGTTTGTCCGGAACAGGGCGAGGGTCTTATCACCCAGCAGGAGCCTGATGGTGAAGATGTGCAGTCCCGGGTAGAGGGACGAGAGGTCGCGGCGGGTCAGGACCAGGGTGTAGGTTCCTTCCCCGGCGGCAACCTCCTTTCGTTCGAGGAGTTCCTCGCATTGCTCCATGACGAAAGGGTAGAACCCTCCCCCTCATAAGCGTATTTCAGGGTATACGTGGCCCCCTCAAAACAGAATGTTGCTCTTTTTTTATCACCGAAAACCTGATACGATAGTGTAATGGATCCGCTCCCCGCCTTTGCCCTTACCATCCTGGTCATCTCCTTCATAGGGATCCGGTTCCGGATATCCCCCTTCTTCACCCTGGTAGGCGGGGCCCTCTTCTACGGCGTTCTTGCCGGTCTCCCGCCTGATCGCCTCATTACTGTGATTACTGCCGGACTCGGAAAGGTCTTCGGGCTCTTCGCCGTCGTCATCCTGTCAGGAGCGGTCATCGCTAAAGTGCTCGAAGAGCAGGGGCAGGTGGCAGAAATCGTATCAGATATCAGGGGATGTATCAGAACACCGGCGACCCTCTCCGGAATCTCCGGCTACCTGCTGGCACTCCCGGTAGCGTGCAGCATCACCGCATTCATCATCCTCGAACCGATCGTCAGGAATCTCGGCAGGGACGAGTCCCTCCGGACGCTTCTTGCCATCGCCGCTCTCGGGAGCCTCATCTCCTTTGGCCTTGTCTACCCGACGCCCGTCACCATACCCCTGGTCGAGGCGCTCCTCATTGGGGTGTCTCCCCTTGCATACGACGTTGTGGCGGTCACGCTCTCCCTTCTCCTGCTTGCCGGAGTGCTTGCAGTTTTCCGACGGATTGCAGCCTGCCCTGGGCCTGATGGGACTGGTAATCCGACACCCCCAGAACCTGCACCACGTTTCCATCCCCGTGCCTGGGCCCCCTTCGCCGCTATTCTCCTTGCGATTCCTGTGGGTGTTGCACTCGGACTGTCCGCCGGATCCCTGATCCAGGTGATCATGCTGGCCGGAGCGGTTACTGCAACAGCCCTGGCATCGCCATCTGCACGGGTGTCCGGACTTCACCGGGGAGCAAAGCATGCCGGCCTCATCATCTTTGATATCTGTGGTGCCGGGGCACTGGCTGCGGTCATCCTGGAATCCGGGTTTGCCGGTGCTGCTCTGGGAGGAATCGCCGGCTTTGCCCCCCTGATCGTGGCACCGTTCCTGCTGGCAGCCCTCCTCCAGACTGCCCAGGGCTCGCGGGTAGTGACCGCGGTGATCACTGCGGAGATCCTGGCCGGAACTACGGCCGCAGCCACCGTTCATCCCATTGCCCTGATACTGATGGTGGTGGCCGGGACCTTTGTCTTCAGCTACGTGACCGATCCCTTCTTCTGGATCGTGAAGCATGCCACTGGAAACGGGCTCCCGGCAATGATTCGGGGCTATACCCTCCCGCTTGCGGGGTGCGGCCTCATCATCTTCTGCACAGCCCTGATCCTCCAGCTCCTTATACCCGGCTGGTAGGTAGTTACCGGATGATGGATTCAGCCGGACGCCGGGATGTATGCGGGACACGAGCCGCGTACCCGATCCGGAAGAACATCTGGATGGTGCGGGTCTCAGGGATACTCAGGAAGTCATATAACTCGTGCCTGAGATCCTCCATGCCGGGGCAGTCCGAGAGGATCTGGTTCATGGGCTGAAGTGAGAGGCCGAGCGATGCAGATGTGAGGGCCACCCGCTCAAATGCCCTCCCGGCATTCAGCTGCTCAATACGCAGGTTCCCGGTGGTGGTTATCCAGCCATATACCGCGGCAGTTGCCGCCTGCTGACGGGCAAGCCTGATCAGGGTCTCCTTCAGGAAGGCATCCCTGCGCTCCTCCGTGAGGAGGGCCATCCGGAGCCGTGCTCCGAATCGGAAGAGCGGGGAGAGACCAAGGTGAGGGAGGCCGTACCCGTCCACGCGGGGTTCCGGGTGAGTGGCGGCCAGGAACGACCGGAGTTCCCGGAACCGCTCTTCTCCTGCGAGTTCGACGACCGTTGCCCGCTCGAGGAAACCAGCGATCGCCAATCGGGATCCGCGATCAGAGAGCAGCCCCATCGGGATAAAGCACTGATCATAGGCATCGGAGAGATGGGTAAGCGTATCCTGGCTGATAGCGGTATCCCGGTACAGTCTCCGGTTGGTACACCGCAGAGACAGTGCAGCAGCGAGCGGATCGTTCTCCACCGCCCTGTCATCGGTAATATCAATCCGTGCTACCGGATCAGCAAGATCCAGCCGGGCTCCCGGCCATCCGGCAGGAAATGCGGTTATATCAGTACGGATACCACATGACCGGGCGGCAATATCCAGGTTTTCGAGGAATGCACCGTGCGAGATGAGAATCTGGCGGAAATACGGGTCGAGCGCAGGGAGGATCCGGTCAGGGTCGATGAAGAGATCGATCCGGCCGGGGGCAGGGAACCTGATCAGCCAGGGCTGGATATTAAGGGGGCTTGGGGCGGTCAAAGCCCCGGCTACAAGCATCCTGCGTACATCCTGCCCGGGAGAAGGTCCGCTCACTCCCCCACCTCACTGGTATCGGGGAACAGCCCTGCAGGAGTGCTCATTGCTCCTGGCCGGTACTGAAGGTACATACCCAGGGTAGCGACAAGCGTCAGGAGGCTGATGATATTGGCCACAATAATGACAGGATCGCGGATCAGGTATCCGTACAGGGTCCAGAGCGATACACCTGCCGTGAACTGACAGAGGGTCAGGAGACTGACATCAGAGACCGACCGGTTCCGGTACATCTTCGCCAGCTGGGGGACGAACCCGAACATGGTGAGGAGTGCGGCACCGATTCCGAAGAGAATCAATGGAGACATGGAGGATTGCTAATACCTGAGTAGTATGGATATGTTTTCCGGGAAAACCATGATCATCGACATCCAGGGAAGGCGATGAGGTTTTAGGAGGTGAGGCACCTAACCTTCCGTGGATTACCATGGTAAAACTTCTTGGTCTCAGCGGGAGCCCGCGGGGGGAACAGAGCCGTACCCTGCGCCTGGTGAATGCGGTCATGCAGGGTGCCGCTGAAACCGGTGCACGCTATGAAGTGGTCGATGTCTGTGCGCTTGATATCGAGTTCTGTATCGGATGCGGGATCTGCTATGAATCAGGTGAGTGTATCCACAGCGATGATTTCCCGCTCCTCTTTGATAAGATGATGGAAGCCGACGGAATCGTGATCGGCTCACCGGTCTATATCAACTCGGTCACTGCGCAGTTGAAGATCGTGTTCGATCGGCTCGCCGATGCAATCCACTGCCAGATGTTTGAGGGAAAATACGGATGTTCGGTCTCAACAGCTGGGGGCTCGCACGCGCAGGAGGTTGTTGAGTACCAGAACAGCATCCTCCGGATACTCGGTGCCACAACCGTGGGCGGTGTCGGGGTGGTGCTGGGGCCGGACCCCACCCTTCTCCCGGTTGCCGAAAAGCAGGCATATGATCTTGGAGTGGCCCTGGCACAGGCGATTTCAGGCAAAGCCCGCTACCCTGACCAGGAGTTGCAGCATGCCGAGATGAAAGCCCGCATGCGGGCCCTCGTGACCGCAAACAAAGACATCTGGGTCCATGAATACGAGCACTGGAAAGGGAAGGGATGGCTCTAGGCCGGGTGCTGAATTTCTGGCAACCGTTTCCGGTTCCAGGAAATCATCGCCCCGATCAGGGTGAGTACGAAAAAGACAAGGAAGATAAGGTGCATGCTGGCCAGGAATTCCCCGGAGATCCCGGGAGTGATGGCCGAACCGCCGAGTAAGAGGGCAAAGAAGATCATCACGATAGCCATGCTTACCATCATCCCGGAGTTCCGCATGGTTGCGACCATCGATGATGCAAGGGTATAGTGGTGACGCTCCACGCTTCCCATGATCACCGTGGTGTTGGGGGCAGAGAAGAGACCGAGCCCGATTCCCAGGGCAACCAGGATCAGGATAATGGCCCCCATGGGTGTCGTATCTCCAACAAACGCAAGTGAGAGGAGGCTCACCGAGGTGAGCGCCATACCGGAAGAAGCGAGGAGAGAGGGGTCGGTACGGTCCGAGAGCCGTCCCGCAACCGGTGAACAGATCATCTGGAAAAAAGGCTGGATGAGCAGGACCGATCCTGCAGCGACCGGAGACATGCCCCTGACCACCTGGAGGTAGAGGCTCATCAGGAACGTCACGGCGAAGGTGGCGCTGTAATTGATGAAAGCGGCAAGGTTTGAAGAGGAGAAGACGTGGTTCTCCCGGAGGAGCTGGATGGGAAAGAGCGGGTGGGGGCGCCGTTCTTCAACCGCGAGAAAGACGATCAGAATGATGGCTGAAGCACTGATCAGCCCAAGGCCGATCAGGTCCGGAACCTGGGACACCCCCACCGAGAAGAGAATCAGGGTCAGGGCGGAGAGGAACGCGCCCTGCCGGTCAAAGACGTCCCTCCTCCGTTCATTGAGCAGTGCCGGGAAGCGGGACACGTTGAGGAGGACCACGCCCCCCAGGATAACGGTCACCAGAAAGATACTCCGCCACCCGAAGAACTGCGTAAGGAGGCCCCCGAAGAAGGGGCCGAGGGTGAGCCCGGCATAGACGGCGGTCACGTTAATGCCGAGCGCCCTCCCCCGCTCTCCCGGAGGAAAGAGCTCGGCGATGATGGCTATCGCGGTGCCAAAGAGCATGGCACTTCCAATCCCCTGGAGAAACCGGAATACCAGAAGGGCGGGAGCTGAGGGGGTAAAGATGGTGAGCGCTGATGCGAGCGTATAGATCAGGGTCCCCCAGCCGAAGACCCGCCCTCTGCCGACGATATCTCCGAGCATCCCTGCAGGCAGGAGAAAGATTGCGGTGGAGAGGAGATAGGAGGTAGGAATCCAGGAGAGGATGATGGCATCGATGGCAAACTCCTCGCCAATGAGGGGCAGGGCGAGGTTGATGCTGGAACCGGTAAAGGGATTGAGGAAGGTCCCGATAGTTACCACCACAAGGATCAGGGAACGTGAATATTCCCTCGCGGCTGGTGAACGCGACATCGCCATGGAAGTCCTCAACTTGGTGAAACGCGACTGGTATCTTTCAGGAATATTAAAATGGGGCTTCAATAAGCTTTTCCGTCTGAACCAACCGATGGAAAAGGGAAGGGTTTCAGATCTCAGGGCCCTCTTTTCCGATGATCCGGGCGATATCCCCCAGCTCGCGGGCAAGCAGCCGGATCAGGTCATCGACGGTCAGCAGAGCTACAAGCCTGCCTGCGCCGTCGACAATGGGCATCCTCCGGACACCCGCTGATTTCATCTCCTGGATGGCCTCGAAGATGCCGGTATCTTTCCGGATGGTGACGATATCCCTGGTCATGATGCTCCCGATTTGGGTTCCGTCAGGATCCCCGCAGAGCGCTTCACTGCGGAGGGCAATGTCACGGTCAGTCACGATTCCCACCGGCTTATGATTCTCGGTGACCACGACGCACCCGATGTTCTTCTCTTTCATCAGTCCGGCTACAAAACGGACGGTGGCATCAGGTTTTACACTGAGCACGTTGGTCTGGGCACAGGTATAGACTGTCATTTCGGTATCCTCTGGTCCTTAGAGAAAGGAAGCCGTGATATTTAGGTATTGGCTTCAGACAATGAGCCTCCGCCGCATCAGCCAGGTTGATATGATAAAAAAGATCGCTGTCACGACCACTATCCACACCATGCTGTAGGTGAAAAAGGGAGAGAGCTCGGCGAGGGTGAGCGACCGGGCAACGATCACCAGCTGGGTGAGGGGGAGGAAGGTTATGGCGAGCAGCTGTACCGGTTCAGGAAGGATGGAGAGGGGGAAAAAGGTCCCAGAAAAGAGGAACATCGGGGTTATGAAGAGGAAGGACGGGTAGTTGAGGGCATCGATCCCCGGGGTGATCGCCGTGAAGCACATCGCGATGCAGGCAAACAGGAGCCCGGCGAGGAACGAGAAGGGGATCACCAGCAGGGACGAGGGGAGGCTGACCACCCCAAACCCGATGAGGACGAGGAGCATGACCGATGAATAGATAAGACTCCGTGTTGCCCCCCAGAGCAGTTCCCCGGTAATCACGTCATCGATGGAGAGAGGGGTGGCGATCATGGCGTCAAAGGTCTTCTGGTAGTACATCCGCACGTACGATGAGTAGGTGCATTCAAAGAAGGCCGAGTTCATCATGGAGATGGAGAGGAGTGCCGGTGCAATGAATTCCACGTAGGGGATACCGTCAATCTCACCGACAAACATCCCGAGGCCGAACCCGATGGCGAGCAGGTAGAGCACTGGTTCGATGAACGGAGGGAGAAAGTTCACCTGGTAGGTCTTGAAGAAGACATCCCAGTTTCTCCGCCATACCTTGAAGCAGGATCGTGATACCCGGGGAAGGATGTAGCCGTATCCCTGGTCTTCACTTCCCGTGTCAGTCACGGAGCACTCTCCCGGTCAGTTTGAGGAAGACATCCTCGAGAGACGCCCGACGGGCAAAGACATGGCCCGGATTGCAGGTTTCAAAGAGCCGTTTTGCCACCTCCCGCGGCTGATCGGTGAGCACCTGGACCATATCGCCGAATACCTCGAACCTGGCCCCCATCTCCTCCAGGCAGGTGATGACCTCGGGAGTGTGCTCGGCCTCAACGATATCGTTCCCGACGTAGCGCGAGATCAGATCAGAAGGTCTCCCTTCCACCAGAATTTTCCCTTTGTCCATGATCACCAGCCGGTTGCAGAGCCGCTCGGCCTCCTCCAGGTAGTGAGTGGTGAGCACGATGGTGTTTCCCGCGGCCTGGAGGGCCTTGAGTTTCTCCCAGATGAGGTGGCGGCCCTGGGGGTCAAGACCGATGGTGGGCTCATCGAGGATGAGGAGTTTCGGATTATTGATGAGGGCACGTGCGAGGAGGAGCCTCCGTTTCATCCCGCCGGAGAGTTTGTCGATCGGGACATCCCGCTTCTCCTGGAGCTGAACAAAGGAAAGGAGCTCATCGGCGCGTTTCCGCGCTTCGGGCACCGGGATATCGAAATAGCGGGCGTAGGCAAGGAGATTCTCCCGGCAGGTGAATTCAGGATCAAGGTTGGTCTCCTGGGGCAGCACCCCGAGTTCTGCCTTGATTTCACGAGGATGAGTGGCGGTATCCATTCCCAGCACAGTGAGATTGCCGGCCGTTCTCGGAGAGATACACTGTATCATCTTCATGGTGGTGGTCTTCCCGGCGCCGTTTGGCCCGAGGAAGCCGAAGACATCCCCCCGTGAAACCGAGAAGCTGACACCGTCTACCGCGATGAGCGTGCCAAAACGTTTGGTTAGCCTGTCAGCCTCAATGACCGGATCGTCCACCATCCGCGTTCTACCTACCTGTACCGTCCGTTCCTAAAACACTCTTTCGATCAGGACCGCGGTTCCTGCCAAACGAAGATCTTTTGTCCATGGCCAAAGAATGCTCATGCATGCCTATCAGGGAGATCTCGGTCGGTAATTTCAAAAGCTTCAGGGAGCTCCAGATCGAGCCTGACAACTTCAACATCATCATCGGGTCGAATGCATCGGGAAAGTCCAATCTCATCCAGATCTTCAAATTTATCAGGGATATCGCCAAGTACGGCCTGAATAATGCCATATCCCTGCAGGGTGGCGTGGAGTACCTCCGGAACACCACGATCGGGGCAGGCATGCCGTTCACCTTCAGGATTCTGTACCTGCTTGAGGAGAAGCGGCAGGATGTCATTGCCGTGAAAGACGGGCTCCCGATCTATTTTGAGCCCTACGAGATCCTGTACGAATTCTCTCTCTCCTTTTCCGATGCGGGGGAAAATTACGAGATCTCGCGCGATCTTCTGGTGATCACCGGGATCTTCTCCCGACCGGGAAAACCGGACAGCACCGAGCTTGGTATGGGCCGGATCACCCTTGCCCGCGTCGAGAACTCGGTTGCCTACGCCATCGTCCCCCCTGAAATGCTCGAGCTTCGCGACCAGGAGCTCTTCCCGCAGTACTTCCAGAAACACGAGATTCCGGCCCGGTGGCTGATCATGAATCTGCCCATCCCTGTCCCAGGAATACCCCCGCTTGAATGGATATTCCGCGGAATGAAGGTCTTTGACTTTGATCCGAACCTTCTGAAACGGGCGGTTCCCATCGTCGGCAAGACCGAGCTTGAGAAGGACGGGAGCAACCTTGCCATCGTGATCAAGAACATCCTCGATGATCCGCAGAAGAAGACCGAGTTCCTGCGCCTGACCAACGAAATGCTGCCGTTCATTGATGAGATAGCCGTCGAGAAATTCATGGATATGTCCCTGTTCCTCAAACTGAAGGAGACCTACAGCAGAGACAAGTACCTTCCGGCATCGATGATATCTGACGGGACCATCAATATCCTTGCCCTCATCATCGCCCTGTACTTTGAGAAACGGCCGGTCACCGTGATAGAGGAGCCGGAGCGGAATATCCACCCCTTCCTGATCTCGCAGCTTGTGGAGATGCTGAAGGATGCAGCACAGACCAAGCAGATCATTGTCACCACCCACAATCCGGAGATGGTCAAGCACGTCGACCTGGAAGACATTCTCCTGATATCCCGGGACCGCAACGGGTTCTCGCAGGTCACCCGCCCGGGTACGAAGAAAGAGATACGCGCCTTTCTCGAGCATGAGATCGGGATCGAGGACCTCTTCATCCAGAACCTCCTTGGATTGGAATGACCCCCAGACGACTTTTCATCTTTGTCGAGGGCAGCGATGATCAGCGGTTCTTCTCAAGGGTAATCGTGCCGTTCCTGGAAGGCGAATACGCATCGGTGGAAATTATCACCTACGCCAGCATGAAGAGCGTAAAAGTCTGCCGCTTTGTCCGGAGCATCACGGCCATGGACCATGACTTCATCCTGTGCGGGGATATCGATCAGGAGCGGAATGTGAAGGCCAAGAAGGCAGTGCTCAAGTCCCGTTTCTGTGTTCTCTCAGATGACCGTATCGTGGTGATTATTCAGGAGATCGAGAGCTGGTACCTTGCCGGGCTCAATGATAAGGCCCAGAGACACCTCTCCCTCCGGTCATACCGGAATACCAACCACATCACCAAGGAGATCTTCAACCGGATGATACCCCGGTCCTATACCTCACGGATTGCATTCATGGCCGACATCCTCGATCTCTTCTTGCTCGACATGGCTCTGGAGAAGAACCGATCGTTCCGGTATTTCTTCACCCGCTTCATGGCCCCGGCCGGCCCGGGATCGGGTGCAACCCGCGCAGGATCCGGAACACTGGCAGGTGCGGGCGACGGCCAGTGAGAACCCCCGGCTGAAAGCGTGGGTAACCGGTCGGGAGAACCCGGCCCGGATGAGGTATCCGGAAAGATATCACCTTCTTTGACTTCCTCAAGCTCGGGTTCCTGATCATAGGTATCACCGTTGCCGTCGGTCTCGGCGTACTCCGGGTCATGTTTGTTATCTGATGTACTCCTCCCCCCGCGTTTCCGGCCATGAAAACGGGGAAAGGTAAAAGGGCTTATCATTCCCTGATTCGAATATAACTACAGGTGGTTTCTGGTGCAGGTATCCATGAAACTGGAGATGAAGGACACTCCCGGCCAGCTGGTAGCGGCGTTGAAACCGATATCTGACGTCGGTGGGAATATCATCGCGGTGATCCACCAGCGTGAAGAGAAGACTGACGGGGATGTTCTTGCGGTGCAGATTGTGCTTGAGCTGCAGGAACAGCGTCTCGGGGAACTCCTTTCCCTGATCAAGGGGCAGGGGGTGAATGTGGTCAGGATCGGAAAAGAACGGCTCCTCTACAAGCAGACAGTTATTATGATCGGCCACATCATGCATACCGATCTCGGGGATACCGTTGACAGGATAGACTGCACCGGATACGCGGAGGTGACCGAACTGACGATGGTGATGCCGGCAATCAGCGAACCGTCGTCTGCCCGCCTCGTCATCAGGGCGGTCAACAAGGAGGATATGGAGCAGGCCCTCGGTATCCTGAGGGGGGTAGCCAAGGAGAAGAACCTCCTCATCATCGAACCCCTGGAGGAGATCGGATGAAGATAGCCATTCTCGGAATGGGAGCTGTCGGAAGGGGGATCCTGGAAATGGTCGATGGAAAGGATCTCGGGCTGACTGTCACCGGGCTTGCCGATTCAAAGAGCGCCCTGATGGACAAGGACGGGATCCACATCGAGGAGGTCCTCTCCGCAAAGCAGGAGCGGGGATACTGTGGTGACAAGTCCCTCTCGGCGACTGATATTGTGGAGCGGGCAGATTACGACTTGCTCATCGAAGTCACACCGACGGATGCGAAGACGGGGGAGCCTGCCACCGGGTTCATAAAGAAGGCCATCGGCCGGGGGAAACATGTGGTGACGTCGAACAAGGGCCCCATTGCACTCCACTATGCCGAACTCCAGAGCCAGGCCCGTAAACACAGAGTGGCGGTCAGGTACGAGGCGACGGTGGGTGGGGCCATACCGGTCATGCATACCCTCCAGCACGGTCTTGCCGGAAACCGGGTGATCGCCATCTTTGGTATCCTGAACGGAACCTGCAATTTCATCCTCACCAGGATGGCGGCCGAAGGCCTCACCTATGACCAGGCCCTCCTCGAGGCGCGTGAGATGGGGTATGCGGAGGCCGACCCAACCTACGATGTAAAAGGCATCGATGCGGCCATCAAACTGGTCATCCTCTCCAATACCATCTGGAAGCGGAACGTGAAGCTTAATGACGTGGAGATAACCGGGATTGACATGCTCACCACCGATGCACTCAGACTGGCCGAGGAACAGCACTGCACCATCCGCCTCATCGCCGAAGCTGTCCCTGAACGGGGGATTCTAAGGGTTGCACCACGGGTCCTCCCGAAGAATCACCCGCTGGTGGTGAACGGAAGCCTCAATGCCATCACTATCGAGACGGATATGGCCGGCGAGATAACACTCATCGGAAAAGGGGCAGGCTCCCGGGAGACGGCGAGTGCTATCATCGGGGACGTGCTCTTTATCAGGGATGCCCATGCCCGGGGTCATTAAGCGGAGGAGAGAGTTTCTCCAGATGATGCGGGCGTTTACGCTCGAACATGGCTATTTCACGGTCACCGATATCCAGAAGGCAGCCGGAGTCCCCCGGAGCACCGCCCAGGACTGGATCACCCGTCTGGTCGATGAGGGTTGCGTAATCCAGCGGGAGAAGAAGCAGGGGAGGTCACCGGCCCGGTATGCCTCGCTCTCAGCGCTCCCCCAGAGCGCCTGCCAGAAGATCTTCACCACCGTGGATGGTGACCAGGTCCAGATTTACCACGAGTGCCTCAGCGGGGCGTGCGCCGCGTTCTGCGGGCATCACCATACCCTTGCCGGCGGGGTTGTGCGGAAGGTTCGGCGGGACGGAACCCTCCTCAAAGAGAGTGCCCGCATGGGAAGGTGCGAGGTGACCATCGGGCTCCACCCGTCACCAGCGGTTGGAGTCGTCGGGGTGGAGCGGGACGGTGATGATATCATACAGTATATCAGGTGTATCGGTGGCCCCGCCTATTCTCTGACAGATATGATGTCTCACGCCGATGGTGTCTGTGATGTTACGGTAACCCGATCCGGCGGCATGGTGGAAGGGGCGATCAGGACTCGGGCTCTCTCCCATCTGATCATCGGCATCGATGACACGGACAGCAGGGAAGGTGGGGCAACATTTGCCCTCGCCCTTGCCCTCCTCCAGTACCTCGGGGGTATCAAGGGGGTCATCCCTATTGACCACTATATTGCCATGCTCAATCCCGGAATCCCTGAAAAGACGGCAGGCAACTCCTGCAGTTCCATAGAACTTGCAGCCCCGCCTGGCCTGGTGACAAAGGTGACGGAGCGGGCACTCCTCTTTATGGAAGATGAGGCATTCTCTCCCGAATGGGGAATGGCGGTCAAGCAGGGGTTCCGGATTGACCCGGATCTCCGGGTATACGGCCAGAAGGTCAGGGAAGGCAGGATCAATCCCGGAGAGGTAAGAAAGGTTGCGGAACGTTACGACATCGATCTCTACGGCGGGAGAGGGGTAATAGGGGCACTCGCGGCAGTCGCTCTCGCCGGGCTTCCCAACGAGATCCTCCTTGACCCGGAACAGGCAGTCCCGGTTACACGAGAAGGATCGACAGGAACACCAGGAGATTGATCAGAACGATCAGCATCCAGAGGATCCGATAGAGCATCGTCTGTGCATTCATTTTTTCCAGTAACTTCTCGTGTTACCTGCAGGGCCATCGCCCCTGCAACACTTCCCTGCCATCAGCCCGGCTACGTTCTCCAGGATCAGGATCAGTGCCCCGAATGCCCCGCGATGTATGGATAGCCAAGGATATCACGACCGTTGCAGCCGAAGGAAGCAGGGCGGCGGCTACTACAGTGATGTTTCTGGAATCCTGATATGTATTTCTTCGCGGGTTCAGGGGGAAGGGGAGGGGTCTATGGAGGCAGGGAGCTTAAGGTCTCTTTCACCGGAATCGCATCCCGCATCCTCGGCGGGCGTATCCCGTGCTTCCGGAATTCGATCCAGGCCCGGCGGGTTACCTCGGATTTGAACTCAAACTCGTTCCGGAGATCGCCCACATACGCTTTCGCCCGGATGCGATGGTAGAAGGGAAAATCATCAAGGAGTATCGTATAGGGAAACTTCTCTGTGACGATGATGTGCTTCGAGGAGATGATCGCCTCTTTCAGAATTTTCATTGCTAATCCCGCATCGCAGCGGGAGTCGATGAAGAGATCGATGATGACCATCATGGCCACATTTCCGGCATTTGCACTCGATACCGATTGTGAAAAGACGAGGTAGTTCGGAACCGATACGACGCTGTCTCCCGGTGTTACCAGTTTTGTTGAGCGGATCCCTATGTCTGTCACTTCGCCGTAGCACTCCCCGATGGTTATTTTGTCCCCGATCTGGTACGGTTTCTCAAAGATGATCACGATTCCACCGATAACGTCGGCAAAAAGGTCTTTGAGGCCAAGGCCGAGGGCTGCGCCGAACAGGCCGAAGAAGGCCACCAGCTGGGTCAGGTTCGGCTGGATGAAGGTGATGATGATATAGTAGAAGGCAAGGAAGTAGACGAAGATCTTGACCAGTGGGATGAGCATGGTGACCGTGTGACGGTAGGTGGGGAGGCGCTCCGAAAGTTTCCGGAGCAGGAACGATGACACAAAAACGGTGATGTAGGCGACGATGATGATGTAGGCAACGTGGAGGAGGGTCGAAAAGCCAATCTCCTGAAACGTCAGTGCGGCAAGAGGATCGGAGACATTCGGCAGAAGATCCGCCATGTTACCACACCACCCGTGAAAGTTCGAGGTATTGAACCACGCTCTTCAGCGCTTCATGGGCTATTCCATAGGTTGCCTCCTCCACGGTTACCAGGCCCGCGGCAGAAAGGAGGTAGAGGCTTTTATCGACGTCGATGTCCGGCCCGGCGATCTCGGCAAGGTCATCTTTTGAAACCAGCTCCATGGTGAGGATAAGGGAGAGGAGAAACCGGTCATTGATACCGAGACTGATGGTGTATTTCGGCTCTTTGAGTGCGGAGAGCGGCACCTCCGGAAAGGTGAGTGCCTGTTCAAACAATTTCCGGGCCACACCCGGATTGCCGCCGGAAATGGATGCAAGCCTGTCGAAGAATGCGTCTTCCGCCTTCACCTTCCTCCTCCCCTTCAGGAGCTGTGGCAGCCGGATTTCAGGCCAGGGAATGCAGTGGACTGTTGATGAGAACGGTAGTCTGAGGTGGAGGCACGCCATGGAGACTGTTATCCGGTCTGCAGCACGTTCCCCGTTTTCAGAAAAGCGGATGGCGTAGGGGTAGGAGGAGAGGATGAGCGATTTCAGGGCTTCGGCGCCGAGTGGGTAGAGGCGGACGACCCTGGGGAAAAAGGCGTTAACGGACATAACCGCGGAGAGATATGACCATGAAAAGGTGTTCCAGCTGGTGATGAAGAGCTGGTGGGAGGAGGACATGTAGTTGAGAAAGGCATCGATCTGATCAAATCCCCCGATCTTTCTTCGTGCCAGAAAATGGCAGTTCTCGACGATAACGACCTCCTTTCCCTCGCGAAGGGAGGAGAGAAAATCATTGCTGGTAATAGTCGAGTTGAACCTGATCGAAGTGATCTTCTCGGCATGGCTCTTCCGGATCTCGTTTATCAGCTTTTTCCTTCCGGCAAAGGGCTCGGATATGAGGGCAATATTCTCCCGCCGCCCCTCCTCAAAGTCCCTGATTCCCTGCTCGATCGCCTCGAGTTCCACCTGGTACAGCGGAAGCCCGTTCTCCTCTTCGTTCCCCATGGATATATGAGGAATGGCTGGGAATCATAAAAATATGCCGGAATCCGGATGGGAAGATTAAACGATTCCCACGGGAATTTTCCCGTATATGCCGGATCGAGAAAACCAAGGCCGCGACCTCAGATCGGAAATGATCTCCCGGCTGCGGGAGCTCCAGAAGGGAGAGATAACCGAATACCATATCTACCGGCGGCTCGCTGCGGTCCAGAAGGATCCCCACAACAGGGAGGTGCTGCTCCGTATGGCCGATGAAGAGCATGCCCACTACCTGATACTGAAACGCTACACGGAAACGGATCTCACTCCGGACTGGCTCCGGATATGGTTCTATACCGTCACCGCCGGCCTTTTCGGGCTCACTTTCGGGGTGAAGCTGATGGAGAAGCGCGAGAATGAGGCGATTGATACCTACGGGGAGATTGCCCGCGAGATCCCGGAAGCAGAGAACATACTCGCCCAGGAAGAGGAGCATGAGATGGCCATTATCGGGATGCTTGATGAGAAAAGTCTCCGGTATATCGGTTCCCTGGTGCTCGGGATCAACGATGCCCTGGTTGAGTTTACCGGAAGTCTCGCCGGGTTCACCCTCGCCCTCCAGGACACGCGGATCGTTGCTGCGGCCGGGCTGATCATGGGAATCGCTGCGGCTCTCTCCATGGGTGCATCCGAGTACCTCTCCCAGAAATCAGAAAAGTCCGGGAACAATCCCCGCACGGCGGCCCTGTATACCGGCGGTGCATATCTGGTCACGGTCACCATCCTGATCCTGCCATTCCTCCTGTTAACCAGCCCGCTTTCGGCCTATGCCATCACCCTCGCCTCTGCCATCATCATCATCGTGCTCTTTACCTTCTATACTGCAGTTGCCAGGGATCTTCCGTTCTGGCGACGGTTCTTCGAGATGGCTGCCATCAGCCTTGGTATCGCAGCGATATCGTTTGCAATCGGCATCCTGGTCCGGATATACCTGAACGTGAATATCTGAGACCAGACCCTGCTGCAGAATGCGGACAGGTTCCGGAATCACGAAGAGCGATAGGACGGGATCCGGACTCCTAAGCAGGAACCCGGGGAAGGTTTCCGGTGAAGAGAATCTCCGTTCTCACCCGGATAATTCTTCTCCGATACCAGACACCTTCCGTTGTGCGATGGGATGAATGAGAAGGAAAAAAGGCGTTTGACGCCCTTCATTCAGGTGGCTGGTATAAACCTGGATTTTTCTGCTCCGCAGACCGGGCAGTGCCAGTCTGCCGGTACCGTTTCAAAGGACATTCCGGGCTGAACCCCGGCATCACCCGTTTCGGGATCATAAATATGACCACAGATGGTGCACATCATCTTCTGCATAGAATTCCTCTCAATGGTGTAGAGGCGGAGGGATCTCATATCCCCACCGGTTTCTTCCACCTGTGTTCAGACGCTCTTGAGCTGGTAGAGTGGTTTTCGTGCGTCCCGGAAGTTGAACTTGGCCACAATCAGGCCGCACTCCTTCAGGCGGTTCAGGGCGTTCCTGATCGTCCGGGGGGAAAAGGATACGCTCCCCACCATCTCGTTCAGTGTCCGCGGCTTGCCGTCCCCAAGAAGGGAGAATACGGCCTTTGCTGAGGACGGGAGCTGCTCAATGTTTGATTCTGTTACTGGTTGCATGTTCTTTCTCACCTCGTGTTTCATCTGATTCGTCATTCGTTCCTGCCAGTGGGGGGCATCAGCCCCGATGACCTTCGGGTTTGATATTCAGCGATCGCTGCCCCGTCTCCCCGGATCCCCTGATGTGGAACGGATACAGGGCCGTTGATTTTAAGATTGGCTGTCATTCTGGTACTGTTCATCTCTTCACTGCTTCTGCGGCATCAGTTCTTCCAGACGCTTGTTCAACTTCTCCGCACCGATGGCACAGGCATTGTAGATGTCCACAATGGTCTTGCCGTCGTCTGAGACCTCAACCTCCAGGTCGTCACAGAGTGTCCCGCAGAAGGGGCAGATCACATCGGTAACCGTCTTGGTCATGGCTTCACTCCCTGTATGCACGATGTCAGCATCCCGGTGGGTGAGGTGCGGCAGCCGTGCATCACATATAAGTTTTATGATATACGAACATTCTATTGTATACGAACCAAATATATTTATAGTTTTTGATACCCAGGTAGTATGTGAAAGAGCCTGCAATGCCTGACTCTGGTTTTCATCAGCCGGGGCGGCCGTCATACATCGGCCTCTATGCCTCCACACAGGGAATCCGTGCCATCGACAGCCCGGTGAAGGTCAGAATCCTCGAGATGCTGGCCCGCCAGGAGATGGCGTTCGATGAACTGGTGGAGAGTTCGGAACGGGCGAAATCAACGGTCTCGGTTCACCTGAAAGATTTGACAGAGTCGGGTTTTATCGGGGCAAAATCCGACCCCGCAGACGGCAGAAAGAAGATATTTTACCTGAATTCACTCTACCTCGCCGGGGCGGACTCTGCAGGGCGGGAGTGGTTTGACCTTGATCGGTATATCCCCAAACCCGTGCCCTGTGAAGGTGACCCCGGGGCTATGTTCCGTTTCATTCTCTTGACTATACGACTGACCCTTATGAACCAGGGGATTATGATCGACCCGGTGCTCAGGCTTGCCGGGCTTAAAGCCGGGAAAAGCCTCTATCCCTGTGTAGAGGCAGCAGGGGTGGAACAGCTCGTGCAGAATATGGGGCGGGTGTGGAAAGAAAACCGGCTCGGCACCATTGATCTGGAGCAGCTCGAGCCCCTCACCGTCCGGATAACCGACTGTTTCGAGTGCATTGACCTCCCTATTTCCGGAAAACCTGCCTGTGCGTTTGACGCTGGTGTCCTCTCCTCCATCTTCTCATCATTCTCCGGGAACCGGGTAACCACCGATGAGACGCACTGCTATGCGATGGGGAGCAATCTCTGCAGGTTTGTGGTTACCGAATCAGACCCCCGATTGGAATCATCCTGACCGGTCACTGCCGCATGTGCCGGGGTGAAAGGAGCCATACCAGGGTGCCTGAGACCGGGTCGGGGCAGAAATTCCTGATCCTGGCCAGCCCCCCCTTCTTAAGTGTGATCTCTGCTGCCCCCCCAGCTGAGATAATTCTGCCGATGCAGCCTGAAAGCGATGGTTCATGGCCGATCATGAGGAGCGAGGAGAGGTCATCACAGGAAGCGATCTGTTCCATGAGCCGGTCAAAGTTCATGCCGGGCGAGAGATCTTCCCAGACGGCGAGCCTCTTTTCCAGGTTATGGACCGCTGCAACAATATCCGCTGTTTCCTCGGCACGCTTCAGCGGGCTCGTAGCGATAAGGTCAAAACGGCACCGGTTCCGGAGCATCCAGGAGGCGATCCGCTGCATTTCGTCCCGGCCCTGCCGGGTGAGCGGGCGGCCCGCATCTTCCCCCCCCGGAGATGGGAAGGCCTCCGCTTTTCCATGCCGGAGAACATAGAGCTCCATGAAAGAGAGACGGCATCCGACAACATCAGTGTATCGCCGGCATCCGGGGATCCTGTGCAGGGTCTGCTGAACCGGGCCCGCTGGTTCATTCCGGTCCGGCAGGGCGGGGCGGGGGATGGCTGGGCCTGCGGGATACTTTTATATTTTCTTAAGAATAGTCTCCCCCGGTGATGCATGCCGTCATTCACGTGTAAAGATATCGGAATGGATTGTAATTTAGAGACTTCTGCTTCGAATGAGGCTGATCTTGAGAAGAAGATTGGCGAACACGCCCGTTCAGCCCATGGGATCAAGACTCTTGACAAGGACATGTGGAAGAAGATCAAGAAGGTACCCAGGTAACCTTTTTCCGGCCTCCTCTCTGCCAATCCCGTGAACGATACCGCTATGAATCAGGGCAGATGAACCGTCTATTCAGGAACTGGTATGCAGGTAAGAAAAATAATTCTGGCAGGAGCTTTCGGGGGATTCATTCTCCTTGTGGTGACGATGGTCTCTGGTGCTGTTGCAGGTGCGATTCTGCCGTACAATATTTTTGATATCCCGGGTATGCGGTCGATGACCGATCCGGTTGCGGCGCTCTTCTTCTCCTACCCGTTTGTCCTTACAGTCGCTGCGGCGATTCTCTATGATATCATTGATCCGGTTCTTCCCGGAAAAACGGTAAGGAAAGGGATCATGTACGGCCTCCTCCTCGTGCTGATCATTACCATCCCGAACCAGTTTGTCATCTGGAGCTCCATGTACTATCCGGCAGGATTCTACCTTTCGAACATCTTCTCCGGCTTAGTCGGGTTCCCCCTCTTCGGTATTCTCTGCGCCCGGATCTGGGGACAGGGAGGGCTGCAGGGGCTGAAACGTGAGGCCGCCGGCATATAATTTTCCACGTCCGTACGACCTGTGGTTACTTTCTCCCCGCAGTAGCCGACTTTTTATTCCCGGGCATCCATGCTCTCCTGACAATGGCCATCGGGAAGGGAGCATACCTGAGAAGTATCACTGCGGCGTACCCGATGCCGTCCGTAGCAGTGGGAACCCGGCTCGACGGAAGCTCGCCCCCCTCCGTCTTCATCGGGAGCTGGAACTATCCAAAGGTGTATGCCGGTCCGATGATCGCACCTCTCCACGGAGACACCCGGATCCTGGATATGCCCGAGTCCTGGATCCCGGAACAACGGTCGCAGGAGGAGATCATCTCCTACCGGATGAGCCTGGTCCGGGGCAAGCTCCGGCAGGATGTGCGGGATCTTGAAGGCCGGTTCGTCGAACAGCTCCAGGAGATTGCCCTGTCATCCGGATCCATCGAGAGCGAGGCCCGGTTCGACCAGGTGCCGACCGGCTTTTCGTTCTCGGAGGAACAGACCCCCTTCGGTCCAAGCGCCGGACTCGAGAATCTGGAAATTGAAGCCCCGAAATGGGATCCGCAGCTGGAGAAAGCCTACCATGACACCGACCTGCCTGCTGCAGAAGCGATTGTTACCCTCCATGCACACGGTGCCCCGTTCACTTCCATTCAGAAAGCCCTTTCAGCAGGGGGAATGGGAAGGGGGAAGATACGGAAACTGGTTCCGACCCGGTGGTCTATTACGGCCTGTGATACAACCATCGGCAATCATCTCCTGAAGGACGTCCGCCGCCACCGGTTGATCGACACCGTCAGGGTGCACCAGTTCTCCAGCCTTCACAACCACTATGCGGTCATTCTCCTTCCCACCCCCTGGCAGTACGAGTGGATGGAGGCCTTCCTCCACATTGCCGGCACTGAAGAACTGATCTTCTCTGATTTCGAATGGAACAGGGGCAAGAGGGAGTATTCGCGGGTCGGGGGCTGCTTCTACTCCTGCAAGATGGCTGTCCTCGAGGCCCTCTCGCGGGAACAGCGGCAGGCAGGAGCAATCGTCCTTCGGGAAGCACAGAGAGGATATGTCCCGATGGGGGTCTTCAATGTCCGCGAAAATGTCCGGAATGCCCTGTTGCAGACCCCGGAGTATTTCGAGGATCTTCCCGCTGCTCTCTCTGCAGTCTCACCTGGGTTCCAGCTGCGGGTATCCCGCTTTTCTGACGAAAGTACCGTGCTTGCGGCCTGTCTCCGGCAGAAGCAGTCCCGGCTCTCGGATTTTGGTGCTACAGGAACATGTTCGTAAAATGGATCCACCCTTCCGTATGAATTTAAATACATCTTTTAAAATAACGATGAACCCAGGGCTGTTTGGGGTTCCAGGAGATTCCCTTACAGGGGCGCGCATTTGAAGACCGGAATGAAGGTGGATATGATACTGCCGGAAACGATTCGGGGACGGAGGGGGTTGCGGTTTCTCCTGGCGATCCTGGTGATCCTCGCCACGGCATACCTCATCTTCGAGATCCTGGCGGGAGTATGAGTATGTTCCAGAACCTGGGATACGGATCCCGGCAGACCCGACAGTGTCCGTCCGGAGTGATCTTCTAAAAAAAAAAATTAGTACCGGGGCTTCCTATGCTTGGGAAGGCAATCCTGGCAATACACCGGTCTTCCCTCGGTGGGCTTGAACGGTACTTCACAATCCTTACCACAGTCTGAACAGACTACCTTTGTCATCTCGCGGGGACCGGTATTTCGCGGGCCGCCAAAATTTGATTTATACATGGTTTTTCTCAAACAGTTTGGGGAAACTGTGCTATAAAAAATGATGTCCACGTATAACAAGTATTGCATTGGGTATACTGGAAAAACGGGTATACTCTCCGTTCAGGAATAAGAGAATGGTGTGACGCGGGCGATGGTACTCAGCCGTGCGGCAGGGCAACAGCACTGAGCCGTTATGCGAGGGAAGGGATTCGAACCCCTGAACTCCTGCGAGACTGGACCCTAAATCCAGCGCCTTTGACCTGGCTTGGCAACCCTCGCGATGATGAAGAGATTCCCCCTCTTAAAATTTCTGCTTTTCTATATCAGGTACTGAGATCCCTATGTGAGCAGCGAAGTATATCCTGGACTGGAGGATCCGTGCGGATACAGGGACCAATAGGGACGAACCGACCATTATGGAGCTTTGCGTAGTTTTCGCGTTCTGCAACCATTTTTGCGCATTATTTTCTCATCATTCCAGGCTCTGATGAGCAAATCCGTGGATGTAAGGAAGTATGCCGGCATCTGTATCGCAAAATTATTATTTTGCGCAAAGATTATAAACAAGGAGATTTAATAGAAACATGCCATATATGAAGGCCTGGGAGCTGTGCAGTACCGGGGTTCCAAACCTTGTCTACAGCACCAGCAAGGTATGGCATCCGCACGTCCCGAAATACCCGGATAGGATATGATGAGCAGGAGAATCACGGGCCACACTGGGCAAGAGAACGATCGCGGCTGGTCGCCACCTTACAGCCTGCGGTTATTCGAAGGTGATCATTCCCTCCTACGAGTGAACCTGCTTACCAGATTACGTCACGGCGATGTCCGGGATGCCTCGAAAATACCCGGTAACAGGCCGGTATCGTATCATATATGGTAACCCTTTTCTGCTTTTTATGAAAGCGGAAGGGTGAAGGGATGAATGCGACGCCGAATCTGCAGGGCGTCGTACCATTCAATGGCAAAATAACCTCCTAAACCCCTTCACTTTCGCTACACCGGCAGACCGGCTGTGATGTTCATATCCCTGTGCAGTAGTTTACGAACATGAGTGCCTGCACAGCGGGACACCATCCCTTCGTATGCAGGGTGGAGCACGCCCCTGACTGATTCCGATCAGGGGAGTGATCCGGATGTTCACCCGATTTTTCCGGCGCTTGGTGAGAAGCTCTGAAGCTCTCTCTTCATTCTAATTCCAGCGGTATTCGTTTGCCAACACCTCATCTGCCTGCCGGAACCTGAAGCGAGGGAGACCCTCGCGACATGAGCACCGTGAAACATCCGGCCGGCCTTTGGCATGCATTATTCCGGCCGGAATGGCACCGGCAATAATCACGAGCTTTTCCGGCGGCGAAGATGAATAGCCTCCTGCAGTTCCTGATCAGGTCTGACCTTCGGCCGGCATGACCCCCCACTTCTTATCTGAGCGCCTCATGAGCCCTGCAGACGTGAACAGACGGTCCGGGTCCCAGAACCGGAGAGAATACTGATATTTAATGCACGCACACGTTCACAGTGCATGAAGCGCCTCGGGCACCTTGCGATCATCGCTCATGATATGGGGCTCATCTTCGAGTTCCTCGCCCTGATCACTCTGGTCCCCTTCATCGTCCTCCTGATCTTCCAGGAATGGGATATGATCATTCCCATGGGATCGGTCCCCTTCATCTTTGTCACCCTCGGGTTTCTCGTCTCCAAGGTCCCCCAGCGGGTATACACTCCCTCCCTCTCAGTGGCACTGGTCGCCGTAGCACTCACCTGGCTGGCGGTGGCCCTGGTGGGATCGGTACCCTTTGTCCTTGCCCTGGAGCTCTCCTGGACGGACAGCATCTTTGAGGCCATGTCAGGGTGGACCGGGACGGGGTTCACCATGATGACCTCGATCGACACCATGCCGAAAACCCTGGTATTCTGGCGCTCGTTCATGCAGTGGATTGGAGGTGTAGGGGTGATCGCCTTTGGTATCGCCATGCTCTCCCGGTCAGGTCTTGCACAGAGCCGCCTCTACCGATCGGAAGGCCGGTCTGAAGCCCTCATGCCGAATGTGGTCTCCACCGGGAGGAGAATGTGGGTGATCTACTTTGTCCTCACCCTCGTGTTCATCGGGATGGTTCTCTTCTCGGGGATTCCGCTCTGGGATGCAGTGAATCTGGTGATGGTGTCCATTGCCACCGGAGGGTTTGCCCCCCATGATGCCGGCATGGTCTATTACAACAATGCCCTGCTGGAGATCCTCCTGATCCCGGTCATGATCGCCGGCGCCCTGCCGTTCAAGCTCTACTTTCTCGTATACCGGGGGAAATTCAAGTCGTTCTTTCGCGACCCCGTGGTGAGGTTCATCCTCATCATCTCCATCATTGCGTCTTTCGCCGTCTCCTTCAATCTCTATCTCTTCAACGACCTTGCCCTGAACGATGCATTTAGGATCGGGTTTTTCTGCACGATATCAGGGTTCACATGCTGCGGTCTGCAGAACTCGGCCCTGCAGTGGATTCCCCTCCCCCTCATTATCATCCTCCTGCTGATGATGATCGGGGGTGCGGCAGGGAGCACCTCAGGAGGGGTCAAGGTGAACCGGGTAATCCTCGCCTATGAGGGCCTGGTCTGGTGGTTCCGGCGGCTCTTTGTCAGGGGAAACGTGATTGTCCCCTTCAAGCATGAGGGAAAAAACATCCCCACGAAAATATCGGAAGTCGAGCTCTCCAAGAATATGCTCATCATCTTCCTCTATGTGATCATGATCTTCATCGCCACACTGCTTGCGCTCCACCTAGCCCCCACTGGATACGAGGTTCACCAGGTGGTGTTCGAGCTGGTCTCTGCAGCGAGCAACGTGGGTCTTGGTCTGGGCTATCTCACCGCCGCAAGCCCGGATGTCATCAAGTGGCTCTTCATCTTCGTGATGTGGATAGGCAGGCTTGAGATCGTCCCGGTGCTCATCCTGGTGATGGGAATCATCCGTGGTTTCGAGCCAAAATAACAAATTAATCTTGACATAACGGGGATGTCAAACCCTCCACTGATATTCCCTACGGAGCCTGAATCAGCCCGATTTGTACAATACAAACCTTTATTGAGCAGACACCAGTACCTGTCTGTAATGGAGACACGGTGATGACGGTAGATCCTCTGTATATTCTGATCGCCGCCGCCGTGAGCTGGATCAATTTTGTCACCATCGATCTCATCTTCAGGCTCCCGGAACGGGGCGGGGTGAGTGGTGCCCGGGAGATAGCACGCCAGATCGAGGACGGCGGGGGGGCGCTTCACGGGGGATACATGATGGGAAACATCGTCTCATCTCCCGATGCCTCGGCAGGAACGCTGCTTGCAGCCTGCGGGGTGTATATAGCCGGAATTCCCGGTGGAATCCTTGCCGCCCTGCTGGTCTATGTCGGAAACCGCATCTGCCATGATCCCGGCTATGCAGGGACTACCGGAGCCCTCGCGGCAACCTTCATCGTGTACGGCTTATCACTGCTCGGCTTTTCAGCTGCCGAATTCATTGCCGGCATGGTGATTGCCATCCTCACCATCCAGGGCATCTCGGCGGTATATGCCAGTCGCCTTCTCTCCACTCTCTGGAGGTGGCGCAGGGCGTGAATACCGAAGAGGCAGCACTGATCATCTGTGTGGGCATCGCGGCATATGCCGCAGTCCGGATCCTGCTCGAGAAGAACACACTCCGGAAACTTCCCTTCCTGAATGTGCTCTCTTTCGCCGTTGCCGGTTCGATCGCCCTGCTGCTCCCTCACCCGCTCAGCATCATCGCCGCTGCCGCGTATTTCATCGGGAGCACGCTCGAATCAAATGCCATCGCCAGCACGTATGCAGGGGGGATACGGGAGGAGTGAACCTAATCCTGGCCGCCGTTTTCGCCTTCATCGCAATCGCCGGCACACTCGGGACGATCATTGAAAAGGACCCCTTTGCCAAGCTGATCTCCCTGTCAGTGATCGCCGGGGGCGTCATCCCCTTCATCGTCGACCGGGGTTACCTGGATGTGGCAATCGCCGTTGCCATCATCGCACCGCTCTCGACCATCTTCCTCCTCTTTGCATGCCGGAGGGACAGCTCGTGACTCCCGAGTTCCTGATCGGCTGCTTCCTCATCATCGCCGGGACACTTGCGGTCGTTTTCCCCCGGCCGAAGACCTATCTTGTCCGGCTGATCAGCCTGGAGATACCGGCGTGGGGGATACTCCTGCTGATGCTGTCGTATGATGAAACGCTTGCGCTTCTCACCTATGGCGGCGTCTCGGCACTCACCATCTTCATCCTGGTAAGGGTTCTCCAGAAGAAGGAGGGCGCATGATCATCCAGCGGATCTCCCGGTATATCTCGAATTTCGAGAACCTGATGCCCCTTTTTGCCGCTGCCTGTGCGGTTCTGGCAGCCATCGCCATCCTCTCCCTCCCCTTTGTGTATGCCGAAAACCAGCTCTACCCGAAGCACATCGAAAGGGAGAGCCCGCTGGATCCCTATGACCGGGGCGGACCGCCGTTTACTCAGGCAGATATCAAAGTCCAGTATCCTGAGAACTCCCCAACCGCGGGATACGTTACGGCCTACCTCACCCCGTTCTCGTGGGCCCTCGCCAACACTACCCTGCATACCGGAACAACCATTGTTGGCCACCCAGGGGGCATTCTCGATGAAATCCTCTACAATACGAGGGGGCTTGATACCGTGGTCGAGACGACCATCCTGTTCATCGCCTTTGCCATCGCCTCCTACATCTTCAGGAAGGGATCGCCGTGACCGGTGCTCTCTACTCCTGGGGACTCCTGGTGGTTCTTGGTTCAGCGGTAATCGGATTTGGCGCTCTTGCAGTCGAGAAAGACGACCTGCACCGCCTTCTCCTCATTGACCTCGTGGAGATCGCCTCCATCGGGATTATAGCCCTCATCGGCACCGATCTCGCCGAGGCGCTCATCCTGCCTGGCCTGGTGGTGGGAATCGCCGAACTCCTCGCCCTCTCGCAGATTTACCTCATGAAGGAGGATCTTCAGGACCGGCCAATCCGGATTCCCCGGATCGAGGTTCTGCAGGAGTTGCCAGCTCCGCTCATCCTTTCGATGATACTCATTGTGTATGGGATTATCCTCTCCGGGTTTACCGGTGGGGCGGTTGCCGGCCTCGGTGCAATTTTCTTTATCGCGGCGCGGGCCCATACCGAAAATCTTCACCTGCTTGAGCTGGCGAGCGGGTTCTCCTGGGTGCTCTGGATTGCCGCGTTCTTTGTCTTCATGTTCCTGCCCGAGTACTGGTATCTTGCACTGATGGGTGCTGCAGTCGGCATCCTGATCAAGGTTATCACCAAGATGTCCCTGATGGGTGTGATGTGGGAGGCACGGTCATGATCGGCGCAGGAGGATCCCCGTTCATGTACCTCGAATTCGGAGATATCGTGATCTACTTCTCTCCGTACACCCTCTCGCTCTTCCTCCTCGCGCTGGTCTTCACCGTGCTGGTGATCGCGAGCCGGCCTGAACGGCAGCTCGATATCGCATTCGGGGCAGATGCATACACCACCAAGGAAATCAGTCTTCCCGAGATGAGGTTTCGGCGGTTCATGGCCATCGCCTGCGGACTTGCATCCATGGGTGCGATGGTGACCGGGGATGTCTTTGATTTCTGCCTGTTCACCTCCCTTGTCGGGATCTGTAACGTTGGTATCGTTGCCGCGGTCAGGAGCCGTCATGTCCAGAACGCAGCTTACCAGTACGGGCTGGTTGCGCTGGCAGGGACCGTTCCGCTCTTCGGCGGGGCCGCAATCGTGGCGGCTACCACCGGGACTCTCTCCCTCATCGAGCTCTCAAAAACGGTTCTCCCGGCAGCCCCCGCCGTGGCGAAAGGATTCCTGGTCTTAGGGGTGATGGGAGAGGGAATGGCACCGTTCTATGCAGCAAAAGCGGAGATGTTCAGGGCACCGGGAGCACCGTACGTGATCATGTGCTCGCTGTCGTCCCTGCTGATCTTTCTCCGGGTCATCGAGGTCGTGCTCCAGATGTGAGGGTAATATGAAGAAGAAGACTGCGTTCTGGCTGATGGTCACCGTGGCGGTCATCGCTGTTCTGGCCCTGATCTTTTCGGAGACGGGAACCATACCGGAGTGGCTCTACCTGGCCGTGCTCGTGGCAGGCTTCCCCCTGTTTGTCCTGTTCCTCGGGCTCTGGTGGATGGCCCGGGAAGGAGACGCAGATATACCGTTCATGGGGTACTGAGATGATTCCCTACCTGCTCTTCGCAACATTCTTCGGCCTCCTCCTCCTCGGCATACACCGGAAGCTGATCGCCCGTATCCAGCGGCGCCCGGGGCCGCCGATCTGGCAGGAAATCCTCCATGCACTCAAGTTTTCTTTCAAGAGCACCTGGATCCCGGCAACGGCGAGCGAAGTTCTCTTTGTCTCGGTGGTGCTGATCGCCATCGGGATATGGACAGCGGCGTTCTTTGTCCTGATCACCGGGGGAAGCCTCCTGATCATCTTTGCCATCTACATGCTCCACAAGATTGTCGAGCACGGGTTTGGGCTCTCCTCGGGATCGCCCTACGGAAAGTTCGGAGGGGTCAGGTCGGTCATCTCTGCGGCGTCAGAGATACCGTTGTTCGTAAGCGTCTCTGCGGTGGCCATTTTCACCGGATCACTCCAGATATCGGATATTATCGCCTACCAGGCTGAAGCAGGGCCGCTCCTCTTCACGATTCCACTCGCGGCCGTTGCCCTGTACCTGGTCATCCTCTCAAAATTTCCGTCATCCCCCTTTGCCATCGTGGAGAGCAAGGAGATCGTGAGCGGTTACAAGACTGAGCACTTCGGTGTCTGGCGGGCAGGCCTCGAGATCTGCAACGGGCTCAAGAGCTATGTCCTGCTCCTCACCTTCACCATGGTATTTATCGGGAGCCTGCCGTTCCTCGGCATCCTGCTGACCATGCTCCTGCTCGTCGCCTCCATCGCGTTTGTCTGTGCGCTCTGCCCCATGCTGTCCCCCTTTGACAGTGTAACGATACAGACGATTATTACGGGTATCATGCTGATATATGTCATGTACCTGGGGGTATTCGGATGATCCGGAAGATCCTCCTCGCCGCCATTATCGTCTATATCGCGGTGAGCGTGGCCCAGATTGTCCAGCGACCCTCGACCGCCCCTGAAGGAGTGGTGATCGGCGCCGCCCTGCTCGCGGTAATCTCATTCTCTTACATGAGGGACGAGCAAGGGCTTGCGAAGTGGGAAGGCGCCGCCGTCTGGCTTGCCGTCTTCCTCTTTGTACTCTATGGAATACTGAAATATGCGGGTGTGCTATGAGCGGGTATCTCTACGAAAAGGATCTCTCATCCATGAAGTACGCCATCCTCACCAGCACCCGCCATGACCGGATGGTGCGGGAGATCGCAGATGACCTCGGGATCGCGCAGTTGAAACTCAGGCGATATATCATGGACAGGTTTGACATGCTGCTGATGGAGAACCTGCCGGCACGGTATGAAGAGGGAAAGAGGCTGACGGCAGAAGCCCCAGCACCGGAGCGGGACCTGAAGACGCACCTCTACTCACGGGCCGTCCCGCTCATTGAAGAGGAAGAGATGGACCGGATCTTTTCCCAGGTGAAGGATCTGATGGATGACGGGAGCCCGGAGGATGAGGCCGTTTCAACCGGCAGACGTCTGATCAGGGAGGCGATCCAGGCATGAGCCTTCTCCAGAAGGTCAAGAACTTCGTCCGTTCAAAATCAATTCATGTCGCCTACGTCGATGTGGGTTCGTGCAACGGATGCGACATTGAAGTGCTCGCCTGCCTCTCTCCCCGGTATGATATCGAACAGTACGGTATCTATGTCCATAACAATCCGCGGGAGGCCGACATCCTCCTGGTCATCGGGGCATATACCCCCGGTTGGGAGGAGAAGCTCCGCAGTCTGTGGGATAAGATCCCTGATCCCAAGGTGGCGATAGCTATCGGGAACTGTCCGATATCAGGGTGTGTGTTCAACCGGCCGCACAGCCTCATTGACCCGCCGGTTGCAAAGCACATCCCCATTGCCGCACAGGTTCCGGGGTGCCCCCCGCGGCCGACCGAGATCCTCTCTGCGGTGCTGGCCATGGCCCCGGTTGTTTTCAAGGACTACGAGGTGAAGAAGCGATGAAGCGGACCGTGGATGTCTCAATACCTCTCGGGCCGGTTCACCCCTGCTGGAAAGAACCAGCACGGGTGAAATGCGAGACCAGGGGAGAGTACGTTCTCTCGGCAGAAGTGGAACTCGGCTACATGAAGAAGGGGATCGAGCGGATCATGCGGGGACGGCCATGGCAGGAGGTGATGTTCCTTGCAGAACGGGTGTGCGGGATCTGTTCGGTCATCCACAACATGGTCTTCATCGAGGCCCTCGAGAGTATCAGCAACATCCCGGTTCCCGACCGTGCGGCGCTTCTCAGGGTCGTTGTCAACGAACTCGACCGGATGCAGAGCCATATCCTCGCCAACTTCTCGTACTGTTACACCATCGAACACGAGACGCTCGGGATGTACCTGCTCGATGTCCGGGAGAACGTGATGGATGAGCTGGAGCGGATCACCGGGGCACGGGTGACCTGTGCATACATCGTCCCCGGGGGCGTCCGGTTCGATCTCCGGGATGAGGATGCGCTGCACCTCCGGGCGAACCTTGCTGCAATCGAGGAAGAGATCACCCGGTACACGGGGATGTTTGAGAACGGCCCGCTGATTGCACTCCGGAGCAGGGGGATCGGGGTCCTCACCAGGGAAGCCGCACGCGAAGCCTGCGCCGTCGGCCCGACGGCGCGTGCGAGCGGCATGCCGGAGACCGACCGGCGGCTCCGCCACCCCACGTATCAGAAGCTCGGGTTCACCCCGGTATCCCGGGAAGAGGGAGATAACTATGCCCGGATCATGATGCGGTTCCAGGAGGTCCTCCAGAGCATCGCCCTGATACGGACGTGCCTGGACACCCTGCCGGAAGGCCCCATCCGGGGCGGGGGGATCCCCGGTGCCGGCGAGACAGCCTACTCCGGAGAAGCCCCGCGGGGGGAGCTCTCCTACTTCATCAAAACCGATGCTGCGGGCAGGGTGCTTGACATCGCCATCCAGACCCCGTCGATTATGAATATCGAGGCCTGCTGCCACTACATGCTTAAGGGAGTGGCATCGCTCGCGGATGTATCGTCGACCTTCGTCTCTTCAGACCCGTGCATCGCCTGCACGGAGCGGTGATATGGCATTTTCATTCACCTACTATCTCAGAGAGTTCTTCCGGCTCGAATGGCTGCGGAAGTTCCTGTTCGTCAGGACTGCACCGCTGGCCATCCCTTCCTACTTCAGGAACTTTCCCGAGCTCACCGGAAAAACGTGTACTCACCACCTCTTCTGTATGATGGCCTGCCCAGCCCCTGGGGCGATCGATGTGATCCGGACACCGGAAGGGTGGCACCCGCGGATCCACCAGGGCCACTGTATAAGGTGCGGGCTCTGTGTCGAGGCCTGCCCGAACGGGGTACTCACCAGCGGACGGATCCTCGAGACTATGTTTTTCGACAATACTGCTCTCTCCTTCTCGTTCCGGATCGATGTGGATACAGAGCGCTGCATGGGTTGCGGCAACTGTGCAGTCGCCTGCCCGGTGAACAAGCTGATCGACCCCCAGATGTCACATGGCGGCAGGGCATCCACCGATGAGCTCCTGCTCAAGGTGAGTGAAGGGAAGTGCAAGGTGCTTCACGTGGAGAAGTGCACGGGGTGTAAAATCTGTGAGGACCACTGCCCGAACGAGGCCATATCGGTGGCCCGGCTCCTGGAAGCGGTTCACGCCCCGGAGGAGGAGCCATGAGATTTGTCCTGAACACCGGGAGGACCATCCGGCAGGGATCGTATGTGGAACGAAAGAATAGTCCTGTATACCGGGAAGAAGCTGCCTCCCTGCATATGGACCGGGTGGATATGCTGGATCTGGAGATCGAAGAAGGGAGCCACGTGAGGGTGAAAAGCGACCAGGGTGCAGTGGTGATGGTGGCACGCCCGGCTGACGGACTGGTGCGGGGGGAGGTATTTGTCTGCCTCGGCCCGTATGCAAATTTCCTGGTGAACCCTGAGACTCACGGAACCGGGATGCCGGATTTTAAAACCACGGTCGTGACCATCGAACCCACTACCGACCCTGTTCCTACCGTACGGGAGCTCATGGAACAGTGCGGAGGAGTTGGCTATGAAGGTTGAAGATGTGGTCTGTCCGTTCTGCGGCTGCCTCTGTGATGACCTCGTTGTAGAGGTAGAGAATAACCGGGTAACAAGCGTAGAAAACGGCTGTACTCTCGCCAACGAGAAGTTGATGGAGGACCACCGGCTGAAAAACCCGATCAGGAGAGAGAGAGGGAGCTGGAAGGACGTCTCCTATGATGCTGCGATTCAGGAGACCGCTGAAATACTCCTCGATGCTGACCGCCCCCTCCTCTACGGCTGGAGCGGAACCCACGGGGAGGCCCAGAGTGTCGGCGTGCACCTTGCCGAGCTGCTCGGAGCGGTGATCGATAACACGTCAACCGTGTGCCATGGCCCCTCGATCCTGGCCATTCAGGAGGTCGGCCATCCGGGCTGCACCCTCGGCCAGGTGAAGAACCGGGCCGATGTCATCGTATACTGGGGTGCAAACCCCATTGATGCCCATCCGCGGCATATGAGCCGCTACACCACGTATGCAGACGGTTTCTTTGTGAAGGATGCGTTCAAGGAACGGAAGGTGATCGTGATCGACGTCCGGAAGACTGAGTCATCTGCGGTTGCCAATGAATTCGTGAAGGTGGACCAGGGAGGGGATTATGCCGTTCTCTCGGCCCTGAGAGCGATTGTACGGGGGAAGGGAGATCTCATTCCCGTAAAAGTAGCCGGGGTAACCCGGGAGCAGCTCTTCAGGGTCGCCGACATCTGCAAGAATGCTAAATTCGGGGCAATTTTCTTCGGCCTCGGCCTCACCATGTCGCCTGGAAAGAACAAGAACATCCGGAATGCAATCGAGCTGACCGAGGAACTGAACCGGCATACCAAGTTCACCATATCTCCGATGCGGGGGCACTGGAACGTGTACGGTTCAAACGAGGTCTTCACCTGGATCTCGGGGTATCCCTATGCCGTTGACTTCGCCCGGGGAATCGCATTCTACAACCCGGGCGAGACGACCAGTGTGGACATCCTCAGGCGGGGCGAGTGTGATGCCTGCCTAGTGGTGGCAAGCGATCCGGGAGCTCACTTTCCCCGGGCCTGTGCCGAGCACCTTGCCCGCATCCCTACGGTTCAGATCGATCCGCACGTCAATGCGACCACCCACCTTGCCACACTCCAGATCCCGGTGGCGGTCACCGGTATTGATGCCGAGGGGACGGCATACCGGATGGACGGGGTGCCCATCCGGACACGGAAACTCTATGAGGGAACTTACCCGAGCGACCTCGAAATACTCGGGAAGATCTATGCGCGGGTAAAAGAGGCGAAAGGATCATGACCGGACTGCTGGTGAAGAACGCCTATGTCATCGATCCCCTCTCGGGCGTGAACGGGGAGATCATGGATATCGCCATCCGGGACGGAAAGATCGTGGAAGAGGTGGGGAGCGGGGCGGTGGTCATCGATGCCGGGGGCTGCCTGACACTCCCGGGCGGGATAGACTCCCACTCCCACGTCTGCGGGACCAAGGTGAATTTCGGGCGGTACATGAGCCCCGAGGATATGCGGGCAGGGAGAACCGCGAGGAAAGGAGTCATGCATGTGACATCGGGATACAGTGTCCCGACCACCTTCGGCAACTCTTACCGGTACAGCTCTATGGGATACACCACAGTGCTCGAGGGGGCCATGGCGCCGCTTGAGGCCCGCCATACCCATGAGGAGTTCACGGCTACGCCTCACCAGGACATGCTGGCAAACACCCTCTTCGACGGGAACTGGTCGATTATGGAGGCGGTGCGGGACAAGGACGTGAAGCGTGCCGCAGCCGTGGTTGCCTGGACGCTGGCTGCGGTGAAGGGATTTGCAATCAAGCTGACCAATCCCGGGGGAACCGAGGCCTGGGGGTGGGGGGAGGATGTCCACAGCATCCGCGATGAGGTGCCCCACTTCGGGGTCACCCCGGCCGAGATCATTGAGACCATGATCCAGGCAAACGAGCTCCTCAACCTCCCGCATTCGGTCCATATCCACTGCAACAACCTCGGTGTGCCGGGCAACTACCAGACCACGCTCGACACTATCGGTCTTGCACCTGACCTCAACAGGGAACGCCAGAGCCTGTACCTGACCCATGTGCAGTTTCATTCCTACGGGGGTTCAACCTGGAAGGATATCTGCTCGAAATCCGAAGAGGTTGCCCGGGCGGTGAATGCCAGACCGCAGGTGGCTATCGACATGGGACAGATCATGTTCGGGCGGACCACCACCATGACCGCCGATGGTCCGATGGAATTCAAGCTCTACATGCTCCACCACAATAAGTGGAGTAACCACGACGTCGAGCTCGAGACCGGTTCAGGCATCATCCCTGTCTACTACAGCAGAAAGAGTCTGGTCAACTGTGTCATGTGGGCGATCGGCCTGGAACTTGCCCTCCTCACAAAGAATCCCTGGCAGTGCATGCTCGCCACCGATAACCCGAATGGTGCACCCTTTGTGAAGTACCCCGAGATCATCGCCCTGCTGATGAGCCGCAAACTTCGCGAGTACGAAATGAAAGCAATCGACCCCAGGACCGAGCATTTCGTCCCCCTCTTTGCCATCGACCGGGAGCTCGACTGGTATGAGATTGCGGTGATGACCCGGGCAGCACAGGCAAAAGCCCTCGGCATTACCAGGATCGGCAAAGGCCACCTCGCTCCGGGGGCAGAGGCCGATATCGCCATCTATCCCCTGAAACCCGACGAACTCGATCCGGCCGTCGATTACCAGCAGGTGATGGCCGGGTTCGCAAAAACTAGCTATACCATCAAGCGGGGGCGGGTGGTGGCGCGGGATGGGGAGGTCATCGTGGAAGGGGCGAACAGCACCATCTGGACCCGGGCAGAGGTCCCGCCTGAATTTGACCTGAATAAGGATCCTGAATTCGTCAAAAAATTTGAACAGTACTACACCGTGAGAATGCGGAACTACCCGGTCCAGGACATCTACCTTCCCAGGGGTGTCAGCATCAGAACCGAGGCATCACTATGAGAGTCATTCTCAAGACCCGGCCACGGGCAAAGCCGAAGATCCCCATCGAGGCAGAGACCATCATTCCCCAGAATTTTCTCCGGAAGAACGACATACGGGTCTACGAGGGGAACAAGGAGCGGAAGCTTGAGGATCTCTTCTACGTCACGACCGAGGGCCCAGCCGTCTCCCCGGATCAGGTGGAGGTGATCCTGACCGGAGACACCGGAGTCATCAAACGGGTCGGCGAGTATATGAATGCCGGGCGGATCATCGTTGAGGGGGATATCGGCATGCACTGTGGCAATTTCATGAGCGCCGGGGAGATCATCATCCGGGGTAATGCCGATTCCTGGCTCGGACGGGAGATGCGGGGCGGAGTTATCCGCTGCGAGGGGGACGCAGGCCACTACTGTGCCGCCGGCTACCGTGGGGAAAAGAGGGGAATGCGGGGAGGAATGGTCGAAGTGCTCGGGAACGCCGGGGATTTCGCTGCCGAATATCTCAGCGGCGGAGAGGTACACATCCATGGGAACTGCGCCGATCTCCCGGGTGTGGAGATGCGGGGCGGAACCCTGACCATCGGTGGCGACTGTCTTCGCCCCTGCGGGAACATGACCGGCGGAACCTGCAGGATCTTCGGAACGGCACACCAGTTCCTCCCGACATTCCGCAGGAACGGGTCAGAAGTGGCGGAGTATGGCGGGAAGCGGTACCGGATGGCCGTGTACCGTGGCGATATTGCCAACCGCGGGAAGGGCACGGTTCTGATCAGAGAGTAACCAAGTCTCTGTCGTCCGGAAGATCCCGCGGAGAAAATAGCGCGAGCTGGCGGGGCATCAGACAGGTATGTTCAGAAAAAAGGAAAAGTTCCGGAAATGACCTCTATGCCTCTGCCACGTCCTCGGACTGGCAGGAGGGGCACATCGGCCGCTTGCTCACGCTCGTGAATTTTTCTCCGCATTCTTTGCATTTGTAGTTCTTGCCCTTCACCCGGTCAGGCGGTATCTCCATATCAACGGGTCCTCCGACAGTGCACATTGAACAGTCACCTCAATAGCATGCATCGACAAGAATCCTAATAAGTATATGCACTCCACTCCCGGAATATGAGATTGGATAAATCGGGAGGAGATTACCGTCCGGCTCTCCGGATTATCAGCATGGCGGCGATTAAGATGACGCAGAGGGACCCCGCCAGGGAGAGCGGAACCGCAGTTGCCGTGCCGGTCACCGTCGTTTCCGGGATGGCTGTTGGTACGGGGCTTGGTTCTGGCGTGGTAGGCATACTGGAAGGCTGAAGGACGACATCGATCTTCTCTGAATCACCCGCAGCGAGATCGACGGTCTTTTCCGCAGGGAGATATCCGCGTGACTCGATGAGTATCCGGTAGGTTCCCGGTACGAGATCCGGGAGATCAAGGGGGGTGTCCCCGGTATACCGGTCGTTTACCAACACCTGTGCCCCCGGTGGAGTTGATCGCACAACGATTCGGCCGGTGGTCACCGGTCGGGAAAGGATGAGGTCGATGCTTGAGTACGGAACTCCTGAAAGTGCATTCCGTGCTACCGGCATGGTTGCAGCATACATAGTATACTCCCCTGCCGCGAGCCCGCCGGAGACCCTGCCCGTCCGCCAGGTATAGTTCCAGCGATCCGAAGAAACATCGACCTGGGTGAAGGTATCCGGCTCCCCGGTGATCACCGGTGAGATGCTGCTGTCCATCCGCGATCCGTCGGAGGGAACTCCCGGCCCGGTCATGAAGAGGTACACTCTGTCAGCTCCGATCGCTGTTCCCGAAAGGGGCACATCATCACCGATGGCAGCTTCCCGAGTCTCTGCTGCAGCATGCCCGGTGACAACTGCTGCAAGAAGGATGCAGAGCAGGGTGCGGGACATGATGGTTCGTATCAATTGGGGCGTCATCTTCATCCTCCGGGAGGCCTCCCTGACTAGTCAAAGAGATGAGCCTTAAACCGGCCTGACGAGGATCGCTCATCGTTCTTTCGGGCTCCGGACGGGGGAGTCACCCTCCCTGGCATGCCAATGAACCGGAACGAACAGGTGCCGGAATCCTCGCGGAATACCATGCACCGGTCTCCGATGCACGGTTTCTTGTCAAACGGGCACAACTTGTCGGTCATGAAAGCCCTCCTTTCCTATCTGCTTCTCCAGGTATTCCGGGAGATCGCAGTTCGCCATGATCGCCGGGCACGGGGGAATATACCCCTCAGTCCGGGCTTTTCTCTCCATTTTGCAAAGAGCCTGGCTCTCGGATCGATCATGTATGCCTGAACATGGGAAAAGGGAAAAAATATAACTATCGGGGTGATGCCTGGTTGTATCAGCAGGCAACAAAGAGCTGAATGACCGGGACGCACGAGAATAACAGGATCGCAGCGGCCATCATGGTGTGTTCCTTCATGGAGTTCCTCCGTTTCACGGGAGAAAGAATGGCAGGAGCGGTTAAAAATTAGGTAGATGGTGACGGTTCAAAGGTCATGTTCAAGGGCGGTACCGGTGAGCCGCTGCACGGGCTGCTCCGAGTAGGAATATACCCTGATGGTGTCGATCAGAGCCGGACCGTATCCGTGGTGAGATCGGGAGCCGATCACCAGGTAGAGGCCGGAATCCGGCGGAACGATCTCGTGTTCGGTCCTGTAGGTAAAATCACGGTCCACATAGAAATCCACAGTTCGGTCAGGCTTCATCACCACCGAGTACTGGGACCGGGGATCAGGAGAGCCCGGAGATCCTGGCGACCAGGCGTCTGAATGGACCGGGCCGGATCACAATCGATCCTGCGGGGCAGATCTCGTGGCAGCAGTAGCACCGGATGCACGTCTCCCGTCTGAGTTCTGGCACACCCTCGTGCAGAGTGAGTGCAGCCACCGGGCAGATGAGGGTACAGCGACCGCAGTGCTGGCAGCGATTCGGAAGAAAAGAGGGGTACGGGGCATAGACCCCGCCAAGCCGGTGCAGGAGGGAGAGGAGCAGGCTTCGCGTCATCCCTCTCCCCGGTCCCCGGTAGGTTGAGGGAAGGCGGATCCCGTCCCCCTGCAGAGCTTCAGGAGGATTCCCGACCAGGGAGACCTGTTCGGGACTGCTGCCGGGAAGCCCGCGCACACGGGCAGCCCGGAGGGTAGGGACCTCATCGGGGGGTATTCCAATCATCCTGCAGGCGGTCAGATCGAGGGCGGTTGCATTCCTGCCGGCCAGGACCACCCCCAGCAGCCGGGGGGTCCCGGATGACGGACCATCCCCCTCCATGACCATCACTGCATCCAGGATCTGTAGGGAAGGCCGCAGCAGATCGTTCAGATCGAGGATCATTCCGGCAAAGTGGTCCGGGTCCTGGAACCGGGCATGGTGGAGCGGTTTTTCAAGGCCGGGGAGGACTCCAAACAGGTTCTTTGCTCCTCCGGAGTAGAGGGTCCAGAGGTGGGTCTTCGCCTTTGAGAGCACGATGATGTGATCGGCATCGAGTGCCGGTGCGATAACCGGGAAGCTCTTCACCATACGGCCGGCCGGGTGGGAGACGATGCGGTAACCGGTATCGTAGTTGAGCTCTGCCCCGGTATCACGGGCTACCGCTTCATACCCGGCAGCCGCATACAGTCGTCTGAGGTTTGCAGGGGTGTACCGTATCCCGCCTCCCGGGCTGTCAGCGATGGTCACCCGGCATCCGAGATCTCCACAGATGAGCGACACGGCCCGCACCACCTCAGGATGGGTGGTCACACACCGTTCCGGGGGAAGCCCCTGGAGAAGGTTTGGTTTGAGGAGCACCCTGCTCCCCGGATTGATGAATGAGGTGATCCCGCCCAGCGCATCGATAGCTTTCCTGACGGCGGTCCCAACCTCTTCCCGGTTGTACGAGCCGCACTCCGCACAGGATATCACCTCCTTTTCTGTCCCGGCCACTCATTCACCCCGGGCCGGCTCTGCACAGGAATGATTGGCAAAGAGGAGGCAGCCGCCGATGAAATAGGCGATGGGTATGGTCCAGAGGGGGTATGCCACAAGAAAATAGATCTCAGCACAACCCAGAATCAGCTGCGCCACCGGGGTGTCGTTGCCGAATGCGGCCATGAAGGCGGCACCATACACTCCGGCGGTGATGACCAGGTAGATAATCACACCGGCAAGACCACCCCGGATATTGGTGATGGCATCTTTGACACAGGTATGCATGCCTGATCTCTCTTTGCACCCGATGGCCAAAAAGAGATCTCATCTCCGGTCCAAAACCCGTTTCCTGTTCCTGCATCCGTTGTGGCCGGCTCGTATAAATCCGGAGAAGCTGATGTTCTGGAAGGAACACAGCAGGGATGCACTGATGAGCTATCACGATGAGCAGTCACGGCGTTCATGGCAGAATCCTGAACAGATACTTGCCCACACCGTGCTTGGCCCGGGAGACACCGTGGTTGATATCGGGTGCGGTGAGGGATTTTTTGCCCTCCCGGCTGCCAGGATTGCCGGCAACAGCGGAAAGGTCATCGGGATCGATATCAACGGGGGAGCCGTCTCACGGATGCTGGAGCAGGCCCGGAGGGAAGGACTCCACAATGTATCGGGAATCGTCGGGAGCGGTGAGGAGACCCGTGCCTGTGAAGGCTGCGCAGACCTGATCTTCTTTGGCATCGATCTCCACGATTTTTCGGATCCGCGGAAGGTTCTCCACAATGCCCGCGAGATGATCAAAGCCGGCGGGACCCTCTGCAACCTGGACTGGAAGAAAAAGGAGACCCCCTTCGGACCACCGATCAGCAAACGGTTCGATGAAGAGACTGCGGCGGCACTGATACGGGAAGCAGGCTTTGCGGTACTGTGCATCGAAGAGGTCCCGCCGTGGTTCTACCTCATCACGGCAGTACCAGACGTCACCGATCGGTAAGGAGAGCTCCGGGAGGTTTACAGGGGAAAAAATTTCAGTGAGGCGGAATTCATGCAGTAGCGCTTTCCGGCAGGTGGAGGGCCGTCGTCAAAGACATGGCCGAGATGAGCGCCGCACCGGGCGCAGAGCACTTCAGTCCGGATCATACCCAGGCTCCGGTCGGTTTCAGTCCTGATATTATGCGCATCGACAGGTGAGGAAAAACTCGGCCATCCCGTCTCTGAATCAAATTTGGCATCAGAACTGAAGAGATCGGTGCCGCAACAGACACAGCGGTAGAGTCCGGTGGCGTGGAAGTCATGGTACCTGCCGGTAAAGGCCGGTTCCGTTCCCTTCTTCCGTGCAATCCGGAACTCCTCCTCAGTGAGGATCTCCCTCCACTCAGCATCACTCTTCCGGACTACTTCACGATCTTCGAGACTCCGGGTTTGTGCATTGTAGATGAGGACCATATTCACAATACTCGTGCTCTGATCCCGATTTCCGATCAAAACGTGAACGTGGGGGTTATCTCCTCCTGACTACGAGGAAGGCGCATCCCGCAAGTGCACCAAGCAGCACCAGGGGAGAGAGTCCTGCCCTGCCGGTTTGAGCGGCAGGAACGAGCGCTGCCGAAACGATGCTCCCCTCCTCGGTGATAGTGATGGTCTGGCTAAAATCGGTATATCCATCCATCGTTATCAGGAGCGTGTGTTCACCCGGTGAAACATCAGCGACGGTCAGGGGGGTCATCCCGATCATCTGTCCATCAAGGTATACCCGGGCTCCCGGGGGATCTGAGGATACGGTCAGGGATCCGGAGACCGCCTTCCGGAGGGTGACCGGCACCTTCTTTATCTCATTCTTCCCCATGAAGAGCTCCATGGTCTGGGTGACATATCCCTCCCGGGAGATCTGGATGGCATGGTTGCCGGGGACGACATCGCGGATGATGAAAATTCCGTTGGGTGGAACGGTCCCTGCATCAGTCCCGTCGTAATAGATAGTGGAGAGGGTGGGAGTCACGAGCAGGTGGAGGGTGCCGTACTCGACAAGCGGCAGGGCCGAGAGTTTAGCATAGATATCAACGACTTGTCCTTTTCCCGGGACCGATGTGATCGTCCCCGTATAGGTTTTATAGCCCTCTTTTTCTATGGTAAACGTCCGGTACGGCGTTCCGGTCACATAGATCGGCACATCCAGAATCCCTTCAGCTATCTCCCCTTTATAGTCGCCATCGAAGTAGACCTTTGCCCCGTCCACATTGCAGTGGATACGGTAGGTGCCCATATCGCCTCCTATGGGCCCATCAGGTTGCGCACCAACGGTTCCGGCGACCAGAACAAGCGAAAAAATCGCTACTGCAACAGGAAGAGAGAATTTTTCCATGGTTGATCAGTCCGATATACTGTATGGGTTTTTTTGGCGGTATTTAAATCTATCAATGCTTTCTGACGAAAAAGAGGACCTTCCCGTCTTTCCGGGATACAGCAGGGATGGGGCAGGAATATGGGGAGGAAAAAAAGCGATCCATTGAAGAGATGACACAGTCATTACCCTAATTCTAGAGAGAACCATGACGCCAAACGCAGGAAGAGGGCACGGGAGAGACCAGTGGAACGGTGAAGGAAGCCCCCGACGCTGTATCTGTCCTAACTGCAGGTATGAACGCGCCAACCCGCCTGAAGTCCCGTGCTATGCCCTGAAGTGCCCCCGCTGCGGTGCACCGATGGCAGATCTCTGAAGGAATGACGGGCCGGGATCACGGGAGAAAGACGCAGAATTAGGGAAGAAGAGGCCAGGGCCGAGACTCGAACCCGGGTCGGGGGATCCACAGTCCCCTAGGATAACCAACTACCCCACCCTGGCAGGATATACCCGGATTAATTGGATTTCGCGATATATAATATATGACCATCCGGATGCGCCGGGCTGCTGCTCCGGAGAGGTGGATTAATACCTTTTGTGCGCCAGTATAATACAGAACCTGGTGCCGGTATCTCCAGCTCTTCCTCTGCCCGAGCTATCCCTCTCACCAGCCGGCACCTGATCTCTCTCCGGGTTACCGTCAGAGGCAAGGTGGTTTCCAGTGACGCAGAAATCAGGCATCCGGACTCCGATTGTCGCCGTGCTTGGCCATGTTGACCACGGCAAGACCTCACTCCTTGACCGGATAAGGGGTTCATCGGTGGTGAGCACCGAAGACGGCTCGATCACCCAGCATATCGGGGCGACCATCGTTCCGATAGAAGCGATCAGGATGATGAGCGGTACGATGGAAAAGATGCCGATCAGAGTTCCGGGCCTCCTCTTCATCGACACTCCCGGCCATCACGCATTCACCACCCTCCGTGCACGGGGAGGTGCGCTCGCGGACATGGCCATTCTGGTTGTGGACATCAACCAGGGATTCCAGCCCCAGACCACCGAAGCGCTCCAGATCCTCCGCACCTACCGTACTCCCTTTGTCGTTGCGGCGACCAAAGTTGACCGCATTCATGGATGGAGGCCTTCGAAAAACGAGCCATTTCTTACCTCATTCGCCCGCCAGAACGACCGGGTGAAGGAGCTCGTGGAGAACAGGATTTACGGGCTGGTGGCCAAGCTCTCGGAATTCGGGTTCTCCGGTGAGCGCTTCGACCGTGTCTCCGATTTCCAGCGGAATCTGGCCATCGTGCCGGTCAGTGCCCATACCGGAGAGGGAATCGCCGAACTTCTCATGGTCATGATCGGGCTTGCCCAGCGCTACATGGAGGAGGATCTGGCATACTCGGTTGATGGGCCCGGGATAGGAACCGTGCTCGAGGTCAAGGAAGAACGGGGTCTGGGAACCACCCTTGACGTCATCCTGTATGATGGGACACTTTCGGTGGGTGAAGAGATAGCGATCGCCAGAACGGACGGGGTGGCGGTCACAAAAGTCCGGGCACTGCTGAAGCCGCGCCCCTTGAAGGAGATACTGGTTGAAGACCGGTTTGAACGGGTCAAGAAGGTCATGGCAGCTGCGGGAATCAAGGTGAGTGCCCCGAATCTCGATGGCACCATTGCCGGGTCGCCGATTCAGGTGGTCACCGGTGACCCGGAGCCGGTAAAAGAGCGGATCAGGAGAGAGATGGAGGAGATCTCGGTCAAGATCTCCCCTGAAGGCCTGATGATAAAGGCGGATACGATTGGGGCACTGGAAGCGCTCTGCAACGAGCTTGATGCAAAGGAAATAGGGGTCATGCGGGCCGATGTGGGCCCGGTCAGCCGCCATGACCTCATCGAAGTGGAGACGATCAAGAACCCCTACTACCGGGCCCTCCTCGCATTCAACACCCCCATCCTTCCCGATGTGGCAGAGATGCTCAGGGATCCCGGATACTCGCAGGTGAAGGTCTTTGGGGGCCGGATAATCTACCAGCTCGTGGACGATTATATTGCCTGGCGGGACGATCTGAAGAGGAAGGCTGAGCAGCAGCGGTTCGAGCAGATCATCATGCCGGCAAAGATCCGGGTATTGCCGCACTGCATTTTCCGCCAGAGCAACCCCGCCGTGGTCGGAGTAAGGGTGCTCGGAGGGACGCTCCGCACCGATGTCAACCTCATCCAGACCGATGGAAAGAAGGTCGGGCACCTCAAATCCATGCAGCTCAACCAGGAGAATATCCGTGAGGGGAAGGCGGGGGCCGAGGTGGCAATCTCTATCGAGGGAGCAACAGTTGGACGCCAACTAAACGAGGGAGACGATCTCTTTGTGGAGATCCCGGAACGCCACGTCAAGGTGCTCGAACGCGAAATGCAGGCTACCCTGCCGATCAGCACCCAGGAAATCCTCGGTGAGTTTACAGCGATGAAGCGCAAGGCCGATCCGTTCTGGGGTAAATAGTATTTAATAGATCGGCCACCCAAAATTATGGGTACTTCCCGGGGGAGAACCGCGTGAAGGCACCGATTAATCAGTGTCTCCCGGTCGAGATGAGATCCGGATCGCGGCCCCCTGTCTCCGGGATACTTTAAATCAAGGAGTCGTGGCACATGGTGGAGTTCAAGGTCGTATTGTCTGACCAGAAGACAGGACGGGCATATAACGTCAACGTGAGTGGTGGTCCGGCAGGTGCCATCATCGGGAAACGGATTGGAGACGAGCTGGATGCAGGGCCGTTCGGGCTGCCCGGGTACCGCATGGAGATTACCGGGGGATCTGACCGGAACGGGACCCCGGCACGGAGGAACCTCCCTGTTGCCGGCAGGAAGAGACTGCTACTCTCGGGCGGCGTCGGGTTCAAACCGGTCAGGGAAGGGCAGCGGCGGAGGAAATCGATCCGGGGCAATGAGATAACCGCGGATTTTGTCCAGGTCAATGCCCGGATCACCGCCTATGGCGACAAATCCCTTGAAGAACACTTTGCCAAGCCAGCTCCCGAAGAAAAGAAAGAATAATATTTCATTTTTTCAGAATCGTTTCCCTCAGTGCAGGGAGCAGATCCTCAAAAGGTACTCCGAAGCGCCGGGCAAGGATAACAATTGCCGCCTCCGGCCTGATCTTCCCATCGAAATTCTGGCGGATGAGGGCGTTCATCTCGGCGGCAATGGTGGTGAGGGGAATGTCCCGCTTCTGGGCAATCCGCTGCATGAGCTCCTCCTGCGGGTCCGATTTCCGGAAGACTGCGGCTGATGGTTTAAATCCGAGCGGGATCTCAACTGTTCCCACATCGAAGAGCGGCCGGATCATGTCGCCTTCATAGGCGATCAGTCCCTCCTCCTCTGCCCGGGAAAGGAGCATGGTCGCCTGTTCGATATTCATCCATCCCCGCTCAAAGGCGAGATAATAGACAATCTCGTTCTTTTTCAGACGTTCCTTTCGCGTGTGCCTGAACGGTGCGGCGATGGTGACGGTGAGACTCATACCTGCTCCTGGCAGTGCACACCGGACGGGGATGTTCCGCTCCCTGCATGCAGGAATAATCATATATCAAACGGTTTTTATCAAGCAATCGATTTAGAGCAGTACCGGACGGGAGTGGGTCCCTGCAGGGTGCGCAAGACTATTATGATCGGGACAGCGATGATGAAGTATATGACGAAAACGCGGGAGTACGCGGAAGTAGCCAAACAGCAGATCGACCAGGTTGCCACCGAGATCGAGCGACTACAGGGGAAGGCCGATAAGACTATTGCCGACCTCCGTGCCGAATACGAGCACAGGATCAGGGATCTCACTGCCGAATATGACAAAGAGCTCCGTACTCTTCGCCAGATGCGGTTCGATGCGGAGGCGCGGGTCACCACGCTGATGAATGCCAGCGGGAGTGCGGTGGATGAGGTCCGGTCCGGGGTTGATGCGGCAATCAACGAAATGAATGACGCTCTCGCCCGGGCGAGAAAACACTTTGAAGACCTGTGATTTCCAACCGAACGGTTACAGGGTAGGTGACGGGATCAATACTATTATTATCGACGAACTGGATAGATATTTCGACAAAAGTCGTATCCAGCTGTCCTCCTCCTACATCATCTGATATCGGGTATGACTTTTGGCATACAGGGGATAAAGTGTACATGCCGCGGAACGGCGGCTACAGTAATTTTTTGGATGCTGATGGAAAAATAGGATTATTCGATCAGAACCGCGTTGATGACGCCGTCCTGGCCCGGTCTGCTGATGATGCGCGCACGTCCTGTTTCGGTCCTTATAACCGCCCCTTTCGTGAGAAGATTCCTCCGGACGTAGTTCGGGTTCGCGCCGTTCTCTTCAACCGTCTCGATAACCACTTTCCTGGTCTCGCCGCTTGAACGGTTTGCCACATTGGCGTACTGTGCACGCATTGCGCGGACCTTGGGGTTTCCACCGTACGAGCGGATAATCTTCCTGCGGTCCGCACCGATATGGGTTTCGGCCGGAGCTGAACCTATCTCGCTCCTCCTTTTTCCCTGCGAGGGGCGGTATCTTCCACCGGTTGCCCTCCGGACTGATCTTCCCTGCCAGAGCATCGTATATTCCTCTCAAACCTATGTTCGCATCATCACTGCGTGAATCGAACAGAGTGCTATATATATAATCCCTGCAACGTATTTAAGAACTCTGTTCGGCCAGCAGCGCGTCAATAACCGCCCCGAGCCCTTCCCCTTTCTTCAGATCGGTCCGGCAGATCTTCATCGCCGGGTTATAGCGGCGCATATCCGCCTCCATCCGGTCGAGACTTGCCCCTACAAGGGGTGCCAGGTCCACCTTGTTGATGATGCCGATATCGCAGCCGCGGAACATCATCGGGTGCTTGTTCACCACATCGTCCCCTTCGGTTGCGCTCACGATGACCACTCTCTTCTCCGCGCCAAGCAGAAAATCGGTCGGACAGACCATATTTCCGACATTCTCGATGAAGAGGAGATCGATCTCATCGAGCGGCAGGCCCTCTGCGGCATGCTCGACGAGGTGGGCATCGAGGTGGCATTCTTTCCCGGTATTTGCGTTCACCACCGGAATGCCGAGAACCCTGATCCTCTGGAAATCATCATCCCCGTAGCAGTCACCGGCGATTGCCCCTGACCGGATTCCACGCTCTTTCAGGGCCGGGACAATCTTCTCGATGAGCGCTGTCTTCCCTGAGCCGATTGCGCCGAGGAGATCGATGGCCCGTACACCATGCGCCCTGAAACGGGAAGCATTCTCCCGGGCAATACGGTTATTGACGTCGAATATGTCTTTCTCGACCCTGACGTCGATATGGTGCATGGAGTAATGTATGATGCTGCAGTGTTTATAGGTTCCATTCGCACATCTTAGTATAATGAAGGATGAGATGAAGGGGCAACGCATCCTCTATCCCTGCTATTTTGATGCCGGGCTCACCCGGGGCGAAGGACGGCGGGTTCCCCGGTCACGCGCCATAAAGGAACCGACCGTCGCGGATATCGAGAAGGCCGTAAAACGCTGCCGTCTCCTGTGCCGCACCGAGCAGAAGTGTCACCCTGCCTACTGGTGGAAACACGAGGGGCGCATCGTGGTGAGCTGGGAACAGGGGAAAGAGAAGCTCCTCGCCACAGTGGCCGGTGCACTTGAAGGCAGGCGGTGATCGGGATGTACGATCTGCACATCCACAGCACACTGACAGACGGAGAGATGATTCCCATCGAGCTCGTCAGGAGGATGGCCGTTCTCGGGTACACCACTGTGGCCATCACCGACCATGCCGATCCCACGAACCTGCACTTCCTCATCAGGGCGGTTCAGAAGGTGAAGGAAGCAGCACTTCTGTACGGCGTGAATCTGCTCTGCGGCGTCGAGCTCACCCACATTCCCCCTGCCATGATCGCCTCCTGTGCGCATGAGGCCAAGCAGCGTGGGGCAGACGTCGTGGTGGTGCATGGTGAGACGACCATTGAGCCGGTGGCCGAAGGGACCAACACTGCAGCCTGCACCTGCGACGCTGTGGACATCCTCGCCCATCCCGGCCTTATCACAACTGAGGATGCCGAAGCAGCACGGGATCACCGGGTGGCTCTGGAGATAACCTCCAGGGGTGGTCATAACCGGACGAATGGGCATGTGGTGACGGTGGCACGGGAGACAGGATGTCTCCTCGTCGTAAACTCCGACGCGCACAGTCCGCAGGATCTCCTCGATGAGCGCGCGAAATTTCTGGTAGCGCGGGGAGCAGGACTTAAAAAGGACGAATGCGCCCGCGTGTTGGCTTTAAATATCGATTCACTGCTTTTACGCGAAATTTAATATTTATACCTTTACAATAGGTTTTTATATTATAAATAAGAACATATATAGATTACTAAACAATTTCGACTGCCATTTTTCCGTGGGCAGAACTGACGGGGTTTTATCTTGAAAGCGATTGGGAATGCGGTGCATACGGTAGGGAAGCGACTTCTTGTTCTTCGCTGCAATCCGGCCCAGCTTCCCAGGATGTATACCGAAGTCGTTGACAGGAGAATGAAGCCCGTAGGAAAAGTGGTGGATGTGTTTGGGAACGTAGCAGCTCCGTACGCGGCCGTACTCTGCAAGGCAGAATGCAGGGTGGCAGCAGGGGAGAAGTTGTTCATCACAAGGTAGGCAAAGAGCATGCAGGAAGTAGAGAAGTTAAAGGTCCTTCAGAACGAGAGAGAAGCTCTCAAACATCGTCTGAAAGAGCGGGTGAAGGAGCACGAAAAGAAAGCAGAGGATCACACCGAGACGGTCTGTCCTGAGTGCGGGAGCCGCCAGCTGGTCCATGACTATGAACGTGCAGAGCTGGTCTGCCAGAACTGCGGACTGGTCATCGATGAGGACTTCATCGACCGCGGGCCGGAGTGGCGGGCGTTCGACCACGACCAGCGGATGAAGCGCTCCCGGGTCGGGGCTCCGATGACCTTCACCATCCATGACAAGGGTCTCTCAACGATGATCGACTGGAGGAATCGGGACTCGTACGGGAGGGCTATTTCGAGCAAGAACCGTGCCCAGCTGTATCGCCTGCGCAAATGGCAGCGGAGGATCAGGGTCAGCAATGCAACCGAGCGGAACCTCGCCTTTGCCCTCTCCGAGCTTGACCGTATGGCCTCCGCACTCGGTCTCCCGCGCAATGTCCGGGAGACGGCAGCTGTGGTGTACCGTGATGCGGTGGACAAGAACCTTATCAGGGGAAGGAGCATTGAAGGCGTTGCAGCGGCAGCCCTCTACGCAGCCTGCCGGCAGTGCAGCGTCCCCCGGACCCTCGATGAGATTGCCGAAGTATCACGGGTATCCCGCAAAGAGATCGGGAGGACCTACCGGTTTATCTCCCGTGAACTGGGACTGAAGCTCCTGCCCACATCCCCGATCGACTACGTGCCGCGGTTCTGCTCGGGCCTGAACCTGAAAGGAGAGGTCCAGAGCAGGGCGGTGGAGATCCTCCGGCAGGCCGGGGAGCGGGAGCTGACCAGCGGCAGAGGTCCTACCGGTGTTGCTGCGGCTGCGATCTATATCTCATCCATCCTTGGCGGAGAGCGGCGCACCCAGCGGGAGGTCGCCGAGGTTGCCGGGGTTACCGAAGTGACCATCAGGAACCGTTACAAGGAACTGGCAGAGAAGCTGGATATCGAGATCATCCTCTGATCTCACCAATACTTTTCTCGGTTGCCATGTCATGACATGCTGCCGGTACGTGAAGCAGAAAGGAACAACTATATCCAACCGGAAGATACCTAATTCACCACATTTCAGGGCTTGTAGATCAGGGGTAGATCGTTACGTTCGCAACGTAAAGGCCGCGGGTTCGAATCCCGCCAGGTCCATATTCTCTTTTTCTGGAAAACAGTGAAAAAAGAGGTGACCGAAGGTCGCCATGGTTTCGAAAGGCGAAGCCTTCGGTCGAAAAAGGAAAGGCCGCGGGTTCGAATCCCGCCACGGGTGCAGATTCGCAATGCCTATAAACAATCCACTCTGAATGCTTAGGACAGAAGGGCTCGTAGATCAGGGGTAGATCGTCACGTTTGCAACGTGAAGGCCACGGGTTCGAATCCCGTCGAGTCC
>DANP01000003.1 GCA_002499905.1 Methanolinea sp. UBA277
CAGCTGGGAGGAGGCGACCGGAGGTCGCCGTGGATTGTAAGGTGTGCGGAGAACGAACAGGATGGGTAGTTAATCGATCCAGTCGAGAAGCAGTCCGGGGTCCTTTCTGGTTGAACGCCCCTGCGGGGTGCCGCCCCCCTCATAATCGTGCCGGGACTCTTTCGGTCGGATATCGGAAAGAACGGGCAGGGGGTCACGGGGAGGTTCAGGAGGCAGGGAGTGTACTTCTTCGGCCAGGATAATCGAATTTTGGGAAGCGGTCTTCTGGTTCTCCCGGAAGAGAGGACTGCTTTCGAGGAGAAACCCTTCACCCGTGCCCCGCTGCAGTACAAAATCAATAAAAGTCTCTACTTCGCGCCGCTGGTCAGGAGAGAGCCGGGTGATCTTCTCGTCAAGTGAACCCATAATACCCACCCCACGGTTTTCTGCCACAGGTTTCTGTTGTCAGAGGGCATTAAACCACCCCACCGGGAGCAATCCCGTGCCTCCCTACCTGCGCCTGGTAGCACCGGTCAGGAACAGGATACGACAGCTGTGCTCTGCGAGCGAGGTGAGAACGTATGCCTCGTCAAGGCTCCCTCCTGCTGCAAATGTCCCGTGGCCCCGGGCAACAACAATCCTGTACACTTTCAGGGCACCGGCAACCTGCTCTGCCAGGTCGTCACTGCCGCAGGCTCCACTGACAACCGGTATAAGGGGGGCAAGCATCATCCCCTCTGAATCTACAGGAACGATCCGGTCACAGGAGAGTGAGCAGGCAACCGCATGCGGGGGGTGGGCATGGACAATGGCCTGGTGATCGGTGGTGCCGTAGGTTGCACGATGGACCCGGTACTCGTTTGAAGCATGTTCCGGAACATTGCCCTCCATCTGCACAAAGACCGGACTACCCGGGACGTCAAGGTACGATCCGCTCCTGGTGATGAAGAATCCGTTTCCCGACCTGACACTCATGTTGCCGAAGCTGGCACCGAGGAGCCCTTCGGCAAAGAGCCGTTTTCCGATCCGTTCGAACTCAGACTGCATACCGCTCCTCCAGGGGAGGTTCCCGTTGTCCTTGATCCCTGCTCTTACTTGAACTGGATGCCGACATCCTTCATTTTATTGTACCGGGCTATGTTGAGCAGGAGCGGGGTGAGACACTCTACCATGCAGGATACGGCGAGCGGCCCGGCATCGTAGGGCTTCACCCCCGGGATGCTGCGGATGAGTTCCATCACGGTTGCCTTTGCCCCGGCATCGTCACCGCAGACGGGGACGGCAAGGTCGAGCTCCTCAGTGAGTGCTTTCCACTTGTTTGCCGCCACCGTGTTGAAGGCTGAACAGACCTTCGTGCCTTCGGGAAGCAACTTTCTGACAAGGAGTGCCGCAGAACCTTCTGCCGGGGGCGTATAGACAAAGAATTCGCGTTTTTCCATGGGATTGATTGGTGAGACCACGATCTTATCCTCAAATCCATGGAGCGATGACATGGTCGGCCCGAGGTGCCGGAACGGGATGGCAAGAATCACAATATCAGACCGGTCGATGGCTTCCTGGTTCGAGCAACCGTTCAGGCAGCACCGGAACCCGAGCTCCGTGAGGGCCGCGGTGCAGGCGATGCAGGAACCCTCTGCCTTGTCCTCCTCGCGGGACCCGATCACCACCTCATGGTTCGGGGAGAGCCTCATGGCAATCCCCTCTCCGATATCGCCGGTTCCGCCAACGATGCCGATCTTCACCTATTCCACCAGCGGCATCAGCATGGTCTCGAGAGATTCGGCACTGGTGAGACCCTCCAGCGTCCTCATCACCTTGCCGTCTTTCTCGATAATGAGAGTCGGTACGACCCGGATCGCGTACTGGTTGGCAAGTTCCATGTGCTGGTCCACATCAATCTTTCTGATCTCGATTCTGTCGCCCATATTCCGCTTGAGCTCCTCAAGAATGGGCCCCTGGACCCGGCATGGCCCGCACCAGTCGGCAAAAAAGTCAATTAAAACCGGTTTTCCCATGTGCATTACCTTCAGAGGAATCGGTCTAAAAAGGAGATAAAGATTTTTATTCGGTTTATTTGGAGAGGATTGCCATGATTATCTTCCCATAGGCGGGCCGGGTGATCAGGACACCTACCAGCACCCCGATGATGGTGATGATGGCAAACCCGCGGAGGGTGGAGAGATCCATGAGTGCGAGCGGGATCATGGCGATGACCACGGTTGCAGCAGACACCATGATGATCCCCACTGCCCGGGTAAGCCGTTTCTGATACAGGTGGGGAGAGGGAACCTTCCCCTCGTGCAATACCTCGTCCGTGATGATGACCAGCTGGTCAATTCCTGTCCCGAGCACGGCAATCAGTGCTGCAATCGCAAGGAGATCCAGCTGTTGCTGAATGAGTGCAGCGATACCCAGAAGGATAACAATCTCGGCGAGATTGGTACCGATCATGGGGAGCACGATTGCCGGTTCACGGTAGCGATAGAAGATGACGACGCCCACCGCAATAGCCGCGACCACGAAGGCAAGCACGGACATCGATTTGAAATAATCTCCCAGCGGGGCAGAAACCGACCCTGATCCCGCAACGGTGACCTCTACCGGGAGCGCTCCTGCCCGAAGGTGGATCTCCAGGTTCTTGGCGGCATTCAGCCCGGCCTGACCGGATCCCGTGGAGGCATAGAGCTGCCGAATCGGCTCGGCCTGCAGCTGTGCGGCGAGGTCCTTTGAGAGCGGGGCGCTGTACACCATAGCATCATCGAGGATCATGTCGAGCCAGTGGTTTTCCTGGTCCGCGGTTGCCCCGTACCTGATCGCTGCTTCCCGGAACTGGGCAGCTCCCTCTCCGGAGAGGGTGAACGAGACCCCCCACCGGTCACTGCCCGGCGGTTCCTGTGAGGGTATGCCGACCGTGCTGATGGCATCCCCATACAGGACATGCTCGGTCTCATTGCCCGTGGTATGTATCCTGATCTCAAACCTGCCCTGTTTTCCGACGATATCCTTTGCCTGCGAGAGGCTCACGCCCGCCAGTTCGACCCTCACATAGCGCGTTACTCCCGAGAGGCTGGTGAGAGGATTGACCTTTGCATCACGGGTGCCGAGGGCGTTGAGCTTCTGCTCAAGGATCTGCTTGACCTGCTCGCCGGTCTCCTTCGAGACCCCCTGTTCATAGCTGGTGATTCTCCCTCCCGCCGAAGCAAAGATACGTCCGAGCTCGGCTTGAGGAACAAACTTCCTGATCTCGAGTTTGTTATCGTCGATCAGGTATATCTCGGCATCAAGCTCCTTCTGGAGATCGGTGAGGAAATCCGTTACCGGCCGGCTGGTCTCAAATCCAACCACTTCCGCCTGGAATTCCATCTGGAGCCAGGTCCCGTCGGAGAGATCGAGGCCATACTGGAGGTTCGTTGCCAGCTTCCCGTCTTCTACATGGGGGAAAATGAAGAATACCGAAGCCACCAGCAGAACGACCAGCAGAGCCACCTGCCAGTTCTTGAGCAGCTCGATGAGATCCTTCCGGTTCATTTGGCACCCCGCTTCAGCATGTACCACTTGATGATCCCGGCATTGGTGAGCCAGGTGTTCAGCATGTCGATCACCAGTCCGATAAGAAGCACGCTCGCGATATCCCGGATGACTGTTATCTCCCCGGCAAAGGCGACCACCCACATCGCGGCGATTGCGGCAAGCGTGGTGGTGGTCATAATGATCCCGGTGTGGAATGCCCCGGAGAGCTTGTCATTGAGCTTCCCCTGCCGCTTGAGGACCCGCATGGTCAGGAGAATATCGCTGTCCACCGAGTATCCGATGAGCATCAGGAGGGCGGCGGTGCTGGGGAGCGTGAGCTCGATCCCGATCACCGACATCACCGCGGCAGTCATGGCGATATCTGCAAACGCAGACAGCACTACGGCCCCTGCAGGGACGAAGGACCGGAAAGCGAGGAAGACCACGATGGCCATCCCGATAAAGGAGAATGTAAGGGCGAGGAGAGCCTGCTGCTGGAGGGTCTGGCCAAATGAAGGACCTATCTGGTCGATCTTCGCATCGGGATGCTGCTCATTCACGAGCGTCGCAAGCGATTCAAAGGTTGCATCGTCCATTGGTCCGAATTTTATGAATTTTTCCCCGATCGGCTCAATGAGCGGATATCCTGAGAACGTGGCCCGGAGGGTATCAGGATTTTCCGGGTTGAGGAGGGTGACCGCCGTACCTCCTGAGAAGTCCATCCCCGGCTTCACCGGCATCCCGGTTGAGGCCATATTATAACCAAGGATGGCCAGCGATACGATAAGGAGAACCATGGGAAGCACCACCATCTGCCTGGGGGTGTACCGGTTCACATCATAGGTGACGAATCCCATACCCACTAAGTTCGTGATCCTGATGTAAAATCCTTCGGATACCGGGAGGAATCATGCCGAAGAAACATCAGGGACAGTATCCGGCCTGGATGATCGCGCCGGAAAAAAAGAAATTATTAAATAACGGTGGTGGCGAGTACCTCACCATGAGATCTCCACAAGAGATCAGGACGGTTGTTGAGAACCGGCTCAGGAACTACATCTCCCGGGACAGGACCGGGATCCGGCGTGCCCTGCTGCAGCTCTTTCTCCGCCTCAAATCACTCACCATCGCAGAAATATTTGAGGCCCTCAACCGGAAGTTTACCATCAGCTACCATTCCGTTGCAGCCATGGTGGGAATCATCGCATCCAAAATCGGCATCCTCCATGTGAATAAGAACCGGGAGAACCCCTGCAGCGTCTATTCCCTGAAAGAACAGTATGCGGACACTGTCGCACGGATTGTAGGAACGGTCTGAAACCTTCCGATGATCACTTTTTTTACGCTGGCCTGCGCATGCATTGAGCATAGTATGCACGCCCGACCCAACAACCATTTTTCACCCGATGACATCAGGATCTCCACAGACGTACTGGACTATATTGCACAGCGCAAGTCGGATTTCCGCATTTCCACATCATGTGGCGGCCCGATCCTTCTCCCGGTCAGCATCAAGCCTCCAAAACCCACCGATCTCCAGATACCTGCAGGGAATTACGTGATATTCGTCTCCATTCACCAGGCACGGTATCTCTCTGCCGTGCATATGGGAATGGTTCCCTTCTTCCTGGATGAGATGGATGAAGAACCCCGTGCCGGTTGCCATGAGTTTTGAAGAACTGGAACACACCGCTGATGTCAGGCTGCGGGTCAAAGCAGGATCACTGGAATCTCTCTTCTCTGAAGCAGCCAGGGCCCTGATGGTGGTGATGTACGGTTCCGCAGAACCCGGACCGATGCGCCGGAGCATTGAGGTGCAGGCAGCGGACCTTATATCGCTGATACATGCGTTCCTCTCCGAGGTGCTCTATATATCCGAGGTAGAGGAGATGGTCGTGTCCGGCGCAGAAATCAGGTTGTCTGAGGGGAGGCTCGAGGGAGAACTCACGGGAGAGCCCTTCTCCCCGGCCAGACACCGGTCAGGCATGGAGGTCAAGGGAATCTCCCTGTCCGATCTCGCCGTATCCCGGGACAATCATACTTATATCCTTGAGGTCATCTTTGATGTGTGAGGTGCCATGCTTCAAGGAGTAAAAAGAATCGGGCCATACGAATGGGAAGTGCCGGTCGGATATGTGCCGGACATGAGGGTTCCGGGAAGGTTCTTTCTCTCGGACAGGCTGGCGGAAACCCTTGAGCCCGGGGCTGTCCAGCAACTGGCCAACGTGGCCACGATGCCGGGGATCCTGAAAAACTCGCTCGCCATGCCAGACATTCACTGGGGATACGGTTTCCCGATCGGAGGGGTTGCTGCATTCGGCATGGAGGAAGGAGTAATCTCGCCCGGAGGAGTCGGCTTCGACATCAACTGCGGAGTACGGATCCTCACCACGCCTCTTACAGCAGCCGATCTCGTCCGTAAACGGGAACTCATCGAGACCCTTTTCTCCGCGGTGCCGACCGGGGTCGGTGCAAAGAGCACGCTCCGGCTTGACCAGAAGGAGCTCCTGGGCATGCTCAAAGGAGGCTCGAAGTGGGCGGTCGAACACGGGTTCGGCATTGATGAGGATTTCCTGCACTGTGAGGAGCAGGGTTCCATGGAAGGAGCGGATCCTGAAGCGGTATCGCAGAAAGCACGCCAGCGGGGAATGCCGCAGAGCGGGACGCTCGGTGCAGGGAACCACTTCCTCGAAGTCCAGCTGGTTAAGGAGGTCTATGACTCTGCGGCAGCCAGGGCCTATGGTATCTCGGAAGGGCAGATCTGTGTCATGATCCACTGCGGTTCCCGCGGGCTCGGGCATCAGGTCTGTACTGATCATCTCAGACTACTGGAAGGTGCTACCAGGAAGTACGGGATCTCCCTTCCCGACCGGCAGCTTGCCTGCGCCCCGCTCACCTCTCCCGAAGGAAAGGCGTACTTCGGGGCGATGGCGTCATCAGCGAATTACGCATGGGCAAACCGGCAGGTAATCATGCATATGACGAGGGAAGTGTTTGCACGGATGTACTCGATTGCGTACGAGGACATGCACCTCGTCTATGATGTAGCCCACAACGTGGCGAAATTCGAGGAACATACGGTGGACGGCCGGCGTATGCGGGTCTGTATCCACAGGAAAGGTGCCACCCGGGCTTTCGGGCCGGGATCACCCGACCTGCCGCAGGCCTACCGGAAGGTTGGTCAGCCGGTGATCATTCCCGGGAGCATGGGTACGCCCTCCTATCTCCTCCATGGAACCGCTGTGGCGATGGAACGGACATTCGGGAGCACCTGCCATGGGGCAGGAAGGGTCATGAGCCGGACAAAAGCCAAGAAACAGATCTCAGGGCACGATATAAAGGAAGCGCTCGGGAAAGAGGGAATCCTGGTCCGCGCCCACCATAACGGAGCTATTGCCGATGAGGCACCCGAAGTCTACAAACCGAGCGAAGAAGTGGTCAGGGTGGTGCACGAAGCCGGAATATCGCGTCTTGTCGCCCGGTTCGCCCCCCTGGGAGTGATAAAGGGATGATCAGGCGGTGCGCCCTCCTCTGGGATGAGAAGCTGGTCTTCTCCCGGTACATCGAGGAGTGCGGTGTGAACTGCGAACACATCACCCCCCACATGGTTGCCGCCCCGTTCTACCGTGGCCGGTTTTCGACGCTGATCATTCCCACCGGTTTTGCGAACCCTGCATTTTCCAGCCTGCTTCCTGCCCTGAAAGCGTCCGCACCCCGGATTCGGAGGTTCGTGGAGCAGGGAGGAAAGCTCCTGGTCTTCGGAGCGGCCTCAGCCCGGGAGGATGCGTATGACTGGCTCCCGTTCCGGCTCCGGTACCACCACCAGTACGGTCCGGTTTCCCTCGAGATTGATCAGGATAACCCCTGGTCCTGCCTTGTGGAGGGGTACGACCCCAGCTGCATTGACTGCGATGGCTACTTCACGGATTTCGAGGGATCGGTGATCGCCAGGGCTGGTGAAAAGCCGGTGATGATCGGGATATCACTCGGGAAGGGAGAAATTGTGGCAACCACCATCCATGAATATCCCTCGCGTCCGTTTCTTGCTTCGTTCTGCATGGCACCGGAGGAAACATTATTTTGACAGGGAGAGAGGGATGTATGAGGAAGTTCCGATGAATCGCTACGTTATCTCTCAGGGTTCAACAGCAGAGGATCTTGAGCCATTGGGGATGGCGGTCCATGAACTGCTGAACCGCCTTCCCATCACCGCGCGTTCCCGGGAAAATCCGGGGATCCGGATTGAAGGGGGAGTAGTCGTGGACAGGGAGTACAGCGGACCGGTACTCGAGGAGGTTCTGGCCGGGAACAGACTCCTGAAGAAGACTCCGTCATCGGGAGCATACAAGGGGGTGCCGGTGGTGGTAAGTCCGATACGGGATAAAAACGGAGATGCTATCGGTGCGATCGGCGTGGTGGATATCACCGGAATCTTCGATCTCGCAACCCTGATGGAGCACCAGTCGGCCATTCTCCAGCAGGTGTGCGGGAAAGATCCCTGTCCGCTCCCGACCGAACAGATTGAGGCAAAAAGGTAGTCCGGATGTATACAGCAGCATTTAAAGTGCTCGAGGTGCTCGAGTCAAGCGACAAGCCGGTTTCGGGTGAATATATCAGCAGCAGGCTGGATATCTCCCGTTCGGCGGTCTGGAAACATGTGAAGGAGCTCATCAGCATGGGTTATGAGATCTCGGCATCCCAGAAGGAGGGATACCGCCTCACCAAGAAGAGCAACCGCCTCCTTCCCTACGAAGTTCACAAACACCTGCGGACAAGCTTCATCGGAAAGAAGATACGGTACTTCGAGAACACCCCATCAACCATCTGGGTCGGAAAACAGCTGGTAAGCGAGGGCGATGCACAGGAGATGCACGGGATGGTGATCATCGCAGAAGAGCAGACCGGCGGGATCGGCCGGCTCGGCCGCTCCTGGATCTCTCCTGCCGGAGGGGTCTGGATCACTATCGTGCTCAAGCCCGATATTCCCATCGACCGTGTCTTCATGGTGACCATGGCCGCTTCCGTGGCCGTCGCCCGGGCCATCCGCAAGGAGTTTGATCTCGGGGCCCTGATCAAGTGGCCCAATGACATCTATATTGGAGATAACAAGGTTGCCGGACTCATCCTCGAGCTCTTTGCCGAGGCGGACGAAGTCCACTACTGCCTGCTCGGCATCGGGGTGGATGTAAACATCGCGCCGAGCCAGCTCGAACAGGTGAAGAGCGCGGTCACCTCCATCAGTGCTGAGATGGGGTATGATGTCGACCGCGCCTCGTTCCTCGCACGGCTCCTGAAGGAGTTTGAGAGCCGCTACCTGCTAATCGAAGCCGGGGAGTATGAGGCGATAACCCGTGAGTGGAAGAGCCTCTCCTGCACACTCGAGCACCGGGTCAGGATCAACACCATGAAGGCGACGTTTGAGGGAGATGCAATCGACATCGATGATTTCGGGGCGCTGCTCATCAGAAAGGATAACGGGAAGATCGAGCGGGTGATAGCCGGCGACTGTATCCAGCGATAGCCATTTATCGTCAACCCTGGAAAGATTATAGGTTGACGATGTGGGGTAACTCCGGGCGACCCGTACTTATAGCCTTTACCGCTGCCTTCACCGGCCTCATTGCCATCGGGTCATGGATATCGGTTCCGTTCATTCCTGTCCCGCTTACCCTGCAAACCCTTTTTGTGATCCTCTCCGGTGCGGTGATGAGGAGGTATGCGGTCCTTCCGAACGGGCTCTACGTCCTGATGGGTGCGCTCAACATCCCGGTGTTCCACAGCGGAACGGCCGGAATCGCCGTCCTCCTCGGTCCCACCGGTGGCTATATCCTGGGTTTTATCCCTGGAGCGCTGGTGACCGGTCTTGCCTATGAGCACCGGAATAGGTGCGTACGGATCACCGGCATCATCCTCGGCCTTGCGATCATATTCCTCTGCGGGATGACCTGGCTCTCATTCTCGGCAGGAATCTCCCTCTCTACAGCATTTCTCATCGGGGTGCTCCCCTTCATCCCCGGTGATGCGGTCAAGGGGTATGCGGTCTATATCATCGCCGGGCGCCTGGAGGCTCTGGCCGGCCAGGGTGGAGATTTATGATAGAGGTGCGGGACCTTGTCTACCGGGTGCTCCGGATCGGGGGCCTTGTTATTCCTGATGGTAGCACGGCCCTCATCGGGACGAATGGGAGCGGGAAGACGACCCTGCTCCGCCTGATGGCCGGGCTTGCGCGCCCGGATTCGGGAAGCATCACCGTTGACGGAACGGTTCCAGTACCTGGCTCTACCGGATTAATCGATGAGTACCCTGACAGAAACGCCCTCTTCTCCCGTCTCGCCGATGAACTCGCCGCACCTCTCAGGTTCCGGCATATCCCCTGTGAAGAGGCGGACCGGAGGGTCAGGATGGCTGCTGCCACGGTCGGCCTCGAGGATTCCCTTGAGCGGAGTATGGATACCCTCTCCGGGGGGGAAAAAGTTCTGGCAGCGCTCCTCTCGGCCCTGATCTCCTCCCCTGAGATCCTCATTCTTGACGAGTTCGACTCTCACCTTGACTTTGACTCGCTTTTGCTGGCAGAGAATCTCATCTCATCATCCGGTGCACGGACGGTTGTCCGATGTACCCAGAATATGGACCTTGCAGCACGGTGCGGGAGGGTCATTGTCCTGCACCGGGGAATGGTGCTCCGTGCAGGCAGCCCGGAAGAAATCTTCCCCACCCTGGAAGAGACCTGCTGCTACCCGTTTTCCAGGAGGGCTGGCCGTTGAAGCTCTCACTGTCAGCGGTGGAGTGGAATGCGGGATCCTGGAAATTCCGGGCAGATGAGACTTTCACCCCCGGAGTGCACCTGGTTTCCGGACGGGTAGGATCAGGCAAGACCACGCTCGCCCTCCTCTCCGCACGGCTGCTCCAGCCGGATGCAGGTGCAGTTGAGTATGAGGATATCCGATCGCGCACCCTCTCCTTCCAGTATCCGGAGTACCATATCACCGGGTCAACCCTGCATGAGGAGGCTGAATCCTACGGGGTAAATCCGTCCGCTGCCTGTGCCAGGGCGGGGCTTGCCGGGAGATGGGACGAGGATCCGTTCCGACTCTCACGGGGAGAACTGAAATTGTTCCAGCTCTCCTGTCTCTTCATGCGCCAGTGGGACCTGCTTATCCTCGATGAACCGTTCAGCGCCCTTGACTGCAGGGGTAAGCTGGCCGTATGCCGCTCTATCGGTGAAAACCGGAGCGGGATTGTGCTGGTCAGCACCCATGAGCAGCACATTCTCCCGAAGACCGACTACCTCTGGGAGATGCGGACCGGAAAGCTGACTTTTCGAGGGCCTCTGCCCGAAGCGATAACCGCATGGGAATCGGCACCGGGTCCGGTAAGGATGCTCCGTGAACAGGGAGTAATCCCTGCCAACCTGACCCGGGATGACATTCTGGAGGCGGTATGCAGGATGCACGAATAAGGCTGTTCTCTTTCGTCAGCCTATCGATTGCCACCTTTCTCTCGGTTCCGGGAGCCGTACTCAGCTTAGGGTGGCTCCTTCTCTCCCCCGGGACGCTCAGAGAGACCATGAAATCGGCAGCATTCTGGGTTATCCTCCTCTTTGTCACTATTATCGCCACCGCGACCCAGATGAGCGGCAATGACGGGCTCTCCTACTTCATCAGGACGGGGGTAATCATCCTGCTCGGCTTTTCGGTCTACCGGGAGTGGCATCCGGGAGAGTATCTCGACCTCTCTGTCTGGCTCTTTGGAAAGAAGGCTGGTTTTGACATCGGCCTCGCGGTGGAGATGAGCATCCAGGGGCTCCACGAGGCCTCCCGGGAGTTTGCGAGGATCCGGTCAGCACTTTCGCTCAAAGGGCTGCAGCCGGGCATCAGGCTGATTCCGGCGGTAGGATTCCTCATGATCCACACCCGCCTGATGCGGGCACGGGACCAGGCAGATCTGCTCGCCACCAGGGGCTACCGGGCCGGAGGGAGCTGCTGCCCGGTGTTCCGGACTTCAAACCGGGATATAACCATGGGAATTCTGGCGATTCTCGTAGTATTCCTTTCTTTTATGCCTGTTCGTGATATTTTTATACTTCAGATGTAAAGGTTCTAAAGGTTTGAAGAGAGCCCCCGTTTATAAATACGCCGGAGAAGCCTGATGAGTCACGGACGTCTGATGATCACTGACACCACGCTTCGGGATGCCCACCAGTCCCTGATAGCGACCCGCCTGAAGACCGAGGACATGCTCCCTCTCGCACGGACTCTCGACAAGGCGGGATTCTTCTCAGTCGAGGCCTGGGGCGGGGCGACATTTGACTCAAGCATCCGGTTCCTGGCCGAGGACCCCTGGGACCGGGTCAGGCTGCTCAAGGAGGAGCTCACCCATACACCGATCCAGATGCTCCTCCGCGGCCAGAACCTGGTGGGGTACCGCCACTATCCCGATGATGTGGTGGACAAGTTCGTGGAGTTTGCTCACAAGGTTGGGGTGGACATCTTCCGGGTCTTTGACGCCCTCAACGATATCCGGAACATGAAGGAATCCATGCGGATGGTAAAGAAGGTCGGGGCGCACCTTCAGGGATCCCTCTGCTATACCACCAGCCCGGTCAATTCCATTCCCGGTTTCATCGAAATGGCACGGGACCTCTACGCATTCGATTGCGACTCTATCTGCATCAAGGACATGGCCGGGCTGATCATGCCCGAAGCTGCACGGGAACTCATCACCGGGATTAAGGATGAGATGGATGTCCTCGTCGACCTCCACAGCCACTGCACCAGCGGGATCGCCCCGATGAGCTACCAGGCTGCTGCTGAGGCGGGAGTTGATATCGTCGACACGGCCATGTCGCCGTTCGCGCTCGGAACATCCCAGCCCCCCACGGAGAGCGTGGTGGCCGCATTCAGGGATACCCCCCGGGATACCGGCATCGACCTCCTGGATCTCCGGAAAGCCCGTGACGTCTGCCTCAAGCTCCGGGACAAGTATGGCGGGATCCTGAACCCTATCTCCGAGCGGGTGGACAGCGACGTCCTTGTGTACCAGCTCCCTGGCGGCATGATCTCCAACCTGGTCTCCCAGCTCCAGGAGCAGGATGCCCTCGACAAGATGGAGGCTGTGCTTGAAGAGATACCCCATGTCAGGGAAGATCTCGGGTATCCGCCGCTCGTCACTCCGACTTCGCAGATTGTGGGGACCCAGGCGGTCCTGAACGTGCTGCTCGGGGGGGAGCGGTACCGGAATGTCACCAACGAGGTCAAGGACTATGTCCGGGGCCTGTACGGAAAGCCGCCGGCCCCCATCAGCCCGGAGATCACCCGGCTGATTATCGGCGACGAACCGGTTATCACCGTCCGGCCTGCTGACCTGCTCGAACCGGTCTACGAAAAGATGAAGGAGCAGGCAATGGCCGAGGGACTGATAAGGAAGGAGGAAGATGTCATCACCTACATCCTCTACCCGGCTATCGCCCCCTCATTCCTCAAAGGCGAGCGCAAGCCCGAGGAGCTCCCGCAGAAGTCAAAGCAAGCCACTGCACCGGCCGAAATTCCCCACAGCATGGAGGTTGAGGTGGATGGGGAGATCTTCAGTGTCCGCATCATCTCTGTCGGCGGCAGCGCGGTTGCAGCAACAGCGGCACCTGCACAGAAGATCCCCCGCGGAGACATCCAGGGCGGGGTGAAATCGAACATGCAGGGGATGGTGCTCGAGATCGCGGTCGGCCGGGGTACAGAGGTGAAGAAAGGCGACCTGCTGGTCGTCCTTGAGGCGATGAAGATGGAGAACCCTATCCATTCTCCCTATGACGGGAAGGTCGCTGACATCTTCGTCAATACCGGGGACGTGGTCCAGAGCGGGGACGTGCTTCTGGTGGTGGAATGAAGTATTTCGAGAAGGTGCTCATCGCCAACCGGGGCGAGATCGCCATCCGGGTGATGCGGGCCTGCCGGGAGATGAACATCGAGACTGTTGCGATCTACTCCACGGCGGACAAGGATGCGCTCCATGTCAAGTACGCTGATGAGGCCTTTATGGTGGGGGAGGCTCCGCCGGCGAAGAGCTACCTTAATGTGGACCGGATCATCGATATCACCCATAAGTCAGGGAGCGAGGCGATCCACCCGGGATACGGGTTCCTGGCCGAGAACTATTCCTTTGCGAAACGGTGCAGCGAGGAAGGCATAACCTTCATCGGCCCCTCGTGGAAGACCATCCGGGCTATGGGGTCAAAGATCGAGAGCAAGCAGACCATGAGGGATGCGGGGGTCCCGGTCGTCCCCGGAACGCCCGGCGGAGTGAAGAGCGCCGCCGAAGCGCAGAATGTTGCCGCCGAGATCGGCTACCCGGTCATCGTCAAGGCCAGTGCCGGTGGAGGCGGAATCGGCATGCAGATCGTCGAGAACGAGCAGGCCCTCGATGAGGCAATCAGTGCCGGGATGCGCATGGCCGAGTCGGCATTCGGCGACTCAACGGTCTTCATCGAGAAGTACCTGGTCAAACCCCGCCACATCGAGTTCCAGGTCCTGGCCGATGAGCACGGCAACGCGGTGCACTTGTACGACCGTGAATGCTCCATCCAGCGCCGCCACCAGAAGCTGGTCGAGGAGGCCCCGAGCCCCATCATGACCCCGGAGCTCCGCGAGCGGATGTCGCAGTCGGCCATTGCCGTGGTAAAGGCATCCAATTACTGGAATGCCGGTACAGTCGAGTTCCTGTATGCCGATGGTGACTACTACTTCATGGAGATGAACACGCGCCTGCAGGTCGAGCACACGGTGACCGAACTGATTACCGGTATTGACATCGTGAAGCAGCAGCTCGCCATTGCAGCCGGTGAGACGCTCCCGTTTGAACAAGACGAGATTTCCATCCGCGGACATGCCATCGAGTGCCGCATCAATGCCGAGGACCCGCTGAACAATTTTACTGCGGACCCGGGCAAGATCCTCCGGTACCGGTCGCCGGGCGGTCCGGGAATACGGGTCGACTCCGGGATCCACATGGGGTATACCATACCGGCGAGCTATGACTCGATGATCGCCAAGCTCTGCTCCTGGGGGATGACCCGGCAGGAGGCCATTGCCCGGATGCGGAGGGCCATTTACGAGTACGTCGTCATCGGGGTGAAGACCACGCTTCCCCTTCACCATGCCATCATGCACAACAAGCAGTTCATCGAGGGGAACACCCACACCCACTTCCTCCAGGAAGAGCATATCCAGAAGACGCTCGCAAGGTACGTTCGGGAAGAAGAGAAGAGGATGCAGACACTCGCTGCCTCCCTCCGTCACGGCAAGGAGATTGCCGCCATCACCGGCGCGGTCGGTGCCTATATCCAGAGACAGAAGAAGGAATAATCCCCTGGTTCATTTTTTCCCTGATTCACCCGTTCTATGGGCAGAATGCACATCAGAACCTTTAATACCGCTTAAAACGTTCTCATTATGCACTTTTGTGCGCTGCGGTGGCCTAGCTGGTCAGGGCGCCAGACTCATAGGGTTATTGTGCATTCGGGCGCCGTCATCTGAGACATCTGGAGATCGTGGGTTCGGATCCCACCCGCAGCATTTTTCAATCATGTCCCCGGTAAATGTCATTGGGATTTTTCCCTTCATCCAATAATTGGTTTTTTTCATTTAACGGACTCTGCAACCTCAAATACCGGCAGGAGCAACCGACTCTTTTCACACAATTCGATAGATGATGGCGAGGTAGACCCCCCATGCTCCGAGGAGGAGCAACGACCAGCCCTTTACCATGATTCTTGATTTCAGGAAGAGGGGAAATATCCCGAAGGTGAAGATGACCATGATAAGGGTGCTGCAATGGTCAGCGACGGGAATTTCAAGGAACAGGGCGCTGACAGCCGGAATAAGGAGAATATTAAACACATTGCTCCCGAGGATGTTTCCAACCGAGATATCGTACTTTCTCTTCAGAGCGGCAACCAGGGAAGTCACGAGTTCGGGGAGAGAAGTCCCTACTGCTACGAGGGAGAGACCAATCACGTAGGGGGAAACACTGAAGAAAAGGGCAATCTGTTCTGCCCCGGCCAGGAGGAGATACGCCCCGATTATGACCCCGGCCAGTCCGGCGGGAATCAGGAGATTACTTCCGGAAGGGGGGGATCCTGGATCTTCCCTGGCCGATTGACCAGCCTGCCGGTAGAGACGGAGGATAACGAAGAAAACCAGCAGGAATACGATTGCGGAGAAGATATCGAGCATTCCCCGCAGGCTGGCAACGGTAAAGACCATGGTGGCGATGAGGGTCAGGACGGCATCACGCACCAGTCGCGTGCGGGAATAGTTTGAACCGGTTACTTCCTCACGATCCGGAGAGAATGGCATCAGGAGGAAACACAGGGCGAGGATGAGACCGATATTTGCGATGTTACTCCCTATGATGTTCCCAAGGCCGATCCCGTACGACCCGGAGAAGAATGCTCCCGTACTCACCACGAGCTCGGGGAGGGAGGTTCCGAATGCAACCACCGTGAGCCCGATCAGTGCAGAAGGAACACCTAACCGGAGTGCCAGCTGTTCAGCACCATCAACAAGGAGATCAGCTCCCTTGAAAAGAATGAGAACACCCGTAACAAAAAAAAGGAAGGGGAGTATCATGCTCTCAATCGTGATACTTGAGTTGAGAATTTAATGGTATCTCTCTGCGGGGACAAGCTCACATGTGCCGGTAAGAATTACACATAATGAGGGGAGGAACTGGTTCACGTACCTTTAAAATAAATCTATACCTCCGTTCATCCCGGGGTGACCGCCCACAGCCCGATGATGCCGGACAGTATGAGCAGGAGACACAGGATGCGGAGCATCTCCCGTGACTCACCAAAGAGCAGTATTCCGAGGAGGATGGTGCCGATAATTCCAATCCCGGTCCAGGCAGCGTAGGCAGTACCCACAGGAAGTTCGTTCAGCGATCGGGTAGGAAATAGAAGCTGCCGATCATGAAGAGGACCGTCACCACCGATGGAACCTGCCGGCTGAAGCCCTGGGTGTACTTGAGCCCTATGCCCCATCCCGTCTCCATGAGCCCTGCAACAACCAGTGTTATCCAGGCGCCTGCTGCCATGACCCTCCACCGCTTTTGAGGGAGTACTTCGGGACAGTGGTATTGATGCCTTTCGGAAGTCTGTCCTCTTCCTGAGAATATAGAGTTTCCCTGTTTTCTGGAGGGAAGTGATTTTATCCGCCAGTGCATAGATACGACCTGCAGAGAATATGAGGCAGGAGAGAACGGGGAGCTCCTGCCGGTGAACAGGATGCTTGCCAAGAAAACCATGATCAGGGAGCTCGGGGAGGAAGAGCTCATCCTTCCCACGCTGGTGAACACTGCACTTGCCGCCAACGACCGGATCAAGTATTACTTCACCCTCCTCCAGGCAGCCCAGTCCCGGGCCCGGCACCCGCGGGGAGATTACTCCAACCTCAGGACCGAGCGGGAAGCGGCTGGCATTGATAATCCTTCGTTTGACCGGATCGTCGGCGAAAGCCAGGTGGCGGGCCCCGGGCAGTACCAGATCCCGGATGCCGGAGCAATCCTTTCCGGCATCAGGTCATGCCTCAACGACATGGCCGCACCGGTCATCTCCCGCGATGACGAGAAGGGCAGGGTGTTCAGGACCCGGCTCGAGGCACTCCTGTCTGGAATTCCGCAGGTTGAGGGCGATATTGTTGAGGACGAGGTCATCCAGAAGATCACCGCCGGGGAGCAGTCAGCCGGTGACAGCGTCCACCTGCTGGTAATCGACCTCCACAAGGCTCTCAACGCCCTCCAGGCCGACCTCGCCAGCGAGATTATCGACGGGGCGATGACATACCTCCTCGAAGACGACGACCGGGAGCTGGTCGCTGCATTCATGAGAGGGGTGCGGAGGACGGCACCGCTCAAGTTTGATCACCCCGGCCTCGGGACCACGGCGACCAGGACGGGGAGAAAGCTGGTCATCCAGAACGATATCGGGATGACCGATGCCCACGTCCTGGTGGTGAATATCGAGGAGAGGGCCGTCTCGGTGATCTACACCGATATCCACATGCCCCGCCTCCAGTTCTTCCAGAGCCTGTTTGAGGACCGGGAGGTCGCCTGGGAGGATACCCTCTCCCGGAAGAGCGGGGACCGGTTCGAGAAGAAGATCTACCATCTCTCGGTGGGGAGGTATGAGGCCGGGAGCAGGGAAGACCTGCTCGCATTTCTCACCTACCTTGGTTCACGCCTCGTCTTCCTCATCGACTGGAACCGGGCGCGGAAGCGCCTCCGGAACTTCCTCCTGAACAAGGACACCATCGGTGTCCTCAAGTGGGCTGCCGATAACGAATACGGCCACATGGCGTTCCTGCTCCTGGGAGGTGAGAAAGTCATCTACGATGCCCTGGAGATGGCAGCAAAGGTGCCGATCCACTACGGCGAACCCCTCCATCAGATCCTCGGGAGGGAGCGGACCATCGAGTACTTCGAGTTTGTCTTCCGGACAGCATCGACCGGTCTCCAGGGAGGACAGTCGCGCCTCCTCCTCGAAGATGGCATCAAGGCCGAACTCCTCCGGTACTTCAGGACCGCCCACGAGAACCTGATGGAGATCTGCGAGGAGCATGCCACGCTCACCATCGATGTCGCCAGCATTCTCCGGGACACCCTGATCCAGATCCAGCGCGGAGAGGATGGGGAGTATGTCACCCGGAGTGCGAAACGTGCCAAGCGGTGGGAGAGCGAGGCGGACGGACTGGTGACCAAGATCAGGTCGCTCTCCCGCAGGATTGAGGCTGCCGGGTTCTATTCCGACCTCATCTTCATCGCAGACGACGCTATCGATTACCTGGAGGAGGCCGCGTTCTTTACCACGCTCATCCCGGCCATGACGTCATCGCGGAAGATCACCATTGAGATCATCAACCTCTCGGAAATAGCGGTCCGGGCGAGCGAGGAGTACCTCAAAGCACTGATGGCAGCCCAGTACATCCACCGGGGCTACAGCCGCGAAGAAATGCAGGACTTTCTCCGCCCTGTCGACCGGGTCATCAGCATCGAACGGGAGTGCGACGAGGCCCTGCGGCGATCAGAGAAGATCATCCTGATGGAGTCCACCGATCACAAGGAGCTCCAGGTGTTCCTGGAGATCGCCCGTACCATTGAAGAGTCCACGAATTCTCTGATGAAGGCGGTGTACATCATCAGGGATAACACCCTCGAGGGGATAACCTGGTAGGGGTGGGGGAACCATGGTGAAGATCGGGGAGCGGATGGTCAGGATCGGGTATGGTGTACTCGATGATGTCCCGTCCGCAGATTTCGGCAACAAGGCTGCCAGCCTTGCCACCATGTCCCAGCTTGGAATCCCGGTACCGCCCGCCTTCTCTCTCTCGGTGGCTCTCTGCGAGGAGTACTATCGGGCCGGGGAATCACTCCCTGATGGTTTCTCCGGCCTGCTGAAGAACGGGATTACCTTTCTCGAGAAAGCCACCGGATTGGTCTTCGGGGGATCGCGGCGCCCCCTGCTAGTCTCGGTACGGTCCGGCGCCCCGGTCTCCATGCCGGGAGTGATGGACACCCTGCTGAATGTCGGGCTGAACCAGGATACCGTCCGGGGACTCATCTCCCTGACCGGGAACCCCCGGTTTGCCTGGGACTCCTACCGGCGCCTCCTCGAGGATTTTTCCCGGGTGGTCTTCAGACAGGACCCCCAGCCCTACCGGGCAGCGCTCCGGGAGGCTCTGGAGGCAGAGGCTCTTTCTGACGAGATGGAGCTAGCCAGCGGAAACCTCAGGGATCTTGCCCTCGCCTATGAACGGATCTTCTCGGCCACCATAGAGCGCCGGTTCCCCTCTGATGTGCACGAACAGCTGTCCCTGGCCGCCGAAGGGGTTATCCGCTCCTGGAAAAATCCCCGTGCCGAGGCCTACCGGAGGATGAACCTCCTGTCGGACGTCAGGGGAACGGCGGTGACCGTACAGGCCATGGTCTTCGGGAACATGGGGTCCCGTTCCGGGGCTGGCGTCGCGTTCACCCGGAACCCCTGGCAGGGGACCGATGATCTCATCGTTGATTTCAAGTTCGGAGCCCAGGGAGAAGATGTGGTGTCCGGTGACCAGTCGGCCGCAACACCTGCCGAGTTCAGGGAGTCAATGCCCGATGTGTACCGGGAGCTCGTGGAGATCGGAAAGAAGCTCGAACTTCACTACCGGGACATGCAGGACCTCGAGTTTACGGTCCAGGAAGGGGTGCTCTATATCCTGCAGACCCGTTCCGGAAAACGATCGCCGTATGCGGCCCTGAAGATCGCCGTCTCACTCTGCCAGGAAGGAATCATCACTTCGTCTGATGTGATCTGGCTGCTCAGGGATATCGATCTCGATTCGATCTCCATCCGGAAGGTCATTTCCCGGGACTACCCAGTTGCCGTGGGGATACCCGCATCGGCAGGTGTCGCAACCGGCGGGATCGCTTTTTCCGGGGAGCGGGCCGAACGTGATGCCTCCGGGGACAGGCCGGTAATCCTGGTGAGAGAGACCGCATCCCCGGACGACCTTACCGGGATTGCCGCCGCACAGGGGCTGCTCACCATGCGGGGCGCGCGAACCTCGCACGCAGCGGTGGTCGCCCGCCAGATGGGGAAGATCTGCGTGGTGAACTGCACCAACCTTGAGATCGATCCTCCCCGCAGGCGGTGTCACCTGAGTGGCCATGAACTGCGGGAAGGGGAAGTCATCAGCATCGATGGCAATTCCGGCAATGTCTACATCGGTGCCGTGGAATATACCGAGGAGAAGCCGTCCGATCTCATTGCCCGGGTGAGGACATGGGAGCGGGAACTGCAGCTGTGATAGCGGTTTTTACCGGAAATTTCCTGCCCTGAACTTGCCGGAAAGATACTTCATGAGCGGGTAAACTCCGTCTGCCGCGGGGTGTACCTCGATGAAATTGTCGAAGGATGTCACCCCGATTCCCTGCCGCATCAGGAAGGCCATGTATGCGGCGATAATCCCGCCTGACGGCGCAGCGGTGTGGATGCCGCACAGCCTGCCGGTGTCCGGGTCTGCGGATACCCTGGCAAGTCCTGTTCTGCCCGAAGGGACCGACCAGAACGTGCCCGGTCCGGCGGGACCCGGGACCGTGGCAGAAACGGCACAGGAGTTGTCGACCTCTACGAATGCATATTCATGGAAGAGATTCATGGACTGCGGTATCGCTGAGTAGTCCATCTCCCGCTCCCTGCCGAGGATATTCTCAGCCGCCACGAACCCCTCGTGCCGTGCGACCGGGGTGAGGCGGGGGGACCCGGTGACATCACCGCAGGCATAGATGCCGCTGACACTCGTCCGCATCCGGCGGTCAACCATGATCTCGCCTCCCGGCTTCTTATCCACACCGGTAATCATCTCAGATCGTGCCGTCAGGCCTGCAGCAAGCAGTACCGCATCGCAGGGAACATCGATCCTGCCTTCTTTTCCTTCGAGTTGTACTTCCTCGACCCGGGTCTCCCCGCCAACGGCCTTCAGAGAGGTATGCTCGAGGATTCTGGTCCCGGACAGCTCTTTCCGGGCAAGAGCTGCCAGTTTCGGGTCCATCATTTTAAGAAATCCGCTGCGGCTGACAAGGTGGACGTCTGCCCCGAACTCCTGGAAGATGTAGGCAAACTCGGCAGCCATAATCCCCCCGCCGATAATGACCAGGTTCAGGGGCAGGTCCTCCATGCGGGAAATGGTATGGGGGGTATGGACACCGGCACGGGTGATGCCCGGAACCCCGGGAATGTTCGGGCGGGACCCGGTGGCGATGACGATGGAATCAGCAGCGATCTCCTCATCCCCGAGAATCACCGTACCGTTCTCCACCCGGCCCTCCTGTCCGTAGATAATGGAGACTCCGGCTTCCCGTGTCTCGGCATCGAGGATGCCGGCGATTTTCTCCTGAATCTCCTTCATATGGGAGAGAAGGAGGGAGAACCGGATATCCGGCACCGAGGTGAAGATTCCGAGATCATGGAGATTCCGGGCGGTGGTGCGTGCCCGTGCCGCCTCATTCAGGGCACAGACCATCATGCACCCATAGTGGAGGCACTGCCCGCCGATCTCACCCTTTTCAACCAGGGTGACCTCTTCTCCGTTAAGTGCAAGATGGACTGCCGCCGTTCTCCCAGCCGGGCCGCCGCCGAGGACTACGATCATTCCTGCCTGCCGTTTCAGAGTATCTCCACTCCCTCATCCATCGGCTGTGAGAGGATCTCGCCGGAAAATGCGTTCACTTCCACGATCTTCTTGCCCCGCACCTGCCAGACCGGGACATACATCTGACGGATGTCAATTTCGATGTTCTTCCGGTCCGGCTTGATCACTTTCTCCTCGTAGAAGATGGCATCTCCCTTCACCTGCTTGATCCGGACCTTCTGTGTCAGATGATCGATCAGCTCCTTTGTGATCCGTTCGGCAGCATCTTCCTGTGAAATGTTGGCTTTGACCACTTCGGCCCCGGCAGGAATCTCGGTATCGGTGACATCCTGCCCTTCTGCGGTTACCGGCAGCCCGTTGATGGCGTTGATAGCCCCGAAACCCTGGGAATCAAATGGGACCCGGTGGTCCTTGTATACCTGCTCACCGGAGCTCTGGTAACGGTAGAACCAGTGGGGCATGAAGCGGAGGGATACGCTCCCCTGGATACCGGCAATCTGTTCTGCAGCCTGCTTATTGACCTTGATCGGCAGGTGCGGAATGGATATGCCGGACGAGACCTCGGGGGGGCGCTCCGGTGCCCCGGTTGCAGCACGCTCTTCCCGGGCAGCGGCAAACGAGAGGGAAAGTGTCCGGTCCAGCACCCGGGCAAGGGCTGCTTCACCGGCATACCGGACAAATTCAGCAGCCCCCCAGCGGATACAGTGTTCGACCCTGGCAGCCTCATCAAGGGTGAAGAGGAGCTTCTTGCAGTCCAGTTCTTCGTCTCCCATACGCAGACTGAACTGGGTCTTGTCGAACTCCTCGATCTCTGATAGAGTATTGGAGCAGAGGACGAGGAGGGCTTCCCCTTCACGCATCGCCGAGAAATCAACGGGGGCATCCACCGCCTGGACCTCATACCCTGCAGTCTCCAGAATGGCCTTCACCGCATTTCCTGCATTTTCCCGCAACTTTCCTTCCATTAACCATACATTTCCTTCGGCATATAGAACAATTTTTCTATTGCAATGAACGATGATTGAGTAATGAATCTCCCCCTGAAATTTATCAATCAGAAGATTGAGGAATTCGCGATGCAGGTGACCTATGACCCGCGGGAGGGCAGGGGCAAGGTCGTCTACAACCTCTCGCTGATCCCCCGCCGGGATCTCGGGGATGCGATTGCCGTCTACAAGGATGCATTCAAGGCAGGCGTCTGCGTCAGCGGGCTCATCCGAATTATCGAACAGGGGGAAGAGATCGGTGATTTACGCATACCGGAGGAGATGACCGGGATAGTCACCGTCTGCAGCTCGACACTCGACGGCATCCTGATGAACAGGGGAGTGCCGCTGAACCCTATCGGAGGCGGGGTGGTGGAGATTGAAGGCCGGATTCCGAAGCGGTTCACCCACCTGATCCGCTACGAGTATACCACCATCGACCCGCTCCAGGTGCTGATCTCGCAGGAGATCACCTCAGTCACCGATGTGATGAGGAAGGGGAGCGGCACGATCCTTGCCAATATCAGGGAGTGTCATATGGAAGCAGAACACCTGATCGGGCAGGTCATAGACGACCTTATTGGCTCTTCATTCACCGGTATCCTGGACGTGGGGCTCCCGAATACCCCGGCGCTCGGCGTCGAGGTAAATCCCCAGTACATGGGGATCGTGGCCCTCGGCGGAACCAACCCGATGGCAGCGATCAGGGAAGCAGGGATTCCGGTCCAGATTCACGCAATCAAGGGCCTGCTCGAGATCCGGACCATGTCCGAGATACTGGACTACTGAGGCCTGAACCAGCTGAGAAAGAAGTTCCAGTACATGGTGAAGAACCGGATGAAGCCGGTCGCTTCTGAATAAAGAGCGGTGAATCCCTCCTCTTTCGATCCCATCACCACCATGACCTGTTTTCCATCAACGATGAACACCCCGCCGGCCATGCATTTTCCAGCGGTGATCCCGTGAGAATCCGGGGGAATCCTGAGGGTGACATGGATCCGGTCGGGAACCGGAGCCGTGAACCGGTCAGTAATGATGTCAACGCGGACGTTGTCTCTCAGAGACAGGAGGGTATCGATCAGTTCCTGTTTCAGGTGATCCCAGTAGAAGATGATCTGTACACTCTCCTGTGCATCCCGCAGGAGCTCGAGGAGCCGTGTGCGGATCTGGTCATCACCGTGAATGCTCCAGATGAGCTCCTGGTCACCACGGGCCGGTCGTGCTGACTGCGCATATACCCGCGAGAGGTCGGCCTTTGCTCTCGTGGCGTCGGTCTCGATTGACCGCATCAGCAGGTCGATGGCATCATCGGGTTTCACCGGATTGAAGCGTTTCGGAGTGGTATGTGAGACCGAGACCAGGTGCTTCTGGGAGAGACGTTCAAGCACGGGGTAGACCGATGCGCGGGGCACTCCCGACAGCTCGTGCAGTTCCGTTGCCGTTGCACCGGACGCCTGGAGCAGGGCAACGTACACCAGGGCTTCATACTTTGTCAGCCCGAGAGATTTCAGCGATTCTGCAATCGAGCCTGCGGGCGATACGGGTTCTGCCATTGAATACATATATATATGGTTGATTCTTAAATGTTGTTATCACAAAAACAACACAGGAAATACTATGAAATTCACTCATTTGGGAATTCTGGTTATTTTAATTGGTTTTTTGATGGTCCCTGTGCAGGCGGGAACAAAATACATGTCAGGGGGGCCTGAGCTGACAGCCTCGATCGCGGGGAGCAACGAGGTCTCTCCCGGTGAGAATGCAACCATCAGGGTGAATGTCGAGAACAAAGGTCTCATTGATATCAAATTTGTTCAGTCAGGGATTGTCGAGCGGGACGATCTCCCCAATACGGCGAAACTTGTCAGGGTCACCCTCGGATCCGGAGCTGCACCAATTACGATTAAGTCCGATCCGCAGATGATCGGGGATATCAAGGGCGGCACCCATGTCCCGGTGCCGTTTTCGGCAAAGGTGAATGCCAATGCTGAGGCAGGATCCTACGTCCTCCCCCTCACCCTTGAATATACCTATCTCCGGGAGGCAGAGCAGTACGGCCAGGACAGCATCATCTACACCTACAAGGAGGTCAAGGAGACCATCGGGCTCCCGGTGGTCATCAAGCCCGAAGCATTCCTGGAGATCGAGGATCTTACGGCAGAGCACCTGAATGCCGGCAATGAAGGCTACCTCACCCTCCGGGTACGGAACGTGGGATATGTGGATGCCGGATCAGCCATCCTCAAGATCTCCCGGAACGGCAACAGCCCGGTAATCCCCACCGACAGCAGCGTCTTTATCGGAGATTTTCCGGTCAATGGAGCGGTGGAAACCCGGTTCAAGGTATCGGTATCCCGTGAAGCCGGAGAGCAGAGCTACCCTCTCGATGTCTTCCTGGTGTACGAGGATGATGCCGGGGATACGGTGACTTCGGATCCGGTGACAATCGGCGTCCCGGTGCAGGGGAAGATCAAATTTACGGTCACCAGCCCCCCCGATCCGCTGAGGGTCGGCGAAAAGACGGTGATAGAGGTCGAGTACCAGAACACCGGTGCGGCAACCGCGTACAGCGCCCAGGCCCGTATCAGTGCAGTTGACCCTTTCACCAGCAATGATGACACCGCCTTCCTCGGAGATCTCGGCCCGGGCGGGAAAGCCGTCGCCCGGTACGAAGTGAGCGTGGATGGTTCTGCAACTCCGAAAGAATACGGGCTTGACTCAGAGATACGGTACCGCGATGCCCTTGACAACAGCCAGATCTCTGATTCGATGAAGGTGCAGGTTGTCGTTGAGCAGTCCTCAAGCATCCTCCCGATCATCGCAGTCCTCATTATGGTTCTTGCCGGGAGCGGTGCAGCTTATTATTTCCTGGGGAGAAAAAAGAAGAGCTGATGCAGTGCTGGAAAGGCCCTCTCCCTTCTCCGGATGTCAGGACGATTGAAGATATGCTGCCCGTTCTTGCAGATCCCTCCTGCAGGGCAACGGGGCCGCTCTATGTTATGTTTCGCGATCTTGCCCTCACACCGGAAGACCGCGAATGGCTGGCATATCATCGTCTCCGCTACGATATAACCGTCATCTCACCCCGTGACCTCTGTGGTGAGCTGGCCAAGACCAAGGGCCACTACCATCCGGTCTCTCCGTCTGGTGCCCGGTATCCGGAAATCTACGAAGTGCTCCAGGGAAGCGCCCACTACCTCCTGCAGAAGAGAGACCTGTCCGATGTAATCATGGTACACGCCAGTGAAGGCGATCTCGTAATGGTCCCGCCGGGATACGGCCACGTGACCATCAATCCCGGGACAGCGGACCTGGTAATGGCAAATTTCGTTTCATCGGCCTTCACCAGTGAATACGGTGATTACGAGCGGCTGCGGGGTGGTGCCTGCTACGAGCTGTCAGGAGGGAGGGTGGTGAAGAACCCCTCATATCCTGACCTCCCCCCGCTTCGCAGCTTCAGCGCGTCGCAGATACGGAGCCGGCTGACTCTCCCGCCCGGGGCATTATACGAACTCGTTGGAAGCGATCATCTCAACTTCCTGAATTTTCCGGAAAAAGAGGGGGGGATGTTCAGTCCGTACCGAGGAGCGTAGGTGCCGGGAGGCGTTTGTGTTCGCTTGCCCTGACCAGTGAGAGGACCTTTTCCTCCACAGGAGTGGTGCTCTTCCACCTGTTCCGTTCAAGTGAGCGGAGTGCGGTGTCGATCTCAGGATAGGTCAGCCCGATCTCGCGCTCATCCTGCTGACCGGTCCAGAGTCCTGCTGAGGGCGGCTTCCTGATGATCGTTTCCGGTATACCAAGGTCCCGGGCATAGTCCCAGACCTCCGTCTTGTACAGGTGCAGGATGGGCTGAATGTCAGCGGCATTGTCCCCGAATTTCGTGCAGTAGCCGAGGAGGTACTCGGTTCTGTTCGAGGTCCCGCAGACCAGCCTGCCGTCCCTGTTTGCAGAGTAATAGAGGACTGCCATACGGGTCCTGGCCATGAGGTTTCCGAGAAGGTAGGGGGAGGCAGTAAATCCGGGCAGTGCCCGGTAGGCATCAAGGATCGGTTCGATGGGGATGACCCGGTGCTCCATCCCGAGCTGGCGGCAGAGCAGCCGGGCATCGGCGATGTCATCCTCCGGGGTCACCGTGGTGGGAAGCGTGAGGGCCAGTACCCGTTCCCCTCCGACAGCCCGGCAGCAGAAGGCGGCTGCCACCGCTGAATCGACCCCCCCGGATATGCCGATAACGATCTGTTCCTGGCCGCTGCTCCAGACCACGTACCTGATCATCTGTTCGATCCGGCCCATGGCACAGCCCCGATCCCCGTTCATCATACACACTCTCACAGGATGTCGATTAATCTTTTGAGATCAGCAGGATACCCGATCGCGATCAGGGAGTCACCGTCAATGAGAGGTTCATCGTTCCCAGGGCTGACCACCGAGCGTAATGTCCCTTCGATTCCCACAATCCGCACGCCGGATTTCTGCTCGACCCAGCCGGCCGTGCGGGAGATGCTCGTCTTCACCTTCTTTCGCACCACGTTCTGGCCATTCGGGAGGTTCAGGATGACATATACGATATCCGAGAGAACCATTCCCCCGATAACCTGGCCGCCGATGGAAGGAAGGAGAGCGACGTAATCGGCACCTGCACGGTAGAGTTTGGTCACCGATTCCGGTTCATTGGCCCTCGCCAGGATGCGGAGATCAGGGTTGAGGTCACGGGCGATCAGGGTAGTGAAGATATTGAGGGCGTCATCATTGAGCGCGATAATGAAGAATTTCGCCTCTTCGATGTGCGCTTCGCGGAGGCTCGCCTCATCCTCGGCATTCCCCACCACCTGGGTGATATCATGCTTCTTCTGATCGATGGCCACACATTCGATGCCCAGGTTTGTCAGCTCATGGTAGGCCGAGAGGCCCACGTCCCCGAATCCACCGATAATGGCGAGTTCTTTCTGGTCACCCCGGGGCATGAACTCAGTCCTGACCAGGTGTTCGATGCGGTCGACCTGCCCGATCAGGAACAGCATGGTACTCGCATCAAGGATCTCCTCCCCCGTCGGATACAGCCGGAAATGCCCTCCCCGCGAGATCATCAGGGTGGAAAAACCGTAGGTCCCGGGAAGATCCAGGTCGCGGAGGTGCTTACCTGCCGCACGTGAGCCCCTTATGATCGGGATGTTGATGATCCGGAGCTTGGTTGCAGCATCGGGGGGAAGTTCGCCCGGAAACCGGTCCATCAGGGTTTCTTCAACGATGGTATCGATGTGCGTGGTGAGTGCAGCATGCCGGGCGAGGATCTGTCCGGTGACGTGTTTTGCCGAGAGCACGTAATCTGCTCCGGCATACCGGAGATAGCGGTCATAGGAGAGCTTGTCGACCACGGCGATGATCCTGCCCGATGCCGATGCACGTATCCCGAGGATGATTGCCGCCGATGTCCGTTCATCTTCGCAGAGGATGGTGGTATGGGCGTTCCTGACACCGGCATCATACCAGAGCGAAGGCTCGCTGTAGTCCCCGCAAATGACATACGCCGCTGTCCCGATCTCCTCTGCAGCCCTGCGGGCAGTCGCCGGTTCAGCCACCACAATGAGGAGCGGAAGGCGCGATACCGAGAGGCACTCGATGAGCGACTGCGTCAGTTCGCCGTAGCCCACGATGATTACATGCCCGGTGAGCGCGTGCGGCGGCTTCCGGGGAGGCGCCCGCTGGAAGAGGGAGCTCAGGTACGGCACGAGGAGCAGGGGGATGATCATGAAGATGAGAATGACCCCGGTGATCAGCATCACGATGGTGATAAGAATGGTGATCTCATTTTCAAAGGGAAGGAGCTCCCCGTATCCAAGGGTGGTAACCGTCTCAAGAACAAAGAGGAGGGACGTCGGCCAACTGATGGATTTTTTTTCGAGAATGGGGTAGGCATAGTGAAAGATCGCGGTATAGGCGACGATCTGGGCAGTGAAGAGGAGAAAATAGGTGACGATCTTCACCCGCCGGGAGGCGTGGAAGAACCGCCAGAACAGCCCGCTCCTAGCAGTGATCATGTAGCACCTCCGAGAGCATCCGGCATGACCTGCATTCACGGATGAATGGCTCACCGCAGGTGTCGCAGATACCGGCTGCGAACGTTTCAACGACCCCTCTGCCTGATAGCCGCTCACCCAGGTTGACCAGCGAGTAGCGGGTTGCCGGGTGACGCCAGGCATAGTCATTCAGGATGTTCCTGACATCAGCCCGGAGTGCATTGTAGGAGTACGGGCACCGTCCGATCTCGAATCCTTCAACGTGAAGGAGTGCATAGAGCGCCACCTCCCGCTCCGGGACGTACATGAACGGTTTGATCCGCGGAACCAGACCTTCTGCAACTCCCGCTGGCCTGAGCAGCCGTTCGGCATCGCCGCGCAGGACGTTCATCAGCACGCTCTGGGCTTCGTCATCGAGGTTGAACCCGAGGGCGAGCCGGGTAACGCCCTGCTGTTTTGCAATCCTGTTCAGGAGCTGCCTCCTCAGCACCCCACAGAACGAGCAGGAGAGGCGGTCACCCTTCTTCCTGACGATCTCATCCACGGTGATCCCGAAGTGCTCCGCAAACGAGGCTGAGATATGCTCCACCCCGAGGTCTTCTGCAATACGCCGGGCTGGTGCGCAATCCCGGTATCCTCCGATACCTTCATCGATGGTGAATGCAACCAGACTGACATCAAGCCGTTTCCCCAGCAGCTTCGCAAGGAAATGGAGGAGGGCACTGCTGTCCTTTCCCCCGCTCATCGCGACACCGATCCGGTCGCCCGGGGTTATCCAGCGGTGCTGCCGGATCGCACGTTTGGCCTTGGATTCAAAATCAGCCACAAAGTGCGTCCTGCAGAGGTGGAGACCGGAGTACCGCTGGAAGATGATGGCGGGACGCCGGCACTTGCTGCAGGGGAGTTCTGGCAATAGATCAACCTTTATTTCCCTTATAGATAAAATTGTGTTGAATATATGGGAATTTCAGCCGACCATATCCGCGAGCTCCACCGGTATGAGATCCGCATCCTGATGATCCTGGAGCGCCTGATGCGGCGGTATCGATGGGTCCCGCTCGACATTCTCAGGAGGACAATCGGCCTCTCCGAATCAGAAGTGTCCTACCGGATCGGCCGCCTGATGGCGATGGGGATGGTACGGTTCGACGCCGTCCCCTACGAAGGGTACTCCCTGGTCTTCCAGGGCTATGATGCCCTTGCCCTCATCTCCCTCACCAAAAAGGGAACAGTCAGGGCGCTCGGCGCCCTCATCGGGGAGGGGAAAGAGGCCGTGGTGTATGAGGGGCTCGGCCTCTCCGAGCTCGCCCTGAAATTCCACCATGTCGGGCAGCGGTCCTTCCATTCAGCCCGGGTAACCCGGGACTATATGCCTGAGGAGGGGCACTGTCCCTGGATCTTCGCCTCCCGACTCTCGGCTGAACGCGAATATGAAGCGCTGAGCACACTCCACCCTTCGGTCAGGGTCCCGCTCCCGGTAGATATCAACCGCCATACCGTGGTGATGGAGTACATTCCGGGAGCTACCCTCAACCGGTGCATGCTTGAATCTCCCCGCGAGGTCCTCTCCGATATTCTCGAAAATGTCCGGCTCGCTTACGGGAAAGGGATCATCCATGCCGATCTCTCCGAGTTCAACGTGATGCATGACGGCTCCCGGATCTATCTCATCGACTGGCCGCAGTGGGTCGGCACCGACCACCCCAATGCGGCAGAACTCCTGGTGCGGGACCTCGGAAATATTACCCGCTACTTTACCCGGAGGTATGGTATCGAGGTCCCGGCTGACGAGGTCCTGGGCGAGGTTACCGGATGAGGGTATATGGCATCGATATAATCAAAGGCTCGGTGCGGTCCCGTTCACGCCGCCCGATGTATGCCCTGGTAAAGGTGGAGGACGGCGAGATCGTATCGGAGTCCGAGGTGACGGGTTTTCGCCTCTTCCGGATCCTCAATGAAGAACGGCCGGATATCCTCGCCGTTGACAGCCTCCAGGAGATCGCCGTCGACCAGCATGATCTGTACTCCTTCCTGCAGGCACTGCCGCCCGCAGTAAAACTGGTCCAGGTAACCGGCGGGGAGCGCAAGGAGACCCTCGGGAAGGTGGCCAGCCGGTTCAACATCAGTTTTGACCGGTTCAACCCCTATGACGAAGCGCGGACCATTGCCCGGGTGGCATCGCTGGGGACGGGTGCAGAGGTGCTGGCCTTTGAGAATACCAGCGAGATCGTGGTGAGCCGGCACCGGTCACCGGGGAAGGGAGGATGGAGCCAGAACCGGTATGTCAGGAAGATCCACGGGGCGGTGCAGCAGAAAGCACGCGAGATCGAGATGGCCCTCGTTGCTGCGGGTCTGCGGTACCAGAAGAAGGAGACCCGGGCCTTTGGTGGGAACAGCCGGGTCTCATTCGAAGTCTATGCCCCCCGCGACCAGGTCCCGGTCAGCACCTACCGGGGTGCAGATGTCCAGGTTCGTATCAGCGGCAAACGGCTTGAGCGGATCAAGTTCCGCCCGCTGTCCGGGAAACCGCGGTACCTGATCGTAGGAATCGACCCCGGGACGACAACGGCAATTGCAGCACTCGACCTTGACGGTAACCTCCAGTACCTGGCGAGTTCCCGCCAGATGGCCATGTCCGATGTAATCGAGGCCATTTATAACGTGGGAAGACCCCTGATCATCGCCTCCGATGTCCATGAGATGCCGTTCTCCGTGGAGAAGATCCGTCGGGCCTTCAACGGGATTGCCTACTCCCCCCGCCAGGACATGAGCGTGGAGACCAAGCTCGAGATGACCTCATCCTTCCCCTACCAGAACGATCACGAACGGGACGCCCTGGCCGCGGCTCTCGACGCCTTCCGGAGTCACCGGAACAAGTTCCAGAACCTCCTGCGGCGAGTACCGCCCGGTTTTGATCTTGATGAGGTGCGGGCAGGAATCGTCCGGGGACAGTCCCTTGAGCAGGTTCTTGCCGACCTGCGGGGCAGGGAGAAACCCCGTGAGGTCGAGGCCCCGAAGGTTGAGATCGATGCAAAACGGGACGAACGGATCAGGATCCTCGACGGAACTCTAAAGAGGCTGAAAGAGGTGGTCCGGGAACTGCAGGAGGAGGTCCGGAAGAAGGATCACGAGGTCATCCGCCTCCAGTCCCGGATGAAACGGATCCGGTCACGGGAAGACCAGAAGATACGGAAAGATGCTGAGATCGCCAAACGGGAGGCGATCATCGCCAGCCTTAAAAAAAGGCTCAGGAGGGAGGAGCGGACAACCCAGAAACTCCGGAAACGGATTGAGAAGATCAGGGTCCTTGAAGAGGTTCCGGTTGATGAAAAGATGATTCCGGTCAGGATCCTCTCTACCCTGACCCGGGAAGGGGTAAAGACGCTGTCCGATGAACTCGGGGTTCGTGAAGGGGACATCCTCTACGTGCCGAGGATCGATGTCTGGGGGAAGAGCGCCGCCCGGGATCTTGCCCAGACCAGCATCGATGCCCTGGTGGTCAGGACCCCGGAATCCACCCGGATCGATCCCCAGCTCGTGGCCATATTCCGGGAATCGGACGTCCCGCTGGTAAGCTCCGAATCGGCCGGAGTGGTCATGAAAGGGAACATGGCCTATGCTGATCGGGACCGTCTTGATGAAGCGATCCGGTCCTGGGAGGAAGGACAGAAGGTGTATGAGCGGGAAAAGAAGGAGCAGCTCCTGGTAGACATCTTCCAGGAGTACCGCACCGAACGGGGCAAGGAGATGAAGAAAGGTGGATGAACGGGAGCTGAAGAAGCTGGTGAGGGAGGTGATCGGAACAGAGTATACTCTCGATGACTGCGCCGTTGTTGCCTGCGGAGGGGGAATCCTGGTTGCCACAACCGACATGCTGCACGAAGAGACCGATTTTCCCGTCGGAATGACTGACTGGCAGATCGGGTGGATGAGTGCCGCTGTTACGCTGAGCGATATCGCGGCGATGGGTGCACATCCGGCCATCCTCCTCCTCGCGGTCGGTCTCGACCGGAGCGGCCGGTTGCGGGAGATTCTTGAGGGGGCGAAAGCCTGCTGTACAGCCTGTGGAGCAGTCCTTGCCGGTGGCGACCTTGATTCCCACCGTGAGCTGACCATCGTGAGTTCCGGAATCGGGTTCTCTGACAGAGAGACCCTGGTCCGGAGATCTGGGGCCAGGCCTGGAAATCTTATTGGTGTTACCGGAACCCCTGGCCGGGCACAGGCTGCACTGGACGGGTACCGGCAGTATGAACGTTTCCTGTTTGAACCGATGCCAAGGATGGCGGAGGGGCGGACGCTGGCGCAGGCCGGTGCTACGGCCATGATGGACATCAGCGACGGGCTGGTCGCCTCCCTGTACGACATGCTCGATGCAAATGAGTGCGGTTTTTCCATCGATTCATCGCTACTGCCGCTCATCGAAGGGATCGATCCTGTCAGGAACAGAGAGTATTCGCTGTTTGGGGGTGGTGATTTCGAGCTGCTGTTCACCTGTCCGCCCCTAATCCTTCCCCTGGCGGGGATCGATGTGCACGTGATTGGATCGGTCATTAAGGAGCATACGGTCCTTGTCGATGGGGATGTCGCACCGGACCGCGGTTACCTGCACCAGTGGATTGTATAAACCAAACCCGGAAGTTCAATCCCCGAACCGGGAAGGTGAGAAAGTTTTTATCCCTGCGACAACGATCTGTAAAGTGCGAAAGGAGGAACAATATGAGTCTACGGCGCAGCATTCTTCTCACCGCAGTCCTGCTGGCCCTGCTGGTTTCGGCCATCGGCCCGGTATCTGCGTATGATATAAAGGTCAACCCGGTATCGACCGGCCCCATCCTCTCCGATGGTTTCATGTCACGGCTGTCATCCTATCAGAGCAGCACGCAGTCCGATATCCTGAATCTCGTAAAATCAAGCGGTATCACCTACACTGGCAGCGGATCTCAGGGATCGGTCAGTGCCTATAGTGATGTTTTCGCGCAGGACCAGACCACGCTGCTGAGATTTTCGGAGTCAGTAACTGTGAATGGTCTCATCACGAATTTCCATTATTCGGCTCACTTCGACTCCGGGTTCCTTCGTTAAATCCCTCTTTCCTATTTTTATTGCCCTGGAGTTGTGTCAGACATCGAACTCATCATATCGCAGGCAATTACGTTAATGCCCCCCTCCCTGACCCTGAAACCGCAAAAGGGGCGGATAAACTATTTATACTATGAATTGTTAAATCCTTCTTGGAAATATCAAGGTGGCGAAATGAAGACCAGAACATTCACTATTCTACTTGCTGTCACCGTACTCGTGATGGCAATGGTTGGTGCAGGGAGTGCTGCACGCCCTGTTCCGCCAAGCAATGAAACTGCAAATCTCTACGTGGAGATTTCGGCGACCGCTATCGGGTCCCTCACGTCTCATACCGATCTCGTCTTTTCCCAGGGGAACGGGAACCTCGCTGACAACCCGCCTCTGGGGCCGGGAGAAGGAGTGGCGACCATCGGATACTTCGAGGATACCTATGCGACCAGCGGGTCCATCCAGTATAACAAAAACGTCTATGTAGATACCAGTGCCCAGACCCAGCCCTCCAACAACCTCGAAACCGAGCGGAGCATCGACTACACCAACGAGGGAGACGGGGACGGCGTCGGCCGGATGTACTCTACAGAAGCGGTGATGATCGATGAAGCTGCCACAGCTACAACCGGTGAATCCGGATGCTGCCCGTGGGGAACCAGTGAGACGGATGTCCTTCCGGCCACGAACGTCCGGGTGATCACTGGTAGTGAAGTCGACCTGAAGGAAGGCTCGGTTGATTCCGAGAGCTCAGCCCGTACGGTATCCGACAACGTCGATGAGGGTGTAGCTGTCGAATACTCGGTCGATGTCAGTGGTAGCGGCCAGACCGGCAACGACACCGCTGTCGGAGAAGCGACCGTCTACGTCGATGCAGTCATCCAGGAGGGTGCCGGCAACGCGACCAACAAGACGACCGATATGAGCTACGAGGAGTCGGTAACCGTCGACGGTCTCGTTGAGATCGCGATGCGAACCGGATATTCATCCTGACGGATAATCCCCCGGACTCACGTCCAATTTTTTTATCCCTGAAAAAACACTAAAAAGATATTAAAACCTCTTTCTTCCGTCATTCATAGACGGTGGGCAGGAGAGTTGCCGTTTTTCCGATATCACCACCCACGATATCCTGCATGCAGGAGCACGAGGGGATATATCTCGGCCCTTTGTGTAACTATTTCAAAGGCGACACAGAGCTCATCACCTGTTGTATCGATGACAATCCCCGTCATCCGGTTACAGCCAAAACGGGTGGTTTCTCATGAAGGGATGAATCTCTACAGGCTATCAATCAACAGACCCTCTTCAGGTAGTCTCTCTCCCTGCATGCTTTCGTGGGATGAGCTCCAATGAACCGGGATGGAACGGGCACAGTCCTGGTCAGGCGTTCGAACAGGGAATAAAAAAGGAGATGAGATCAGGGGAATATCCCCGACCCGGGATTATTTACCCCCGAACCCGGGAGACGTGGACGACACCGTCCTTTATCCCCGGTAATTTGGCCATTTCACCCGGATTGCCTCGGTCCGTCCCTGTTGTGCATCCCGGGAGGCAGGGTCAAGTTGGAGTGCCCGATCGAACGCCTTCACTGCATCATCGATTTTACCGATCCTGCTCAGGATATACCCCTTATTGGTCCAGGCCTGGGCATTCTCCGGGGAGATGGTGATTGCCTGTTCAGTTATGGTCAGGGCTTCCTGGTACCGGGTCATACGGTAGAGGGCTACACCTTTGTAAATGAGTCCTTCCAGGTTTTCCGGCTCAAGTGCCAGCACCTGGTCATAGGTCTGGATGGAACCGATGAAGTTACCGACCGCTATCTGCTCATAGCCCTTATTCAGGAGCGCCGCCGTGTTATTGGGTTCGATAGCGAGGACTTTGTTGAAGACTGCTATCGCTTCCTCATATTGCTTCATCTGGTGGAGGGCATAGCCCTTGTTCATCAGGGCAACTGTGTTGTTGGGATTGGAAAGGAGAGCAGAGTCATAGGAGTGGATTGCCTCTCCCCCCCTCCCGATGCTGATCAGTGCCGAGACTTCATACATCCAGGCAAGCGAATTTTCAGGGTCAAGATCGAGAGATTTCCGGTATGCGGCGATGGCACCGTCATAGTCCTTGTCATTATGGCGTGCGTAGCCGAGGTTGAACCAGGCACTGCTTGATCCGGGGCTGAGATCGGCAACTGTCTTATAGACTGATGCTGCCTTCCTGTACTCCTTCAGAGCGATACAGGCATCAGCTTTGACCATCAGGGCCTGGACATTCTTCGGGTCAAGAGCAAGCTCCCGGTCTGCGGATACGATGGCATCCTCGAATTTCCCGAGGTTGGAGAGAGCAGCTGCCCGGTAGGTCCAGGTGCCGGAGAGACCCGGTGAAAGGGCGATGGCCTGGTCGTAGGCAGCAACAGCTGCCTCGTAGTCCCCTTTGGATGCGAGCACATACCCCTTGTTGCTCCACGCGATGGCATTGCCCGGGTTTATCCGCACGGTCTCATCGTATGCCTTAAGCGCTTCATCCAGGCGACCGAGTGAGGTAAGGGCCGATCCCTTGTTGTTCCATGCTATCTCGTTCGCAGGATCAATCGCAATCGCCTGTTCTGCCGAGGCGAGGCCTTCTTCGGGATTGCCCATGGCATTCAGTGCATAGGCCCGGTAGGCCCAGTATCTGGCATCTTCGGGATGGAGTTCAAGCAGCCGGTCGTATACGGCGATCGCTTCACTGAACTTCCCGGAACCGGAGAGTGCTTCCGCTTTTCCCGCAAGGGCCCTGACATCGTCAGGATACGCGGCGAGAATGGCATCATAGCCGGCTATGGCATCGGGATACCTTCCTGTCAGCCGCTGCATGTCAGCCTTTCCGCACGCTGCGTCCCTGTTCGCCGGATCAGCGGCAACCGCCATGGTATAGGCCTGTAATGCATCAGGGTACCTGCCAAGCGCCCTTAAGAGGTCGCCTTTGTCCTTTGCGGTTATGGACCGGGACGGATCGAGTGCAAGTGCCCGGTTATAGGAGGCCAGGGCTTCATCATACCGACCGAGAGCGGCAAGGGCCAGGCCACGGTTCGCCCAGAGCATGGGAATGGAAGGATCAATCCGGATACCTGCTTCGTACATCATGAGCGCTTCCGATACATTCCCCTGGATATGCCGGACATTTCCTTTGTATCCCCACACAATGGCGAGGTTGGGATCGAGATCGAGAGCGGTATCATAGGCCTGATCGGCCTGATCGTATTCTCCCAGCCGCTGGTGGATGGTACCCTTCTTCACCCATGCTGTGATATTCCCCGGGTCTTTATCGAGAATCGCAGTATATTCCTTCAGGGTAACCCTGAGGTCCGCTTCCGGGTCAGGGGTCTGGTTTACTTCCCGGCCGGTTATACAGCCACTCAGAAAAATACCGGATATTATGAGGACAATGGCTATATACGGGAATAATTTCATGGGATTAAGGTTGCCTCCGGTACTATAAAGTCACTCTGTTGGGTGAAAGCGGGAACCTGTCCGGGGAAAAAAGAAGGGGGATTATTCCCCTCTCCAGGTTACCTGACCATTCCCGATTCGTAGTGCATCAGCTTGTCAAAGAGGGTGATGGCTCCGTCAGCGGTGGTCTCTTCGGAGAACTCAATGCGTTCGAACAGAAGAGCAGAGAACCCTTCGTGTCCGGTCTGGTCTTCCTGGATTAGCACATCCATATAGGCAGAAGCGAATCCGGAAGATGGCACGTCAGTAACGAGTTCAGTGACCCGGAGGTCATGGTTCAGCTCGACGGGGTGATCGCCTGAGGGCATCACGAACCGGTCGGTAGTGGTGGTCCTGACATTGGCCACGGTCATGTCGATAGTGCTTCCTGCCTCGGCCCGGTTGCAATATGCCGGGAAGAAGTAACTGACATCCTCAGCGAAGGGACAGATCACTTCATCCCTGGTCAACGTCCCCCTGGCAGCTCCGTCAACCATGATATTGTCGGTAGAGACGACGTAGGCACCGTCGATGCCGATGAAGGCGATCTGCTTGGTTGCCTCTATATTCCACTGGCCGCTGATCTGGCCGGAAGTCTCAACATCCAGCTCCTTGTCGTAGAGCATCAGGCCCACGCCGTGGGACTGGGTGTCCTCGGTGTAGGTCGACTCGTAGATGGCTGCAGTGTAGGTGAGGGGCGGGACTTCCGTCAGGCCGCCGGTATCAGTGGTGATCCTCCACTGCATTTCAGTTGCTGATGCAAAGTTACCGACTGCATTGACCGATGTAGAGGTACCAATCCCCTGGGTCTCGGGGACCGGAGGGATTCCGCGGTCTGCCATGGCAAACCCGGTGAGGAGTCCCACTGCGAGTATCAGAATTACGAGTTTCTTCATTACATTCCTCCTGCGGGTGTGCTGATTGTATCAGCATCAGGAAGATGTCGTCGTACCCTGATAAGAAGATTTGTGCAGGATTCCGGGCTCGTCACGAGCGGTGGATGTCAGGACCGAAGGAGCGACTACCCCCTCTGTGAACCAGGATGAAAAAAGATATCAGGCCAGTGAGATGGCCGAGCTGTAATGCATTATCTTCTGGAAGCTGGTGATAGATCCGCTTGCACTGGACCGCTCATAGAATTTCAGAATCTCCGAGACCCCGGTTCCATCAGGGCTGCCTTCCTGTATCAGACCTTCCATGTACGCGGAAACCGATCCTTTTGCCGGGGTTTCAGTGCTGCTTCCCCTGACATTCAGGAGATACTTCATCTCGACCGGATCGAACCCTCCGCCGTATATGAACCGGTCAAGCGAGGAGGTGGTTGCACTCCCTGACGTGAGTTCGATGGTGCTCCCGGCCTCGATCCGGTTGCAGAACGCGGGAATCACCGTCACCATTGAGATTACCAGAATTACCGCAACGAGAGCGGGAACGAGACTTCTCTGAATCATGGGATTCTCCTGGTATACTGGTTATATACGCCATTATAAAGAGTTTCCGCCATATTAGGGCACTCTGGAACAGGACGGATGTTCAGGATCGCTGAAAAAAAGGTGTGGTTTTACCGGACCATCCCTGACTCATAGTGCATGAGCTTGTCAAAGAGGGTGATTGCTCCGTCAGCGGAGGACTCTTCGGAGAACTCGATGCGTTCCATGAGCGTCAGGAACGGTGCGGGTGCTGGTGCATCCTGAGGTCCACCCCGGGCTTCCTGGATCAGGACTTCCATGTAGGCGGAAGCAAATCCGACGGAGGGCACGTCAGTGAGGAGTTCGGTGACGCGGAGGTCGTGGTTCAGCTCGACCGGGTGGTCGGCGGACGGCATCACGAAGCGGTCGGTGGTGGTAGTCCGGACGTTGGCCACGGTCATGTCGATGGTGCTTCCCGCTTCTGCCCTGTTGCAGTAGGTCGGGAACATCTCAGTGACGGTAGTTGCGAACGGACAGATGACATTCTGGATTGTCTTGTCATAGTTCGCTGCACCATCGACCATGATGTTGTCGGTAGAGACGACGTAGGCACCGTCGATGCCGATGAAGGCGATCTGCTTGGTGGCCTCGATGTTCCACTGGCCGGAGATCTGGCCGCTGGTCTCGACATCGAGCTCCTTGTCATACAGCATCAGGCCGACACCATGGGTCTGGGTGTCCTCGGTGTAGGTCGATTCATATATGGCCGCGGCGGCCGACAGGGGTGGAATTTTCGGGAGTCCGTTCGGGTCGTCGGTTATCCTCCACTGTAACTCAGTTGCGGAGGCGAAGTTGCCTATCGCGTTCACCGAGGTAGAGGTAACGATACCCTGGGTCTCGGGAACCGGGTCGATTCCACGGTCCGCCAGGGTGTATCCTGTCAGGAGCACGAGTGCGATAACAAGAATTGCGAGTTTCTTCATTACATTCCTCCTATAGATATGCTGATACCATCAGCATCAGTGAAATTATCAAGAATTATCTTATTAAGCTTTGCGGAAGAATCCGGGGCAGTGTCGTGAATTAAAAGTCGGAAAAAAATGGTTTTTCGGGGTTACCTGACCATTCCCGATTCGTAGTGCATCAGCTTCTCAAAGAGCGTGATGGCACCGTCAGCAGTGGTCTCTTCGGAGAACTCGATGCGTTCTACGAGCGGATCAAATATGCGCTGCTGTACCGGGAAGTCAGTCTGATCGATCCCGGCGCCGAACGCAGCTCTGATGCCGAACCCACGCCCCTCCTGAATCAGGACATCCATGTATGCAGATGCCAGCCCTACCGAGGGGACATCGGCAACCAGCTCGCTGACCCGGATGTCATGGTTGAGTTCGACGGTGTGGTCACTGGACGGCATGACGAACCTGTCAGTCGTGGTGGTCCGGACATTGGCTATGGTCATGTCGATCGTGCTGCCCGCTTCTGCCCGGTTGCAGAATGCCGGGAAGATCTCGGATATATCGCTTGCAAACGGACAGATGACGTCGAACATCGTAAGGGTCGGGGTTCCGGCGCCGTCGACCATGATGTTGTCGGTTGAGACAACATAGGCACCGTCGATGCCGACGAAGGCGATTTGCTTGGTTACCTCGATGTTCCACTGGCCGGAGATCTGGCCGCTGGTCTCAACATCGAGCTCCTTGTCATAGAGCATCAGGCCGACGCCCTGGGTCTGGGTGTCCTCGGTGTAGGTCGACTCGTAGATGGCAGAGTCAATGGACAGAGGTGGAATGGACGGCAGTCCGAATGGATCGTCGGTAATTCTCCACTGGAGCTCGCTTGCGGAAGCAAAGTTCCCGACCACGTTCACGGACGTGGAGGTAACGATACCCTGGGTCTCCGGGACGGGGTCGATTCCGCGATCGGCCATGGAAATCCCGGTAACGAGTATCAGCGTTATGAATACCAGCACTATTTTCTTCATTACATCCCTCCTGCAGCCGTGCTGATTAACTCAGTACGGACAAAGAAGGAATCGTGGTAGAATTTATATATTTTCGCACGAGGAGCTTCACAAAGAACCTGAGTCAGAGAGCAGATTTTATAGAAAAAAATGGTTTTTGATTTTACCTGACCATTCCCGACTCATAGTGCATCATCTTCTCAAAGAGGGTGATGGCACCGTCAGCGGTGGTCTCTTCACTAAATTCAATGCGTTCAACGAGAGGATCTATGACGCCACCTACAGGCCGTATATCACTGTATGTCGCATCGGAGTTACCGGCAAAGGCGACAGCAAAACCACGTCCCTCCTGGATTAAAACTTCCATGTATGCAGATGCCAGCCCTACCGAGGGGACATCGGCAACCAGCTCGCTGACTCGGATGTCATGGTTGAGCTCGACCGTGTGATCACTGGATGGCATGGCGAAACGGTCGGTGGTGGTTGTGCGGACGTTGGCCACGGTCATATCGATGGTTGATCCAGCTTCAGCCCTGTTACAGAAAGCCGGGAAGATCGTGGAGATATCGCTTGCAAACGGACAGATGACGTGATACATTGTAAGATTCGGTGTTGCAGCCCCGTCCACCATGATGTTGTCTGTTGAGACCACATTGACACCGTCGATACCGATAAAGGCGATCTGCTTGGTGGCCTCGATGTTCCACTGTCCGGTTATCTGGCCGGAGGTCTCGACATCGAGCTCCTTATCGTAGAGCATCAGGCCCAAGCCGTGGGTCTGGGTGTCCTCGGTGTAGGTCGACTCATAGATAGCAGATCCGAAAACGAGAGGCGGAATATCCGGAAGTCCGTTCGGGGCATCAGTTATCCTCCACTGTAACTCAGTTGCGGAGGCGAAGTTGCCTACCGCATTCACCGAGGTAGAGGTAACGATACCCTGGGTCTCCGGGACAGGGTCGATTCCGCGATCGGCCATGGAAATCCCGGTAACGAGTATCAGCATTATGAATACCAGCACTATTTTCTTCATTACATCCCTCCTGCAGCCGTGCTGATTGACTCAGCACAGACAATGGTTGAACAGTGGGTAAGGTAATAATACTTATCATGGTGCGTTATTCGAAAAGACTGAAATGGGGGCTTTTCAATAAATTATACCATATCCTTTAAGGAATGGAGAAAAAAAATCGGCTGATTGTCTACGTCATCATAGTATGATTTCTGTTAATCTCTTGTTTCTCAAGATCTTCACTCTGCTGCAGATTTCAGAAATGATATGAACTGTGGTCTGACGGAAGCCAATGTGGTATTTCTGCACGATAAAACTGCAAAAAAAGGAAAAAATTTGTTTTCAGGGATTACCTGACCATGCCGGACTCGTAGTGCATGAGCTTGTCGAAGAGGGTGATGGCTCCGTCAACGGAGGTCTCCTCGAAGAACTCGATGCGCTCCATCAGAGTCTCGTCCTCCGGGTAACCTCCAGCACCGGCCTCCTGGATCAGGACTTCCATGTATGCGGAAGCAAACCCGACGGAAGGCACATCAGTGAGGAGTTCGGTAACGCGGAGGTCGTGGTTGAGCTCGACCGGGTGGTCGCTGGACGGCATGACGAAACGGTCGGTGGTGGTGGTCCGGACGTTGGCCACGGTCATGTCGATCGTGGATCCTGCCTGTGCCCTGTTGCAGAACGCCGGGAAGTTCGGGCTCACGCCGGTTGCAAAGGGACAGATCACTTTAAGCTCTGTACCATGGACATCATCAGCGGCACCGTCGACCATAATATTGTCGCTCGAGACGACATAGGCACCATCGATGCCGATGAAGGCGATCTGCTTGGTTGCCTCAATGTTCCACTGACCGCTGATTTGGCCGGAGGTCTCGACATCCATTTCCTTATCGTAGAGCATCAGGCCCACACCGTGGGTCTGGGTGTCCTCGGTATACGTGGATTCGTAGATCGCGGATTCTTCACCAAGTGGGGGCACTCCCGGAAGGCCATTAGCATCGTTGGTGATCCGCCACTGCAGCTCGGTGGCGGAGGCAAAGTTGCCAATAACGTTGACGGAGGTGGAAGTGACAATGCCCTGAGTCTCGGGGACCGGGTCCATTCCACTGTCTGCCATTGCATACCCGGTAAGAAGTACCAGTGCAATGGCCAGAATTACGAGTTTCTTCATAGAAATCCTCCTACATTCATGCTGATACTCTCAGCATCGAAAAAACGTGGATTTGAGGATATAAAAAGATACCGGCATTATGGTGATATTTCACCGATGTGATAAAAAATAAAAGCACGTTATGTGTGCGGTTCCGGGCAGAGAAAGTAGTAAAAAAGGAAAAAATTTGTTTTCAGGGGTTACCTGACCATGCCGGACTCGTAGTGCATGAGCTTGTCGAAGAGGGTGATGGCTCCGTCAACGGAGGTCTCCTCGAAGAACTCGATGCGCTCCATCAGAGTCTCGTCCTCCGGGGAACCTCCCGCACCAGCTTCCTGGATCAGGACTTCCATGTATGCGGAAGCAAACCCGACGGAAGGCACATCAGTGAGGAGTTCGGTAACGCGGAGGTCGTGGTTGAGCTCGACCGGGTGGTCGCTGGACGGCATGACGAACCGGTCGGTGGTGGTGGTCCGGACATTGGCCACAGTCATATCGATAGTGGATCCTGCCTCGGCCCTGTTGCAGAACGCCGGGAAGTCGTAACTGACATCATCAGCGAACGGACAGATGACAAACTGATCAGTGTTATGGGGGTTGGCAGCGCCGTCTACCATGATGTTGTCGGTAGAGACGACGTAGGCACCGTCAATACCGATGAAGGCGATCTGCTTGGTTGCCTCGATATTCCACTGGCCGGAGATCTGGCCGGAGGTCTCGACGTCGAGTTCCTTGTCGTAGAGCATCAGGCCCACGCCGTGGGACTGGGTGTCCTCGGTGTAGGTCGACTCGTAGATAGCTTTTTCAGCATCGAGCACCGGGACAGACGGGAGCCCGCCGGTATCGGTGGTGATTCTCCACTGCAACTCGGTGGCGGAGGCAAAGTTACCAACAACGTTGACGGACGTGGAGGTGACAATGCCCTGGGTCTCAGGGACCGGGTCGATGCCACGGTCTGCCAGTGCATAGCCGGTAAGAAGTACCAGTGCAATGGCCAGAATTACGAGTTTCTTCATGAAATTCCTCCTACATTCATGCTGATACTCTCAGCATCGGAAAAAAGTGGATATGAGGATATAAAAATATACCGGCATTTTATTGCCAGTTCACCGGTGTGATGAATAAAAGCATGTTCTGTGTGCGATTCCAGGCAGAGAAAGTCGGAAAAAAGAAAAAATGGTTTTCAGGGATTACCTGACCATGCCGGACTCGTAGTGCATGAGCTTGTCGAAGAGAGTGATTGCCCCGTCAGCGGTGGTCTCTTCTGTGAACTCGATGCGTTCGCAAAGGTTCCACCATATTCCACTTGGATCATCTGATTCTGCACCATATGCTTCCTGGATCAGGACATCCATGTAGGCGGATGCGAATCCGACTGAGGGCACATCAGTGAGGAGCTCAGTGACACGGAGGTCGTGGTTGAGCTCGACTGGATGGTCGGCGGACGGCATGATGAACCTGTCGGTGGTCGTGGTCCGGACGTTGGCCACCGTCATGTCAATGGTGCTTCCTGCCTCAGCCCTGTTGCAGTAAGTCGGAATCCAATAACCGATCCCGGACGCGAACGGACAGATTGCAACATCGGTAGGAAGATCATACGACAGCGCTGCACCGTCAACCATAATTGCATCACTGGAAACAACAGCTGCCCCATCAATACCGACAAATGCGATCTGCTTGGTAGCCTCGATATTCCACTGGCCGGAGATCTGGCCGCTGGTTTCGAGATCGAGCTCCTTGTCATAACCGATCAGGCCGACGCCCTGGGACTGGGTGTCCTCGGTATAGGTCGATTCGTAGATCGCTCCAATGATAAGCACTCCCGGTAGACCGGGAAGGCCACCCGAGTCATCGGTGATCCTCCATTGTACTTCGGTTGCAGAGGCAAAATTCCCCACCGCATTGAGCGACGTGGACGTGAGGATGCCCTGCGTCTCAGGGACGGGATCAATCCCGATATCTGCCAAGGCAACACTGGTCAGCATTGCCAGCGTAAGAAGTATCATTACGAGTTTCTTCATCACATTCCTCCTACAAGATATGCTGATCGTATCAGCATCAGGGAAAACTATCGGGAATTATCTTCTTATATTTTGTGGAAGAGTCCGGGCAGT
>DANP01000022.1:0-84122 GCA_002499905.1 Methanolinea sp. UBA277
ATCACCAGCAAGCGGGTGGCCGATCGCCAAGGGAGACTTCAACTCCGGCGATGCCAACAGCCCGGTTGCCGTTATGACCTGCGGTTCCCACCTCGATGAGAAGGGAATCTGCGACAAGGGAGCCGCCATCTGCGGATCCTGCAAGACCGAGAACCTCGGCCTTGAGAAGGTCATCGCAAACATCATCTCCAACCCCAACATCCGCTTCATCCTGCTCTGCGGGACGGAAGTGAAGGGTCACCTGGCCGGACAGACCATGGTTGCCCTCCACAAGAACGGGGTAAAAGACGGCAGGGTTGTCGGGGCTGAAGGTGCCATTCCGTTCATCGAGAACCTCGCCGATGACGCCATCAAGCGATTCCAGGAGCAGTGCGAACTGGTCAACATCATGGAGTCCGAAGATATTGGCTCAATTGCCGCCAAGATCAACGAACTCAAGGGACGCGATCCCGGTGCATTCGCCGCCGACCCCATGGTCGTCGAGGTCAAGGAAGCTGCCGGGGGTATTGAGACCGCGGCCGCAGGGGTAAACCCCCAGTTCCTCGAGATCGAGAAGAGGCTCGACAAGATCGAGAAGCAGATCGAGTTTGCAGATGCAGAGATCGCCCAGCGCGTCGGAAGAAAAATCGGTCGGGACATTGGTATCCTCTATGGCCTTGTGGCAGGACTGACGGTATTTGTCCTGCTCCTGGTACTGCTCCCGAAACTTAACGTCTTAATGTAATGGAGGTGTGAAAGAGTATGTTCAGATTCGAAAAAGAGCAGAAAGTCTGGGACTTCAACGGCACCAAGATCGGAGGACAGCCTGGTGAGTACCCGACTGTACTTGGTGCGTCAATTTTCTACAATAAACATGAAGTTGTCCTCGATGACCACAAGGGAGTCATCGACAAGGTGAAGGCCGAAGCCCTCTGGAACCGGTGTCAGGAACTCTCGGATATGACCGGGATCCCCCACTTCATCCAGATCATCGCTGAATTCGGCGAGGCGTTCGAGAGCTACTTCCAGTGGTTCGACAGCATCGACAACAAGACCGCCTTCCTGATGGATTCGTCGGTTCCGGCTGCACTGGCTCACGCCTGCAAGTACACAACCGAGGTCGGCCTGGCACACCGTGCCATCTACAACTCGATCAACGGTTCCATCCCGCCCGAGAATATCGAGGCCATCAAGAACAGCGATGTCGACGCCGCTATCGTGCTGGCCTTCAACCCCGCCGACCCCTCCGTGGCCGGAAGGGAGAAGACCCTCGTTGAGGGTGGTGTTGCCGGCCAGACCAAGGGAATGATCCAGATCGCCGAAGAGGCGGGAATCACCCGGCCTATCCTCGATACTGCCGCAACACCGCTCGGGCTTGGATCCGGTGGTGCCTACCGGGAGATCCTGGCCTGCAAGGCCATCCACGGATACCCCACCGGTGGTGCCTACCACAATATGACCGTCTCCTGGACCTGGCTCAAGCGCTGGAAGGGATCAAAGAAGAACCCTTCGAAGCTCGCAGAGTCCCTGAAAGGCAAGGATGCCTACGTCGAGCAGCTGCTGCACCACTACCAGGGCGGCATGGACGGCGTCATCCAGGCTGCCTGGTCAGCTCCCGATATCGGCTGCAACATGATCGCCAGCACGCTCGGTGCCGACCTGATCATGTACGGTCCCATCGAGAACGTGGAGGCCATGATCACGGCACAGGCCTACACTGATATCGCGGTCCTCGAGGCAACCCGCCAGATGGGAATCGAGTGCGTGGCCGAGAGCCACCCGATCTTCAAACTCATTTAACCCTTTTTTTCTGGCCCTGGGTGTAAACGGCGCATCCCATCATCGAAGATGACCACCTTTTCCTCACCTGGACAGCCGCGGTGCTGATCCCCACTTTCACTCCCCACGGCCCGTACCTTTTCCCGCATCATACCCCGTTTTCCCTGGACCCATCATGACCGGAGACCAGACCGCAGAACAGGTTGCCGACCGGTGGATGCGGGCACGGCGGGCACTGAAAGCAGGGGAGCAGGCCTATGCCGGGCGTCTCTCCATGATGATCCGTACCCGTTCCCGTGACCGGGTTGCCGACATCGGGGACCCGCTTGAAGCCGCCCTCTTCGCGCTCCTGATCGAACTGGTGAAGGAGTGGGACGGGGAGTGGGAGACTTGTTGGTAAGACCGTCTATCCAGCGGGAGGGCCGTACGGGGGGGGAAAAGAGTGTACAGCCGGATATCTATCAGGCCCGGTCAGCCGGCCGCGTCATCGGCTGAACGTTTGAGCCCTCCATCTCCCCCATGGCAAAATCAAACCGCGCTTGTATCCCGGGCGGGAGCTCGTCCTCTCCAATCTCCCTGAATCCGAGCTGCCGGTAAAATTCCACCAGCGGAACCGTGGAGTGCATGTACAGCGGCTCCCGGCCGCAGGCTGAGATCAGCTCCTCCATCACCTCGCGGGCATAGCCCCGGCCCCGGAATTCCTCGAGGGTGAAGATACCATCGACCTCCAGCCCGCCAGGGTGCCGCCGGCAGCGGGCAAGTGCGACCAGGGTCCCTTCCACCAGCACCCCGAAGACCCGGTCGCGTTCCGGGTCGGCCGTCTGCTGGTGGAACTGGCGCCAGATCTTCTCTGCACCAGGGAATTCCTCCTTATCCAGTTCGCGGGTGATCACCTCGAGCTGGATCTCGGGATAGAAGAGGAACAGGGGGATCCGGGTTCGCTTTGCCACCTCCTGGGCAGTGCTCCCGATGGGGAGGCTCCTGATGAAGTCAGAGGCGCCGAAACGGGGCATGAAGATGAGGGTTGCCTTCTCCTTCTCAGCCATTTCGCAGATCACTTCTGCAGGTCTGCCGAACCGGATCAGGATGGTAACCCTGGCCTGGTCATCATCGATAGAGCGCCAGAGAGACTGGAGCTCCCCGTACGAATTCCGGATGCTTTCCTCGAGTTCCTCCCGGGTGTCAGCCTGGGTGATGACGTGGAGCAGGACCAGCTCTTTGATCCCCGGGAGAGAGCGGAGAAACGCGAACCCTTCATCGCAGGGCTTCGAGAAATCGACCGGGAAGAGCATCCGTGAGAAGAGGCTGACCTCTCCCTTCCCTTCCCGTGAAAGAACGGGTTTCATCCGGCTCCATGCAGACGGGTGCCGGGCAAGGAGCACGCTGGTTGTGGCGTGACGGAGAATCCCTGAAGATACTGAACCAAGCAGGAGACCTTCGACCAGTCCTTTTCCCCGGGCACCGATCATGATGAGATCCACGGCTTCCCGCCGTGCCAATCCAAGGATGACCGCTACCGGATCCCTGCCGTCACCGATGATGAGTTTCGCCCTCACCGGAATCCCCGCACGGTTGAGCTGCTCCTCCTCTTCATGGAGGGATCGTTCCGCATACTCCCGTGGGGATGCCGTCTCCTGTCCTCCGAGCCAGGCACGCGATGATGCGTTTTCGCCATCGAGCACATGCAGGAGAATGACCTCTCCCGTGTCGGGCATCTTGCTCACCAGACCTGCCGTCATCCGGGCATACTCAGAAAAATCGGTCGGAAGCAGGATTTTCTTCACCATACGTCTCCGCTCGTCCCCCCGAGTGATAGATCATCATGATGCTATTAATACAACACCCTTTCTTCCCGGTACAGGAGCTTTGATGGAGGGAGCGGTCTGATACAGTTCTGGTGTCGGGTATGCACCACAACGATGACGACCCTGTAAAAGAGGCCATTAAGCGCAGGAACGAACGGCAGGAACAGAACATCGGTATTCTCATCCGGCAGCTTTCGGATGAAAATCCCAACCTCCGGGTCCGTTCTGCCGGGGCCCTTGGAAACATCGGCGATATGCGGGGCGTCGATCCCCTGATCGCCCTCCTGTCGGATCCGGTTCCGGATGTGGTATGGGTTGCCCTGCGTGCGTTGGGAACGATTGGAGATTCCCGTGCTTTCGATTCCATATTGCCCTGCCTGAAGAGCCCCGATCGCTGGACCCGGCAGGGAGCCGTTCAGGCGCTCGGGGATCTGCGGGATCCCCGTGCTGCTGAATATATCGCACCGCTTTTGAATGATCCGAAGAAAGGGGTGAGAAGTGCTGCGGCAGAGGCGCTCGGAAAGCTTGCCGACAGCAGGTATGTTCCCGTACTGGAGTCAGCGCTCGGGGATGACGAGCATGAAGTCCGCGAGGCGACACGGCTTGCCCTCAGGAAGCTTGCAGAGGAGCCGGCCTTTCGGTCTGGTCAGTGAATGAAACGGAAAAATAAGATGAATTTTTTTAAATTTCAAGCGGTTCAAATCCCTGCTTTCGTACCTTCCCGAACTGCACCGAAATCCTGGGGTCAAGAGCACAGACCGGACAGGTATAGTTATCCGGAAGATCTTCAAATGCCGTTCCCGCCTTAATCCCCCGGTGGGGCTCTCCGCGTTTCTGGTCATAGATATATCCGCAGACGGAACATATCCACCGCGTCGGTACCCATTCATCAAATCCCCATGTCCCTATCTTTCCCTTCCCCTGCATTCCGCAGATAGGACAGGCGTAGGATTCAGGGAGATCTTCAAACGCTGTTCCTGCCGGGATTCCGTTGTGGGGTTCACCCCGGAGCGGGGAATAGATATACCCGCACACGCTGCACTTATACCGCTTTACCTGTACCATGAGAATCACCCGTACAGTCATGTGACTCCCGGGGATTACATAAAGGTATTTTCCATGAAACCGGTACCTGTCTGAACAGAGGCCACCATGGAACAGGGTACATCATTATATGGAACCGGATTCAACGGGCTCTCGGGAATAACGTATGGTCCGCGTTCCGCTTGTACCCCTCATCATCATTCTGGTGCTGATCTTCATTATCGCCGGGTATGCCTTCTCGGTGTTTGGCATTCCAGGGATTCGTAACGAGAATATCACTTCGCTGACCGCAGTTGAGATCCGGGACTATGAAGGAGAACGCCTCTCATCGATTGCGGATTTCAGGGAGAACTCTATACGGGGACCGCAGTATATCAGTCCGGGGGACTACCGCCTGAATGTCACCGGGCTCGTGGATCAACCGCTCTCTCTCACCTATGAACACGTGCTCGACCGATATCCTCACTACAACAAGAAAGTAACCCTCTTCTGTGTTGAAGGGTGGGATGTAACCATTCTCTGGGAGGGCGTGCTGATCGGGGATGTACTGGCCGAGGCACAGGTCAGGCCTGAAGCCACCACCGTCATTTTCTCTGCTGCCGATGGCTACTCAACCTCGCTTCCCCTCGATTACGTCCGGGATCGGGATATCATGATGGCCTATGCCATGAACGGCGTCACCCTGCCTCCCGAACGGGGATTCCCCTTCCAGCTGGTGGCTGAAGACAGGTGGGGCTATAAGTGGATCAAGTGGATTACTACCATTGAGGTCTCGGCCGATCCCACGTACCACGGGTACTGGGAGAGCAGGGGATACTCGCAGGATGCCAACATCAGCCGGGGATTTTTCGACTGACCGGGCGGCGGCGGATAGATGTACGGAGCCCTCGTGAGCATCAAGCGGTATCTTAAATTCAGGGGATAGCCATCACTATCCATGGTACCCGGTGCCTTCTTCAATGAAGCGGTGGAACGGCTCCCACGCAGCGAGCTCGATGCACTCATCGATGAGCGGGTACGGTATACGGTACGGTATGCGGCAGACAACTCCCCGTTCTACCGGTCATGGTTTCGCGAACACGGGATCGATCCGGCTTCCATAACGACCCATGAGGACCTGCTCGGGCTTCCTGTCATCTCCGGGAAGACTATCCGGGAGCACCAGCCTCCCGTTACTCCTGAATTCATGTTCCGGAGTGTTGCCTGGGACAGGATCTTCACCATCCACGAGACAAGCGGCACTTCGGGGACGCCGAAGAGCTTCTTCCTTACCTGGGATGACTGGCTACGGTATGCCGAGAAGTACGCCCGGAGTTTCGTCTCACAGGGGTTCGGCAGGGGAGACCGGATCGTGATCTGCGCTTCGTACGGGATGAACGTTGGGGCAAATACCATGACCCTTGCGGCGCGTGATATCGGGGTGGCCATCATCCCGACCGGCAAGTGCAGCTTCCCCAACCGGATCATTACCAATTACCATCCGACCGGCATCGTTGGGAGCGTCTTCAAGCTGATCCACCTTGCCCGCCGGATGCAGGATGACGGGCTTTCGCCAGGTGAATCGTCGGTAGAACGACTGGTCATTGGTGGAGAGAGCTTTGCCGATGAATCACGGGCTTATGTTGCGGAACTCTGGCAGCGTGATGTTTTCAATACCTATGGCTCTACAGAAGGAACCATGTGCGGGGAATGTGTGGTCCGGAGCGGGCTCCACGTCCCCGAAGACCTGGTGCACCTGGATGTCTACGATCCGGCGCTGAAAATGTTTGTTCCTGACGGTGAGTGCGGTCGGGCGGTGCTGACCACGCTCATTCCGGCCGGGGGCCGTGCCGGTACCCTCCTGATCAACTACGATACCGAGGACACCACGGTGGTGCTGACCAGAGAACCCTGCCCCTGCGGAAGGACCCACATAAAGATCATGAACCCCCAGCGGGAGGCAGAGACGGCCTGGATCCTGGGAACACCGGTGAACCGGGTGGATATCGAGCGGGGAGTCTTCCAGCGACCGAACATGGATTACCTCACCGGGGAGTATGAGGCCTTCATCTATGGCGGTGACGAGGCAGAAGAGACAATACTCCGGGTGAGCATGGAGTGCACCAATCTCTCTTCAACACCACAGGAAGCGATTGGTGAGACCTTCCGGAAATCCTTCTTCAGATATAAACCTGCCCTATCCCGTTCAATCGGGGACGCCTTCTCCCTCATCTTTTCATTCACAGAACCGGGAGGGCTGGAACTCTCCCGGCTCAAAGGCCGGCCGAGACGGCTGGTGGACCGGAGATCATGACCACTTTTTCAAGGCGGGGTTGTGATCGCGTCGGTTCTACATCGTAGAGTTTTTATCCCCGGAAGATATAACCTGTAATGCTCATGGGATATGCCCCCTGGTTTTTTCATTTTGCCGGACACCCCCAGAATCTGGCATCAACCCCCCTATCTATCAGGCGAGGTCATATCCAGAGCACCTTTCTTTGAAACGCGTTCTCCTTCCCTTATTCCGGTATTAAAAACGGATCCTTCCACCAATTGCTTTATTCCGTTCCAGAGCGAATTTCTGTGACAGCATGGCGGACCCGATCTCTACCCTGGCCTACGCATTCGCTGCATTGTTCGTCATCCTGGATCCCCTCCTCTCCGTCCCCATATTCACTTCGATGACCCAGGGGCAGAGCTCCGCCGAGGTCAACCGGCAGGCACTCATTGCCGTTGTTGTTGCCGGGTTCCTGATGTACCTCTTCCTCTTCTTCAATTTCTTTATCTTCGGCACCCTCGGAATCACCATCGCCAGTTTCCAGATTGCCGGGGGAATCCTGCTCTTCCTCCTGGGGTTGCAGATGGCTCTCGGTATCGATATCGGCAGGACAAAAGAGCATACCCACACCGCTGCCGGGGTGGTCATCGGCACACCGCTCCTCTGCGGACCGGGGGCCATCACCACCGTGCTCCTCCTTGCAGAGGATAACGGGATGTTCATCACTGCCGTCGCCATAGCCCTCACCCTTGCCGCAACATTCCTGGTTCTGCGATTCTCCTTCCAGATCCAGCACATCCTGGGAGTAACTGTGACAGAGATCCTCGGTAAAATCCTGGGAATGCTGGTCGCTGCCATCGCGGTCAGCATCATTGCCGACGGCATTGTCGGACTCCTGCAGGAATACGGCTCGATCTACTCCTTCGCGCTCACGATGGGAGGATAACGGGACCGCTGCGGTCCCGACTCCCGGCCCTATGACCAGTCCGGGCGTGGAAACCCGGGACCACCCCCGTGTGAACGTCTCTTTTCCCCCAAACCATACCCCGTTCGGGAATTGTCATCTCTTGTCACTCACGGGAAGTGCTGCGCCCACCAGGGGAGCCGGGACCAGGGTACCCTGCTCAGATTAGCGCCTCGAGGTCATCCCGCGTGGCATAGAAAACCTCAACCATGTGGTGCGGGTGGTACCGGAGCTTCGCTTCACGGAGCCCTGGCACCCCCATATCGCTCTCCCGGTTGATAAATTCAAACCGGTCCTTCACCCGTTCCGCCGTCTCGGCATTGATCGCCTTATAGATCCCTTCACAGTCGGGTAGTCCCTTCTCAAAATGAACGACCATGGTTGTGTCATTGAGCGGTTCAAACACGGAGATGGCACCCACCCGTCCGAGCACCCGGATGAGGAGGCCGGAGAGACCGAGTTCCTGCAGGTGGGAGATAGCGCACAGTACCGCCTCCTTCTCATAGGCAAGGAACGGTTCTCCATCGCAGTTCTTCCATTCGCACCATTCACGGAGGAACTCCTCCACCTGGCCCTGGTTGTCATCACCAATCTCCTCCACCATCGGGTTGCAGTTCTTCCTGAACCGATTGAGGTGCCTGCGGATGTTCAGGTACTGCCTTCCCGGGAGGAGGGCAAGATCCTCGGCGCGGTACACGTATTCGAAGTAGTTACGGTCAGGATACAGGGGGAGATCCGGATACTGCTGCTCTATCCGTGCACGCGCTTCTGCATCCACGAGGACGAGAGGTGCATCATCCCCCTCCTGCAAGCAGTGCGCGATCAGATCCTCCAGCAATTCCGGGTCATGCGGGCCGATTGGGGGCCGGAACTTTGTCCTGCCGTCTATCGTGCTGGAGATAATGATGCTATCGCGGACATGGGCAAAGCGGTAGTGGGCATACTGGTCCCAGCAGACCATGTTGGTGAAGGTATTATCACTGTGCACCTGGGGGAACCGCTGGTAGTGGCTGACGAAGAGAGGCCGATCCTCCAGGGTTACCGGTAAGAAATCATTGCGGGAGAGCATGGTTCACACCGTCCCACGGAACCGCAGGGGGACATAGTCCTTCATCCGGACAAAGCCGATCCCGGTGTAAAAATCCTCGGTCCCGGGCTCGGCAATCAGGGCGATCCAGGTAACATTGCGGGAGAAACAGAACCGGAGGAGAGCCTGCACTATCTTCTTGCCCACCCCTTTTCCACGACACCGGGGGATAACCACAAGGTCCTGGATATAGGCATCGGCGATCCCGTCCGAAATAACCCGCCCCATCCCCACCGGTCGCCCGGAATCTCCCTCAGTCGCGACGGCAAAAGCAAAACTCCCACGGACCAGCTCAGGGATGTATGCGGGATCGTGCTCCTGCAGCCACCACCCGCCGGCCTTATAGAGTTCGACGAGCTCATTCGTGTCCCATTCCTTCACAATATGCACACAGATTTCGGACTCCATCGTACTCCCGAGAGAATTTGTGTGGAATATTCACTTGCCCGAGTATAAATCAGCTGGGAATACCTCTCCTGGAGACCGGGGAGCCGGATCACCTGCGCTGGTGAGGGAATTCGCCCGTAATACCCGTTTCAGGTCAGGGTGCGATACGTAAAAAAGCGGAATTCCACAGAACTCATGCAGAAGAGGAACGGGCGGTTATCATGCGGAGAGCGCATCCGACGATCTCCCCGAGCTCCTCAACCCCCAGCAGGTCCGAATTGAGGACTAGGTGGTAGGGATTCAGGTCCGATATATCAATTCCATAGTAGGTCTGATACCGGAGCGCTTCACCGGCCTCCCGTTCCCGGGTCATTTCTGTCGCCGTGGCGAGATCGGGGATAGTGTCGCGGGACTGGATCCGGGAGACCCGGCACTCGACCGGGGCGAACAGCCAGACTTTCAGGTCTGCTTCAGGGACAAACCAGGCCGAGAGCCTGCCTTCGACGATAATGTTTTCGTGAGCGATCGCAATCTCCTTCTGCCGCTCATCAATCAGGCGATCAAAAGAGGGGTCTTTCTCGGCAAGTTTTCCGAATTCCGCGATGTCCATGCCGTGCTCGGCGGCCATCCGGCGGAAGACCTCTCCTGCCGATATGAGATCAATCCCGTATTTCTCCGAGAGATGCTTTGCCAGTGAGGTGGTCCCGCTTCCGGGAAACCCGCTCACTGTGATGCGCATCAGATTCCCCCGATATTCAGGGCCTTCCTGACCACCTGGGAGAGCGTGAGGGAGCAGATCATGTACCAGAGAATCCAGGCCGGGACCGGTCCGAGGATGAGATCGGTCAGGGTATGCTGGCCGAAGAAGGGCATGGTAATTTCGATGTTTACCGGAACATTATTCAGCCGGAAGAGGAGCCAGAAGAAGATGGGGACCGAGATGATCAGGATGTAAGCCATAGGCTTGAACTGGTTCTGGGACATCTCCAGCTGCTCCTTCATCGCTTTGTCCCGTTTTGGTTCCAGCTTCTTGATCTTCTTCTCATCTCCGGAGAGCTGTGCCTCGCGGAACTCCTTCTGGAACACTTTCATCCGCTCCTGCACGTCCTGCATACGCTCATAATCGATGGTATACTTCTGGATGACTGACGAATAGAGGGCAGTCAGGACCGAGAGAATGATGATGACGATATAGAACGGCAATGCATCGGCAATCGGCCCCAGAATAACGTTTAACGCCTGCCCAACCGTATCCCGGATACCCGGGATGCTGTAGGAGAAGATCAGCACCATCGCTACGAGCAGGGCGATGATTCCTCCGTAACTTCTCTTGGCCATGCACCTCACCTGAGCACGGCAGCCATATCCTCCACCGCTTTATCCAGGAGGAAGTCGGCATTGGTGATGTACTTGATGGAGCAGCCGGTGAACATGGAGTAGGCTGCGGCAATAAACCGGTTGAACTGCTGGTGTTCCGCGATCCCGTACGACCCTTCGAGGTCACGGGACCGGGTCTCATCGGTAAGCCTGCGGAGGAGAATCTGGTCTTCGTTGGTCTCAACAAGCACGACGGTATCGGGCATCAGCTCACGCAGGACCCATTCCGGAAGCCCGGCTAGGTAGCCGGTTGGTGTCTTGATCGATGCATGCGTATCGATGATGATATTTCCCTCTTCCTGTGCCATGGCCTTGGCCGCAAGTTTCTGGAGGCGTTTCTGGATATCCCTGTCAAGCTTGCGCATCTCGTCGCGATCCCCGACAATTCCCTCCTTCTGCGCCACCTCAAACATAAAGGTCCCGAAATTGAGGGTCCGGTAGGACACCCCCTCGTTCTCGAGGCTCTTTAACGCGCCGGTTACCACCGTCGTCTTTCCAACACCGGGAACCCCGGTAATGATGACTCTCCTCCCCATTCTCTCTCACTCCTTACCAAAGAAGGTCCGCATGAACGGATACATCTCCATGATCTGCTGGCTGGCGATCTCCTCATACAGCCGGTAGGTGATGCTCACTGTCAGGAGCAGTCCGGTACCGCTCACTGCACCGATGACCCCGAAGAGGTTGGCAAAGACAGAGAGCAGCCCGATGAAGACACCGCCGATCACCGTGACCCGGGGAATGTACCGGTCCAGGTACTTTTCGAGAACCTGGGGGTTTCTCCGGTAGCCGGGGATCGACATTCCCGACATCTGGATCTGGCGGGCCACATCTTTTGAATCGAGACCGGCGGTCTTGATCCAGAACAGGGCAAAGACCGCACCCCCTGCCACCATGAAGACGATATCGACCCCGAGCCGCATCAGGATCTCCCACGGCGCATTGGTGATGTTGTATGCCGGCACCCACCACATCCACTGGCTTGGGCCATTGATGGGCGCCAGGAAGTACATGAGCCCGCTGACCGCCTGGGAACCAGAATAGGTCCCGAAGATAGTGATGCCTATATTGTACAGGAACAGTCCGATCATCTGGATATTGGCCTGCAGCACCCGCACGAGGATCATGGGCAGCACGCTGGCATAGATCAGCTTCACGGGGAACCGGGCCCGTGCACCCCGCACCTGGGCATGAGCAAGCGGGATTTCGATACGGGTGGACTCCACGTACACCACGATGAGGAATATCGCTATGGTGGTTATGAATGCCAGGACCTCCGGGCCCATGTACTGGAGGAAATTGGCCCCGTCCATGATGACCGCCACGATCCGCGGGAAGAACCCGACCGGAAACTGGTCCTGGGCAGGTATCCATGATATGAGTCCGTTGATGAGGGCCTGGGAGATCCCGGCGATGATGAAGAGTCCCACACCGGACCCGATCCCCCACTTGGTCACCACCTCATCCATGAACATGATCAGCACCCCGCCGATACAGATCTGGATGAAGATGATGAACGAGACCGCAAAGAGGCTTCCGCCGAAGAACATGTCTGCGATCAGTGGATCCGGCCTGAGGAATCCACCCACCAGGTTCGGCAGCGCCTCGATGATAATCATGACAAAGATCAGGAGCTTCTGGAGCCCCATGTAGAGCACCTGGCCACGAACCTCCGTTGTGTCGATGTGGAGAATGTCTGCCCCCTTGAGCAGCTGCAGCACAATGGATGCCGTGACGATCGGACCGATACCCAGCTGGATCAGTGAACCGCTCGCACCGGCAAGGAGCGCCCGGTAGAACTCAAACAGGTCCTGGGAGGCTGGATCAAGTCCCCAGAGCGGGATATTTGTCATCACGAAATAGAGAACAAGAATGCCGGCAGTCCATAGCAGCTTGTTCTTGAAATGGACATGGCCTTCAGGGCTCCGTACTGCCGGCATGGCAGCGAGCAGCGGTTCCATTCGGTCCAACAGTGTTCCCATGCTCACACCTAAAAAATTGGTCAGATGACCAGGGCCTGACCACCCATTGCTTCGATTTTGCTCTTTGCCTGCGCGGAAAATGATCTCGCAGTGACGTTCATCTTCAACGTGACTTTTCCGCTTCCAAGTATCTTATCGATACCGATTTGATCCGCATTGATGAGGAACACGTCCCCTTCCTGCGTCGCCTTCCCTTCGGCGAGGAGAGCCCGGGCCATCTGGTCGAGTACTCCGATGGAAATGGCTGTCACGTCTCTGCTGGTCTGGTTATAGAACCCGCATTTCCCGTTGTGCACTTCCCCGTAGAGGAGGTAGTGGGAGAAGCGGTGGTCACGGTGACCAGCACGCCCTCTCCCCCCGCGGTTCCCGGCTCCCCGCCGGTTCTTGTGGGTGCCTCCTCCGCATGTCCGCGATCCGCGGAACTTTGAACGTTTATTGACCGGCATCCTTCTTCACCTCATCCTGTGGAGGAGCGAATTAATCTCCTGGCCATAGTAGCCGAGTGCTCCACCCTGCTGGACGGTCCTTTTGATAGTGCGATATCCCTTGCGGGGCGGATGCAGCCGGAGAACAGGCTTCACTCCCGGAACATCGGTCAGCCGGGCCTCACCGGATGCAAGTGCCGCTGCAAACTCGGTAACACCGCTGTAGGGGGAATTGCTCTTCACGTACTCATCGGTAAGGGAAGCATTCCCCACGATCCTGCCACGGGTGCGGAGGATGGTCTCGATGGTGACGGCGTCAACCTCTCCGTATGCCACAAAGTCCTTGACTTTCCGGATCATCCCGAGGTATTCAGGAGTGTCCGGAACCAGCACGCAGTGGTTGATGTGGTGGAGCCGGAGCATCTTGAGGGTGTCCTTGATCTCCCTGCGGGTATTCACCACGCCACGTACCTGGACAATGGCGAACATCACACCGACCCCCCGGTGCGGATCATGTTGGTTGCCTTGAGCGCATTGAAGGTCGCCTTGGCAAAGTTGATGGTGGTCCGTGTCTGGCCTTTGGAGAAGGTCCATGCATCCTTGATTCCGGCGAGCTCGAGCACTTTCCTGCTGATCTCACCGGTGACCAGGCCGATCCCCAGGGGTGCCGGCTTGAGGGTCACCCGGACACTGCCGGCAGTGCCCTCCACCTTCATGGGAATAGAGTGTGCAGCATCGCATCCGCATTCCCAGGAGCCGCACCCCCTCTTCACCTTGATCACGTTCATCTTGGCGTCAACAATTGCTTTCTTGATGGCGTCGCCGACCTGGGAATCCTTCCCCTGGCCAAAGCCGATATAGCCGTTCCTGTTCCCGACCACGACCACAGCCCTGAACTTCACCCTGCGCCCCGAGTCGGTCATGCGCTGTACCATCTGGATGTCGAGGACCTCGTCCTCGAGATCAGGAAGGAACATATCGACGATCTCAGGTTCTTTGATGGGACGTCCGCTCTCGAGCACCTGGTCAATGCTGGTGATCTGTCCCGATGCAACCTGCCTGCCAAGGCCGGTGAGCGGCACCCATTCTGTCTTCTCGAATGGCATTTCACCTCAACTCCTTCATGATGGCGTCGATCGTCTCTTCCACATTCTGTACAAGGTTCCCCGCACGCTCGGGTGCATATGCTGCGATATGTTCACCCTTTACCCGTGAATCATCGGGGAGAGCCGCTTCTCCGTGCGGTACATCGAGCCCGGCAGTCACCGCACCTTTCAGTGCGGCAAATACCCGGGAACCGGGGGTTGCCCGGTGGAGACCGATGTCGAGAACTGCACGCTCGTAATCAGCGTTCAGCGCCTTTACCGCAAAGAGCATGCCGGTCAGGTATGCAGCCGGGGTATTCGACGCGGATCCCGTGTACCCGAACCGACCGAGCTCTCCGGAACTGGCGGTAATCAGGGTGTGGTCGCCCTCGAGGCTTGCGGAAACCAGCTGGATGATAACCTGGTGGTTCGTTTTCCGGACCACCATCCGTGGCCGGTCGGATACCACGAGCTTCGCCCGCCGGTAGTAATCGGTCTTTCCTTCCTTTCTCCGCCGGAAAGGCACAAAGTACCGTGCTCCCGTTGCCATGTTACTTCATCCTCCCTGAAATGATCTCCATCTGGGCCCGGAGGTGAGCAACATTCCTGAACTGCCCTCCGGCAGCCTTGCGATAGAGCATCCGGTACATATGCCGGTCGATCTCGCCGCTCTCGCGGAGAGAGACCAGTGCTTTCCTGATCGCCCTGATCTTCTGGATCCACTGACGCTTCCGCGGGTTTCGTGCTCCGGCCGCTCCACGGCGCCTTCCGGGCCCCTTGCAGTGACCGTAGGCACGTTTCGCGATTTTAGCCCGCGCCCGTCCCCGGCTGTTGCCGCGGATCTGGTGTGCCCTGATGACGCCATCTGCGATGAGGCCCCGGATATCCTCGCGCGAAATGGCGTTCTGGATATCTCCGAGACGGTCCGGGTCGAACCAGACCCGGTTTATACCGCAGTCGAGAATCGATGCTGCAATTCTCCGCTGGTTAGCGACGTCAGTCATCGCCGGTCACCTCCTCTCCGGGTACGGTAATCTCCCGGGGATTCAGGACCTTGAGTCCTGCCGAGAGTGCCTGTTCCTGTATCACCTGTCGTTTTTTGTTCCCGACCGATGCACCGATGCGAATGGCGTCCTCTGCAGGGTTCAGTCCCTCCATCTCTGCGGGGGTGAAAACCCGGACTTCACGGTACCCGCTCGGGTGCATTCCGCGCACCGCCACCGGGCTCCCGTATCCGGGATTCGGGAGCGGTCCCTTTGCTTTCTTCTGTTTCCGCTTCTTGGAATGGAGCCCCCGCGGCCTTCTCCAGGATTCGGAGAGCTGCTTCTTCTTTCCCGCGCCGTCACGCTTGAAGCGGGCTGCCTTTTCCGAGCGGACCTGGATCAATCTCTTCTTTTCGTCGGCCATTTACATCATCCCCTGGTTACGAGATATATCCCGTCCTGGAAGACACGCGGGTCGCGCTTCCTGATCTTCGTCGCATGCTCGATGTTTGCCGAGGAATTGCCCAGGAGTTCCTTGTTGATCCCGGTCAGCACGATCTCATCGTTGCTGACGTTCGCCGTCACACCGTTCTCGATAGTGGCGAAGCGCGGCTTCTTCTCGCCAAGGAAGTTGTTTATCTCCAACCGGTTGCCCTGGAGTTTGAGCTGGATCGGGAAGTGGCTGTACACCACTTTCATCCGGTACTCGAACCCCGCGGTGACACCGGTGCACATGTTCCTGATGTGGGCTTCGTAGGTCCCCACCATGGCCATGACCCTTTTGCGGTTTGATGCGGTGGAAATGACCACCTCGCTGTCCTCCATCCCCACGGATACCTGGGGGAACCGGACATTCCGCTCGAGCTGTCCTTTCGGGCCTTTCACCTTCAGCACCGGACCGTCGAGTTCGATGGTGACGCCGTCGGGTATGACTACACGTCGCTCTGTTGCCATGTTTTGCACCTCAGTACACATACCCGAGCAGCTCTCCGCCAACACCCTCTTTCCTGGCCTGCTCGTGGGTCATAACCCCCCGCGAGGTGGAAAGGATAAGGATGCCGAAGTTTTTCCCGGGAAGGAACTGCATCTCCCAGTATTCAAGGTCGCTCAGTGGTACATTGTAGCGCGGTGAAATGGCACCGCACCGGTTGATTCTCCCGTTCAGCTGGACGAGGAACTGACCGCCGCGGCCGTCATCGAGATACTCAAATCCGCTGATATATCCCGATTCCTGCATGATCCGGAACATTGCCCCGAGGAGTTTTCCGGCCGGTTCGATGATCACACTTGGTTTGCCGCCATCGGCGGCATTCTTCAGCGCACTCATCCCGTCTGCTATGGTATTCAGTCTTGCCATCGGATCTTCCTCCTCAGTTCATCTTCTTGAAACCCATCTTCTGGGCCCACTCACGGAAGCACTGCCTGCAGAACATGATGTGGTACCTGCGGACGAGCCCCTGTTTCCGGCCGCACATCGTGCACGCAAAAGCGCCCCGGCCAAACTTCTTTGTCTTCTCTCCGCCCATTACCGCACCTCCACGCTGTACCGCGATTTCAGGAAGGTCATGGAATCTTCCGGCCTGACCTGCTGTTTCACCGGCAGTCGCCGTTTCTCGATATGGCGCCGGGTTATCCGGATGCCCCTGCGGGCGAGCACCACATTGATATCCATGCCGTAGATCCCGATCTGGGGGTCATAAGACATCCCGGGGAAATCGGTATGCTCCTCGATCCCGAACGAGAAGTTGCCCTGACGATCAAACTGTTCGGGAGAGACTCTCTGATCGATGATCTTCAGGGCCGTTTCCAGGAAATCCCCTGCCTTTTTGCCCCGGAGCGTCACCTTGCAGCTGATCGGGGCGCCCTTCCGGATCCCGAAGGTCGGATTGGTCTTCTTGGCATTGCTCCGCACGGGAGCATTCCCGGTGATCTGGCGCATCAGGTCAATGGCCTTGGAAAGCTTGTCGCCACCCTCCCCAACACCCATATGGACCACGACCTTGTCCACATAGAGCTCGCGCATCGGGTTCATTCCTCAATCCCCCATTCGGCGAGGGCCGGAGTCTCCCGTCCCACCATGTAGATGTAGTCGTCGATGGTGTCAAAGGTCGTGCCTGCGCTCTCATCAGCGAGGAAGACGCGGTTGGGAACGCTCCCCGCGATCTTATCGATGCGGGTGATCCGGGCGATCTTTCCGGAGTGTTTTCCTCCGATGACCATGGCCATGTTGCCAACTGCAAACGGGAAGTGATCCACAATGGTGAACCGGTCGTCCCCCAAGAGTGAGAGAACCACCGAGTCCCCGGGCTTATAGCGGTTGTCGGCAAGGACATTTCCGCCGTAGCGAAGGTTCAGCTGGACCTTTCCTCCTGAAACGATGGTCTTGTTCCTGATCTTTGCGAGACGGGTCTTTGCAGACTCGGCATCAATCTCGATGGTCTTGTGCCTGCCCTTCTTGTCGCGGAGAATACGGAAGTTCTTTCCGATCTTCGGCATGGTGATGATGTCGAAGATCCCGATTCCCATTCTCGGGTCACGGCAGGGCCGGCCGTTGATGATAACATCCCGCTGGCCGAGGATCTGTTTGACCTCTTTCAGGTTCAGGGCAAATCCCATGTGGTCACGAAGCCAGACGGCGACCGGCATGGCATTGGCATTGTGCGGGCCGGCTGCGGTCTTGGTGATGAACTTGTTGGTCTTCTTCGGGATGTGCCATGAATCAGGTGCTCTGAGACGCTTGAGATGATCTGACATCAGCGTCCCTCCGCGAGCTTCTCAACTCTCTTCGCATCCTTGAGGTTGAGCTTGACGATCTGAACGTTCGACGGGTCGATTGGGCGGGGCATCTCGGTTCCATCTGACTTGGGAATGGAGACTCCCTCAACGATGATCCGATACCTGCCCGTATCGACGGCCTCCACCACTCCTTCCGTTCCGGTGGATTCTCCCCGGAGAACCTTCACGGTGTCTCCCTTGACCACCCGGATGGAACGTTTCTTGTACTCACTCCGGAGCTCTGATGAGAGCGGGGCGGAGAGGAGCCCGCTGCGGAGGTGCAGTGGCGCGGTATAGCGTGCCTTGCGCTGCTTTCTCGGCTGTTTGCTTTCAATTCGTACCATATACCGACACCTCACACAATCATGGTGGCCATTGAGCCGATCTTCGGGAAGCGCTCGGCAACCTCTCTGGCTACCGGGCCCTTGATCTCGGTCCCGCGCGGCTCGTTCTTCTCATCAACCACCACTACGGCATTATCGTCAAACGAGACGCGGAGTCCGCTCGGCCTCCGTATCTCCTTTCGCTGCCTGATGACCACCGCACGCACCAGCTTGCGCCGCATGTCAGGGGTCCCCTTCTTGACACTCACCGTAGCGATATCCCCGAGCCCCATCTTCGGCTGCCGGCGGCGGACGCCATGGTAACCGAAGACCGAGACGATCTGCACTTCACGGGCGCCGGTATTGTCGGCGCAGAGAAGGCGCGTCCCGGTGGAAAGGGCCCTCGGGGTCGATGACTGCTTCGCCTTCATGACTGCTGCACCTCCACGACCACGAACGTCGTGGTCTTCGCGAGCGGCCTGCACTCGGCGATCTTGACGGTGTCACCGTTCTTCGCCTGGATACAGGGCGGATTATGGGCATGGATCCGCGAGCTCCTCTTCTCGTACCGGTTATACTTGCCCACATAATGGAGGTAGTCTCTCTCCACGACCACCGTTCCCATCATGCGGTCGCTCACGACTTTACCGGTGATCACCTGGCCGCGCACCGGTAAACTGCCGTGAAACGGACAGTTTGCGTCGCTGCATGCCACTTCAGGCTGCCGGACGCCTAATCCAATATCTCTTGCCATTATGGTCCTCTCTTTTTTGAATGCTGCGTGATTCTCTTTTCGGGAGCCATTACCAGCGCTGAACCGTCAACCTCGACCTTCACTCCCTCCGGGAGGGAGAACCTGAACCGGGTATTCGGTTTCGGTACTCTCCTGTCACCGCACTGGGTGCGGATGACGAGGGTGTTTCTGGTTTCATCGATGACACGGCCGCTGATGCCCCGGTGCAGGGGATTTGTTGCCTCCACGACCAGAACATCCAGTCCGATGAACTCGTGACGCAGGATGTTCCGGGGAGAAATCATGCAGTTCTCCTCTGGTTCTGCTCGGTCATCATCCGGGCAATGGTCCTGCGGAGTTCCCGGATTCTCCCGGGATTCTCGGTTGACCCTCCCGCGCTGACTTTGCCGTTGTGCTGGATGAGCTCGATCTTCAGCTTATCCATCTGCTCCTGCAGTTCGACATCAGAGAGCTGCCTGATGTCATTTGCGCGGAATATCGCCATTTATCGCTCCTCCAGCAGGGTCTCTTCAGCAAATTCCTCAATGATCTGGTCATCCACATCCTCACCCACATCAGTAATCTCGATGTCCGGTGCCGGCAGGGGTTTTTCCTTCGGTTTGATCATCTCGAAGTGGTCGGGGAGCTTGGCATCGGGCGGGATGATCCTGACCTGGACACCGATGGTGCCGAGCTTCTTGACAGCGACGGCGTACCCTTTCTCAACAATGGTATTGACCGGCTCGCCGCTGTGCTTGATGTAGCCCTGGGTAAATTTCTGGGTTCGGGCACGGGAACCGGTGAGCTTCCCGGCGATGATAACTTCGCATCCCAGAGCCCCGGACTCCATAACCCGCCGGATAATGCTCGATCCTGCCTTCCGGAAGTACCAGCCCCGTTCCAGGGCATTGGCAAGGCGTTCGGCCATGATCTGGGCGTTGAAACTTGGATTTGCAACCTGCTGAACCTCAATCTGGGGTGATTCGACCCCGAAATTGGTGGCGAGGTCCTGGGTCAGCTGCCTGACCACTTTTCCGCCCTTGCCGATCACGATACCGGGTTTCTCTGCATAGATCGTGACCTGGGTGCCAAGGGGGGTCCTCTGCAGGTCCATTCCACCGTATCCGGCGCGCTTGAGCTCCTTGACCAGGTGCTTCTCCACCCGTGCCCGTCGTGCGCCTTCTGCAATGAATTTTCTCTCAACCGCCATCACTGCACCTCCTGTACCACGATCTCGATGTTCACGGTCTCCCGGCGCTTCGGGGTTGCCCGGCCCATGGCCCTCGGGAACATACCCTCAAACCCTCTTCCCCGGTTAGCGGCCACGTGGATGATCCGGAGGTTTTCTGTATCAAGGCCGAGATATTCGGCATTCTTGGTGACCGACTGGATGAGCCGGATGTAGGCCAGGGATGCCTTTCTGGGATACCGGCCGGCATCCCAGCCGGAGAGCCCCCGCTTATGGGCAACCTTGCGGTTGAACTTCCGGAAGGGGATTGCCTTCTTTGCAACAACGACCTCTTCAAGATAGGCGACCGCCTCTCCGGTCTTCTTGTTTTTGATGAACCTGGCAATCTCCATGGCATGCTTGGGAGAAATGGGCAGTTCATTTGCCTTTCCCCGCGCCATAGTGTCGCCCGAAACCGATGTTGAATATCCTGTGCGTGCCATGTCCATCACTTCAGCGGTACATACTTGCTCGACCGGGTGGCACCGATACCGGCACTCCCGTGCGCCACTTTCCTTCTGGTCAGTGCAAACTCACCGAGGTAGTGGAAGACCGCTTCGGGCTGGAGCTCAACCTTCATGAACTCCTTCCCATTGTAGATCTCCACTTCCTTCCCGATCATCTCGGGCATGATGATCATGTCCCGGAGATGGGTGCGGATCTTCGCATCACCGCTCCTGAACCGGGAGAGGAGATTCTCCTCACCGCGGGTCAGGCCTCTCGTTACCTTCCGGCGGGCCCGTGCGGGCATGACCGGCAGGAGCTCGCTTATTCCCATCGTGCGGAGCTCGTCTAACCGGAAGCCGCGGTAGGTGAATTCCTCGCGCCGCCGCGGCAGTCTCTTCTGTGTCTTCTTTGCCATGTCAATACCCTCACTTCTTGCCGCGGCCGGTCTTCCGGGCCGCTACGTGGCCGACAGTCCTTCCCGGGGAAGTTCCCCGTCCGACAGTCTTAGGCCGTCCGGCATGCTGGTGGCCTCCGCCCCCGAAGGGGTGGTCGATCACGTTCATGGCCACACCCCGCACGCGGGGCCAGTTCGAGGCCGTGTTCCTCATCTTGTGGAACTTGTTGCCGGCCTTGACGAACGGTTTCTCACCGCGACCGCCACCGGCCACGATGCCGACGGTCGCCCTGCACCGTGAGTTGAACCACTTGGTCACACCGCTCGGCATCTGGACGCCCACCCGGCCCTCGCTCTTGTCGATGACAATGGCCTGGACGCCGCTTGCCCGGACGAACTTGCCGCCGTCGTTTGGCCGTGCTTCAATGTTGCAGACGTAGGCCCCGGTCGGGATCGATCCGAGGGGCAGGGTGTTGCCGTTCCGAACCTCGGCTTCCGGGCCCCAGACGACCTCGTCTTCCACGCCGATACCCTCGGTGACCAGCATGTACATCTTGGATCCGTCCTCGAGTTTTACGAGGGCGATAGGGGTGTGGCGTGCCGGGTCATGCTCAATATCGACTACCGTGCCCCTGACCGTGGTCTCACTGGTTCCGGCATGACGGAGTGCCGCCTTGTACCGGTGCGATGGCACTCTGTAGGTCGGACCTCCCTTTCCTCTGTTCTGTGTTGTAATCCGGTGTCCCATCTCTCTCACCTACATTATGCCAAGCCGGCTGAGTATCTCCTCGGCAGCCTTGTCGTTGGCAAAGCTGATGGTCGCTTTCTTTTTGCCGTGCATGGTCATGGCCGTGGAGATGCCGGCGACCTCCTGCTCGAAGGTCCGCTCGATCTCCCGCTTGATCTGGTTCTTGGTAGCGTTCCTGTCCACGAGGAACTGGAGCTTGTTCTCCTTCTCGAGGACCATCATAGCCTTTTCTGTCACATAGGGATGCTTCAGCACCATCTCACTGCCCTCCCAGTTTGATCAGGGCACTCTCGGTGAAGACCGTGAGACGGCCGGGAAGGGTGCCTGGAGCAAGGAGCTCGGTATTCAGCTGGTCAAAGGTCACCACGTCCACACCGGCAAGGTTCTGTGCTGCCTTCAGGGGTTTTTCTGCAGTGACGATGAGGAGGCTCTTGCGCTGCTTGTAGCGCCGCCCCCGCATCTTTCCACGGCCGGCACGGACCTTCCTGCTCTGCTTGGAGCGTTCCACATCCGGGAAGATACCGGCCGCTGTCAGGGCCGAGATAACCTCCACTGTCCTGCCGAGGTCCTCAAAACCGTCCTCGAAGACGACCGGGACCGGTCCCGGGAAGAGATGTCCCCGTGCCCTGACGAGGTCTTCAGATGCGCTTGCGGCCAGTGCAGACCTGAACGCCTTCTGCTTCTCTTTCTTGTTGATCCGCTGCACGAGGACTTTCTGGACGACAGGCGGGTGCGCCTCACGTCCGCCCTTGGCCTGCGGCACCTTTGCTGCCCGTGACCCGGATTTGATACGGGGAACGTGCGAGGCCCCGCGGCCGCTGCCCCAGCCTACTGCGGAAGATTCGATGCCCGCGTAGGGGTAGGTTCCGTGCGGCTGTCTGCGGGTGCTCTGGAGGGCGAGAACGGCCTTTTTGATGAGATCGGGGCGGTACTCTTCTGAAAACGCTTCGGGAAGATCAATATCCCGTGTCACCGTGCCATCAAGTGATAGAATCTGTGCTTTCATCGTTTCTCACCCCTGCTTGCTCTGGATGCTCACGAACTCGATCGCGGGCTGCCTGGCCACATGCTCTCCCTGCCTGGTCGCAGGACGGATCCTGACCAGTCTCTTGGCTGGTCCGGGAATGGAGCCTTTCACCATCACGTACGGGTTGCGGAGCACCCCATAGTGGAGGAACCCTCCTGACGGGGTTATCTCTGCACCGTTGTCACCGATCTTGAGAATCCTCTTGTTGAACTCGGTCCGCTGCTGGTATCCCATCTGACCGGTCTGCGGCACCTGCCAGCGGACGTGGTGGGGATTCCAGGGACCCAGGTTCCCGATATGGCGCTTCTTGCCCCCCCGGGAGTGTTTCCGCTTGCGGAGCTTGATTCCCCAGCGTTTCACCGGGCCCTGGGTTCCCTTTCCGGTGGTGACTGCGGTGATGTCCGCATAAGCACCAGGCTCGATAACGCTCTTGAGGCTCACTTCCTTTCCGAGCAGGCCTGTCGCAAACTCGTACCGGCTTTCTACCGGCCCTCCGGCCACCCGGACTTCCATGAGGTCGGGCACCTTCTTCGGGACCCCGGAAACCAGCTCGGGCGTGGTGTGCATCAGGACGAAAATCTCGGCAACCATGCCGTCCGTAATCGCTTCCTGGATCTTTTTCCGCGCCACCTCGCCGTCATATGACGCGGGGAGGGTGATCCGTTTTTCCAGGGCAGGATCAGGTTTCTCCGTCCATACCTCGGTCAGGGGGTGCCGGCCGTAGGTGTCCCGGGCATACGCCCGGATGGCTGCGACCTTCATGGCAGGGATCTCAATGACGGTCACCGGGACCATGATATCCTTCCCTTCCGTAGGGCTGTTCTTGTGATCATCCACCATGACCACGTGCGTCATCCCCACCTTGTAACCGGCAAATCCCTGCAGCACCGGCGTTCCCTCGTACTCAGGCCAGGACTGGTATTTCGGAACCTGGCTTTTCGCCCGCTTTCTGGGGCTGAATGCGAGGGATCCCTTTCGCGGTGTGTTGATCTTCGGCATTTTTTATCAATCCTCGTATGAGATCTGAACATTTCCGTGCAGTATTCCGGACCGCGGCTTCACCATACCGGGGGAAGCCGGGAATGGTCCGGTGTGCTCCGAGAAAGCGTGATGCTCTGAATCCTTGAGCTGGTCCGCCGGCATTCCACCAGCGGTGCGAACCCGAATTTGTGAATGATCCCGTTGTCTGGTCCTGCGAATCTCTTTTCTCCGCCGACCATCAGATCCAACCGGTCTTCGTCAACAGATACTGAGTCTCGCGCATATGTACCGCCCTGCGGCACATGCGGGCTCGTGTAGAGACCACGTCCACCCGTGCGCTTATCAGATCCACCGTGTCAGCCCGTTGTGAATGATCACAACTCCTTCTCGGCTGCGCCCCGTACACGGGGGCGCACGCCCACCCATGAGGCAGCCGGCTTTCGCCGGAACCCTCAGAGAGGCTTCCATAATTATTACACAGAAATGAATATAAACCTTCTCGATGACCGCCCGGCAATCGTAGTTGAGGGGCCGTCAACGATCCATCAGAATCCGGGTCGAAATGATCCCCCGTTCATCCGAAGTAGAGATCCCCTTCGTCGTTGATATAGACCTCGATTTTTTCCCTGATGTGGCGTGCCCGCAAGCGCTCCGGCATTGCTTCCCGCATTTTGTTGATGAGGGAGATTGTGTCGTACTTGACCTTGATGCCGAGGCGCTCTGCCTCCCGGTAGATAAACGGGGCGACGTCGAGGACATCCATCCCCGACTCAATGGTGCAGAGATGGGTGGCATCGAGGGTATACAGGAAATCCAGGGTTTCCCTCGCTCTCCTGATATTTTCCATCGCCGATTTTTCAATCGTGCAGACATTTGCCTTTGAAGTGTGGATGATATCGGCAATCTGTTGCTGGGTCAGCCCTTGCTTCCGGTATCTGAGTACTTCTTTCTGGCGATCGGTAAGCAACCCATCCTTCATTACCAACCGTTTGGTAGGTCAAACTTAAACACTTTTCGTTAACATGGTTGACTTCAGGCAGTTCCGGATGACGGGCACACCCTGCATCAAAGATGGCAGTCTTTACAGAAAACAGCGATAAATGGCTGGATTCTCGAATTTGAATCAAATTTCAAAACGTTTATATCTGCACGGGCGAATAGTAACCTGTTATAACGAAAAAGAGGTGCATACAATGGTAATTAAAGTTGGCGTTGCCAAACTGGGCAACATCGCAAGCGGCGTAATGGCCGAACTCCTCCTCGATGAGAGGGCAGACCGTGAGGACATGCAGACCTTCATGGCAACCAGTGGAACAAAGCTCCAGCCTGAGGACATTGACCGGGTTGTCAACAACATGCTGGCATGGAAACCCGACTTCGCTGTCGTCGTCTCACCGAACGGTGTGCTCCCCGGCCCGACCGGCGCCCGTGAGCGGCTCGCTGCTGCCGGGATCCCGGTTGTCGTTATCACCGACGATGTCACCACCAAGAAGGAGTGGGCTGACATCAAGGAGAGCAAATTTGGCTACATTATCATGAAGGGAGACGCCATGATCGGTGCCCGCCGTGAATTCCTCGACCCCGTGGAAATGGCCGACTACAATGGAAACCTGGTCAAGGTTCTCGCTCTCACCGGGGCATTCCGCAAACTCCAGATGGCACTCGACCAGGTCATCGACCAGGTGAAGGCCGGGAAGAAGGGTGCAGACCTCGTTCTGCCCAAGCTGGTAGTCACCTCAGACAAGGCAGTCGAAGGAGAGTTCACCAACCCCTACGCCCTCGCCAAGGCCCGTGCAGCCTACGAGATTGCCCAGGCGGTTGCAATGGTGAATGTGAAGGGCTGCTTCATGACCAAGGAGTGGGAGAAGTATATTCCCATCGTGACCAGTGCCCACGAAATGATGCGCTGTGCTTCCGTGCTCTGTGATGAGGCCCGTGAGCTGGAGAAGGCTGGCGACGGTATCATCAGGAAGCCCCACAAGAAGGACGGTGTCATCGTCTCCAAGACCAAGCTGGTCAGCAAGCCGGAATAATCCGGACATTTTTCTTTTTATTATTTGTTTCCCGGGGTGCAGGGACACTGTTTCCTCCCCGGTCAGACCCGTCTGGCCGAAGTAAAAGCTGTCTTCTGCCCGGACCGTTATTTTCCCTGCGGTACCAGGGGGCTGTCGGGAGGGAGAACACTCAGGCACGTGATCTGTCAATTTCCAAGAGGGCGATCATTTCCGGTTTCCGAAATCCCGTCCGAGATCCTCGGGGAGGGTGAGGATGACGGGTTCGAGGTGAAGGCGCTCCATGAACGCCGTATCGCTCGTTGATGAAACATTGGGATTTATCCGGGAGATGATCGAACAGAACGAGGAAAACCCGTTCCGGTTCTTTTTTTTATCAAAAAAGACGGACATATTGAACGCATAGGTCCCGAGTTCCCGGTAGAACGTGAGGATGCGGAGCAGCCCGTCCACGAATGGCTCGAGGTATGACGAGAATTCCTCGCAGGTGGAAACCGGGAGAATGCAGCGGACTTCCCGCTCACCCAGGGGGACATGGTGGGCATACCAGAAGATCTCGTCACCGAACAAATACCGCGGTGAATTCCGTTCACCCTCCACCAGGTCGTCCCAGTAGCTGCATCCGTTCCTGATCAGGTACCGGACGCCGCCGAGGAGGTATTGTTCGGCAATGGCAGGCGGCCGCCGATCCGCGAGACCCTGGAGGTGGGGGTGGACAATACTTGCTCCCGCAGAAGGGAGATAGTTCCAGTTGATGCTCTTGTAACCCCCAATGCCTGAAAAGGATTGGAGCTGGCCGGACAGGGCATCGAGGATCTCGGACCGTGAAAACACCCCTGCATCGTGCCGGGCGGTGATGACCGTCACGGTATGCCATTCTGCGAACGGGAACAGGTTCGGGAAGGTCACGCTCTCCCCGACGCAGATCCGGTCCCCGGTGGAAAACGTGGGTGTTGCCGAGAAGACCTTCTCCCTGCAGAACGGGCAGTCCGGTGCGGGGGGAGGCGGCCGGTACACGGTGTCCAGCCGCCGGTTTATGCGTGCAGGGGATATCTTGCACCGGTGACCGGTCAGCAGTTCTTCCCGGAGCTGGAGGGTATGGCTTCCTGCAGTTGTTTCGGTCACCAAAAACATGGTCCTTCAGGTTCCATTTCGAGAACAACCTATTAAAATTCTCTGAAAAAAGGTGAGGTTCTGTTCTGAGGTGAATCTCAGACGATGTACTTGCCGATGAGGCGGATGGAGTTGGTCATGTCGGGGCCGAGCGGGGATCCGAAGATAACCTGGGTGACTCCGGCCTTCATCAGGTCCTGGCACTTCTGGCCACATTCCTCAGGGGTACCGGCAATGGTGAAGGCTTCGATCTCCTTATCACCGACGAGACCTCCAACAGCCTTGAAGTCAAAGCGGGAGAGCGCGTCCTTGATCTTTGCCACATTGCCCATATCGAGTCCGTGGCGCTGCAGGAGCGGCGGCGGGGAACCGGCGGCGATGAAGGCAGCAACGATCTTTGCGGCATTCATTGCCTTCTTCTTGTCCTTGTCGACCGAGATTGCCGTGTAGGCACCGACATCGTGACCCTTCTTTCCGGCAGCTGCCTCAGCCTGCTTGATAATGGGGATGGCGATCTCGAAGTCCTTCGGGTTGGATGCGTTGATGAGCGATCCGTCACCGATCTTTCCGGCGAGCTCGAGCATCTTGGGGCCCTGGGCACCGACGTACACCGGGATGCCCTTCTTGCCGGGCAGCGTGACACCGGTCAGCTTCGCACCGTCATAGTCGAAGAACTGCATCTGCCCGGTCTTCTTGATCTCCTCTCCGGCAAGGAGCTTCCTGATCTGGATGATTCCCTCCTCGAGGCGGGCGACCGGCTTCTCGCCCGAGATGGCGAGCTTCGGCAGGGTCGAAAGGTCTCCCGGACCGATACCCAGCACGGCGCGTCCGTCAGAGATTTCATTGAGGGTTGCCATGAAGGATGCCATGGCAGCGGGAGTGTCGGTGAAGGTGTTCATGATTCCCGGGCCCATCTTGAGGCTGTCGGTGTTTGCGGCAATCATGGCGAGGGTTGGGTAGCAGTGGCGGTTGTTGTAGTGGTTCGTGATCCACGCAAAGTCGATGTCCTTGGACTCGGCCAGTTTGCAGAAGTTCACGACCTGTTTGACATTAATGTTTCCAGGTACAAATTCTATTCCATAAGACAAGGTTTGTCACCTCACTGTTACATATCGAGCGCAAAATTAAATAGCTTATGATTTTTAGTTTTAGAATTTTCCCAGCTGATACCCGGCACGACGACCCCCAATCTTCCCCTGCCGGCCTTCTCTCCCCGGCCCCGACAGGGTCAGCTATAACCAGAACCTCTATATCCGGTTTCATTGCTGGAAATCAGGACCATCTGGCGATAGTCTTTTTTTTTACCCCGTGCCATTGGTAATTTAACGAAACGTTCGGTCATCCGGTATTTCAGGGTGAGAATGGAGAGAATATGAGGGTTTTACTTGTTGGAATCGGTGGAGCCGGGTGCCGGATAGCAGATACCCTCGCACTCCAGGACATCCGGTCCCGTTCCCTGCGCTGCACAGATGCCGTAGCGGTGGACAGCAATGCCGATGAACTGAATGCCCTGCAGACCATCCCTCCCGGGAATCGTATCTTCTTCCAGTCTCTCGATCCCTTCCATACCATGAACACGCCCGACGTGCTTCCCCTTGATGAAATTATCGCTAGGCTCCATTCACTCGATCCCGGTGACATCGATGCCCTGGTGATCGTCAGTGGTCTGGGCGGGGAGACGGCTTCCCTCATTCCGGATCTCGTTTTGCACATCAGGGATCGTATGACCGAACCGGTATTCGGGCTCCTCACCCTGCCCTGCACCCGGGAGGGTGAAGCGGTTCTGGCCCGGGCTGCCGATGCAGTCGATGCCCTCATTCCGATTCTGGATGGCATCTTTCTCTATGACAATGAGCTCTGGTATGAGCGGGCCAGGGCTGATCAGGGAAAAGAGGAGGGCCAGGGAGGGGATCTCGAAATCAGGCTCCCGTGGCAGAAACCGGCTCCTCCCGTACAAAAGATACCGGCCGGGTATGCGGGGATCAACACCATGATCGCACGGCAGATCAGCCTCCTCCTGCGGGCAGGGGAGGTGAGCGACCGGGCCGGAACCGAGGCTGCCGAGGTCGCACTCGATGCCGGCGAGGTGCTGAACACCATCAGGGGAATGGGATGCATCGCCATCGGCTATGACCGGGAACACATCCCGGCAGTCAATCCCGATCTCATCACCCGGCTCCGCCCGGTGGGCCATACCATCCAGGAGAGTCACCAGAGAGCGTCACGGATGGTCACCATGGCCAGGAAAGCGATCGGGGAAGGGATATCCGTATCCTGTGGGCTCGAAGGCGCAAAAAAGGCCCTGGTCCTGGTAGCCGGCCCGCCCCATGAATTGAGCATGCGGGGCTATATGACCGTCCGCCACTGGATCGACAGGAGCATCAGCGGACAGGAAGTACGATCGGGAGATTATCCACTCAGCGGCACCCGGTTTATCGCCATACTGATCGTCCTTTCAGGCCTTGACCGGATCCCCCGGGTTGATTCGCTCCGGGAGATCCGTGACGGGATGGCGAAAACGGAAATAACCGGCTGAAGGGCGGTACTCCGCCCCACCTGTTTCAGCGGGACGGGACAAATTTTGAGAACGGTATGTTTCCTGCACCGATCTCGGTCCTGATCGGTATTCCCTTCTCAACAACCGCAGCGACGAAGTTCATGCCTGAATATGACACGATGGAGAGGCGGTAGGGATCCGAGGGGAGATTAAAGGGTGATATTCCCATGGTCACCGGGAAAACAAAACCGCTCTTCCGCATCTGCGCTATGGTCTCCCGCACTTTCTTCTCCGCAGCCGCAGGAACCTCGCGCACGTTGGCAAGCGCGGTTCCCGTCCCGGTTGAGACCATCGCATTGACCGAGGTGAGACCGGCTGATATAAAGAGCTGGAGGGGATCGATCGTTGTCCCCCGGTACCCAATGAGGTCGACGAACTGGATCGGCTCTCCGTGTTCAACCGCAAGCCTTCCCCCGAACGCCATCTTCACCGGGATTCCCCGGCTCTGGAAGACACCGTCCATGGTGATACTGCACACGGTCATGAGGCCTGCGTTTCCCTCAGGAATACGCGAATCGGAATCGATGATCCGGTATGATGAGAAAAAACCGCATCCGGCCCGGATAACCTCGTCAACTGCTGCAAGGGCTGCATCGAGCCGTTCTTCGGGAACAACGGAGAGGTTGTAGGCGACATCGCCGGTCTGGGTCACTGGATCAAACGTGCTCCTGAAGGCCAGGCGCTCGAGCTTGGAGATGATGAACCCGATACGTTCACCAACAAGGGCACTCTCGGTCTCGGCCATGCCGTAGGGCGTGAGTATCCTCCCAAGGTTTCCGACTTTTTTAGTAAATCCCATCTCATCCAGGTACCGGAGGTAGTACTGCACCGCCCGGTCGCTCAGGACAAAACCGCGTTCGGCCATCAGTTCCGACAGCCGTTTTGCCCCCATCGGCTCCTGGTGTTCCTTCAGTATCCTGAGGATCTCGATGTATTTTCTCTCGGTTCGTATCATGGGTCACACCTGGCCCCGACAGCCCCGTTGCTGTCCTGGTATCTCCCCTTGTAGGACTGTCCTGCTCCTGCAACCTGGTGGATGATCATCTGGACCACCCGGTCATGCTTCCGGATTGTAAGCGGTTCCGGACCCATATTTACCAGTCCCAGCGTCAGCTGCCCGCGGAACCCGGGATCCACGAACCCTGCGGTAACCAGAACGCCACGCCTCCCGAACGAGGATCGGGTGCGGAGCGTGGCGGCAAGGTCGGCAGGCAGCTCGACCTGTTCCACGGAATGGGCGAGCATGCAGATGCCCTGAGGGAGCATAAGGTCTTCTGCGAGGCGGAGGTCGTACGATGCCGGCTGCAGGCACTCGGCCGCATACGGCCTGATAACCAGTGCCCCGTCCTGGCTCCTCTCTCCAAGCCTTCTCTCAATTTCCTGTGAGGAGAGTATCATCCCATAGAGTAGTCTCCCGGAAAATGCTTAATATCTTATGATGCCAATGAAAGGGACGGATCCATGGGGTAGAGGATATCCTCTTGGGCTTCGGACCCAAGGACGCGGGTTCGATTCCCGCTGGGTCCGCTCGGTTACAGAAAAAACCTTAGTCCATCCCTGTCCTTTTCTTGAACTGCTCTGAAATCCGAATTTTTTTCATCAAAGAGATGCCGGCAGGAGAACTGCAATAAGGGAGCTTATTCCCACTTCATCTCGTGGGGTACGCGGTCGAGCAGCATCCCTTCTACCAGCACCGGCATCAGGCGCCTTCCCTCTTCGATAGCATTCTGGAGCCGCCAGTTCCGGTCGGCATAAATGGTGAAGATCGGTTCACCCTTCTCCACCCGGTTCCCTTTTTTGGCATGCAGGAGAACCCCTGCACCGCGGTCATGGGGTGCTCCGGCATTGCGTGCCATGCTGATGAGGGCTTTGTTGTTCATCTCAACGACATACCCGCTTGCAGGGGCGTTGACCACGAATTCATACTTCCCGGGGAGAATGTCATCAGACTTCACGGCCGGATCTCCCCCCTGGATCTCAATGATCTCACGGAATTTTGCGAGAGCTTTCCCACTCTTCAGGATGTCCATCGCCATCTGGCTTCCTGTTCCGTGGGGTGCCTTGCCAGACATCTCAAGGGCGATACCGGCGATGGCTGCACTCTTCTGGAGAAGCGATCCGGGAGCCTCCGCTCCTTCGAGAATGCGGAGCGCTTCCTGAACCTCGAGTTTCGGCCCGATGCTTCTCCCGACCGGGGAATCCCCGTAGGTCAGCGCACATTCCACCCGCATGTTCAGCCGCTCCCCGATCTCGATGAACTCCCGTGACAGTTTCCTGCCTTCCTGGACATTCGGGACTTTTGTATGCTCTCCGACCGGAATATCGATAACCACGAGGTCTGCACCGACAGCAAATTTTTTGGCCATCACGCTGGCCAGCATCTGGCCGCGGGCGTCGATCCTGAACGGGTACTCCTGGATGATGATGCGATCATCGGCAGGTGCGATGTTGGTTGCTCCTCCCCATACGATCGCACCTCCGACCTTCAGGGTCATCTTCTGGACCTCTGTCGCGGAGAATTCCACCGGGGCCAGGACTTCCATCAGGTCTGCCGTTCCGCCGGCACCGGTGATCGCCCGGGAGCTGGTCTTTGGTATCTTCAGGCCGCTTGCGGCAATGATCGGCACCACCAGGAGGGATATTTTATTTCCCGGAACCCCTCCGATTGAGTGTTTGTCGACGATGGGATGGGTGTGGAAGGTGAGCTGCTCCCCGGTTTCAACCATGGCGCGGGTGAGGTGCTCCACCTCGTCCATATCCATGGCATTGATGTAGCAGGCCGTGATGTACGCGGTCAGCTCTGCCGGCGTGAGATCCTCATTCACCACGTCCCTGATGATGGCAAAAGTCTCGTCCTTGGTCAGGCGTTCTCCATCCATCTTCTTTTTGATGAACTGGAGTGACGTCGGCCGCTCGGCAAGCCTGACTTCGACCAGATCCCCTTCGATGGCACCAAGCTTCTCATCGGTGATCCGGTAGATACCCACCACTCCCTGTGAGATGAGCGAGGTGGTAGTGTCAACGAATGCCGCTACCGAGACACCGGTTTTTTCGTTCAGGATCTGGACGCGGTCCCCGGCTAGTACACCGATGCTCCGGGCATCCTCGATATTGAGCAGCACTTCGCGGGTTCCGATATCGATTAGTTTTGCGGTGAGTTTCATGGCTCTGCAGCTCCGGTACGCATCAGGTTACTGCCGGGATCAGGAGGCTTCTCCCGGTTCATTAACAACTGGGATATCCCCCTATATGCTCTTTTCTGGCTGATCCGGTTGAATCAGTGACGGATGATCCGGAAAACCTGACCGGCACCGGATGCAAAGAAATGGAGATCCGTACGGGCCTGCCGGCCTGCGGTGGGGAATGTGAAAAAAAGTGGGTTTTTTGTTTAGTGCTTGCGCACGATGAGGAACGCAACAGCACCGAGACCGATCAGGGCAACCAGTGCACCGAATCCAGGCGTGGTGGTCGGCGGCGCAGTGGGCGGCACGGTGGTCGGCGGCACAGTGGGCGGCACGGTGGTCGGCGGCACAGTGGGCGGTACGGTGGTCGGCACGAACTCAACAACGTTGAAGAGCGTGGTTGCCGTTACGTCATTTGTGGTCTCGAGACCGATTGCCGAGGCCTGCACGATATACTCATCGGGCTTGAAGGTGGTAGTGTCAACCGGGAAGGACCAGGTGTTGAAGCCTTCGGTTCCCTTGACAACCTTCACGGTTCCGGAAGCACCGCTGAATTCACCGCTGGTCTCTTTCGGGGTCGGTCCGAAGGACGAGGAGTACACCTCGACGAGGATCTCATCGTCGACTGCCAGGTTGGTGGTTCCCTTGATCTCGAACTTGTCGCCGACCATCTTCTCGGTGATCGGGAGGATCTTGATCTCAGGCACTTCTACCAGGAACTGGAGCTTGGTGTAGGTATCATCGATGGCCGCGTTATCCATTGCAATGGTCAGTGCATTGGCTGCGTCAGATCCCTGCAGGCTACCCGCTCCGTAGAGCTTGAAGAGGTTGGACCATCTTACCGGATAGGCTCCAACGACGAAGTCCATCTGGAGTTGCACATCGAAGAGGTCATTGTACATCGGGTGCTGGACAACAACGAAGTACTGTCCGCTGGTCAGTCCCGAAGTAATGGCACCGTCAATTTCGTACTCGAAGGTTCCATCATCATTCACACTCTCGGTGGCGCGGTTTGCATAGTTCTTGCCCATAATCCAGATGGCAACGCCGTCTGAAGGCTTGCCTTCTGCAACACCGCGGATATAGATCTTGTCACCCTGGGCGACCGTGGACTGTGAAGCCTGAGCGGTCACGAAGGGCTTGCGGATGATGACCGAGACGGTTGCATACTGAGCCCCAGCAAGGTCTGACTTGGGCCGCTGCTCCGAAACTGCATAGACGGTGTAGGTTCCGGCATCGATGTTGAGGTTGGCGGTCTGCCACTTGTACTCCCAGGTGTTGTCGTCCTGGACATCTGCCTGGGTCCATCCATCAACGAACACGGATCCCCGCGGGTTGGTCAGAGGTGCACCCTCGGGTTTGAGGTTCGGACCGGTGATGAACAGGTACACGACATCAGTCTCCGAGTTGGTACCGGAGAGCCGGATCTCCTGTCCGAGGAAGTAGCTCTGGTCACCTGCCGCGACCACGGTCACGGTTCCCTTCTCGATCTTCACATCGACTTCATCGGACTTGAACTGCCCGGCGAAGTTCCGCTCAACACGGATGGTGTACTTCTTGTCGTCAGTGTTCGCGCCGCTGATGAATCCGACGGTGCGGGTACCACTGCTGGAAGTCTTAATTCCGGCGTAGTAGAGACAACTGTCTGTCGCGGGCACATCCATTGCGATGGTCTTGCCTGCTCCACCCTCATACGCATAGTTGCCGATGGGGTTCGGCATTCCGGTGGATGCCGGCCATCCGGTGCCACAGGGCGGGTCCATGTAGACAGCGTCCTGAGACAATGCGATCTGCGGGGGCGTCTTGGTGGGATCAGTCATCGAGCTGGTTCCCTTGACCCAGACGTAGTAGTACTCGTTCGGGCGGCCGGTAACGGTCACCGAGAACTGGTTGCCGCGGACGACTGTGTCCTTGCTGGCCTCGATCTTGACCGTGTCACCGGAGATGGTAACCGTCTTGAGGGCGGTCACGGTCTTTCCGGTATAGTCAGAGCCGTCGGGAGCCTTGTAGTTGTCCTTGATGCCGTTGAGCGACAGCTCGGCACTCACTGTGTAGGTTCCGGCCTTGTAGAGCTTTGAACCTGCAGTGTCAACAACTGCGGTGTTCCATCCCGTGGTGCTTGTTACGGGGAATGCCCAGTACCAGAGAGACCTGTCAACAGTCCGACCGGTCAGGGTGAGAGGCGTTGCAGCGTCCTGATAGAGAGCTGTATAGGTTGCGCCATCGGCGGTCTTCACCTTGATGGTGACGAACCCGTTAGCGGTAGTGTAGGTCGGCCGTGTAGCAACGGAATAGGTGTTGGTCTCGACCCTGAAGTTCACGTAGGTGCCTGAAACGACCTGCTTGCCGGTGACGTCCTTGTTTGCATTGTTGTCCCAGACTTTGATATCCAGGCTCGGATCAACAGCGCTGAAGGCGACAGTCGTAGTGCCGCCAATATACCAGTTACCAGTCCTTCCGACGAAGTCTGCCGGGGCTACATAGAAGTTGGTGGCATCTCCTACGTTGATCTGGTAGTTCGGGGCATCGGTGGCAGGATTAGTACCAGATGCAAACCATGCGATCGTAGAGCCGGACGCAACTGCCGCTGATACATCAAGATTCTGTTCTCCGATGAACACATCTCCGCCCGCTGCAATCACGTTGTTAGCGGCAGATGCCGGAAGAATCAGCATTGCCAGTGCTATCAACGAGATTAGCACGAGGCTAAAGCGCTTAGTCATCATTTGTCCTCCTTATACTCATGTCCAATTTTGAACGTTCAATCCAATGCACACGAAGTGACTCGTAATCGACAAATGCCGAATAACGGTTCATTGTGCTCCATACTCCGAATAACGGAATATGATTCAATATTTGTGGAACACTTAATATATCCTTTTTGGTCGATTACGGGAGAAGACACGGGTGAAAAGGGGGTAAAACTGGGGAATGGTATGATTCCGGGCTTTTTTTCATTTTTCCGACCAGCCTGATCACGGACACCACGGGAGTATAAATCCTTCCGTACTGCATCCTCTTTCGCGCATAGCCCCTAATATCCTGAAAACAGAGTGGATCATCCCGGGTTAATCTCTTTCCGGTCCGCTCAGAACCATTTCCACTACCTTTACATTACCCGGTTCGATATATATACCTGTATGCGGATCATCAAAGCGCCTTCAATCGGAACAGCCCACGAACTGGTGGTAAAGATGGTGCTTGAGAAGGGCCGGGTGCTTGATACCGAGGATGGCGAGGCAACGGTCGAGTACGATGAGATCGCCGTCAGGGTGGAAAACCCGCTGACTGAGCCCATGGTGAGCCCCCATTCGCAGTTTTCGCGGAAATTCATGGAAAAGTATGCCGAGGATCTCCTGAACGGCACTTCGGCTGTCTTTGAATATGACTACCATGACCGGCTCTTCAACTGGGGTGACCTGCTCTGTTCGGCAGAAGGAGAGCACCTCCACATCGACCAGATCGACTATATTGTCCGGAAACTCGCATCGTCACCGGTCAGCCGGAGGGCTCTTGCCATCACCTGGAACCCGCTCATTGATGAAGCTCTCGATGACTGCCCCTGTCTCCAGCTGGTACAGTGCCTGGTCAGGGATGGCCGGCTCTCCATGAAAGTCGTGTTCAGGAGCAATGACATGCTCACTGCTGCGGGTGCAAACATGTTCGCGCTGGTATACCTGCAGAAAGCGATTGCCGAACGGGTTGGGATTCCCCCTGGTCCCTACACCCACATATCGCTGGTGCCGCACATCTACTATACCCGCGATGTGAACGACATTGAGCCGTTCTGCGGGAAGGGGGACCGGATCAGGCCCGTCGGTGAAGTCTGCCGGGCCTGCGGGAAATGCCGGTTTGCCGGCCTCAATCAGTCAGGTTAATTAAGAAAAAGCAGCAATAAAATACGGTGTTCAGCCCGGTAGTGTAGCGGTCAATCATGCGGGACTCTGGATCCCGCGACAGCAGTTCGAATCTGCTCCGGGCTATACGTTTTTCATTTTTCGAAGCTTTCGCACCCTTTTACCTTCAGGGAATGCGATGCCGTAATTCCGTCACGGCTCAGAGCGCGGGCGGGGGCGACCCGCCTCATCTCTCCGGCAAAGGAAGGCAATGTGGTCAGGGTAGTAGGGGGACAACCGGACGCGATCAAGGATGCGGAGCCCGCCGTCCTCAATCTCAGTCTGCACTTCCCTGAATACATCCTCAGGGGGCCGGGTCACGTCAATGCTCCTCGGTTTCAGCATGAGGACTGCGGTACCGCCTTCCTTCAGGAAGCAGCTGTTCCCGAACAGGATGGATACCTGGCGGGGGGAGGCCACGTCCTGGTAGAGGAGGTCAACCTCTTCAACAACTGGCCGGTAGATTTCCGGTCTCCTGGCATTGGCAAGGATGGGGATGATGTTCTTCCTCGAACCGGCAATAACGAGCAGATCCTGCATGGGTCGGGGGGCGATCTCGACGGCGTATACAACCTCGACGTAATCGGCAACATGGGACACCGTCGTCCCGTTTGCCGCACCAAGGTAGAGAACCCGGTGGTCAGGCCCGAGCTCCAGATCCGTTCCCAGGTGGTACAGGGCGGCAAGTTTGCTCCGTTTCGGATCCCAGACCCTGCAGCCCCGGAGCATTCGTTCTCCGTACACCCCTCCCGGCCCCTCTGATACCAGGTGTCCATCGATCCAGATCATTCCCTTCTCCCCGCCTTCCGGACGGCTTCGGCGGCATTCAGAAGAAACTCCCTGTCGGCGCTTTTCCGGAAGTAGTCGATCCGTGCGGCAATGGCCAGTTTGGCCGAGAGGGTGCGGGCGACCCGCCCCCGCTTCTCCCGCCGGGCGCCATGGACCCTGCCGTGCTGGTAGATGATACCGTGTTTCGGAGGCGGTGTCCCCGTGGAGAGGTGAGAGAAGAGGGCGGTTTTCGCCCCGAGAACCTGGAGAGAGGGGGCCGGCATGACCGCCAGCTCCCGGATCCCTCCGGCTTCGGCGGCAAGGCGGGCTGCTACGAGGGCGCCGGCAAGGGCACTGCAGTTTGGGAGCACCTCTTCCGCCCGCCGGGAGACCTGCTCCATGAGCAGTGATCGCTGGTCTCTCAACCGTTCAATCCCGTCGAGCAGGCCGGCAAGGGCATCGTCTGCGTCCTGCCGTATCAGCGCAATCAGGCTCCGGCCGGCAGGAAGCGTTCGTTTGCGGCTGAATCCCGGCCGGGTGGCACGGTGCCACTCCACCGCCCGTTCGGTCAGGAGGTTGATGACCTCATCGAGCTGGTCGAGCATCCGTACCATCTGGATAAGTCCCGAGTGATCGGCCTGGAGGATCTGTCCCAGATTCCTTTCAGCAAGAATGAGGGCAGCATCCCGCAGCCGTTCCAGATACTCCGCCCTGTCCCGCACGGCCCCACACCGGACCGCAATCCTCCAGTCAGGGCTGCGGGTATCCCCCCTCCCTGCCAGCAGCTCTATCCGCTCGGCAAGGAGGCCGGGATCCCCGGGTGCCGGCTCGCAGGCCTGGCCCTCCACATCACCAAACCAGTAGGATTCCATGGTATAGTATGAGGGCTCTCCGTTCATTAGTGTGTCCTCGTCTGGTGCTCGCGGCAGATCCTGTCATTCACAATGCAGACATCCCGAATGAGAAAAGGATGACCGGAACCATGACCGCCCCCATCCCATAGAGCTGCGGCACGTTCAGCAATCTCGGCGCAAGGCCGGTCAGGGTTGCCAGCACGAGGATAAACAGGCCGAATAATCCCGACAGGAGAAAGGTGAGCAGGGCGACGAATGCAATCACCCCGCGGTTGAGTCCCTGTTTGTTGATTCCGCCAAGCCGCCAGGCGGAGCCGGCCAGCAGGATGGTGATGAGATAGGCAGAGCAGGCGGCAAGTGCTGCCGCAAGAACCAGGAGGCCGATTGAGGGAACCTCGAGTGAGGAGAGGGCAACCATGACCCCGTTCCGCGTACGGGCTATGGCTGCGAAAGCGGCCAGTCCCACCAGCGCATTGACGGTGTTCGCCGCGCTGGTGGCGAAGATGTATCCCCGCGGGTCCCGGTCGTACCGGGAAGCCGTGGCGATGACCGCATTTGCGGTGGCATTGGAGAGCCCTGGCAGCCAGCCCACCACCACTCCGGCGACCGACCCTGCAAGGCCCCCCCTTATCAGGGTTGTGCGGGGAAGCGTAAGTCCGTCAAACCGCTGCTCCGGGACCTGCCCTCCTCCGGAGACGAGGAGAATCGAGATCCCGAACAGCCCTGAAAGGAGGGGCATGAGCGTGCTGGAGTACCCGAGAGGGGAGACACAGAGATACCCGAAGTGGAAGGTGAAGATGCCGAGTATCCCTGACACCAGGAAGATTGCAAACGCGTGCAGCGGGGACTCGCTCCACAGGATGAGGTATGCTGCCACAGCGGTGATGATGATCCCTACCGCCCAGTCCACCGGGCCCTGGATATACGGTGCCACCAGGAGGAGGGCCAGCGCAACCGGGATCCCGGTAATGAAGCCCCCCGCGCTCCCGAGTGCAGCAATCCGCACAGCTTCCTCCCCCTTGCCTTCGAGGCAGAGTGCATGCGAGGGGATGACCGAGAGTGCGGTATCGGGATCCGGGATCCCGAGAAATGTGCTCGGGATGGTGTCAAGAAAGGTGTGGGTGATCAGGGCGGCAATCATGGCCGCCGCAATCATTTCCGGGCCGAACACCGGGATCAGGGCGATCTGGACGGTAAGCAGGCCCCCGGCCATGGTATTGACATGGACCCCCGGCAGGAGCCCGCTGATAGTGCCGAGCACGATGCCAGCGGCGACCCCGGCCAGAAGCCCGATCATCCGGGCTTAATTGCGGGGAGATGCAGATAAATACATCGAAACCGAGTTATTCATACCAGGAAGGAGTGCGTGCGTGGACATCGCGGTTACCCGGCTTGTCGGTAAAGAGACCGAGGACGCTGCCCGGTGCCTGGCATTCGGGCATCACTGCTATGCCGTAGCCCCGCTCAGGGCCGAGATCCGCCAGGATCTCGTCGCCAGCTTTGTCGGTGCGGTCGAGATGAACCGGTACGACTGCCTCTTCTTCTCAAGCGCTCTTCCCGCACAGATCATCGCTCCCCGCCTCTCGCGCTGGCCCAGGGTCGTCGCCATCGGTCCCCAGACGGCAAAAACGCTCCGCCATTTCGGGATCGAGTGTGAGATCCTCCCCCGCTACTATTCATCGCATTTTGTCCCCTATCTGGGGGAGTGGATACAGGGAAAGCGAATCGGCATCCCCCGTGCAGACGTTCCGAATCCCGATCTCATCGGTGCCATAAGAAAAGCCGGGGGAATTCCCGAAGAGATCCGGGTGTATTCCCTCATCCCGACAGGAGTGGAGCTGGATCTCGGGAGGGCGGAAGCCGTCCTCTTCACCAGTGCCATGTCATTCGAACAGGCCATATGGAAGAACCGTACCGGTCTCATCGTGATGGCTATCGGTGAGTCAACGGCGTCTGCCATGCGGCGGGCGGGGGTTGTCCCTGAAGTGACCGGCGACGGATCCCTGGACGGGACCCTCAGGGCGTTCAATTCCCGCCTCGCGGAAGGTTCCGGCAGAGCGGACATCTCATGAATGGCGATACCCGAAATTCCCGCACGGTCAGGGTTCACCCCGGCCTCCTGGTGATCGATAAACCCCGGGGACCCTCGAGCCACCAGGTTACGGCATGGGCCGGTGAGATACTCGGTGTCCCGGTGGGGCATGCAGGGACACTCGACCCGGGGGTCTCCGGGGTTCTGGTGGTGATGCTCGGGAATGCGGTGCGGCTCGCTCCGGTCCTCCTCGCTGAAGACAAGGAGTATGTCTGCTCGCTTCGGACCCACGGAGATGTACCGCCAGACCGGATGCAGTCCGTCCTCCAGGAGTTCTCCGGCCGGGTCTACCAGCGCCCGCCCCTGAAGAGCGCGGTGGCCCGGAACCTCAGGATACGGACCGTGCAGGAGATTGAACTGCTCGATCACAGAGGGAGAAGCTTTCTCCTGAGAATCAGGTGCGATGCCGGGACCTATATCCGGTCCCTCTGCCACCACATCGGCCTCGCCCTCGGCACCGGGGCGCATATGGAGGAGTTGCGCCGGACCCTGTCCGGAAGTTTCGGAGAGCAGGATGCCGTCACCCTCCAGGAGCTGAAAGATGCGGTTGCTTTCGCAGAGCAGGGCGATCCCGGGCTGCTGGAAGGTATGATTCGCTCGCCGCTCCAATCACTCGGAGGTATCCCCGGAGTCACAATCAGGGATTCGGCAGTTGATGCAGTCTGCCATGGTGCCGTGCTGGCCAGGGCGGGAATCGCCGCATCCGACCGGTTCGACAGAGGGGCGACCGTGGTGATGGTGACCGCAAAGGGGGAGCTGATCGGGCTTGGCAGGTCCCTGGTATCGTCCCGTGAGGCCGAAACCATGACCCATGGACTGGTGGTTGCACCGTCATCAGTCTTCATGCAGCCGGGCACCTATCCGAAGGGGTGGAAGAAGGCCGGAACACCGTCCCGTCCTGCCCATAAGAGATAGCATTAAAAAAATACCACTCCTATAGTATGGGTGCATTTCTGTGCTGAGGTAGTCTAGCGGTAGGGCGCAGGCCTGGAAAGCCTGTGGGGCGTCCAGCCCCTCGGGAGTTCAAATCTCCCCCTCAGCGTTTCCTCCTTTTCAACCGTGGGAACGCGCTTTTATTCCCGGGGCAGGGTATCTTTCAAACGCTGTTCCGCGAACTCAAAATATTCGGGAACGATCTCGAACCCGAGAAAATGCCGTCCCATCTCCCTGCTGACCACCGCCACAGTTCCTGATCCCAGGAACGGATCAAGAATGATATCTCCGGGATTGCTTGAGAAGCGCAGGATCTTCCTGACCAGTTCCAGCGGGAGTTTGGTGGGGGTCTTTCTCTTCCCCTTCCAGTACTCGCGGTTGATAACCCAGACATCCTCAGGGTAGTGTTCCATTTTGTTGAAGGTATAACTCCGCGGGTTTTTCACGGCATACAGAATATGGTAGTGGCTGGTCACGAACTTCTTCCGGGTAAAAACCCCGAATTGGTACTTCCAGATGATATGGTTGAGGGTGACAAAACCGGCATCATCGAGGCAGCACAGGACGTCTTTCAGGCGGTTCCATCCCGAGAATACGTAGAGGCTCCCGGAACCGGAGAGAACTCGGTATGCCTCGTCCATCCAGCACCGGGTAAATGCTGCATAGTCATCAGGTGATACCTCCCTGTATCCATCGAGCACATGCCGTCCTGTGCGGTTGTAGTTCATGCGCTGTGCCCGGAAGTCTATGGCGAATGGAGGATCGGTCACGATGAGATCGACCGATCCGGATGGAATGGCATCCATCAGCTCCAGGGCATCGCCCTGGTAGATCCTGTCCGCCTCAAACGGGCTGAGATCCCTGCTCACGCGATGTGTCCCGACCGGAATCAGCAGGTCTGCCCTGCCGCACGGCCCAGCTCAAATGCCTTCGTGTTGATGACCACTGTATTGGGCGGGACAAGCCTTTTTATCGCAAGGAGCAGGGAATCTGCGGCGAGCGGGATATGGTGCGATGCTGCACCGAGCATCACCACATTGACAGAGAGCGGGCTGCCCGCCTCCCGTGCGGTCGCATCGGCGTCGATGAGGCAGAGGTCCTTTCCTGCCAGCTGCGAGATGATCTCCTCCTCCGACGGGATGGGGAGTTTCTGGACATAGACCGAGGTTGGTATCACCATTCTTCGGTTCACCACCAATCTTCCGCCGTCCTTCAGGAAGTGTGAGTACCGCAGAGCCTCGAGCATATCAAACCCGATGAGGAGGTCCGCTGTGCCGGGAGCGATCAGCGGCCCGTGCCGGCCATCAACCCTGATGTGGCTCTCGACAGATCCGCCGCGCTGGGCCATCCCGTGGGTCTCTGCCCCCCGGACCGATCGCTTCTCGATCAGGCAGGCCTCACCCAGGATATTGGAGGCCAGGATGGTTCCCTGCCCCCCGATTCCGACAATCATGATGTCATACCCGCCGGTCATCGCGCTCCCTCCTTCCGGATCGACCCTGCAGGGCAGAGCTGGGCGCAGACCGCACAGCCACTACAGAGTTCGTTGATGGACGCCTTTTCATCATCCCGTTCGATGGCAGGACAGCCGAATGCGATGCAGATGCCGCAGCCGGTGCAGGTCTCCGGATCGACCCGGTACCGCCCCCTCCTGATCCCTGCCCGCCGGGCGGTGATGACGCAGTGCTGCTTGGCGATGATAACCTTCACCCCTGGCCGCTCTTTTACATCTTTGAGCGCGGTGGTCAGGGTGGCCATATCATAGGGATCCACGGTCTCCACAAACCCGACGCCGCAGGCCCTGCAGACGGCTTCGAGGGAGACCGGGGCGGCAGGCATTCCGCATGCCGTCAGCCCGGTGGTTGGATTGGGCTGGTGGCCGGTCATCGCCGTTATCCGGTTGTCGAGGATAACCACCGTCATCCGTGCATCATTGTAGACGGCATTCATCAGTCCCTGGATACCAGTATGCAGGAAGGTCGAATCCCCGATGGTAGCAATGATCTCGCGCTCCTCCCCCGCATGCACCATACCGCTGCCTACCGTGATCGAAGCTCCCATGCAGATGGTGGTGTCTACGGCACCGAGCTGCAGTCCGAGAGTATAGCACCCGATGTCGCTCGGATAAATACCATCCTTGAACACTTTCCTGATGGCATAGAAGACCGGCCGGTGCATGCAGCCTGCACAGAGGATCGGCGGCCTGGGGGGCAGGTCCGGAACAGGGGAGACGTCCGGAAAGATCCGGGACGGGGTAAACCCGCACGATGCCATGATCCCGGCAACCGCTGCAGGGGAGAGTTCGCCCTCGTAGGGAGCATGGCCGTCCTTTTTCCCGTATACGGTAACGCATCCCGCCACTTCACGGACCGTTTCTTCGAGTATTGGCGCGAGCTCCTCAATTACCAGCACCTCTTCGTGCATCCGGATGAAGTCGGCAAGCCACTCTTCATCTACCGGGAAGGCACCCACTTTCAGGAACGAGACATCATCCGGGATAACTTCCTGCACGTAGGATGCGGCGATTCCGCTGGTGATGATCGCCCTGCTGCCTCTCACCGTAGCGTGGTTGTACCCGAGTTCGCCCAGCCGTTTCCGGACTTTCGGCTGCTTTTCATTGAGCTTCTTATGGAGTATCCGGGTATGGGCAGGGATAACCACGTACTGGCGGGGGTTGCGGTGGAACTCTCCCTTCCTCCGATTCTGCAGGACCGGGCCCAGCTCCACATCCCCCTTGGAGTGACAGATCCGGGTGGTCGGTCGGAAGATCACCGGCAGGCCGAGTTCCTCGGAGAGCGAAAAGGCGTCGCGGACCATATCATGGGCTTCCTGGATGGTTGCCGGATCAAGACAGGGGATTCGCGCAAATTTGGCATACATCCGGCTGTCCTGTTCATTCTGTGATGAATGGGCGTAGGGATCATCGGCGCTCATGATGACCAGCCCGCCCGTTACACCCGTGTACGCACTGGTCATCAGGGGGTCGGCAGCCACGTTCAGACCGACGTGTTTCATGGTGCAGAGCGCACGAACCCCGCACCAGGCTGCAGCCAGGGCATTTTCAAGGGCGACCTTCTCATTGACCGACCACTCTGCATAGTAACTCCGGTCAGGGAGTGATGAGAGCACCTCAATCACTTCCGAGGACGGGGTCCCCGGATACCCGCTGACAAAACTGACCGGAGATTCGAGGCATCCGTGCGCAATGGCCTCATTCCCGAGAAGATATCGTCGTTCCATAGTTCCTCCAGGACGTCGTCTCCTGGAATAATACTGATTCGCATCCTTATATAGTGATTCGGCTCGTTTTTCAAAACCTATAAGTGGATCTGCGGAGAAGGTAGTAAGGCCAGTTCATGGGCCCGTAGCATAGCCCGGTGGTGCGCCCGGCTGATAACCGGGAGGTCATGTGTTCGAATCACATCGGGCCCACTTCCCATTTTCTTAATAACCCACAAACGACAACCTTCAGGTATGAAGAAGAGTTATCTCGTCCTGCTGGGTGCAGTCCTCATCGTGAGCCTGGGTCTTTTTTTCATCGATTTCTATGCCGGTCTTGCCGGGCTCATTATATTTGCAGCAATCCTGATGTCAGTGCTGATCATGGAGGACACCCTCGGAGCACCAAGCCTTGTGGCAAAGCTTAAGGATGATTCAAAGGGCCTCGAATTGAGAAACAAGGGAAATGCAACTGCACGGATGATCCATGTGACCGTTGTACCCTACAATATTGAGTTTAATATACCCCAGCTCCAGGTCGAAGAGCACTTTCTCTATTCCTTTGAAACGATGGTTCCACAGGCTAAAGTGGTTGTCACCTATCAGAATGAACAGGGAACCCCGTTTTCGAAGACCTTCGTGCTTTCGGCACTGGACACGGATGAAGATGATCTTCTCAAACCGGTCTTTCCCCTCTTCAGCTGGAAGGAGAAAAAAGACTGATTTATCCTTTCTTCTCTTTTTCTGATATGAAATCGAGAGTGATCTTCAGGGCGCCGATGAGCTCGTCCTGACCCTTGAGGTAATCATGGAGGGCATGGTAGAGCATGTACTGGATCTCCACCCCGTACCGTGACAGGGCCTCCTCAAAGGAGATTTCGTTCCGGTATGAATCCACCAGGAATCCGTCAAAGGAGTACATAACCTCGTAGATCTTTCCGTCCTCTGACAGGACACAGAACTGGTCATCGACCTTTTTGGTGATATCGTCAGGACGGAATTCAACGGGATCGGTTTTTCCCAGCACGATCATCTTCTTCCGTGAAAAGACCGTGTTATAGAGCTCCCCTTTCGTATCCTGCTTCCCCCGCTCCAGCAGGTTCATGCCGATCGAGGGGATCAGCGGTTTTGCGGTTTTAGCCATCCGGGAGAGGAGGGCTGCTTCCTTCTTTCTTACTTCCTCCGAAAGTGCCTCCTTCTCCCCTTCCCGCTCGCTGATACGATCGGCCAGTTTTTTGAATCCTGCCTCGATCTCATCCATCTGAACATCCCCGTGTGCCATGAAAGACACCATTGGGCGGACTCGCCATTAATCTTTTCGTCGGAGAGTGGAGCGTATAAACTCACAGATGGAATGTTAAAAGTACTGGTCCTGCTGGCCCGGATCGGCCAGAGGGTTCACCGAAGAAAAAAAAGGTCCGGTCCTCCGTGATGCGGGCCGTCAGTTCTGATCCGACCGGAAAATCATGGTTCAGGACGATCCCGGTATAGGTATCAGTCCGGGCGAGGACCGTTCCCGGTTTTATCCGTTCCGTGACCAGAACCGGATGGTAGCTCCCGATCAGCGGCCGGTTCAGCTGCCGGTAGATTTCCGTGGCGTGTCGCTGGATGAGACGGGAACGGTCCTTTTTCACGCGATCAACGGGGGCTTTGAGTGCGGCAGCCGGTGTACCGGGGCGCGGAGAGTACCGGGTGATGTTGATCTTGGCCGGCAGCATCCTCCCGAGAAGATCGAGGGTTGCCTGTACATCCTCTTCTTCTTCCCCGGGAAATCCCACGATGATATCCGTTGCTATGGTGATGTCGGGATTCCGTTTCCTGAATGCCCTGGCGATTCCGATCATGTCATCCGCCGTATACCTCCGTCCCATCTTCCTGAGGATACGATCCGATCCGGACTGGGCCGGTATATGAGCGAACCGGAAGAGATTCCGGTTCGCGAACGATTCGGTGAGGTGATCGAGGATGGGGAGTACGGTTGCCGGATTCATCATACCGAGCCTGATCCGGAACGTGCCGGGGATCTCCCCAATCCGGTTGAGCAGGGCGGGCAGAGACTCCCCGGTATCCTGCCCCCAGGCACTGCAGTCCTGGGCCGTCAGCCGGACTTCTGCCGCTCCGGACCGGACAGCTGCACGTATCTCTTCCAGGATACCATTCCCGGAGTAACTTTTCAGGGGGCCGCGGGCAAGCCGGGTAATACAGTACGTGCAGGAACCGGGGCAGCCTGTTCCCAGCTGGACGATGCCAACATCGTACCGGAGAGCAGTACTGTCCTTCCGGCATGCTCCTGCACGGGAACCGGGGGAGAGAAATACCGGGTTGCATACCGAGAGAATCTTCTCACGCTGCACGAGTGCCATGCACCCGGTTACATAGAGCGGCCTCTCCCTGAAACTGCGGAGTACCCGGAGCATCTTCCGCTCGGTCGCCCCGACCACGGTGCAGGTGTTGACAACCACGGCATCGGCATCATCGGGTGAGCTGACCATGTTGCACCCAAGCCCGATTAGTACTCGTTCCAGGACCCTCGAGTCGCCCTGGTTGAACGTGCACCCGAAGGTAAGGATTGCGACTTTTTTTCCCGAAAGATCCCGGAGCTGACCTGAACAATCCCCGTCCGTCACGATGATTCCCTGATCCCTTCACTCTGCACGAACTCAGTTGTTCCCAACCCTCATCAATTCCCGGATCGGGAACGGACGGAACACCTGCCGATTCCGTCCGGGCGGCGGAATTTCCCCGGATATGAAAATGCTTAACCGATGGTATAGTCTATCATCTAGTGATGATCACCATCGGGCTGCTCGGATGTGGAAATGTCGGTCACATCATCGGGAGTTCCCAGGGGAACTGGAAGATCGTTGCACTCTATGACAGAATTTCCGAGAAGGCCGAGGAGCTTGCCCGGTTGACTGGCGGAACGGCGTATAGCGATTTTGAGAGTTTTGTCGAGGCAGGCTTCGACCTCGTCGTGGAAGCAGCCTCAGTGAAGGCCGTGCGAACCTATGCCGGGTCTATCCTCCACCACCAGAAAGATCTCGTCATTATGAGCGTCGGGGCGCTCGCAGACCCCTCGTTCAGGGAAGAGATCATCTCGGTGGCCGGGAGCGAGGGGAGGAGGGTGTACATTCCCAGCGGAGCGATATGCGGTCTCGATAACCTGAAAGTAGGCCAGATATCTCCCTTAACCCGTCTGCTGCTCCGGACCACCAAGAGCCCGGCATCGCTCGGCATCGCCGCCACCGAGAAGACCCTCGTTTTCAAGGGAAAGGCAAATGAATGCATCAAGAAATTTCCCCGGAACGTGAACGTCTCGGTCGCGCTCAGTCTCGCCTGCGGGAGAGATGCCGATGTCGAGCTGTTTGTGGATCCCGCCGTTGAGCGGAACGTTCATGAGATCTTTGCCGAGGGCGCATTCGGGGAAATGTACATCCGGGTCAGCAATCTCCCGAGTCCTGATAATCCGGCAACGAGCTACCTCGCAGCGCTTTCAATCCTGTCACTGCTGAACCATATCGATGATCCGCTCGTGGTGGGCACATGAGTATACCGGAACGGATACGGGCACTCAGGAAAGAGAGGGATGCGGTCATCCTCGCACACAACTACCAGCGGCCGGAGATCCAGGACATTGCAGATATCGTTGGCGACAGCCTGGAACTGGCAGTGTCAGCAAAGGAGACGTCCGCTGCAGTCATCGTGCTCTGCGGGGTCGACTTCATGGCCGAGACGGCCAAGATCCTCAACCCGGGAAAGACGGTCCTCCTGCCTGTAAAGGACGCCACCTGCCCGATGGCCCACCAGCTCACTCCTGATATGATCCGGGAGGCACGGGCGGCCCACCCGGATGCCTCGGTTGTCCTCTACGTCAACAGCACCGCGGAGAGCAAGGCGTTGGCCGATATCGTGTGCACCTCTGCCAATGCGGTCAGGGTGGTACGGTCCCTTGCATCGCGGGAAGTTCTCTTCGGCCCGGACTGCAACCTTGCCGCATACGTCCAGAATCTCGTTCCTGAAAAAGAGATCATCCCGCTTCCCGCCGGCGGGCACTGCTATGTCCACGATGCTTTCACCCTCCATGACCTTGAGGAGGCCAGGAAGCGGGGGGGGAAGATTATCTGTCACCCCGAATGCCGCCCTGAAATCCAGAAGGGTGCGGATATTGTTGCATCGACCGGAGGAATGGTACGGGCCGCCCCTGATGCCGATGCATGGAATGTTCTGACCGAACGGGAGATGGGATACCGGCTGGGCACCCTCTTTCCCGGAAAGACCTTCTACACCAAGGAAGATGCGATCTGCGATGATATGAAAAAGACAACCCTGCAGGATCTCTGCCATTCGCTCGAGACCATGCGCTACGAAATAACCCTTGACCCAAAAATAGCAGACCGCGCACGGGCAGCAATCGAGCGGATGATTGCCATCGGGAGGTGACCGGGCATGATCGATCCTGAGTACCTCCTCTCCTTCATCCGGGAAGATGCCCCGTTCGGCGATATCACATCAGACGCCGTCATCGGAGATACCCGTTGCCGTGCCCGTATCGTTGCACGGGAGGAGGGCGTGATTGCCGGGCTCGAAGAGGCAGCATTCCTTTTCAGGCACTACGGGGTTACCGTGGATCCACGGGCAGCGGACGGGGATACCGTCCGGGAAGAAACAACGGTCCTCGACCTCGAAGGACCGGCACGGTCCATCCTCCTCGTGGAGCGGACCGCCCTGAACATCATCGGGCGGATGAGCGGAATCGCCACCCGCACGAGAGGCTTCGTCCACCTGCTCGGGCATGCAGGATGCGGCTGCAGGATCGCGGCCACACGGAAGACAGCTCCCGGGCTCCGGATACCCGACAAGAAGGCGGTTGCAATCGGCGGAGGAGCCCCCCACCGGCTCAGTCTCTCGGATGGTATCCTGATCAAGGATAACCATCTTGCGCTGGTCCCTCTCGCAGAGGCGGTTCGTGCGGCAAAACGGGTATCATGCTACCGGAAGGTTGAGGTTGAGGTGACCACTCCCGAAGAAGCTGCGGTGGCTGCAGATGCTGGTGCCGATATCCTCCTCCTCGACAACATGACCCCCGGGCAGGTGAAGGCTACCATCAGTCTCCTCGAGGACCAGGGGATGGGGGGGCGGGTGCTCATCGAGGTATCGGGCGGGATCGATGAGGAAAACCTCCTCTCCTTCGCACTCCCGGGTGTCGATCTCATCAGTGCAGGCGTACTCACCCACAGCGTAAAGAATTTTGATGTCAGCCTCGATATCGCTTCAAAAAGTCACGAAAAGCCCTAAAATCCCGTTTTCCCATCGGATGACTACCAAAAACCTTATTATGCCCTGATCCCAATCCCGGTTATCGGGAGAGGGTATGGACGGCGAAAAGTTACCCGGGCTGAACGGAAAGTATATCGAGATCAATGCCCGCATAAGGAGGATCCGGGAGTATATTGAACTTTTAAAGAGCCCTTACCTTGATACCCGGTGGAAAGCCGCCGAAGCTCTCGGAATCGTTGGTGACCAGACCGCAGTGCAGCCCCTCATCGAGGCGCTTGACGATCCGTTTGTCGACGTGTCATGGCTTGCTGCCAAATCGCTCGGATCCATCGGTGACCTCAGGGCGGTTGAGCCGCTCATCAGGGCGCTGAAGTCCGATGAAAAATGGCTCAGGATCGGCGCAGCAGTCGGCCTGGGAAAAATCCGGGACAGGAGAGCGGTTGAGCCGCTGATTGCTGCCCTCCATGACGAGAAACGTCTGGTCAGGAAGCATGCTGCATGGGCGCTTGGCGCAATCGGTGATGAGCGGGCGCTCGGCCCCCTGAAGGAAGCACTCTCTGATACGGACGAATCGGTGCGCACGGCAGCTGAACTTGCCATCAGGGTGATCACCGGTACGCAGATTTCCTCCCGGCAGGAGCCGGAAGAAACCGCTACTTCTCCCGCCCCTGAACCGTGATATCCTCGTGCGACTGCACCACGATCTCCTTTTCACCCTGGTATGTCCGGACAGTCCCGGTAACGCTGACGAGATCCCCTTCAGTGAGCACCACTCCGCCGGCAGCAGTGGCGGGAATGAAAATCCGGACCTCTTCCACCCGGGCCGTGAGGTGCCCCCCCGTTCTGGTCTGCTGCAGATCCCGGATCTCCCCGGTAATGCGCACCAGGACCCCGTCAGGAGTACTATCCCGGAACTCCTGTGCCATGCTCGATTTGTCGATGCCGCCGAGCGCTACCGTGGATACGATGATGACTGCGGTTACTGCACACAGCAGACCGAACGCAATCCGTTCTTGACGGAGGAGCATACCGTTTCCGTCTCCCCTGTGGGGTTATAAAATCGACAGGTTCATATGTTAACGCCGTTAACACTATACCATGCACGACGTGAACCTTCCCCCGTCATCAAGGACCGTCCTGCATCTGCTCGATGAGGGCGGTGCAATGACCCACAAGGAGATTGTCAGCCGCAGCAACTTAGCGCCGCGGACAGTCCGGTATGCATTGAAGAAGCTCAAGGAAAACCAGCTGATCATTGAGAAATTCAATTTCAGGGACGCCCGGCAGATCATTTACGAGAACCGGGAATCCCAGCAGGTGCCTGCATGAAGGATGCGGGGTGTCACATCCAGGTCTGTGACATCATGGTCCGGAAGTATCTCCCCGCCATGCGGGCAGAGATGGTTCTCCGCCTTGTGCAGCGTGAAGGAATCAGCCAGAGCGATGCAGCAAAAAGGCTCGGCGTGAGCCGGGCGGCCATTTCGCAATACCTGAGCGGAAAGAGAGGTGAATCCAGGGTCGAGCTGTCCATGGAACTCAATACGCTGATCGACCAGTGGGCACACTCTGTAGCCGGGTCGGATGCCGGAATCACGGTATGCGATATCTGCCGGTGCACCATGAAGAGAGCCTAGAGCCGCCTTTTCACCACCATACACTCTTTCTCCTCCATATCCACAGCAGGACCAGCAGTGCAACCACTGCTGCTGCGATCCCTATCTTCCGCAGGTCAGGCCCCGGCACCCCGCGATTCGCCCCCCCTGCCTCCCAGTCATCCTCAAAAACCCGTGAGAAATACTCACCGACATCAGGGTGATCGATGATCACCCCGGCTTCCCGGTTAAATGTCGGCGAATTGGTATTCCAGTTGATACTGCTGATCAGTACCTGCTTCCGGTCGACAATGACTCCCTTGGTATGGATCTTCTCAAGGTTGTTTCCGGCAAGGTCCGCACAGCGTGCCTCGAACGGGATCTGTTCCCGGAGGGCAAGGGTGTTCAGGACGGCAACAAGCTCATCGTTGTCCTCCTCCCCTTCAGTATTGTAGTAATAGGAGTCGAGCAGGACCCGCACCCTGACACCTCTCCGAGCGGCCTGCAGCGCACAGTCGAGGAAGGGATTGAAGGATCCATCGCTCTGGTTGGTTATGTACGCCTGTTCAATATCGATACTCTCCTCAGCCTGACTGATCAGGTACTCCACCAGGTGGCTCGTGTCCGGGGCAACGACCGGGATCACCGTCGCATTGGTAAACCGGATAGGGGAAAACTCTGCCCGGTAGGCCGGTCGGAACTGTTCATCCCTGAACCCTCCCGTTCCCCCTGCAGGTACCACCCAGGCCCCTCCGGCATCATACGAGAATACCTCCCGGAAATAGCCGGCGACACCGGGGTGCTCAAGGACGATTCCCCATCCCCTGTTTCCCGACCGCCCTGGTTCGGGAAAACCGTTCGCCTTGAAGTTTTCGCTGGTCACGAACACCATCGCGGCATCAATCACCATGAATTTGGCATGGTCGAACCGGTAGGGAGCATGCACCCGGTCATCCGAGGTCATGAGAGAGACCGGAATCCCGCCATCCCGGAGGATACCGATGATCCCCTGTTCCTCATCGCTGATTCCCCCGACGGGGCCCCCCTCAAGGAGGACCGTCACCTCCACGCCCCGTGACCGCGCATTAAGGAGATCCTGCGCCATGCCGGGAGAGGTAAATTCGTAGACGTTGACCAGGATGGTATCCCCGGCCGATTCCACGGCATCCTCATAGACCTCCAGAGAGCAGTCCGGTGCGGTAAAAGCCACCCCGTCAACCCCGGTGAAGACTGCAGGTGCGAACCGTGACTGGCCGATCATCAGCACGCGGGGATCCCAGGTATCTCCTTCAAGGAAATGCACCTGACCCTGCCGCGCCGCCACATCCCGCGGCCATACGATTTCCTGGACCAGGCGGTTGTGCTCATAGAGCATCAGCTGATCACCGCTGTTCGAGAGCTGGAAATTTCCATTCCTGACTACGTCGGGCACTGACGCGCTGTAGTCATACACTTCAAAATCAGGGTCTTTTCCATGCGTCAGCAGATACGCCGCGCCATCCCGGGCGATGACCAGCTGTCCCGATATGCAGGAGCCGGCCGGGAACCGGAATCCTCCCTCACCATCCGATATGACGACCCCTTCGAGGCTGCCTGTTCCCTCCAGGACCAGGTATTCATCAGGATCACCAGAAAGGTACGGGTCGGGACAGAATTCAATAATCTGGAGCGCAGCGACTGGTGAGATGAGCAGCAGGATCAGGAGAAAGGAGAGCCTGCGCATAGCACACCGGTTCGGGGGCCCAGGTTATTAATTTCTCGAAATGAAATCTCCTTGCATGGATGATCCGGTGGTGGTGAAGATTGGGGGGAGCCTTGCGAATCATACCTGGCCACTCCTCGAAGCACTTCGTTCTTCCCGGCGGCCGGCCCTGATCGTCCCGGGAGGGGGCAGGTTCGCCCGCCTCGTCAGAGAGAGTGGCGTGGAGGGTGATGCCGCACACTGGATGGCAGTTTGCGCTATGGAGCAGTTCGGCTGGCTCATCTCCGCGCAGGGGATTCCTCCCACCGCAGACCTGCATGTTCCGGGCACCCTTGAGGTGCTCCTGCCCTACCTCCCGCTCAGGGATGCCGATCCCCTTCCCCACACCTGGGAGGTAACTTCGGATACCATTGCAGCCTGGGTCGCCGCTTCGCTCGGTCTCGACCTCATCGTCCTCAAGTCCGTCGACGGAATTCGATCGGGTGGCGTCCTCATCGATCGGGTCTCCCGGCCGGTTGGGACAGATGACGTGGATGCATCGTTCCTTCCCTTTGTTCTGTCGCACGGAGTCCGCGTGGTGATCCTCAACGGAAGGGTCCCGGGAAGGATGGAATCGTGGCTGCAGGGATTCCCGGTGACCGGCACGACCATCGGATTTTAAATCCCTCAGGAGAGATAATGTAAGGACCGACAGACCAGGAGTCGAATCAATGACGATCCGCAAGTGTACATCATGCAATGCCCCCCTTGCTCTTGAAGGGGCGACAGAATTCGGGTGCCCGAAGTGCGGGTGCGAGATCATGCGATGCGTACGGTGCAGAGAACAGAGTATCCCCTATGTCTGCCCAAAATGCGGTTTCAGGGGGCCCTGAACCAATGGGGAACGTGGTGCTCATCATCCGGGTCATGCCCGAGTCTCCGGAAGTTGACCTCGAACGGCTGAAATCACAGATGAAGGCTGCCATCAAGGGCTTGCACGACATCAGGGAAGAGCCGATCGGGTTCGGGCTCAAAGCGCTGAAAATTGCGGTGGTCGTCAGTGACGCTGCAGGCGAGAGCGATTCTGTTGAGGCCGAGATCAACGCCCTTGAGGGTGTCGAGCGTGCGGAAATCGTCGAACTGACCCTTACCTGATCACACCGGATACTATATCGTTTCTTTCTGGAGGATGGCCATCAGTTCGGCCGTAATTCCCCGGATCTTTTCTACCGAGGCCCTGAACTGGACCACTTCCTTCTCGTCAATCCTGATCGGGACGGGAAATACTCCGTTCCGGTTGATACGGGCCGGGACGCCGATACAAACGTTCCCGATATCATGAACCTCGCTCATGATGTATGCAGACACCGTGAGGATGCGGTTCTCGTTCCCAAGCACGGTCTGGACCAGCGTGGCGATGGCTTCGCCCGGTCCGAATACGGTCGCACCCTTGTTCCTGATGATGCTCTCTCCGCTGTTCTTCACGGTCTCGACCATCTCTCCGACCGGAAGCCGGGAGAACGCCGGAAGGTTGCTGATCTGAATTCCCCCGATGGTTGTCGCCGACAAAAGGGGTACCATGCTGTCGCCATGCTCACCGATAATCCTGGTATGGACTTCACTGACATGAACCTTGAACAGCGAGGCAATGAGCGATTTCAACCGCATTGAATCTAGGTGGGTGCCGAGGCCGAACACACGGCTCGGATCAAGTCCCGAGTAGTGCAGGGCAACAGAGGTCATAACATCGACGGGATTGGTGACCATCAGGATGATGGCGTCAGGAGCGTATGTTCCAACATCGCGCGAGGTAGAAGCTACGATACGGGCGTTTCCAAGCGCCAGATCAAGGCGGTCCTGACCCGGACGGCGGCCGATCCCCGCAGCGCAGACCACGATATCCGAATCCTGCATGTCCTTTGTGTCGGTTGTCCAGCGGATATCCATGGAGTTCCCGCAGGCTGCAAACGAATCCTTCATGTCCTGGGCGATCCCGCTGAGGAGACCCTCGCGCCCCTCACGCCCGACCAGGAGTATTTCGTGAACATGGGGAATTTCAGAAATGGTATGGGCGGCAAATGTGCCGACATTGCCGGTCGCCCCGATAATCGTGACCTTCGCCATACAAAATCACATCGTGGGGACACGTTCTCGGTTGACCGAACGTTTCTGCGTTCGCAAAAGACCCCCCTCTCCGCCCCGCGACCCCATGGGCGCCGGATGTCTACGGTAAGTCTGCTCCCTTCCGGGCCTGAACCATTCCCCGCAGCAGCAGGTCGCCGCCCCCTCCGGGGCTTTGATCCCTGTCCACCGACCTCATGGGACGAGGTTTCAACGAAAGAAGTCTTCAGTCTCCCGCAGCCCGCCTCGGCCTTCCTCGAACTTCGCCCCCTGCATACCGGCGGTTTCAGGTAACAGGTGACGCCGAACCACCCGGGCTAGTCCCCATATACTATCTCAAGCTCAGGGGATAAATGCCTCGCCGGCAACGTGCTCCCTCCACTCCCGGAGGGCCCTGTCGGTTGCTTCCGGCATGCGCTTCTCAAAAATATCAAGCGCTGCGAGCACCGGGACTGCGGGGAGAATAGTATGGAGCTCCCTGAAATCGCCCTGGTAGACCCTGATCTCCTGTTCCCCTTCGGTCTCCGCGATGAGCAGCGGCTTCCGGATCACCGGCGTTTCTTCCATCTTCCGGTAATCACCCAGGATTTTCACGTCCTCAATACGGAAAAACTCCTTATTGACCAGCGTGTTATAGGCCGCCCAGAAGGCCGCTGCATACCAGGCATCATTCATCACCACGTGGGGAACCCCCATCCGTGCCCCGATCAGCCCCAGTTTTCCGACCCCGCAGAAGGCATCAACAAACCATACCGGATTCCCGATGGAAACCTGGTATTCGACGGCATCGATTTTCGGGTTGCTCCAACGGGGGAATTCGATGTGTATCTTTGACTGCTGCTGGTAGAGCACCACCGGCCCTGCACTCGAGGAAAAGATATTGGCGCGAATGTCGCACCCGGCAAGAAGCTCATAGGACTGCGGAGGCATGGCAAGATCGGGATCGATCACCCCGGGGGTGAAATTTCCAAACTTAACCACCGCCCTGACTTCAGGGACTTCCTGAATCATCCTGTCTGCAACCTTCTTTTCAACCGCGCGTGAGAGGAGAACGAGGGAATTTTCAGGAAGGTAGGGAGGGGATTTCATGTGGAACCCCGGATGCACGAGGGGGGTTCCCACCTCCCGGAGCGGCTCATCCCCGGAAAAAACTCCCTCGCTCTCAAGGATTGCATACAGGTGTGCATACACCTCATCGATGAACCGCTTCCCGCAGCGGCAGGGTTCACCGTATGATCCGGGAGGAGGCGGAATGTTCTTGTCAAGAACAGGAGACGAACAGTCAGGGCACGGCAAAAATTCAGAGGGCATGCGCTCGATCAGTTCATGGGCTTCTTTCACACAGTCCTCACCGCAGACAGGGCACTTCATATACTATCCCCGTTGTGCCTGGGGCATACATAGTTTTTGAAGGATAATTATTAACGGTATGTTGGAAGATCCGGGAAAACAGCAATGAGCCAATGGGCCCGATGCGATTCGAACGCATGACCGCCCGGTTATGAGCCGGGCGCTCTAACCGGACTAAGCTACGGGCCCGCCGGTGAAGCGCCGCCAACAGGACTCGAACCTGTGACATGCTGGTTAACAGCCAGCCACTCTACCAACTGAGTTATGGCGGCACAAAGGATGTGCCTTAATACTTACATTCTGAATATTTTTAAAAGTAGCGTTGTTTTCCGGGAAAATCTTCCGGCCGTAAAAGTTCCCCTGCCCTCAGGCCTGCTTCATGGACTCCAGGAGCTGTTCCATCGCTTCCAGCTCGGTATTGAGATTCGCGAGGAGATCCTGTGCCTGCGCTGTGGCCACAGCACCGGAGGCGGATGCCCTGATGTAGCCCATCTGTTCAAGGACACGGAGCGAGTACCTGATCCGATGAAACGGCAGGTCAAGGAGCTCAGAGAGCTTCATGATACCAATCGGCTGGTGAGCGACCACCGTCCGGAGCACCTCGATATGCCGCTGCATCAGTTCGATCTCGCTCCTGACTTTTTCGATCATCTGTCTGTCCTCCCTGACCCGGACAATCAGGAAACCGGGATCAGGTCTGCTCCTTCAGCCATGTTTTCGTCTCCCGGTACCTTCTCCAGAAATACATGCTCAGGGCAACTGCTGCGAGAATAGAGATCACAAACAACGGAATCCGGTAGTCCGAAGGAGCCCCGAAAAACGCGATCACCCCGATGGCAACGAGGATGATAATAATGTTCAAGAGCACCGCGAGGCGGTAGAATTTCCATTTGAACCGTTCTTTCGATGCCGGGTCCATTATTCATAGATAACTTTCACCATAAAACTACTTGTGGTCGGGCCTCCAAAACGGAATGGTATGGACGCGCTCGACAGATCCATGCAAGAAAGCGGCGCGGATGCATATGTCCTGATCGGATCTTCGGAGAATGCTGATATGCGATACCTCACCCGTTACATCACCACAGATCCGGTAGTTTATATCCGGAAACGGGGAGAACAGGGAGTCATCATCGTCTCACAGATGGAATACGATCGTGCCGTCAGGGAAGCCGCGGTTCCGGCCATGACCCGGGCAGAGGCCGGACTCCTGCGCATCCTCGAAGAGGAAAAGGACCGTTGGCGTGCTCTGGGACGGATGATTGCTGAATATGTGAACGGGCCTGTTCTCGTCCCCCCGACCTTCCCGTACGCTCTCGGCACAGCGATCTCGGGTTATTCCAGTGTTCATCTCGACACCGGGACGGTTGAAGCGATCCGTGCCGTCAAGACCCGGGAAGAGATCACCCATATCAGGCGGATCCAGAAAGCAACGGAGACCGCAATGGCGCACGCGGTAGACCTCATCAGGAGTTCAAAACCCAAAGGGGGCCTGCTATTCCTGGGAAAGAGCCCGCTTAGCTCCGAGCGGGTCCGCTCGGCCATGCACGAGCTCCTCAGGAGCAGGGGCTGCATTGCCCGTGAGACCATCGTGTCCTGCGGGGAAGATACCGCGACCCCCCATAACCGGGGGAGCGGCCCGCTCCGGGAATGCGAGCCGATCGTGATCGACATCTTTCCCCAGGACGAGGAGAACGGGTACTATTCCGACATGACCCGGACAGTATCCAGGGGAGAGCCGGCAATTGAGATCAGGGAAATGTATACCGCCGTCCGGGATGCACAGGATCTTGCTGCGGCATCCATTAAGTCCGGTGTTGCCGGGAGTGCGGTATACCAGGCGGTTGTCGACCTGTTCAAGGACCAGGGCTACACTACCGGACTGAAGGGATTCACCCATAATCTCGGTCACGGTGTCGGGCTGGAAGTGCACGAACTCCCCACCCTCGGACCCGGGGGAGACGCGCTGAAGGCAGGGAACGTGGTCACCAACGAACCGGGACTGTACTATCCCGGCACAGGAGGAGTGAGAATTGAGAATGTCGGGGTAGTCACCCGGAACGGGTTCCGGTGCCTCACCCGGTTTCCGCGGGAGCTGGTGGTATGAGCGTTCCCCTGACTGCAGACGTGTTCGACTGCTACAGCGAAGCCGGGAAGATTGCCTCCCGGGTTCTTAAATCCGGTGCCGGCATGATCAGATCCGGGGTTTCCATCCTTGAGGTTGTTGAATCGGTCGAACGGATGGTCAGCGACGCCGGAGCCGGCCTCGCTTTTCCCCTGAACCTCTCACTTAATGATGATGCCGCCCATGACACCGCTTCGATTGGGGATGAGCGACTCTTTGCGGACGGTGATGTGGCCAAACTGGACCTCGGTGTTCACCTTGACGGGTACATCGCCGATACCGCAGTCACGGTGGATCTCGGGGACCATTCGCTCCTGGTCGAGGCTTCACAGCGTGCCCTTGAGGCCGCAATCGCCCTGGTGAGACCGGGGGTTACCACCGGTGAACTTGGCGGGGCAATCCAGCAGGAGATCGAGTCCCGGGGGTTCAGGCCGGTCGTAAACCTGACCGGACACGGTCTGGCCCGGTATGCCATCCACACCCCACCGAACATCCCGAACCTCTCGCTCCAGGGAGGTGCCGTTCTCGAGGAAGGGATGGTCTTTGCCATTGAGCCGTTTGCCAGTACCGGTTCGGGAATGGTCAGCGAGAAGCCCCGGGTGGAGATCTTCCAACAGATCAGCATTAAACCGGTTCGCCTTCCCTCTGCACGGAAGATCCTCGGGGTGGTCCGGGAACGGAGGGGCATGCCGTTTGCCCGGCGCTGGATACCCGCAGAACGGCAGGACTTCGCGCTCTCCACCCTTATCCAGCAGGATCTCGTCCGCGCCTACCCGGTGCTTGCCGATGTGCCGGGATCGGTCGTCTCCCAGCATGAACACACCCTCATCGTAACCGGTGACGGCTGCATCGTGATCACGGCATGAGATACTCTTATGGAAGCCGGGGAATAATACTATAATTTAAGAGATGTCTACAGATGATGAGACCCTGAAACTCCTTGAGCTGGCGCTCACCGCTGAGATATTCAACCAGCATACCGACCTCGATATCAATGATCTGAACCCTGAATGCCGTGAACTGTTCGGGGTCAACGGCGACCAGGTGTTCAAGCGGCCGCTCCTGTTATCTGAAGGCATGATCAAGCGGAACCTGGGGATCGTGGATGCCTGTTCAAAACTCTCATCAATTCCGGTCGTCGCCTGCGAGGAATTCGGCCAGCGTATCCGCGTGCCGAGTCTCGAGGCGGCTGCAGGCTGGTTTGTCCGGAAAGGCGGAATCCCCCTGATCCGGAACAACCCGGCCCTGGCTTTCTATTTCCGGGACTCTGACACGGCTGGCGTCTCATACGAAGAGGTCAGGGCCAGGAACCCCCCCTACGAGGATACCCGGGCCTCTGTCTGCAAGAGGATTGCAGAGATCCTTGCCGCCAACGAGGAGTTCAAACAGGCTCTCGATCTGGTGATCGTCAGCGCCCCTGAAGAGATCGAGCAGAAGTTCGAGGACTTCATCTGCACCAAAGAGCAGAAACGGATCATCGGAAAGATACGGACCGCCCGGGAATACCGTGACCTGCTCGCCCGGCACCGGATCCATGAGGTTGGGAAACTCCTCTTCGTAGGGCCGCCTGGTACCGGGAAGACCTCTCTCGCGCTCGCCCTCTCCCGGGAGATGCACCTCCCCCTCATCGAGGTGCGGCTCTCGATGGTTACCTCTCAGTACCTGGGGGAGACATCGAAGAATATCGACCGGATCTTCGATTTTGCACGAAAATTCGCTCCCTGCATCCTCTTTATCGACGAATTCGATTTTGTTGCCAAGAGCAGGGTTACCGATGATCACGGGGCCATGAAGCGTGCGGTGAATTCTCTGCTGAAGAATATCGACCGGATCAGTCTGATCAAGGACAGTGTGCTCCTGATCGGGGCAACGAACCATCCCCAGCTCCTCGATGAGGCGGCATGGCGTCGGTTTGATGAGATCGTTGAATTCGGGCTCCCGGACAGTGAGATGCGGCAGCAGATCCTGAAAACGGTCACCGCAAGTATAGAGTGCCGCTGTGATTTCGGGGCACTTGCAGCGGCAACCGAAGGGTTTTCCGGCGCCGACCTCCGGATCATGGTCAAGGAAGCGCTCCTCACGGCACTCATGGAGCAGCGTACCTATATCACCGACCATGACATCGAGCGGGGCATCCTTCTCATCGGGAGCCGGGGGGCGGTGCGTACTCAGAACTGGTTATAGGATGAAGATCACGCTGCTCGGAACCGGTGATGCCATCGGGACGCCGAAGATCGGGTGCTCCTGCCCGCAGTGCACCTACGCCTACCGCCACGGGCTCCAGCGGCTCCGTACCTCGTACCTCATCGAGACCGGTGGAAAGAACATCCTGATCGATTCATCCCCTGATCTCAGGATGCAGCTGCTCACCGCCGGATCTCCCCATATCGATGCCGTTCTCTGGACCCATGGCCATTACGATCACTTCATGGGGTTCGGAGAGTTCTACCGCGTACAGGATGTTCCGGATGCCTACGGTGCACCGGGAGTGGTGGAATACTGCCGGAGTGTGTTTTCATTCCTGACCTTCTCCATCCATCCGCGGGATCCGTTCCGGCCGTTCCGCCTTTTCGGGCTCGATATCACCCTTTTTCCGGTCTTCCACCCGCCCGCCGAGACCTATGGTCTCCTCCTTTCGACGAGTGGCGCCTCTGTCGGGTTCACATCGGATACAAACCGGGATATCCCCTCTGAAAGCCTTTCCCTCCTTGCAGGAGTGGACCTTCTCTTCATCGATGCCCTGACCCCCTCACCCATACGAATACGGCAGCACATGAACTATGGTGAAGCCTGTGCTCTGGCCGATTGCCTTGACGTCCGGGAATTCAGGTGCGTGCACATGAGCCACCTGCTGCCGTGGGACCTCCCGCATACCAGCAGAGACGGGGACTGTTTCACATTCCCGGATTGATGTGGCCATGCCCGGGTCCGTACCGGTCCACCTGTTCATCCACGCATACCTATATACGGTGCACTATCCATTCATAAGTGAGATGAATATCAAGATAGTGGAGCTGGAAAAGAACAAGGCCCGCCTGATCATCCGGGGAGAGGGGCACACCTTCATGAACGTTCTGACCGAGGAGATTCTGAAGGACCCTGATGTTGATGTGGCCAGGTATTTGATTAAATTCCAGTTCTCAGACCCTGAGCTGCTGGTCACTACCAGGGGAAACAGGGATCCTCTTGCAGTCCTGCGGGATGCCTGCGGGCGCCTGGAAGTCTACTGCAATGAACTCCTGGAGCAGATCCCTGCAGAATGAAACGAATTCTGAAAAAAATAAAAATTTATACCTGTTCTGTAAACACGATTGAGCCGGATATTCTCGTGATCCGTATTTTCACCTTCTGACCCGGCTTTCCCCGGGGAACATACATAATGTAGCGCCCCATCCGGACGACACCGTCACCCCGCTTACTGACCGACTGGATCTCGACATCGAGTTCCTGGCCTTCCTGGAGCTCACTTCCTGCCGGTTCTGTTCGTGCCCTCCGTTTCCGGACCGGACGGTGACCGCCACAGGCGTCGCAGCGGAGGAGGAGGACCCGGTCATCCTTCACCAGCCGGGTATCCGGTTTCCCGCATTCCGAGCAGATGACGTAATCATCCACATAACTCTTGATGAGCCCGTTGACGAGGGGCTGTTCAAATTTGCCGTTGAAGATCGCACGGTTCCCGTCGATCTTGCCGGCAGTTCCCAGCTCGCCCAGGAGGAATTTCATCAGGTGATCCTGATCCCTCCTCACCACATCGGCAATTTCTGCAAAATTTTCAAGAACGGTTGTTTTCCCCTCGATGTAGACCTTTGCTTCCGGGACCGTGAACCGTTCTGTCGATTCGCTCTGAACGGTCACATTCGCGTATGCCTTCTTGAGGAGTGCCTCATACGGATCGACCATGCTCTATACTTCTCTCCGGTAGCGTAAATAATGAACCCCGCGATGGAAATTTAAGGTTGCATGAGAGAGATTTCACCAGCATGTTATCGGCCGCCGACCTCGAACAGATCAGGGAGAAGCTTCAGCGCGAACCATCCGATGTGGAGCTCGCCGCATTTGAAAATCTCTGGAGTGAGCACTGCAGTTACCGCTCGACAAAGCGTCTCCTGAAAACGTTCCCCACGACCGGCGAGAACGTCATTCTCGGACCGGGTGATGACGCGGCCATCGTCCGTTTTACGGACCGGATCGCGCTCGCGGTGAGCATGGAGAGCCACAACCACCCGAGTTACGTTGATCCCCATGATGGGGCTGCAACCGGGGTAGGTGGAATCGTCCGGGATGTTCTCTCCATGGGTGCACGGCCGATAGCACTCATGGATCCGCTCTACTTCGGTCCTCTGGAGAAGGAGAAGAACCGGTACCTTCTCGAACACGTGGTGGCAGGGATCGGGGGATATGGGAACTGCATCGGGGTTCCGGTGGTCAGGGGAGATCTCGCCTTCGATTGCGGATACAACGGAAACCCCCTGGTAAATGTGGTCTGCGTGGGTATCGTCCACCCTGACCGGTTTATCACCGCACGGGTGAAAGAGCCGGGGAACCACCTGGTTCTGGTCGGAGCGACCACCGGGCGGGACGGCCTTGGCGGGGCCTCGTTCGCCTCCCGCGACCTTGCCGAGGACTCGGAAGCACAGGACCGGCCAAGCGTCCAGATCGGTGACCCCTTCACCGAGAAACTCCTGATCGAAGCCATTCTCGAGATGGCGGAGACCGGAAAAGTACGTTCCTGCCGTGATCTCGGGGCGGCAGGGCTCGCCGGTGCGTCGAGCGAGATGTGCAGCACCTTCGGCGGGCTCATCCATGCGGATCGTGTCCACCAGCGGGAGCCGAACATGCGGCCGGTGGAGATCATGCTTGCCGAGAGCCAGGAGCGGATGCTCGTCGAGGTCGCACCAACCGATGTTCCCCTGGTGGGCGGGATTGCCGGGAAGTACGATCTCAAATGGAGTGATATCGGCGAAGTGATTGCTGAACCCCGGTATATCGTCAGGTTCCATGGCCGGACGGTGTGCGATCTCCCGATCGACTTCCTCTGCGGTGATGCTCCCGACTGCGGCTGGGAGCAGCAGCCCTATAATGCCGTTTGCCCGTTCTCACCGCCGGGGGCCACCCTGCGGGATCTCTTCCTGTCAGTCCTCTCCCATCCCGAAGTGGCTTCCAAGGCATGGGTGGTCGAGCAGTACGACCACGATGTGCAGCTGCGGACGGTAGCGCTCAGCGGGGATGCCGCAGTTCTCAGGCTCGGTAATGACGGGCTGGCACTCTCCTGCGGGTGCAACCCGCGCCACATCTTTCTTTCTCCCTATGACGGAACCGCGAATGCGGTCTATGAGAACGCTGCAAACCTCGCCTGTAGCGGTGCCGAACCCCTCTGTATCGTGAACTGCCTCAATTTCGCCAGCCCGGTTCACCCGGAAATCTACTGGCAGATTGCTGAGTGCGTGCGGGGAATGGGTGACATGGCCCGGGCGATGGGGATCCCCATCGTGGGAGGAAACGTCTCCCTCTACAACGAGAGCGACGAGATGGGTACCCAGATCAAACCCACTCCCTCCATCGGGATGGTGGGCCGCGTCAGACCCGGGCCACGGCCACTGCCACGGGAGGGAATGATGCTTGCGCTGATCGGGAATGCCGGGAACCATTTCGGCGGATCGGTGCTCGATGCCCTCACCGAATGCGGGGGGCCACCCCCGCCCGGGGCAGATCCGGCCCTGGTGGATCAAATCAGGAAGATTGTACGGGCCCGTCCGGAACTCGCAGTCACCGACCTCTCCCAGGGCGGGCTTGCTGCAGCGCTCGCCACCTTCTGCCCGGGGGCCCGGGTCGAACTCGACGGTCCGCCACTGGCCGCCCTCTTCTCGGAGACCTACGGGAGGTTTCTGGTCGCGTACCCGGAGGAGCGGGATCTGGAAGATATCCCCTTCCGGAAGCTGGGAGAGGTCACCGCAGAAGGATTTGACATCAGGTGCGATGGGACCAGGTTCACCGTTACCCGGGATGAGGTTGAGTACGCACTGTCGTCCCTGACCCGGACCATGCGGGGTTAATCCTCTCATTGGGAAGACTCCGCCCCTCTGTCCCTCCGGGAACNNCCGGGCTTCGCCCTTTCCTGGTATACCCACAGGTGCCCGTGTAGTCCGATTACTCAAATGCAAGTTTCACTCTGATATTTCACTTTCGCATCCGGAGTCGCCGCAGCGACGAAGCGAAACCCCGGGAGCACCTCCAGAGCGTGTGTTATCCTCCTCTAGTGCCAAAAGAGACTTCTCCCGGCCTGATGCAGGGAATGAGAAAAAATGATTATTTCTTCTGGAACTGGGGCATGAGGGCCCGGACTTCCCTGCCGACATCCTCGATGAGGTGCTCCTCGTCCGCACGGGTGAGAGCGGTGAATACCGGCCTGTTCACCATATTTTCAAGCATCCACTCCCGGGCAAACTCGCCGCTCTGGATTTCCCGGAGGATCTCCTGCATGGAGAGGTAGACCTCCGGGCCGATGACCCGGGGGCCGCGGGTGAGATCCCCGTACTGGGCGGTGTTGCTGATCGAGCTGCGCATTTTGGTGAATCCTCCCTCGTAAATCAGGTCGACAATGAGTTTGAGCTCGTGCAGTACTTCGAGGTATGCCATCTCAGGGGCATACCCGGCATCAACCAGGGTCTCAAACCCTGCCTTGACGAGCGAGGTGACCCCCCCGCACAGCACCGTCTGCTCACCGAACAGGTCGGTCTCGGTCTCCTCACGAAAGCTCGTCTCGAGCACGACCGCCCTCGTTGCCCCGATTCCCTTGGCATAGCCGAGCGCCAGCGCATGGGCGTTTCCGGTATAGTTCTGGTGGATGGCTATCAGGGCCGGAACACCCTTCCCTTCCTCATACATGCGGCGGACGAGTGCACCCGGCCCTTTCGGTGCCACCATGATAACGTCGATATCCGGAGGGGGAACGATCTGGCCGAAATGGATGTTGAACCCATGGGAGAACATGAGGCACTTGTTCTCGGTCATGTGGGGCCTGATCTCGGTCTTGTAGACTCCCGCCTGGGTCTCGTCAGGAAGGAGGATCTGGATCACCTGGGCCATTTTGACCGCTTCTGCGACCGGGTAGACCTTGAATCCGTCCGCGCTCGCGGAAGACCAGCTCTTCCCAGGCCGGACACCGATGATGACATCCATCCCGCTCTCTTTCAGGTTGAGGGCCTGACCCCGCCCCTGCGAGCCGTAGCCTATCACCGCAATCCGCTTGCCATCGAAAACGGAGAGATCGGCATCTGATTCATAGTATTTCTTGATCATGTCACTTCCATCAGCTATCGCTAACAGAGCACTTAAATATTTTATAAAAAAAATTCATGAAACACCCCAATAAAAACGCACGGGAGCGATGCAATATTTCCCAAGTGACAAATCCGCAGATTGGACGCGAATTGCCTGATATTCAATCAACAACCCCTGCTGTGCGTATCAACCTCACCCGCGTTGGTGTAAAGAACGTTAAAAAACTGGTGGAAGTGTCCCGCCCGGAGAGACGGCCGGTCATATTCATATCAACTTTTGATGTTTACGTTGATCTCCCGGGAAGCCTCAAGGGAGCCAATCTTTCCCGGAACTTCGAGGTCATCGATGAGGTGCTGCAGCAGGCGATTGACGGCGATGTGAAAGAGATCGAAAACCTCTGCAGCGTAGTGGCACGAAAACTTCTCGACCGGCATGAATATGCAGACCGGACCGAGGTGGTGATGGAGAGCCAGTTCATGGTGAAGCGGGAGACCCCGGTATCCCAGACCAGCTGCCATGAAGTAGTAAAAGTTCATGCAAGTGCAGTGGCACGGAGGACATTCCGCGACCCCATTGTAAGGAAGAGCATCGGTGCAGAGGTGATCGGGATGACGGCCTGCCCCTGTGCCCAGGATATCATGAAGGAGCGGGCCGTCTATGTCCTGCAAAACCTCGGGGTCGATGACACCAAGATATCCGCCTTCTTAAAAGACGTGCCGATGGCCACCCACAACCAGCGGGGCAGGGGGTTCCTCTCCATCGAGATCGATGACGATCAGCATGTCAAACTGGAGAAGATCATCAGCATTCTCAAGGATTCCATGAGCGCGAGTATCTACGAACTGCTCAAACGGGGTGATGAGAGCTACGTTGTGCTGAACGCACACAAGAACCCCCGGTTTGTTGAGGACTGTGTCAGGGAGATCGCCAAGAAGGTGATTAACGAGTTCAGGGACCTTCCCGGAGATTCCCTCATCACCATCAAGCAGACCAACGAGGAAAGCATCCACCAGCACGATGCTTATGCCGAGCGCCTGGCAACCATGGCTGAACTCTATGTCGAGCTCAATAGTGAACAGAACGAAATGCCCTGAACACCTGTTGTAGGTTAATCTATTCTTTTTTCCAAAACACAGTTTCCTGACCGCATGTCCTCTACTGACAGTGGTTTAACACAGAATTTCCTTTTTCCCACTCTTATTCCCATATATTTCTTTCTATTTCGGCATTCCCGGCGCGATTGCCCCGAATTGTTGCATAGTCCATATATAATAGGAGGGGAAAAGATATCCTGAACGTACTCTGTACGGTCAATCATCTCTCGAGATGAATTGTGTGGATTAACACCGGTAAAGCAAGATGAACAACGCAATAACATGAGGCGATACTATTGTCGAAAATTGTAGAGATTTCCCCAACCACGAGGCATGAGGGACATTCAAAACTCGTCCTGAAGGTGGATGATGCAGGCATCATCGAGCGTGGTGACTGGCTCTCTATCACCCCGGTGAGGGGAGTTGAGAAGCTCGCCATTAACAAGACGATGGACCAGGTGCCAAAGATCGCATCACGCGTCTGCGGTATATGCCCCATTGCCCACACTCTCGCCGGAATTGAATCGATGGAAGGTTCCATCCGCTGCGAGATTCCGAACGATGCCAAGCACCTTCGCGTCGTGCTGCAGTGTGCCAACCGACTGCACAGCATTGCCCTGCATAACATCCTGATCCTGCCAGACTTCTACATCCCGGGGACGGACACCAAGATCAACCCGTTCACGCCCGAAGAACCGGTCAGAAGTGTAGCAAAGCGTATTGTGAGGCTGCGCGAGATCGGCCAGACCATCGGTGAGATTGCCGGAGGAGAGGCGGTCCATCCCAGCAACCCCCGTGTCGGTGGGATGTACAAGGCCTGTACCCCGCGTGCCGTGACCAAGATGTACGACCTGGCCAAGGAAGGTCTCACCCTTGCTCACGAGCAGATGGATTTCATGCTCGCTGTCATCGGTAACATGAAGAAGCGTGACTGGGTCGATGTCGGCGGCAAGCAGATTCCGCTCCCGAAGACACTCGGATACCACAACCAGGGCGTCATGGCATCACACCCGGTATATTCCAGTTCGAACCTTGATGAGCACCCCGGATGGGACCCCAAGCGCTGGACCGATGTCCGCCCGTACGACTGGTACATGGGTGAGGGCGAGGTCAGCCTTGCCGATCCGGGCTACCCGATTGGCGGAACCTCCCCGGTTGGCACCAAGGTCAACCCGCAGATGGAGGCCTGCACCGGCGTGCCCCTGTATGATGGCGCACCGGTCGAGGTCGGACCACGGGCCCGTCTTGTTACCTTCAAGAACTTCGACGAAAAGGGGACCTGGGGGCAGCACATTGCACGCCAGATGGAGTACACTGATTGTCTGCATGCGATGATCAATGCCCTCGATGAGTACAATCCCTCGGGGAAGGTACTCGCTGACAACATCCCGCAGGGCGATGGTTCCCTGGGATGGGCTGCCAATGAGGCTCCCCGCGGATGCGACGTCCACCTTGCCAAGGTCAAGGATGGCCGGGTTCTCTGGTACGAGATGCTTGTTCCGACAACATGGAATTTCCCCACCTGCAGCCGCGCCCTGACCGGCGCCCCCTGGCAGGTGGCCGAAATGGTGGTCCGTGCATACGATCCGTGTGTCTCATGTGCCACCCACATGATTGTCGTTGACGAAGACAAGAGGATAGTCGCCCAGAAGCTCATCCAGTGAGTGTAACCGATGCTATATCCGGAAATTGTGGTTGCAGGGTGCGGAAATCCCCTCTTTGCCGATGACGGGTTCGGACCCGCCGTCGCTGAAGAACTGTTACGCCTCGAACTTCCCGATACCATCAAGGTGGTGGACGCCGGTCTCGGCGGGCCCCACTTTATTTTTACGCTCCTCGATCCGGAATGTACAAAACGGCTCATCATAGTCGACATTGCTGATTTCGGTGCAAAGCCGGGAGAACTTGCGACATTCAGAGTCGAGGATCTACCGCCGGGAAGCTACCGGGACATTCACTCCTGGGATCTCACGGAACCACTGCAACGGCTCAACGGTGCCATCGATATCACCGTCATTGGATGCCAGCCCGGAAAGGTTACTGCCCCGGATTTCGAAATGGGGCTCACTGATGAAGTACAGGACGCAATTCCCAGAACTGTCCGTCTTGTACTTGAAATTATCGGAGTGGATTATGGGACTGCTATCGAGAATCTTCGGAAAGAAGGACGTCAGCGAGAAACCGACGGAGAAACCTGCGCCGGCAAAAGCTGAGGTAGAAAAAAAGGCGGAAATTATTAAAAAGGAGGATAAGCCTGTGGCAGAAAAGATTACAGTTGGCCATGTGCACATGAGCGGGTGTACGGGCTGTCTTGTATCCTTAGCAGACAATGCTGAAGGACTACTCACCATTCTTGACAAATATGCCGATCTTGTCTATGGCCTGACCCTCGCAGATGTCAGGCACATTCCAAAGATGGATGTGGCACTTGTCGAGGGATCGGTCTGTATTCAGGACAAACTTTCAGTACAGGAGATCAAGGAGACCAGGGAAAAGGCTGCCGTTGTTGTGGCGGTTGGCGGATGCGCCTGCTACGGCAACATCACCAGGTTCGGACGCGGAGGTCAGCCAAACCAGCCGCAGCACGAATCATTCCTGCCGATTGGGGACCTCATCAAGGTCGATGTCTATATCCCCGGCTGTGCTCCCTGTCCCCAGCTGATCAGGAACGTCTGTGTCATGGCCTACCTGCTCCTGAAAGGAACCAAGGAGCAGCAGGAGCTGGCCACGAAATACCTGACTCCCCTGATGCAGCTGGCAGAGCGCGGTACAGAAGCATGCGGGTGCGACCTGATGATCGACGTGATCAACCAGGGTCTCTGCATGGGATGCGGAAGCTGCGCCGCAGCATGCCCGGTCCGTGCCATCACCCACGAATACGGCAAGCCCAATGTGAACCGTGAGATGTGCATCAAGTGCGGTGCATGCTATGCCCAGTGCCCGAGGAGCTTCTTCAACTTTGATGTCATCACAGAGTTTGAAGGTATCATGGAACTCATTGATGGAGCGCTCAAGTGAGGTGATGGAAATGGGAACTGAACTCGGTAAATACAAAACCTGTGTATCGGCACGGAGCACCAATAAGGAGATCCTGAAAAAATCACAGGATGGGGGAATCGTCACCCAGCTCTTTGCCTACGCCCTCGAGGAAGGTATCATTGATGGCGCAATCGTGGCAGGACAGAGTGATGAGCCATACCGGCCCCGGCCTTTCATCGCCACCACGGTGGAAGAGCTGATGACCTCCCGGGGAACCCGCTACAACATAAGCCCCAATGTGTCATTTATAAAAGAGGCCACCCGGAGCTACGGTCTTGACAAGGTCGGTATCGTGGGAACTCCCTGCCAGATGCAGGCAGTTCGCAAAGGCCAGCTCTATCCATTCGGGTGGAGAGATGTCGACAGCAAGATCGCGCTTGCCGTCGGCATCTTCTGCATGGAGAACTTCCCCTACCAGAGCATCAAGCAGCTCGTTGAGGACCATGCAGGAGTGAAGATGGAGTCGGTCAAGAAGATGGACATCGGGAAAGGCAAGTTCTGGGTGTACACCGAGCGCGGCGCAGTCGTCCAGCTCCCGCTCAAGGTCACCCACAAGTACGAACAGCCCGGCTGCCATGTCTGTCTCGACTATGTGGCGAACCTCGCTGATGTTTCCACCGGATCGGTCGGAAGCCCGGACGGCTGGAGCACGGTATTTGTCAGGACAACGAACGGTGACAACATCTGGGCAAAGGCGATCGCCGCCGGCTGCTTCGAGACAAAGCCAATCGACCAGGTCAAACCCGGTCTCGAGCTGGTCTCCAAGCTTGCCAACGAGAAGATCACCAAGAACCAGAAGACCGTCGAGGAGCGGGCCAAGTTCGGTGTGAACAAGGCTCTGCGAAACCCCTATATCAAACCCTGAAATACCCTGAAAATTTCTTTTTTATCCGGAAGATCCGGTGTTCCTTCCACACGAGGGATGAGTGCCCGTCACATTCTGATGCCCGCAGGAGGAGGTCCGGGCACAGGGGAAGTGGGGAGGATATCGGCCACGTTTCTCCTTTCTGGTTGCTTCGGGGGGAGAGAGCCTTTCACCAGTATTCCGCAGATACCGGGATGACCCGGTATATATCCAGGGAAACCTTGTTCGCACACCACCGCGGTGATCATACAGGAAACACTGCGGTGTTATAAAAAGGAGAGGCGTGATTTCTGCTTATTTCCAGACGTCGACAGGATTGATCGTGGCATCGATCAGCAGGTCAAACTCCATGGCCTTCAGCCACCCTGCCTTCTCGAACATGTTCATGAAGCAGATGCCGATCAGGTCTGCATCCGGGTACTTCTCCACCGCTGTTTTCACCTGCTCCATCTTCACCGGAACATTCGGCATGGAGAGTCCCCCCATGACCACGACCGTTTTTGGATTGCTGATTCTGGCGGCTCCTGCGGCCTGCATCCCGATATCAGACACCAGTTTCAGTTTCTGCGCTTTCGATTCATCGACATAGGGAACGAATACCTGTTCGAGATCCATGCTCCGCACGGCAAAGCCGAGGAGTTCGACAAACGGGGTGCAGGTGCCCGGGCAGCCGTAGTACACGACCTGGTCACCGGCCTTCAGCCCCTTCTTCTCCAAATACTCCTTGAACGGCCGTAGCATGCCGGGAACACCCTGAAATACCTCTTTCTGTTTCATATCCAACACCGGTAACAACCATCCAGCGTTCCGGCAGCCGGCCGGAATACCGGGAATGTAATTAGAGCGGTCTTCGAATATTAAGGTAACAGCGTTTACAAAGGTCGTTGATGCCATGAAACATATCCTCGTCTGCTATGCCACCCGGTATGGTTCAACCGTCGGGATTGCCACAATCATCGCTGATGAGCTCCGGGAAGCGGGGTATCAGGTTACCCTCTCCCCTGTGTCCGATGTACGTTATCCGGGCAGTTATGATGCAGTTGTGATCGGGAGCCCCCTCTACATGGGGAAGTGGCTCGCTGAAGCGCGGGAATTCGTGAGTCGTTTCAGGAATTCCCTGAAGTCACGCCCGGTTGCGATCTTTACCGCCGGTTTTACTCTTCGTCAGAGGACCGTCGAACACCTCAGGGTCGTTGATGAAGCCCTTGATGCATCAGTGAAATTGTATATTTCACCACTCCACAAGGGTTATTTCGCTGGAAAACTGGATCCTGACCGCATGTCCTCTACTGACAGGGAAATCATCAAGCTCACCGGGGCAATGCCCGGAGATTTTCGCGAACCTGATGAGATAAAAAAATGGGCCCGTGAGCTTCCTGCCATGCTCTTTGGCTGATGAGCGGGGCTGTTCGTGGAGGCTTGGGCATCGGACGGGTTATCGTTTCTTTTCTATCGTTCCCACGAACCGTTCCAGCGCCTCCCGCGAACTCCCGGGATCCCGGGCTGATATTTCATAAGTTACCGCACCATCAAGCTCCTGCCGTACCATGGCAGGACAGGACTCGGTGAGATCACACTTGTTCAGCATGACCGAGACCGGCACTCCCATGTCCATAAGCTGCTGGTAGAGATGCCGGGTAAATTCATCAACCCCACAGGAGCAATCCACCATCAGGATAGCCCCATCCATTCCGTTGGAGATGATCTGGCGGACAAACTCGAAACGCTCCTGGCCGGGTGTCCCGTAGAGGTGGATGAGCCTGCCATCGATCTCGGCCTTTCCGAAGTCGAGGGCAATGGTCGTGGTCCCATCAGCACAATCCGCATCCACATGGCGGCTCCCGGAATCGATCGCCTGGATAAAGGTTGACTTCCCGGCATGAAATGACCCGAAGACCACTATTTTCAATCGCGAGGGGTCCATTGACGAACTATGGGCGGGAATTTTTTTTATTGTTTCGATTTTCCCGCACCGGATGAGCGGCATGCTGGCACGCAGAACCATTTCGGCCGATTCGTCGGTTTTATTCCCCCACACGTACACTCTGATGGTATGTCTGAATCACAACATCCTGCCGGAAACCGGGTGAATCTGGAGACAACGCTGGGAGAGATCATCATCGAGCTCTACGCAGATATGCCGGTGACAGCCGGCAATTTCGAGTCGCTGGTAAAGAAGGGATTCTATGACGGGGTGATCTTCCACCGAATCATCGATGGATTCATGATCCAGGGTGGAGACCCGACCGGAACCGGTACCGGCGGGCCCGGGTACGTCATCAAAGACGAGTTCCCCGCAGCAAACCGGAACAACCGTGGCACCATTGCCATGGCCAATGCGGGCCCGAACACCGGGGGAAGCCAGTTCTTCATCAACCTGGTGGACAACACCTACCTCGACCGCAACCACCCGGTCTTCGGGAAGGTGACAGGAGGAATGGATGTCGTCGATAAGATCGGAAAGGTCAAAACCGGCAGGGGTGACCGGCCGCTCACACCGGTAAAGATCATACAAGCATCGGTAGTGTGATCTTCAACCTTTCTTTTACATTTTTTTTTACCCTCATCCGCTCCCGGGGTGGGGCTCCCATCCGTGATCTGAAAAAGGCGGGAGAGATCTCATTCCGTCCCGAATATGAATGAAGCGCCGGCCGGAGTGTCACCTCAACGGGCCTCATCGCACCGCGCGGGGGTGTCACAGCGGCGGGGTGGCAACCCCAAGAGTGTGGGTGATACCGGGAGATATGATGCCTAACTGAAATCAATGACCTGCACCATCAATGAATTGATAAAATCTCAAAAAGAGGGATAAAAATTTACGCCAGGTAATCTGAAGGTGTCGGCATCTGCTCCTTCAGACCCTTGCGCTTCCGGATTGCGGTCACCACGTCCTTGACCATACCGGAAGGAACAATTTCAAACCCGGCAAACTCGGTGCTCCACATGGCACGGCCTTCGGTTGCAGACCGGATGTCCCCGGCAAACCCGAAGAGTTCCGCCACCGGTGCCTTGCCGATCACGGTCATGGTATCGCCCTCGCTCTGCATGTCGAAGACCTGGCCCCGCCGACCCTGGATCTGGGAAGTTGCAGCACCCATCTGGTCGGTCGGCACGGTAATCTGGATCTTCTGCATCGGCTCGAGGAGTGAGTCTCCGGCCAGTAGTATACCGCCCTTGAGGGCGGCCCGCACCGCCGGAATAACCTGAGCGGGTCCACGATGAATGGCATCCTCATGAAGCTTGACATCGACCAGCCGGATCTTAACGTTCTGGACCGGTTCATCGGCAAGCGGACCGCCGGCGAGAGCCTCGTGGATGCCCTCGAGGATCAGTTCCATGGTCTCGTTGAGGTACTGGATACCCTTGGTCATGTCGATGAACATGTTGGTGCCCTGGATATTCTTGACGTTCTTTGCCTCGTCCTTTTCCATTCCGGCAGCAACCAGGGCATCCCGCCGCTCGAGCGCGGTCTGGTTCATGGAGACGTCCCCGGACTTTATGAGGTTGACAATCTCGTCAGCAAGCGGCTCGATCTCGAGGTAAAACCTGTTGTGGCGGTTCGGGGATTTTCCTTCCACCGGTCCGGCCTTCTGGGTGACCGTCTCGCGGTACACCACAATTGGTGGTGAGGTCACGATCTCGACACCTTTGTCGCGCTTGATCCTGCCGGTAATGATCTCAAGGTGGAGTTCTCCCATTCCGGAGATGAGATGCTCTCCGGTCTCCTCGTTGATGGTGACAACCAGGGTGGGATCCTCTTTTGCCACCTGGCGGAGCACCTCGACGAGCTTGGGCAGATCCTTCATGTTCTTTGCCTCGACGGCAACGGTCATGACCGGTTCACTGTAGTGCTTGAGCGACTCATAGGGAGTCATATCCTGCAGTGTGGTGACCGTCGACCCGACCATCGCATCCCTGAGCCCGGTTACCGCCGCAATGTTTCCACCGACCAGCTCATCGACTTCAACCCGCGTCGGCCCCATGAAGATTCCCACCTGCTGGAGGCGGTTGACCTTCTTTGCCGTTCCCATGACGTAGAGCTCGGTTCCCCTCCTGAGTTTTCCGGAGAAGAGGCGCCCGGTGGCCACTTCCCCGGCATGGGGATCAAAGGAGATGTCGGTGACCATCAGGGTTGCCGGTCCGTTCGGATCACAGTTCAGCATGGCCTTTCCTTCCGGTGATTCGGAATCCCCGTGCCAGATGACCTTGATACGGCGCTTCTGCGCATCCACAGGGTTCGGCAGGTGGCGGACCACCATGTCGAGCACCACATCGCAGAGCGGACTCCGTTTTGCCAGGCTCTTCATATCGCCTGCCCGGCACTTGTCGTATACTTCCTTGAACGAGACGCCGCTCTCCTTCATGTAGGGGACAGATACCCCCCAGTTGTAGAGGGCGGACCCGAACGCGACCGTTCCCTGTACAGCATCGAGCTTCCAGCCCTTGTTGTAGGCATCTTCGTTCATGCCCTTGATGAGCTTGTTGACCTTGTCAATCACCTTGCCGAGACGGATCTGCATCTCCATCTCATCGACCTTGAGCTCGTTGATCAGCCGATCCACCTTGTTGATGAAGAGGACCGGGCGGACTCCTTCCTTCAGGGCCTGGCGAAGCACGGTCTCGGTCTGGGGCATGGTACCTTCTACAGCATCGACCAGCACCACGGCGCCGTCGACCGCACGCATGGCGCGGGTCACGTCACCGCCAAAGTCCACGTGTCCGGGGGTGTCTATCATGTTGATGAGGTATTCTTGCCCACCGTACTCGTGAATCATCGAGACGTTGCTTGCATCGATGGTGATGCCCCGCGCCTGCTCTTCCTCATCAGAATCCATGAAGAGCTGCCGCCCGGCGAGTTCCTCACTGATGATCCCGGCACCGGCAAGCAGGTTGTCTGAGAGGGTGGTCTTTCCATGGTCGATATGCGCTACTATGCCGATGTTCCGGATGTGCACCGGCTCGTTCATCAGCTCCTTTACCCTGTCAATGGATTTCCTGCCTCTGGCCATAACAACACCACAAAAAAGAAAAATGTCAGCGGGCGGATTTTGCGATACGTTCCCGCTCTTCTTTCTTATTCACTGAATACGCCTTCACATCGCCCTTTGAGGCCGCAATCAGCTCATCCGCAAGACATGCGGCGACCGGCCTCTTGTTCTTGTGTGCGGCCTTCTTCACGGCCTCCGAGATGAAGTACAGCGCCGTATTGACACGCCTGATGGGTGCGGTATCGACAGATTTCGGGACATTGATTCCGCCGTACTTGAGCCTGACCGTCTCCTCACGCTGGCCGGTGTTGGCAATCGCCTCGACGAGCACCTGAACAGGGTTCTTCTTGGTCTTCTGGTTGACGATTACGAATGCATCACGGACAATGCGGATGGCCAGCTGCTTGTTGCCGGTGTTGGTCTCCGACTGCATGAGCCGGTTGATCAGACGCTCAACGATGAGCATGTTTGCCTTGTTGAACTCCTGCCGGGTGAACTTGCCGGTGGAGTGCGGGACGATAACCGGATTCAGGCTGACATACCTGACGAGGCCGGGATCGGTGACCTGAACCTCTGAAAGGTCCCACCGGTTAAAGAGCAGCCGTGTTGCTGCCGGGGTCTCTGCCTGTGTCATACTCATCACCTGCGCGGTTTCTCCTTGCGTCCGATGACCATCTCGTGGAGCGAGACGTTGTTCACCTTTGTCACGACATACCGGACCCCGGGGATATCTCCCATGGAACGGCCCAGCCTGCCGCCAATTCCCTCGATCTCGACTTCATCGTGCTCATCGATGAAGTTGATGGCTCCGTCGCCCACCGCAAATGCGGTGACCTGGCGTCCGTTCTTGATCAGCTGAACGCGGACACACTTCCTGATGGCCGAGTTCGGCTGCTTTGCCTCCACTCCGATCTTCTCCAGCACGATACCGCGTGCCTGGGGTGCCCCCTCAAGGGGATCGGATTTCAGGTTGACTCCTGAATGGCTCCGTACATACTTGGGATCACTCCACCGGAACTTCTTGGCATCCCGGATGAGTTTCCTTGCAGCGAATTTTCCCTGTCCCATGAATTACCCTCAATGAATTTTCGGTCTCGACGATGCGGATAGGCCCCACTGTGATATATATAATCGCGCGGAACGGTTTTATATATTGTGGAGTCCGTGTCTGTGCCTGATTAGGTTATCCCGCATTGATAATAATATTATACTTCTATCCGGCGTACCTGTACTGATGAATTCCCGGATTTATAAACTGGTGCACTTTGATGCCAGCCACCGGCTCATGCACTATCGCGGGAAATGCGCTAATCTCCACGGTCACCGCTGGAAGGTTGAAGTCTGGATCCAGGGGGAGGTGGATGATGTCACCGGGATCCTTATGGACTACAACACCGTCAAATCGATCATCGAACACTTCGACCACCAGATCATTCTTAACCAGGATGACCCCATGGTTGCCTGCATTGAACAGTTCCAGCCGGTTATAACCACCCCGGGCGATCCGACCAGCGAGCTCCTCGCCGGAATCCTCCGGGATATGATCGAAGACGCGTGCCGGGATGCCGGGATTGTGGCGCAGGTAGAACGGATCAGGGTCTGGGAATCAGAGACCTGCTATGCCGAGCTCGATCATGAACGTCGCTGAGATCTTTCGTTCGGTCCAGGGAGAAGGGAGGAGCCAGGGGGCTCCGTGCACCTTCCTCAGGCTTGCCGGGTGCAATCTCTCGTGCGCCTGGTGCGATACTCCTTATGCACGGAGCGGCGGGACCGAACTGACCAGCGATGATATCTTCCGGAGGATCGATGCACTCCCCGGGCACCGGCTCTGTATCACCGGGGGCGAGCCGCTCCTGCAGGGCGACCAGCTACTCCCCCTTGTCCGGTACTTCAGCGGCAGGGGAACGGCAATCGAGATAGAAACGAACGGGACGATCGATTTCCGTCCGTTCCAGCCGTATGCCTCAATCTGCATGGACGTGAAATGCCCTTCTTCTGGCGAGAGATCCGACCCCGCCCTCCTCCCGTTCCTGTCTTCCCGGGACAGTGTCAAATTCGTGGTATCGGGGAGGGAGGACTGTGAGTATGCTGCCGGTATTCTCCAGGACCACCCTGTGAAGGGGGAGATCTTCTTCTCCCCGGTATTCGGCTCTGATTACCGGCAGGTTGCCGATTTCATCGTCAACCGTGACCTGCCGGTCCGGCTCCAGCTGCAGCTGCACAAGATTGTCGGGGTTCGGTGATGAAAGCAGTCTGTCTCATCTCCGGTGGCATGGACTCCGCGACCCTGGCATATCTTGCCCGGGATGAGGGATACGATCTCATCTGTCTCCACTTCAATTACGGACAGAGGACGGAGAGAAAAGAGCGGGCATCGGCACGGAAAATAGCAGGGCTTCTCGATGCAGAGGATTTTATCGAGGTTGATCTCGCATACCTGGCCCGGTTCGGCGGGAGCAGCCTGACCGATCAGAGGCTGGCCGTGGACCGGCACCGTGACGACCGGGTGGGGATTCCGAACACCTATGTCCCGTTCCGGAACGCCAACCTGCTCTCCATTGCCACGAGCTGTGCCGAAGCACGGGGAGCGGCTGCAATCTTTATCGGTGTACAATCCCAGGACTACGGCGGCTATCCGGACTGCCGGCCGCAGTTCATTGAGGCCTTTCAGCGGGCGGTGGATACCGGTACCCGTGACGAGACCCGGATCACCATCATGGCCCCGTTCCTGAACATGACCAAGCAGGATATTCTGTCCCTGGGAAGAACTCTCGGTGTGCAGTACCAGCACACCTGGTCCTGCTACCAGAACGAGGAGAAGGCTTGTGGTGTATGCGGGGCCTGTTACTTCAGACGCGCCGCCTTTGAGGCGCTGGGAATGAAGGACCCGGTTCCCTATGAGGAGGATGATTGAATGGAACTGTACACGGGAGAACGACTCAGTATCGAGAAGAAACAGATCCGGCTTCCGGATGGAAGAGAAGTGGAGCGCGTCGTGGTCCATCCGGGTGATGCGGCTGCGGTGCTCCCCGTGAGGGCGGACGGCTGCTGCTACCTCCTCCGCCAGTTCCGGTATGCGGTGGGGGAGTACATTTTCGAGGCTCCGGCCGGAACGATGCGTGCCGGTGAGCGGCCTGAGGATACGGCCCGCCGGGAGCTGATCGAGGAGACCGGGCTGCAGGCAGAGACGCTCATAGACAGGGGGTTTATTTTCACCACCCCTGGCTTCACGGATGAGCGCATCTTTCTCTTTGAAGCTCACGGGCTCTCCCCATCCTGTCTGTTCCAGAAAGACGAAGATGAGGATATCGAGCTCCTCAAGGTATCCCTTGCCGACCTGCCAGCCATGATATGCGATGGCAGGATATCGGATGCAAAGACCATCGCCCTCGCATACCGGTGCCTGTTGTGATGATCTCTTATCCGTTCTCCGGATGACATGTGGCGCAAATTTATTGCGCCGTATGCCGAATAGTAGTAAGCTTTTGAACGAGCGGGATGCACACGTATGGCCGAAACAGCCCAGATGGACGATGCGCGGCGACGATATGAGTTCAAGAAGACCCTGGAGAAGCTGCAGGCAAAACAGGGGAGCGGGACCGAGCTCATCTCCCTTTATATCCCCCCCGACAAGCAGATCTATGACGTCACCGGTCAGCTCCGCGATGAGTTCGGGCAGTGCGCCAACATCAAGAGCAAGCAGACCAGGTCAAACGTCCAGAGTGCGATATCATCGATCCTCTCCCGCCTGAAATACTACAAAAACCCCCCTCCAAACGGCATGGCCGTCTTCTGCGGTACTATCCAGCTCGGGGGAGACCGGTCCGACCTCGAGTGCACCATTATCGAGCCGCCCGAGCCGCTCAACCTCTACATGTACCGGTGCAGCTCGAATTTCGAGCTTGAACCCCTCAAGGAAATGCTCGAGGAGAAGAACGTGTACGGCCTGCTGGTTCTCGACCGGCGGGAAGCCTACTGGGGATTCTTACGGGGAAACCGGATCGAACCGATCGGAGGCGTCACCTCGACGGTCCCCGGAAAGCAGCGGAAAGGCGGTCAGTCCAGCGTCCGGTTCCAGCGTCTCCGCGAGATCGCCATCAACGAATTTTACACCAAGATCGGGGAGCGGGCGAGCGACATCTTCCTTGCCGAGAAGGACTTTTTCGAACGGTTCAAAGGGGTTCTGATCGGCGGACCGAGCCCGACCAAGGAAGAATTTGAGGCCGGCCAGTACCTCCACCACGAGATCCAGAAGCGGATTGTCGGCCTCTTCGATGTTGCCTATACCAATGAGAGCGGGCTTCCCGAACTGGTCGACGCCGCCAAGGACGCCCTCAAGGGCATGGAGGTGGTGAAAGAGAAGGAGATCATGAACCGGTTCCTGAAGGAGCTGGTCAAGGATAACGGTCTCGCGGCATACGGGGAGGAGAGTATCCGGAAGAACCTCGATCTCGGTGCCGTGGACACCCTCCTCCTCTCCAGCCGCCTCCGGAAATCAAGGATCACCATCACCTGCCAGAGCTGCGGCCATTCCGAAGAGCGGACCATCTCGCTTGAACCCGGAAAGACGGTGGATGACATCCTTGCCACCACCTGCCGGCACTGCAGTGCTCCGATGATCGTGGATTCGGAAGTGGATATCGTGGAAGAGCTCACGAACCTGGCAGACCAGACCAGCACGCGGGTGGAGATCATCTCTGATGATTTCGAGGAGGGGGCCATCCTCTATTCCGCATTCGGTGGGATTGCGGCTATCCTCAGGTACAGGACGGGATTCTGATGTATCTGGAGACGTTTGAGACCATCAGGAAGGCGCTTGCCTCCGCAACCGGCCGTCAGAACCCTCCCCTCTCTGAAGGCGGATCACATGCGGATTTCGCCTCCACGGTTGCCTTTGACCTGGCAAAAGAGCGGAAAAAGCCTCCTGTTCAGATCGCAGCAGAGATCGCGCAAAACCTCGAGGATGATCCCGCTTTGCATTGGATCCATATAGAGACGAAGGGGCCGTACATCAATTTCCACACCGGGGATGACTTCATCCGTGAAACCATTTCGCGGGCCATCCTTCCCGGGTATGGAAATCTTCCCCGACAGCCGGAGCGGATCGTGCTGGAGCATACCAGTGCGAACCCCAACGGACCGCTCCACGTTGGCCACATCAGGAACACCATCATCGGTGACACCCTTGCCCGCTCATTCCGGAAGGCAGGCCACCCGGTCGAGGTGCAGTACTATGTCAATGATATGGGGCGCCAGATCGCCATCGTTGCCTGGGGATTCACCAACCTTGACAGCGCATTGCGTGAGGGCGAGAAGGGGGACCACCATGTCGCACGGGTATACATCGCCGCAAACAGGGAGATCGAACAGGATCCGGCGATTGTCGCCGAGGTCGACCGCCTCATGCAGAAGGTCGAGAAGGGCGATACCGGGACGGTTTCCCTCTTCAGGAACGCGGTCAGCGAGTGCCTCGACGGTTTCAGGGAGACCCTGGCCCGTCTGAACGCCCGGCATGACCGGTTCGTCTGGGAGAGCGATTTCATCCGGAATGGCGATACCTCCCGGGTCATCGCCCGTCTGAAACGACAGGACGAATGCCATGAGGACGGGAAGCTCTGGATCGACCTCTCGGCTGCAGGGTTCGAAAAGGAGTACGTGCTCCGGAGAAGCGACGGGACAACGGTCTATGCCGCCCGCGATCTCGCCTACCATATCTGGAAAGGCAGGAACTTTGACCGCGTGATCGATGTGCTGGGGGCTGACCACAAGCTGATCGGATCCCAGCTCATCGCCACTCTGAGGCTGCTCGGTGAACGGACACCGGAGATCGTCCACTTTGAGTTTGTCTCGCTTCCGGAGGGTTCGATGAGCACCCGGACAGGTAAGTTCATCTCCGCTGATGAGCTGATCGAGGAAGTCACCCGGAGGGCCTATGACGAGGTCTCGGCCCGGCGCGATGACCTCGATGAGGGGGCCCGGCGGGCGATCGCGCGGTCGGTTGCCATCGCCGCCATCCGGTACGACATCGTCAAGATATCTCCCGAGAAGAGCACGGTCTTTGACTGGAAGGAGGCCCTTGACTTCGAGCGGCAGAGCGGGCCCTATATCCAGTACGCGCATGCCCGGGCCTGCAGCATCCTCGGGAAGGCGGGTGATTTCGAGCCGGCCTTCGCACTCTCCATGGAGAGCGAGATCCTACTTGCCAAGCACATCGCCAAGTTCCCCTGGGTGCTGGCAAACTCGGTCAGGGATCTGCGGCCCCACCTCATCGCCACCTATGCCCGGGAGCTGGCAGATCTCTTCAATGTCTTCTACCAGTTTGAACCGGTCCTCAAGAGCGAGGGGGAGACGCGGAAGAGCCGCCTCACCCTCGTGCTGGCAACCAGAAATACCCTGAGGGAGGCACTCGAGACCCTTGGCATTGAAGCCCTCGCCACCATGTAAGGCGCTCCGGAGCCAGGGATACCAGTTCGTCGCGCCTGACTCCTCGGCAGCGGTCAAACCCTGCCTCTGGTGCAAGAGAGCCCTCAGGGGCGGCGAAAAATGCTACAAAAACCAGTTCTACGGGGTGGAGAGCCACCGCTGCGTGCAGATGACCCCGACGCTCAGGTGCAACCACCGCTGTCTCTTCTGCTGGCGATCGTTTGAGCACGAGTACCCCGGCGAACGCGAGTGCACACCGGAGGAGATCGTCCGGAGGATCCCGGACCTCCAGAAGAGAGCCCTTTCAGGGTACAAGGTCTCCCCGTATGTGACCGCAGAGCGGTTTGCCGAGGGACTCTCCCCGAAGCATGTGGCTATCTCCCTCTCCGGAGAACCGACCCTCTACCCCCACCTTCCGGAGCTGATCGACCTGTTAACCGCAGAGGGTTACTCCACGTTTCTGGTCTCCAACGGAACCCGGCCATGGGTAATCGAGCGGTGCAGGCCTTTCCAGACCTACATCTCACTCCCGGCACCGGACCGGGATTCCTACCTCCGGATCTGCCGACCTGAAGATGACTACTGGGATCTGATCGGCGAGAGCCTCTCCCTCCTTGGGACGAGGCGGTCGGCAATCCGCATCACCCTGGTGCAGGGACTGAATACCTTTGCCCCTGAAAGGTATGCCGCGATCCTGCAGGATTCCGGGGCATCCTTCGTGGAAGTGAAGGGATATATGTATCTTGGATACAGTAGAAAACGATTGGGAAGGGAGAATATGCCGGGACACGAAGATGTACGGGCATTTGCCGGGAGGATTGCCGGGCACTGCGATTACCGGATCACTGACGAGAACCCTGCAAGCAGGGTCGTGCTTCTGGAGCGGGAAGTATGAGGTTCGATCCCGAAGAGCACCGGAAGAAGGCCAGGGAGCACTTTGAAGAAGCCTGGCATACAGGCACCAGGGTACTCTCGCTGCCCCGGTCACGGGACCAGTATCCCCGGCTTATATACCGGCAGGCCAGGCCGCACCCTGTCTTTTCCATGGTTCAGCGGCTCCGGGAGACCTACCTTTCACTCGGATTCGATGAAGCCTGCAATCCTATCATCGTCGAGGAGCAGGAGGTTTACCGGCAGTTCGGCCCTGAGGCAAGCGCAGTCCTTGACCGGGTATTCTACCTCGGCGGCCTCGAGCGGCCGAACCAGGGGATCGGGAAGGCCGAACTGGAGGGAATTGCCGGAATAACCGGAAAGCAGGTCGCCGGTGGAGAAGAGGAGCGGCTCCGGGAACTTCTCCAGGCATACAAGAAATCGGCAATCGATGGCGATGATCTCATTCATGCCACATCCGAGGTGCTCGGGATCGATGACGGGATGACCGTTGAGATCTACGACCGTGTCTTTTCCGCGTTCAGGGAGCTCTCGCCCCGGTCATCACGGAGCACCCTCCGGAGCCATATGACAAGCGGGTGGTTCATAACCCTCGGTGAGATCTGGGAGAAACGCCCCCTCCCTCTCCGCCTCTTCTCGGTAGACCGGTGTTTCAGGCGGGAGCAGGAAGAAGGGCCGACCCGGCTGATGAGCTACCACTCCGCCTCGTGCGTGGTTGCCGGTGAGGATGTCACCATCGATGAGGGAAAAGCGGTCAGCCGGGCGCTGCTCTCGGCATTCGGGTATTCCGACTTCCGGTTCAAACCAGATGAGAAGCGCTCCAAGTACTACATGCCCGGCACCCAGACCGAGGTCTATGCCCGTCATCCGGTACATGACTGGGTGGAGGTCGCAACCTTCGGCCTGTACTCCCCCTCAGCTCTCGGCGAATACGGGATTGGCATCCCGGTCATGAACCT
>DANP01000022.1:84182-115481 GCA_002499905.1 Methanolinea sp. UBA277
GTTGACGTCCGCGATGAGCCGGTCACCCGGGAAGGAAAGGAACTTGCGCAGGCGATTGCGGCTGCCGCTCTGGCCCATGGCAGCGAGCCGGGGCCCTGCTCCTTCACTGCGTACGAGGGGATGCTTGCCGGAAGAGAAGTGACGGTCTATGTCGAGGAACCGGAAACAGGATCAAATCTGCTTGGCCCGGCCTGCGGAAATGAGATCTTTGTCTACCAGGGCTCGGTCCTCGGTGTCCCCGATACCGAGAAGTGGAAGGAGGTGCGGGAGCAGGGGGTTGCTACCGGCATTACCTACCTCTCGGCCGTTGCAGCGCTTGCCGCGGCCCGGGTTGAATCCGGGGCGCAGTGCGGCGAGGCGGTCACCGTCCAGGCGAAGATGGCAAAACTCCCGAGCGATATCAATATTCGCATCGAAGAGCATGCCATGCGGTTCATCACCGACAACAAAAAGAAGGTCGATGTCCGGGGGCCGGTGTTCATCACCGTCCGATCTGAAATTGCCGGGTGAAACCCGGCTTCCGGTTCATTTTTCCGCTGGTTTTTCCTGAACGGGTGTTGCCGGCCGGATCAGGATTTTTCCGATTTTCCCGCTGTATCTGGCGATGATCGACCCGAAACCCGGTTTATCGGCTTTTTGATGGTGATGCCCGAAGCGTGCTTAGAGACCACGGCGATGAGGCTATGGCCGGCAGGGCCGGGAGGCCGGGAACATCCTCATCACCCTCCATAAGGATGATAACCGACCCCAATCATATTATTCAATCACTAGCCTCATGTTTCCCGGTACTGGTGCAAACTCTCTGATCGAGACCTACCTGCTCAATACCATTGTCATTTTCGGTTGTGCTATCCTCGTTATGTACTTCGGGCACAAGCTGAAGGTCCCGGGAGTCGTGGGCTTTCTCATCACCGGGATGATAATCGGCCCGTTCGGGCTTGGGTTCATCCGTGATCAGGAGATCGTGGCGATCCTCGCCCAGGTTGGCATCATCTTTCTCCTGTTCAGCATCGGGATGCAGTTCTCCTTCAGGACATTGTTCGAGATGAGAAAGACCGTGCTCCTCGGCGGTTCCCTGCAAGTGTTCCTGACGATAGGCGTTGTATACATCCTTGCCTTCATGCTCGGCCAGCCGCCTGCCACCGCGCTCTTCCTTGGTTTTCTCGTCTGCCACAGCAGTACAACGGTGACCCTGAAGGTTTTCCAGGAGAGGGGGGAGGTGGAGAGTCCCCAGGGGCGGACGACAATCGGGATATCGCTCTTCCAGGACCTGATGAGCATCCCTATGATTATCCTGCTCCCCATAATCGCCGGACAGGAGGCCCGTATCACCCAGTCCTTCCTGCAGCTCGCGATCAGCCTGGGGGTGCTCATTGTCCTTATCCTGCTGATTGCCGTCTACGTCATTCCCCGTGTCCTCGACAGGATCACGAGCACCCGGAGCCCTGAACTGTTCCTTCTTTCCATCGTCCTCATCTGCTTTGTCATCACGTGGATCACCTCCAGTATCGGGCTCTCGCTTGCACTCGGGGCATTTCTTGCCGGACTCACCCTAGCCGAGTCCGAGTACTTTCACCAGGCCTTTGCAAGCGTTCTTCCCCTGCGAGACATTTCTACCAGTTTCTTCTTCATCTCGATCGGGATGCTCCTGAATCTCGGTTTTCTTGTGACGACCTCCGCACTTATCTTTCTGCTCGTCGCAATTGTCCTTGTACTCAAGGCGTTCATTGCCGGGGGTGCGGCGCTCGCAATCGGCCGGTCGATCAGGACTTCCACCCAGACGGGGCTTGCGCTCTGCAATATCGGGGAGTTTGCGTTCATCCTGCTTGTTGCAGGAGAAGGTCTTGGTTTCCTGAGCGTCTCAGGAACTCAGGTCTTCCTTGCCGTTGCGGTCATCACGATCTCCCTCACTCCGTTTGCCATTGCTCTCGGCCCTTCGATTGTCGAGTCGTTCTGCCGGCTTCCCCTGCCGGATTCCGTGAAGAGGGGATGTGTCCCTCCTCAACAGAATACTCTCCCTCCCCTCCGTGACCATGTGGTGATTGTCGGGTACGGGTTGAACGGGAGAAACCTCTCCCGTGCAGCGAGAGCAAGTAAAATCCCCTACGTGATCATCGATCTCAACCCTGACACCGTAACAAAAGAGCGTGCGCACGGGGAGCCGATCTTTTTTGGGGATGCTACAAACGCCACAATCCTCGAGCATGCACACCTTCTGGAGGCCCGGGTCATGGTAGTGGTGATCAATGATCCCCTCTCTACCCGGGCCATTACCCGGATCGCCCGGCAGATCAACCCCGGCCTCTTCATTATCACCCGGACCCGGTTCACAAGCGAGCTCGAACCTCTCCGAAAACTCGGGGCCGACGAGGTAATCCCTGAAGAGTTCGAGACCTCAGTGGAGATATTCACGCGGGTGCTGCGGAAATACCTCATTCCGAGGGAGCAGATCGATGCACTTGTGCGCGAGATGAGGTCGGGGGCCTACCAGATGTTCCGAGACCTGTCTGTCCGCTCTGCATCACTACAGGACCTGAATCTCAATATCCCTGATGCCGAGATCAGTACGCATCTGCTTGCACCAGAATCACCATTCACGGGAAATTCTCTGGCTGCGCTGAATGTCCGGAAAAACTACGGGGTCTCGGTACTTGCCATCCAGAGGGGGGACGAAGTGATCTCAAATCCCGGGGGTGAGATGGTGCTCGAGCCAGGGGACCGGCTTATCATCATCGGGAAAGCGGATGAGATATCCCGTATTTCCAGGCTTCTTTCCGGGGATGAGACTATCAGAGAAAAGGAGGAATCCTAGACGACCATGAATTCATACTTGGTTCCGATTCCCGGGAGGTTGATCGACCGGAGGGGCATACAGAGCGTGTGCGACGTGTGGTAAAATAGATTATTGTCTGATTCGGACCAATTACAGCGGAAACCGAAAGAGGGAGCCGGCATTCCGCGGCTCCTGCCCGAACCTTTATTCTTTCCGCCGATAACAGATCGGGCATGGCTGTGAAGCGATCATTCTGGCTCGGGGTCATCATCGGCTTCATCGTGATGGTGCTCCTCGGCTCCCTCCCGGTCCTCGGCCCGGTCATCGGGGGATTCATCGCCGGCATCATAACCAGGGGAGGCGTCTGGGGAGGGGCAACCGCCGGGTTCGCTGCCGGACTCTTCGGTGCAATCGTGATATCCGTCATTCTCATCATCGGGGGGAGTCTCCTCTTCGGCATTCCGGGGTTTCTCACGTCGCTCGGCGTATCATTCATCATCGTGATCGCCACCCTCTACTATGGTCTCCTCGGTTTCGTTGGAGGTGCAATCGCCGGGGCGATCGTGAAGTGACCGGAGTGGTGGCAGAGACGTCACGAAAAGAGAGAAACCCCGGAGGAAAGGGGGAGTCTGTGAGGTTTCTCTTCAAGGTGGTCAGACTGCAGAGGGGGGGTGCGGTGGCCCTTTCACGTGCATCAGGGCCCGCCCGCAGGCCTCTCCACTCCTAGCATCTGAAGATACTGAATAAAAATACCCGCCGTGCACCGCGAAAGTGTGATTGGACGCCGGAACGGGACCGGAGTGGGTTCGCTCCATCAGGTACCATGCAGATAACCATCGTCGCCGTTGGAAAAGTGCGGGAGCCGTTTGTAAAGGACGGGGTGCACGTCTACCGTTCCCGGCTTGCACCCTGCCATACGCTGACCTTCATCGATCTTCCGGAAGAGCGGGTCGCGGCCAGGATCTCCCCGAAACAAAAGACCGCGATCATTGAGGCAGAATGGAGCCGTTTCCTTGAATCCGGCCATCGGGCGGCGGTCACCATCGCCCTTGACCCGGGAGGTATACTCCTCTCGAGCGAGGAACTGGCCTCCCGGATGAACCAGTATGAGCTGGAGGGGAGAGGATCCGTTGCCTTCCTCATCGGGGGTCCGCTCGGCCTCCCCGCTGCAGTCAGGGAACAGGCCGACCTGGTGCTCTCCCTCTCACGGATGACCTTTCCCCACCAGCTGGTCCGCCTCATCCTGATCGAGCAGCTCTACCGGGCAGCGTGCATCAACCGCAACATTCCCTATCACAAGTAGCTCAGGGAATGATCTCGCACCCGTTGTACCGGGTGTGGGAAAAATCCTCTCTCCGGATCTTCCCGGATCCGAGGAGTCTGCGGATTTCGGGAAGAACTGAAGAAAGCCCGTCGCGGAGATCCCGAACCGAGCTGCAGATGACCGCCTTCTCTTCCGGGGGCCATGGCCGGGTGATATCCGCGTACAGGCAACGCCCCCCGCAGAAACCCAGGATATCACACCGCCGGCACGAACCGGTCATATCCAACACCGGAAGATTCCAGGGATCCGCGGTCCTTATATGACCGACATAGGAATTTTTCATCCCGATCATAACCGGGCAGGGTGCGATGTGCCCATCGGTCATGATGGTATAATTCGCATGACCGCAGCCGCAGCGGAGACGGGAAGGGCGGTCCTGCAGGAGGTCGATGGTCGTCTGGAGAAAGGGATACCACCGGGCCACCCGCCCTTCCGCTTCCATGATGCCGACCCAGTCCCCAATCAGGGCCCTGATACCGGGCAGGTAGCTTGTGGTAAGCCACCGGGAAAACTTCCGCATGGATGAGTCCCCAGAAAAATCGGCATCGATTTGCCAGTGCAGGGAGTCAAATGAATACTGGTCATTGGATGCAAGGTACCGGACCGCATCCCTGATATCGGTCCCCTCTGTGACCGTCATCCGGGCGATCAGCTCCCCCTGGTATCCCCCGGCAATGATCTCCCTGATGTTCCTGATCACCCCGTCAAAGGTACCTCGTCCCCGGTGTGCATCCGTGACCTCAGGGGGACCGTCCAGGGAGACGAGGATGGTCTCCATCCTGTTCACGTAGTCTGACCCGAGCCGATCGAGCAGGATGCCGTTCGTCTGGATCATGAAGCGTTGAACCGGGGCCGTATCCATTATCTTCCGGATGAGATCCATTCTCATCAGCGGTTCTCCACCGTAGAATGTGACACAGGGTTCGGGGTCACGCTCAAGAAACCGGTAGAGATCCCCGAGATCGCAGGCGAAATCAGGAGAAAGCGACGTATCAATTGCCACATCGGTTTCCCCTCCGGCCAGTGCCTCAAACGCCTTTCCCCGGCAGTAGGTGCAGCAGAGATTGCACTCGTCGGTCAGAATGAGGTGGTAGAACATGGGAAAACCGGATTGTCGTATCAGGGTATGTTCATGATTTCCGCCGCAGCGTCCTGACAATCGTAAGGACGGCCGCAAGAACCAGGGCACAGATGATCGAGATTCCCGATACCGGCACTATCGTTGGGAGTGGCTGGCTGCTTTTCTCTTCGGTCACGGGTGTCTCCAGTGCGGGGTTCCCCCGTGCAAGGAGAATGGCATCCATGGCCTTTGTCCTCCCCTGTTCTGCGCGTTCAAACTTGGGATTGATCTCAAGCGCCGCATCATACGCGGTCACCGCTTCCTCGTGCCTCCCGAGCCGGGAGAGGGCATCACCCTTGTTGGTCCAGAGCTCGGCATCGAACCCCGCATAGTTCGGATGTTTCCTCATCTCCAGGTCAGCCAGCCGGATGACATCCTGGTAGATCTCCATGGCGCCTGAAGAGTCTCCCGTCTCCTGGAGGCTCATGCCTTTCCGAAGGAGTGCATAAATATCCCGCTGATTGATACCGAGCGCCCGGTCGTATGCCCGGATCGCCTCCAGGTGTTTCCCGAGCATTGCCAGGGAGTCACCCAGGTTTGTCCATGCATCTGAATAGTAGGGATCGAGTTCGATCGCCTTCTCGAACGCGAGCACTGCATCATCGTACCTTCCGGTACGCATATGTGCCACGCCAAGTTTGTTCCAGGCAATGCTATTGTAGGGATCCAGGGCAACCGCCGCATCGTATGCATCCAGTGCCTCATGGTACATCTTCTGGACCATGAGATCATCTCCTCTCCGGATATGAGCCGCCGCTATCTCAGAAGGGGTATCGGCCGATCCGGGAGGAAGCAGGATAACGGCCGACAGGATCAGGATGGCCAGCACGAGGCGCCCGGTTGAAGATCCAGCGGGATTCTCTCTACCCATGTGGTATCTATGGTTTCGGTTTGAGGGTTTATTATCCTAACGAAGTGGAAACATGGCTTATAATTGCGCGAAAATTAAATTTCAGAAAAAATAGCCGTATTTTTCTATCAATCCCCCGCCAGCCGGAGCCACGGTTCCGGATTTATTTGCCGGAACGATCCGGCATCAGCTTCTCCCCCCGCAGGGTGACCCGGGAACTCCTGTGAAGGGAGTCTTCCCGGGCTCCGGCATTCAATTTCCCTGCTCATGACTCACACCTGCCGTTGAACTCCGGTCTGCAGCATGGTAATTTCATAAAATCAAACCTGGTGGTTTTCGTGCGTCAGGGGCAGATACAGCGGCCAACTCCCGCGAGGATCTCCGGCATGGCACCGGAGAGTCCGCTGATGATGAACTGGATGGCAATGGCAAGCACAAAGATGGCCAGGAACTTGGCGATGATCCGGAGTTCATTTTCCCCTATGAACCGGAAGAGATATTTCGAATAGGCCATGGCAATGTAGGACGCCGCGATGGTGATGAGAATGGCAGCGATGACTATGACGTTCTGCACAAGCCCCTCCGCCTCCGCAGCAATCAGGATCACCGTAGTGATGGTGCCGGCACCGCAGGTGAGAGGGAATGCGAGCGGGACGATAGAGATATTTTCCAGCTCCTCCGGTGAGTACAATTCACGTCTGGCCGAGAGCATTCCGGTAGCAAAAGAGATGAGGAGGATTCCGCCGGCAATTTTGAACGCAGGCAGGGTGAGGCCGAGGATGGTGAAGATGAACTGACCGGTAAGGGCGAAGAAGATGAGGACAATGAGCGAGATCTGCATGGATGTCCGCATGACCTGTCTCTGTTGTTCGGGTGTTGCCTTCTCGGTCAGGACAGAATAGACGGCAGCCGTGCTGATGGGATTCACGATGGCGATGATGGAGGCCGTTGCCACCAGCAGGAACTCAAGGTCCGGCATAAGGGATCACATACCCGGTTAACAGGAAGGGGGAGCGAGGTTACTAATAATTTATCTTTTTCAGGGCAGGACTAGAGTGCGGCCCATTTCCCCGATATGAGGTTCCTGCAGAGTTCAGGGAAAAAAGATGGTTCCTGAAGGGGTTTTCAGGCAATGAACGGCATCATCTCAACGAATCCCGAAACCAGCGCCGCAATAACCGCGGCTCCGAGCAGGACGAGGATCAGGACCAGAACGAGCGGGACGAGAATCACGAGGAGGGCGCTGCCGAGCGTCATGTCCTGGGTCTCCTTTATACCGAGGATCAGGAGGATCAGGGACCATAAAGCGCCGATGGCCGATACATAGGGGATCCATCCGAGGAGGAGCCAGGGAGTCGAGGCGTACATGACCGTCTTCAGGGTGGCAATGAACCCTTTCTCCCCGCCGAGGAGGAGGACGAAGACATGGTACATGAAGCCCTCGACGAATACCCCGAAGAGCATCAGGAGGAAGAGGAGGTAGACGAAGAAGAGGCTCACGGCAACGACGAATCCGCTGAAATTCTGCAGAACCCCTGCCAGGGTCTCACCCATCGCACCGCTCGCCGCGAGCTGTCCAAGCATGGCGGTGAAGGCTGCCATGCCAACCGCTGCCGATACGATTGCATAGAGAATGCTGAAGATGACCAGCAGGACGAAGTAGTACCTGAATGCCTCACTCAGCGTGTCGACACGGCTGTCCTGGAATGCCTTGGTGGGGGCCATGAGGAAGCCTTTTACCTTGTCAACGAACGAGGTTGTCATACTGAGGCAGTCCCCTTTTCAGGATATAATACTTTCCGTCATTTCTGATCAAAATCCCTGAGAATTCGCCATATTTCTGGATTTAACGGAAGGAGATCATCTTTGCGTAAAAAATACACCTGGTGCAGCAGTGCATACTGCTCTATTCACAGATATTACCGTAACCCGGTGCGATATCTAATTTTTCCATTTTTGACCTCCGCCTCTCCAGGACACAGGAAAACAGCAGATCTCGCTGAACTGAAAAATCTCCTCAAAAACAGCCATGGGCTCGAGGAGATTCGAACTCCTGACCTCCGCCGTGTGAAGGCGACGTCATAACCAGCTAGACCACGAGCCCTGAGTGCATCGACCGGGAATTGAACCCGGGCTATAGGCTTGGAAGGCCTAAGTCATGCCACTAGACCATCGATGCAGGTTTGCGCCCTTGTATATGGAATTCCGGCATATTATTACTTTTGTTACGTGTCTGGTCCGGATCGGCGATCCGGCGGAGTCATGCCTCCAAAGAACGGAACCGGGACCGGAATCACCCATGAAAAAGTTATTATTGTTATACCAGGCCTTTCAGCTCGAGCTCGACCTGCTCAAGGGCGGCGATACGCTTCTCGAGAGGAGGATGGGTGGAGAAGAGCTCGATGATGGTTGATCCCGATAGTGCCGGGATGATGAAGAAGGCGTTCGCCGTTTCGACCGCCTGCTTCTGGGGGGCCGGGACATAGTTCATCCTGTTGCTGATCTTTTCCAGTGCCGAGATGAGGTCGCGGGGCTGGCCGGTAATATATGCACTCCCGCGATCCGCCGAGAACTCCCGGTACCGGGAGAGGGCCATAATCAGGAGCTGGGCGACAAAGTACACCACCACTGCCGCGAGCCCGGCAAGAATCCAGGCTCCCCCGCTGTCCCTCCTGCCAAACATCGCGGCAAAGAGGAAGTTGTTCATCACCAGCGCAGCGATCATGGCCACGAAACTGGCAATGGTGAGCGTCAGTACATCCCGGTTTTTAATGTGGGATATCTCATGGGCGAGCACCGCCTCAAGCTCCCGGGGTGAAAGCAGCCTCATGATCGAATCAGTTACCGCCACCACCGCATGCTTCGGGCTCCGTCCGGTCGCAAAGGCATTCGGTACCGGGGTCTGCATGATCGCCACCCGGGGTTTGGGAATGCCTGCTTCCGATGCACACTTCCCGACTATCTGGTGCAGCTCGGGATACTCATCCGGCTCGATCACCCGTGCCCGGGTACTCCAGAGCACGAGCCGGTCAGAGAAGAAGTACTGGATGAACGCCATCACGAACACCAGCAGCACCAGGAAGGGAAGGCCGATACCAAGCATGGAGAGTATCGCGATAAAGGCGAGATAGACCAGGAACAGCAGGAACATGGTCAGCCAGATCCTCGCGGTAAGGCCCCAGTCACGTTTCCATACCTTCATGCATCAATGTACGGTCTGAGTGGTTCATAAACATTCTCACCTTACCCTGAAATCCGAAGCCGGAATGAGAAAACAGAGAGGAATTACCGGTTTTCAGACAGGTCAGCGCAGCTCTCCGGACAGCACGGCGGGAGCCCGGGGCCGTCTCCGGCCGGTTCAAATGGTCTCTCTTATTACAGAAGAGAAGGAATAGTGGGGATGAGTGAACGGGATGGAGCTGGACGAGCGAATAATCACCCGGGCAATCCTTAAATCCCAGATGGAGATACTCCTCGACTACACCGATATCGATGTTGCTGTCGTCGGGGGCGGGCCCTCCGGCCTTGCAGCGGCATCATTCATCGGCGGGCAGGGACTGAAGGTGGCAGTTATTGAGAAGAAACTCTCGGTCGGTGGCGGGATGTGGGGCGGAGGTATGATGTTTCCTCGCATCGTGGTTCAGCATGAGGCCAAAAGGCTTCTTGACCACTTCTCCATCCGCTCCACACCCTACGGGGACGGTTACTGGGTTGCATCGTCGGTTGAGGCGGTCGCCAAACTGACAGGGGCAGCCTGTGATGCCGGAGCAGAGTTCTTCAACCTCATGGCTGTGGAGGATGTCATGGTCAGGGCTGAGGGGCGGCTCTCCGGGCTGGTGATTAACTGGACTCCCGTTGAAATGGCCGGACTCCATGTCGACCCCCTGACCATCGGGTGCCGTTTTGCCGTCGATGCCACCGGGCATGATGCGGCGGTCGCCCGTCTTGTCGAGAAGAAATCGGATGCGGTCCGTGTGCGGGGGGAGGGATTCATGTGGGCTGATCGTGCCGAATCGAGCATCATCAGCCACACCCGGGAGATCTTCCCGGGACTGATCGTCACCGGCATGGCGGCCAATGCCGTAGCCGGAGAGCACCGCATGGGTCCGGTTTTCGGCGGAATGCTCCTGTCCGGTGAGCACGCGGCATCCCTGGTCATCCGGGAACTCTGCCCCTGAGCTCCGGGACAGAAGGATTTTATTGTTTTTTAGGGGAAACCCTAACACATGGAAAAAGTCAGCCCTGACGAGCTTGTCGATGTGGCATATGGTCTCTTTGAGGTGATGCTCACCACCGAGCTCCGCGCCTTCGGCCCCTACCTGTTTGAGCTCGTCGAAGCAGGGGCCGACTTTGAACCTCTCTTTACCTCGATCTTCCTGAAATTTTCAGAGGAGTATCCGGAGCTCGGGGACGCCCTGATCCAGCGTTTCGGTTCTCCGGGGGCAATATACCAGTCTATCTGTGAAGGCGAGGGCGTGGTCCCGAGTAAGACCACCAGGATGTACTGGATCGTGCAGGATGCCCCTGAGGTGCGGCCCGATGCCATCGAGGACGAACTGGCGGGGAAATGGCTCATATTCCTCCCTCCCGATGACGTCGATGCGGCCTGGATCAGGGTCAGGAACGCCACCTGCGGGAACGAGCTCGGCATATCGGCCAAGGTAAGCACGGCAAAACCCAACCCCGATTCCCGGGATAACACCAAGGTGATTTACGTCTATACCCCTGACTGGCGGGATGAGGCCGACGTCATGCGGGTGAGGGAGCGGTTGCGGGAGCTCGGATTTGCCGACCGGCTCGGCTACAAGCGGAACATCGAAACCTTCAAAGGCGAATACAGCCAGAAAGGAAAAAGAGTGACCTTTTATAGCGCCTGAAGGATCAGGCCTTCTTCTCTCTGTTCTTGGGTCGGAGGTGCTTGTAACCGCACTTGCGGCAGGTTGTCGCGCGAATTGCATTCCGCGCATTGCAGCGCATGCAAATCTTCACGTTCAGGAGCCGTGCTTCGGCTTCAGGAAATCTTGCCATATTCGGACACCACTTCTCGTCTTATATAAAAGGTCATCCCGCCTCTTAACGGTTTTGTCATGACGCTGTCACTCCTGCCCTTCCAGCCAGCGTTTCACCTGCATCAGCGCCCGCGCCCGGTGTGAGATCCGGCTTTTTTCATCTATGGAGAGTTCGGCGAGGGTGCGCCCGTCCGCAACCTCGAAAATAGGATCGTAGCCGAATCCCCCGGTCCCCCGCGGCGGAACAATCACCCCGTCGATTCTTCCGCGGAAGACGATGATGCCCTCTCCGGTCACACAGGCGATTGCCGTCTCAAAATAGGCGCTCCGGTCAAAAACCCCGTCCATGAGTTTCAGGATTCCGCCGTTTCCGATGGTGTCCAGGACATATGCAGCATATGGCCCGGGAAACCCCTGGAGTGCACGAATACAGAATGCGGTGTCATCAACCATCAGCGGGCGGTTCAGGGCCCGGTACGCATACTCCGCCTTCTGGCGTGCGATCTCTCCCACATCCGGGTGCCGGTACTCCGGGATCTCCATCCTGATGTGTTCCACGGTTGCCGCAGATCCGAAAAATGCCGCGATCTCTGCCGCTTTATGTGGATTTGAGGTCACCACCGCGATTTTCACAGGTACCGTCCCCGTCTCTCGATCTCCTGTTCCCGCTGGAGGACGTCCCCGGCACCGTTAAAAGTCCCGCAGTATCCCTCGCTGAAAGCCTCCTTCAGCACCGGGAAGCGGTCGGTGGTGCTCTCAAGGGTCTGGAACAGGACATGGAGATCCACTCCGCGGGCCTCCAGTTCCGGTGAAACCGCGGATAACCCGAAATCGATCAGGACAACCTTTCCATCGCGCAGCACCATGTTGCTGGTGGTGAGGTCCCCATGCACGATCCCTGCGGAATGAAGCATCCCGACCGTTTTTCCTGCCTGACGGAGAGGATCTTCGGAGAGGGCATCCCGGAGCAGGGTGCCGGAAATGCGCTCCATCACCAGGGTGTCTCCCGTCACGTCCCGGATCACGGGAGTCGGCACCCCGTACTTCCGGGCCGCCGCGATCAGGCGTGCCTCAGCCCTGGTCCGCTCGGCGATGAGCCGGGCATCAAGTTCTCTCCGGCGGTACCGTTTGCTGATACGCCTTTTTTCGACATCCTCCGGGCCGAGCGTGACCACCGCTTCGGCCCCCATTGCACGGGTCATCTCATCCAGGGGCTCCTGTTTCGTCCTGAGGCCGGGATCGTCATTCCGCCAGGTCACGATCACCTGATCGGACCGGAACGATGGGTTCACCTGTGACTGCTCAAGGGGGAGTTCTCCACCGCTTTCCAGCATGAGCCTGCCGGTGTAGGCGATCATCGCTCCGTTATCCCCGAGATACTTCTTCTCGGGAACCGAAAGGGTTGCACCCCGGTCCTCGCACATCGTCGCCAGCATTTCCTGGAGCCGACTGTTCGCCCCCACACCACCCACGAGCAGGACCTCGTCCTTGCCGGTATGGGCAAGAGCCCGTTCCGTCACCTCCACGCACATGGCAAAGGCTGTCTCCTGGAGGCTGTAGCAGACATCTGCGATCCCGGCCCTGCTCTCACGGGCAGCACTTACCAGCCCTGAGAAGGCAAGATCCATCCCCTTTACCGTGTAGGGCAGGTCGATGTATTCCCCGTCCTTCCCAAGCTCCTCAATCACCGGGCCGCCGGGATGCGGAAGACCCCTGCTCCGGGCAAACTTGTCGAGCGCGTTGCCGATGCCGATATCGAGGGTCTCCCCGAATATGCGGTAGCGCCGGTTCAGGTATCCGATCACCTGGGTGTTGGCGCCGCTCGCATACAGGACGATGGGATCATGACACCCGGTCGCAAACCTCCCGATCTCCACGTGGGCGACACAGTGATTCACGCCCACCAGGGGCACATCAAGGGCAAGGGCGAGTGATCGGGCAGCGGTTGCCACCGTTCTCAGGCAGGGCCCGAGTCCGGGACCCTGTGAAAACGCCACGCCGGTGATGCTGCGGGGATCGGTGAGCACCCGGGAGATGACCTCCTTCATCTCCGACGCGTGGTGCTGGGCGGCCTCCCGGGGATGGATACCTCCGGCAGGCGGGAGGTAAGGTTTTGAAAAGAGAGAGACGAGGTCGTTATCGAAAACAGCAGCACTGAGGTTCCAGGCTGTCCCCTCAATCCCAAGAATCTGCCTAAAAACAGGCATCTTACGTTATTTCTTAAACTCGGTGTACCCGCACTTCCCGCACGCGGTCCGATCGTTATGCTCTGCCATGATCACACCGGATCCGCACCGGGGGCAGAACTTCTTTGCCAGCGTCGCCTTGCCGCTCTGAACCGTATAGCAGGCTGCCCGGCGGGGAGCTGCGCTCTTGGCCTTCTTTGCCGCCATCAGGAGCCCTCCTCCTTGGGCTTCGGCACTCCGCGGGTCATGAGGAACGCCCGGTCAGTCTTTGCTTTCTGTTCCTCGGTGTCATATACCCTGGCTTTGCCTGAGAGCTCGGTTTTCCCGAAACCCGTCCTGAGCGAGTCGAGCACCAGCAGCTTCTCATTCACGTTCAGCGTTGCCGCCAGTTTGCCGATAATCTGCATCCGTGATGGTGTCGCGCCATCAAACCTGAGGGAAAAGTCCACCTCCCGCCTGGAGAGGAGTTCATTCCTCGAATCCCTGGTAACCTCAAATTCCATCGGTATCCTCTCATTATTCGTGTTCGGATTATTTATACCCTAGCCACCCTGCCGGGTTATGCATCGCCTGCTTCTCCCGTATCAATAAAGTGCGCGAGCATCGCTCCGGCCTTCTCTTTTGCCGCGGGAGTCACCTCGCAGACAACCACCCCCTCCCCGGGCTGACCATAGAGGATGAGGGCCCCGAAGGGGGCGGCGATGACCAGGGGAATGACCGCAAGGTCTTCCTCCCCGTCAACGAGGATCAGCACACCCTGATCCTGCACCGCCCGGTCCAGCACCTCCAGGAGCTCCCTGGTGAGCGTCCCGGGCGGGTTTCTTGCACAGAGCCTCTTATGAAAGACTGCAGGCGACCGGTTGAACGGAGAACGCATGGTATGGCCGTCAATGATGGCAATGGCCGGGACCACTCCCTGTCTGATCAGGTGGCAGGTGACCACGTCACCAACCGTGTATACGGTCTTTCCCTCAAGAAGCGGCAGGACGTCCTTACAATCGGCATAGAGGGTGCCGAACGGTGCCTTGAAAAAATGACGCTTTTCCGGAGGAAGCTCGAGCATTCAGCGGACCTTCAGCGCGTATCTTCCAGGAAGGGTGATATTCATCTTTTTTGCGATTTCAGAACGCTGGGGATCAATGATCACGAGATACCCGGTCCAGTCGGTGGAGAGGTTGCTGCTGCCGCACACCGTACAGCTCTCCCCCTCCACTACCCGGTGGCATTCCCTGCAGATCTGTACCATCTTCTTCTTAACGGCCGCCACGCTCACCACCCTTCTCCTTTTCCTTCTCCTTGGCGAGATCCTCTTCGAGCCATCGGGTGGTGCCGAGCCCGGACTGGCGCATAGTCAGACCGATCTTGCTGTCCCGTGGCTCGCGTTCGTTCAGGGACAGGGTGACCACCCGGGCCCGGATCCCCTCACCGACCGCGATATACCGCTTTGACTCCTGGCAGATCAGCCGGGCGTTCTTCTCATCATAGTTAATGTACTCATCAGAGATCTGGCTCACGTGGAGCATGGCATCAATCGGCCCGAGACTCACAAAGGCGCCAAAACTCGTGGTCTCCACCACCAGTCCCTCGATGACTTCCTGGAGGGTGAGCCGGAGCACGACGGCCTCGAACACCACGTCATAGTAGACCGCCCCGTCTCCCGGAACAATCTCTCCTTCGCCCACATCGAGCACCCGGGTCACGGCGATGAAGATGCCGATTTCCTTATCGATGCTTCCTTCAAGGTGCTCCTGGAGTACGTCAAGGATAACCTTCCTCAGCTCTTCTCCAAGCCGGTGAGGGGGTACCCTCACCTTGTCTGCCAGTTTCATCCGGTAATACATGACCCACCTAGTTCCTGAATAATGCCAGCCGCTGTCTGCCTGATAGCGATATCACCGGGATACCCTTCCCGAGCAGCGCATTCCGGAGACCCCGGTCATTGGTTGCTACCATGCATCCATGCGTGTTCGCATAATATAGGATCTTCTCATCAACCGATCCTTTTCCACAGCCACTCTCCACCACCGTACACCGCCCGGCAAGGATGAGCGCGAAACGTGCCGCGGCCCCGTCCTTTCCCCGGGAGCCTGCAAGCCCGCGCAGTTCATCCAGCACTTCAGGGAGTATCAATGGTTCGTAGGCACCGATAAGATTTCCCAGCGCTTCAAAGATATCGAGCCTGAACTGCACCTGCGCCATCAGCACATTGGCGTCCAGCAGAACCGCTACTCGGTCAGGACTCCCATTCCAATCAGTCGCCATCGGGCTCCCAGCTGGCGGCTTATGGCGATCCGTGACCCGACCTCAGCGCAGACCGGCCGTTTCAGGGTTACCTCGACCAGGTCTTTCTTCGCATTGGTCACGACGCCTACCGTGACTGCGGTGCCGACAGACAGCATCAGCGGTTCATGGTGCTTCAGCGGTTCGATGGAGAGCTCGCTGGTTGCACCAACCACCCGTTCCATGAGGGTAACCTGGAACTTCAGCCGATCCCAGACCGGCGGAAGAGCCCCGACATGACCGGCGACCTGGCCGGCCAGGGCATCGCTCTTGGTCAGGGCCGGATCCAGCTTGGTGCCGATCCCGAGCAGTCCCCCGGGGGTTGCCTCAGTGACCTTCTTTGACCCTGCATTGATGGTGGTGATCTTGGTGGTGATCGGTTCCCACCGGATCTTGTTCTCTGCCTGGACCTGCCGTCCGGGCCGGACCTCGATATCGTCGCCCTCTTTGAGAATACCCCGTATAAGGGATCCTCCGATGACTCCGCCCTTGACATCACGCCAGTTTGATCCCGGTTTGTTGATGTCGAACGAACGGGCGACGAGCATGACCGGGGCCGCATCCGGATCCCGCACCGGTTCAGGGATGGTGACATCGAGAGCCTCGATGAGAGCCCCGATATTGACCGATTTCTGGGCTGAAACAGGGATGACAGGGGCGTGCTCTGCGACCGTTCCCTTCACAAACGCCTTGATCTGTTCATAGTGCCTGACGGCGTCTTTCTGGGAGACTACGTCGATCTTGTTCTGGACGATCACCAGTTTCCTGATCCCGACCAGCTCGAGGGCCATCAGGTGCTCCTTTGTCTGCGGCTGCGGACAGGGTTCGTTTGCGGCGATCACCAGCATCGCCCCGTCCATGAGCGCCGAGCCCGAGAGCATGGTGGCCATGAGCGTCTCGTGCCCGGGCGCATCGACAAAGGAGACCGATCGGAAGGGGACCGACTTTCCGCCGCAGGCAGGACATTCGGGCCGGGTGGTATACGCATCAGACCCGCTGCACTGCTCACACCGGTAGAATGTCGCATCGGCGTACCCGAGGCGGATCGAGATACCCCGTTTGATTTCCTCACTGTGGCGATCCGTCCACGCCTCGGTCATGCCGTATACAAGCGTCGTCTTTCCGTGGTCTACGTGGCCGACGACCCCGATGTTGACGCTTGGAATGGTAACATCACGCAAATGCGATCAAACCTCCTTATACCATTATAAATGACTATACTTATACAAACCGGTCAGGAGCGGCAGAACGGGCACATGCCCGCCACACCACCTCAACGGAGACCGGAGACGGGGGTTTTATCATTCTTCCGGAGAAACCGCCTCCCTCATAGGGGCGGACCCTCTCCCCCGGGTTATCACTTCTGCCCGAATTGATGGCCCTTCCGTAACACTCTGTATGCGGTGATCCCGGAAAGATTAAAAAGGCGGTAAGAGTAGATCTCCATATCCGAGGTTGACCAGATGACCGTTGATACTGAACTCTCACGTATAGGAATATCGCTCCCCAAGAACCTGCTGGACAAATTCGATGAGATTATTACCTACCGCGGCTACTCGTCGCGTTCGGAGGGAATCCGGGATGCCATACGGAGTTACATCACCTACTACAAGTGGATGTCGGATGTGACGGGCGAACGGCAGGGTGTCATCACCATGATCTACGATCACGACCAGCGCGGACTCCTCACCACGCTGACCGACATCCAGCATGATTTCATGGAGATCATCCAGGCGACGCTTCACTCCCATGTCACCCATGAACGCTGCCTGGAGGTCATCCTGGTACGCGGGGAGGGTTCAGACCTCAAGACGCTCGCAGAGCGACTGATGTCCCAGAAAGGGGTTGAGTCGGTGAAACTGACCACAATCCCGATCAACGATTAGCCGCCGCCCTCGCAGCTCTGGTCGATGTTGGCGATTGCCTCCTGGAACCCGACATCCGATATAAACTCCCTCTCCTTTTTGACCTGGTCGAAGTCTTTTTCCCGTTCCTTCTTCAGACGTGCCCGGGAGGATGCCCCCGGAACTAGCTGATCTGCCCGGTACAGGAGCCGGGTAGTGTCGATCTCTGCAAACAGATCCCCCTTCATCTGTTCGATACGGGTCACCGTGCCGGTCGTTCCGGTCCTCGGGTAGCGGACCTGCATGCCGACCGTGAGTTCATCGGCGTTCATAGGTAGTAATGGATGACAAAGGAACTATAAAGGTATTTTCCTGCCCCCACTCAGCCGATGAGCTGCCATAATGCGGAGTGTCAAATCATCACTTTTTCCAGCTGCGTTACGGTCCGGACCGTACTCTCGCGGGGGTTTCCGTAGGGCATCCTGACCGGCTCACCGTGGAGCGCTCCAAAGATCCCGGCCACTGCCTCTCCCAGGGACGGCCCGTATCCGCCTTCCAGCACCAGGGCCAGTGGCTGGTCGACGGCCTCCATCAGAATCCGGGTCAGGACCCCGAAGTCCTGCGGAACGAGCCGCATTCCGTTCATGGGATCATCCCCGAGCGGATCCTGCCCGGCAGAGATGATCAGGAGATCGGGTTTGAAGTGGTTGAGTGCTTCGGCGAAGACCTCTGAGAAGAGAAAGGCGTAGTCATCGATCCCGCATCCCTGCCGGATCGGGGCATTCAGGGTGAAGCCCAAACCCCTGCCCTCCCCGATCTCGTCGATCCACCCGGTGCCGGGGAAGGCATTGCTCATGTGAACCGAGCAGAAGAGGACCCGGTCGCTCTGGTAGAAGATTTTCTGGGTCCCGTTGCCGTGGTGGAGATCCCAGTCGAGGATGGCTACCCGGTCGACCTGCTCCAGCGCCCAGGCTGCGGCCACTGCAGCGTTGTTGAAGAGGCAGAACCCCATGGCCCGGTCCGGCTCGGCATGGTGCCCGGGAGGGCGGATCAGGGCGAAGCAATGCTCCCCGTCAAGGGCGCGTTCAGCTGCCCTGATGGCAGATCCCGCCGCAAGAAGGGCTGTTTCAAACGAGCCGCCGGTAACGTAGGTGTCCATGTCGATATAGTGGGTGCGGCCGAACGAGCTGAAGTACTCGATCATCCGGATGTGGCGCCGGTTGTGCACCCGTTCGAGATCGGCAATCGAGGCCTCAACCGGCCTCAGGTGGTTCACATAATCCGGGAGACGGGAGACTGCCCGGAGGAGGCGTTCCCGGTTCTCCCGGTGGATATCGAGTTCATGGACCGTGAATTCGTCTCCGTAGATTGCCGAACACCGGTGGGTCATATTCCTAGCTGATCAGCGCCCCGCTAATCACTGCCTCTTCGCTGACGGTGATCTCCCGGCCGGTCGCGGTGATGCGGTACGGGCCGGCAGCCTTCACCGCATAGGGGGTTCCCTCGGTGGAATACGGAACGATGAACTCGCCGTTCACGCTCTCCGCCCGCCAGGTAAAGTGCCGGCCGGTGTTGGTCACGATCGGCAGTTCGATGACTCCCTCTCCTTTGATCCGGGCACCGGGCACGTACTCAAAGACCTTGACGTACCTGACATCAAAACCCTGGCTGAAGATATTCATCGGCGACTCGTGCACCAGCCGGTAGTGGCTGAGGGCCGGAAGATCCACCGTCGACTGGACGAAGAGCGAGCTCACTGCTGCTGCCTGGAATCCCGGCTGTGCCTGCCGGTTGTACTGTTCAGCTGCCGCTTTTGCCTGTGCAGAATCCATCTGGGCTGCTTTCGTGATGACGGGGTAGGGGCCGACACCCCCCGTGGTGGTGTATTCGATATAGTAGACCTGCCCGGGGGGAGTGAGGGACCCGTCGAAGTTATGGAGCCGGGCCACCGTGGTCATGAAGTATTCATCGGTGTAGGAGGTGACCGTGTTATAGCTCCGGGGATTTGCCGGGTCGTCCGGAACAAGGAAGGTCTTCTGGTAGGGAGCCACTCCCACCGAGGAATTGTACCACGTGGCCATGGCCCAGAACTTGCCGGTGGCCATCTCGATGTCGGTCATCACGTAGCGGGTTCCCTGGTGATCCGCAATCCGGTTGGTCGTTCCTTCCGACTGGGACATGAAGAAGGCTGCAGAGCCGTTGGGGCCTGATACGCCCGCCTGGAACGGGTTCGCGTTCGGGATTCGCTTGGCGATATAGGTGATCATGTGCCCGTAGTCCCACCAGGACATGACCCCGTATGCGGTGTCCGGGTAGGTAAACGTCTCCCGGTCATAGATGGTGAAGTAATCGACACCGGTCTCAGGGGTGCCGGTATTCATCCACTCCAGCGACTCCCGCCAGTCCTGGTTCATCCGGATCCCGCCGGATGAGGCGACTTTGTACTCCGCGGATACCGAGGTGACGGCGAAGATAACCGCAAAGGCACAGATGATACCGGCGACGAGGATGTTTGCATAGTTGACCTTTGGTCGTGCAGGGGCTTTTGCAGGGGTCTTTTCAGCCTTCTTCTTTCCGGCTTCCTTCCCTTTGGCTTTGCCTTTCTCTTTTCCTGTCCCCTTGGCTTTGCCTTTCTCTTTCCCCGTCTCCTTTCCCTTCTCCTCCTTTGGTTCAGACGAAGCCTCTTCCTTCGGTTCCCTCACCGCAGCTCTCCTTCCGAGTCCAATGATGTCCGGCCAGGCCCGTTCAAGGGAGTACCCCACACAGATGCCGCCGAGCACCGCGATGTTCACTGCCAGGTAGTACTCGTACCTTACCTGGCGGAAGGCGGCGATGATGATGAAGATCGCCCAGACGAGTACGAAGATGTGGTCAGGGCGGTACTCCTTCAGGTTCTTATACAGGAGCACCAGCATCCCGCCGATCATCAGCAGGAACCCAAAGTTGAAGACCTCCCACGCCTCCGCAAGCGTCCAGGGACGGGCTTCCTGGATAGTGACGGCATACGGATGGAGGCCAAAGAAGGCAGTCAGACCTCCGATAAAGGTGCTGTAGAGACCCGGGACGGCAACCGCCATCATTAGGATTCCCAGGAGTGTCAGCGCGATGACAACCGCCGGGTAGAGATACCACGGTTTCCCCTTCAGGTACCGGGAGAGCGCGTACAGGATGAAGGTCCCGGCAATCAGGAGCAGGTAGGAGACCGGGTGGCCGAGCGTATAATAGTAGAGGGCAAATCCGCTGGCAGGCAGGAAAAAGAGAGAGACGAGTGCTGCTATCCCGAACACAGCCGTATTGATAACCACGAGGTATTCCCCCTGGCGGCCATGATGGAACTCGATGATGAAGAGGACGAGGGTGGTGAGCGCGGTGATGAAGGCGAAGAGGATCATGGTCGGCATGGTGAGGAAGCCGAGGACATAGGCCACGCCGGCAAGGCACGAGACCAGAACCGGTAGTTTGAGGGTTTCCCACTTCTTCAGGTCAATCGGGCTCGTTCTGCAGTAAGCAAGGGCGTAGATGTAGGCAATGCAGTAGATGGTGCTGAAAAATACCTCTGCGATATGGTGATCGAGGTAGCCGGCAAGCGACCGGAAGAAGAACTGTCCGCCGACAACGGCTATCAGGGCAGCGGCGATCAGCCCCGCTTTCCAGTTCCAGACCTTCCTAACCAGGAAGAAGCCAACCGGGACCATCAGGGCGGCAAGGACAGGTGGTACCCAGAGCGCCGCCTGGATGATCTCTGTCCGGGCTGAAGCCCCGGCAACCAGGCAGACCGTAGCACAGATCCAGGTGAAGAGGGGTCCCCAGTGAATTGTCTGCCCGGTAGGAAAGAGGGTCATAGCCTCAAACCACCCGTAACCCGGGTAGTTTTGCAGCATCTGCTCGATCTGCCGCAGGTGATACAGCGGGTCATCACTCCCGACGATGTTCAGAATATCCGCGGCTCCTCCCCCGTAGAGCGGAAGTACCCGTATCCAGAGTGATAAAATCGCGAAAACCACAAGAAACGCAATGATGATAAGATTTCTGTATCTCAGAAAAAATGGCTCTGCCATATGGTCTCTCCCCTTCGTATCATTCTCAGCACATGTTATGGCTGCTCCATTTTAATAGTTTGGGAATCGACCAAGGATAAGTTTTAATTTTCAAAATAAGGCAAAAATATCGGTTTTTTATGCAATCCCGGATAGGATTCTGCTCCATCACCCGGGATAAGGATTCTCCTTCTCTCCTTCAGGGGTTACACCTGCCCGGGGATCCCTGAAGTGATCATCCACGGTGGGTTCTGTGAAACCGGAACGCAAACCGTCATGCTCAGAGAAATAAGGAACGCCTCTTCGGTAGTCGGGTGGAGATGAATTTCTGAGAATTACCCGGGAATCCTTCGTCCGTCGAACAGGTCCCTCCACTCCGATGCAATATGTTCCCAGGACAAACGGGCAGGCGCAGGATATCGTTTCCCTCTCTCATCTGAAGAGATCTGTCGAAGTTCACGGGCGATGGCATCTGAGTCGTGTACCGGAACGTAGTGCATACCCTGATAGTCGTCCAGTTCCGATAAGCCCCCGACATCGGTTGCGATAACCGGTAACCCGAAATGCATCGCAATATGAGCGACACCGGATTGTGACGCACGGAGGTAGGGAAGAACAACGACATCGGCCCAGGAGAATGCCTCTTCGGTTTCTTCATCGTTCAGATACCGGTCATCATGCAGAACGCCTTCACCCAGATCGATCCGGTCCCAGTTCTCCCCCGCGATGCGGAGTGATGAACCGGGGATGTCAGCTTTCCGGAATCCTTCGATGAGGTCTCGTACTCCCTTGTATTCCCGGACAAGCCCGAAGAACAACACATTGAATGACCCTGTTTTCGGTACTTCGATGGGCGTGTAGTAATCAAACAATCCCAACGGAATGACCACGACATTTCCATACTCAGGTAATTTTTCCCGGTCGGTGCGCGAATGGACAACGATTCCCCTGGCAGATGCGAGAATGAACTTTCTCATCGCTCGCGCATACCACCTGATAAGCACGTTCCTGTCCTCAAGCGTGTCGACAATTTCATGCATTTCAACGAAAACCGGGGTCCGGGAGAAGAGGACAATAAACGCATACATGTGTGCGACACTCGCCGTCCACCATTCGAGAATCACCACGTCGTGCCTGTTCACCTCCCGCACCGAGCGCATCCAGGTGAGAGGATTATACCAGTCAAGGATCTCATGGGCTTTGTCGTACCGGATCCTGTGCTCTACCAGTCCCACCCGCTCCCTTCCGGGGAACAGCATTCTCGGCAACATATACCTGAACAGGATCGGGGTTGCCTGGAGGCTGGCAGACAATCTCCAGGTAGCATAACTGATGCCGGATAGAAACCGGGGACCCGGGCCTACAACTGCCACCCTCATTCTCTTCCCGTTCCTGTCTTCTGTCCTGAAGAACTATCCTGGTCACGTTTCGTCATTCTGGAAAAATTGCCCTCCGTGTTATTTTCTGCATCATAGCGGGTGTTATCCTCCTTTATTTTGGAGAGTCTGCGCAAAAAATATGCCGGAACGGCGAAAAAACACACTCCCTGTTCATGCATCCGGTAATCGGAACCTGCTTCTCCCCTTCCGGGGTTTGGGAAATCCACTAATCAGGTTTAATTTTGAAAATAAGACAATATTTTATATATAATATACCAGATCCGGAAGGGATGCCAGTTACTCCACCGTCACACTCTTCGCCAGGTTCCGCGGGCGGTCGATATTCCTCCCCAGCGCATCAGCGGTGTGGTAGGCCAGGAGCTGGAGGATGACGGTTGCCGAGAGCAGCCCGGCAATCGATTCGGCAGAGGGCAGCGGGATGAATATGTCCGCGATCTCCTGCAGGTCCCGGTCATCCTTCTCCCCAAGAATAATCAGGGGGGTTCCCCTCGCCTTCATCTCCCGTATGTTGGAGACCATGACCCCGTAGGTTTCTCCGGGAGCACAGATAGCGACCACAGGGGTTTCCGGTGAGAGGAGGGCGAACGGGCCGTGCTTGATCTCCCCGGCCGCATACCCCTCGGCATGGATGTAGGATATCTCTTTCATTTTGAGCGCTCCTTCAAGTGCGATGGGGTAGAACGCTCCCCGTCCAACAAAGAAGAGGTTCTGTGCATCTCTGCAGCAGGTGACCGCCGGCCCGAGATCGAGAAGGAGTGCCTCTTCGATGGCGCGGTGAGCGGAATCGAGCTGGTGGCCCCAGGCTCCCTGTTTCATGATGTCAACGAGGTGGAAAAAGACCGCGAGCTCGGCGATGAACGATTTGGTTGCAGCGACGCTGATCTCCGGGCCGGCATGCATCAGCAGCGAGGCGTCCGCGATCCGGGTGAGGGAACTTCCGACCCCATTCACAATGGCGAGCGTCGGACAGGCCCGCAGCTTTGCCAGCTGGAGTGCCATGATGGTATCAGCGGTCTCTCCCGACTGGGAGATCCCGATTACCAGACCTTCCGGCGGCGGGGGGAAGTACCGGAACTCGGACGCTATCTCGACCCGGGCAGGGACCCGGCACTGTTCTTCGAGCAGGTACTTGAAGACCAGTGCGGCATGGTACGATGTCCCGCAGGCAACAATGGTCACCTTTCCTGCATCCCTTACGACTCCGGGGAGCTCCTCCTTTCTCAGGGCACGGATCGCATCTGAGAAGACCGCCGGCTGATCGAAGATCTCCTTGAGCATGAAATGCCGGAATCCCCCTTTCCGGACATCTTCAAACGACCACTGGACGAACTCTTCGTTCCGTTCGGCCCTTCTCCCGGCATGGAAGATCTCAACCACTGCAGGGGTCAGGGTGGCGACGTCGCCGTCCTCGAGAACGATCATCCGCCGCGTATACTCAAGGATCGGGGTCATGTCTGATGCGGCAAACATGGTATTGTCACCGATCCCCAAAACAAGCGGGCTCCGGCTGCGGGCGGCGACTATGCGTGCATCGCCTTCAGCAAGAGTCAGAATGGCGTAGGATCCTTCCAGGGTCGGGAGCACTGCCTGTATAGCCGCCAGGAGATCGCCTTCATACGCTTCCTCAAGGAGATGGGCGATAATTTCGGTGTCAGTGTCCGACGAGAAAATGTGACCTCTCCCGATAAGATCCCGCTTCAGTGCCGCATAGTTCTCGATGATTCCGTTGTGGACAACAGCAATCTTTCCCGTGCAGTCCCGGTGAGGATGCGCATTTTTGTCATCAGGGATTCCGTGGGTTGCCCACCGGGTATGACCGATGGCGACTGTGCCCGCCAGATCCCAGGTGTCAAATCCTTCTTCCGGAATACGGCCCTGCCTCTTGCTGACCCGGATGGTGTCTCCGAGCGCTGCTATCCCGAAGGAATCGTATCCCCGGTACTCGATCTTTCTGAGCCCCTCAAGAACGATGGTCGCGGCCCGGGATCCCCCTGTATACCCGAAAATGCCGCACACCTAAACCACCATCACCCCGTCCTGGAATGCATCGAACCCGGTAATCATCTTTCCGCCCCGTATCCGCACATCGTTGCCCACAAGGGCACCCTGGAAGATGCAGAGGGGGTCTGCCCGCACCCGGTCTCCGACAACGCATCCAAACCTGCCCCGCATCAGGGTTCCCTCGATCTCCATCAGGGGGACCCCGGGTTCAACCGTGGTATGATCGCCGAACGATGATCCTTCTCCAATGACCGCCTCTGTCACCCGGGAATGTGAACCAATTGCAGAATCCTCCATCAGCAGCGAGTGTTCCAGCAGGGTGAAGGGCTCGACCCTGACCCGATCCCCGATGCTCACGAACGGACCGATGGTGCAATGCGACCCGATCTCGGCATCGTTCCCGATGATAGCCGGGCCGGTGATCACTGTGAACGGACTGATGGTTGCCCCTTTGCCGATCCGGACCGGGCCCCGGATGACTGCCGTCCTGTCGATTGACCCGGACTTTAGCGGGGATATATCCCGGAGTATCTTTCTGTTCAGGGCAAGGAGATCCCAGGGATAAACGGCATCATGCCATTCCTCCGCCATGACCACCCCCAGGTGCCCTCCCTTCGCGATCATCCCGTTGACTGCATCGGTTAGAGAATTTTCGGTGAGGTGGGGCAGGAAGTCCGGGGTGAGATGGTAGATACCCGTGGATACGGTGAACGAGGGGGCGTGCTCCGGTTTCTCGATGATGCAACTCACCCCCTCCTTGTCCATCATCACCACCCCGAAATTCGAGGGGTGGGGATGTTCTTTCACGAGAACACTGTTCTGCACCGCCATGATTCGCGAGATGGACGGCGCATCGATGATATTGTCTCCCGGAAGGACCAGGAATTCTTCCCGGATGAGGGATGCCGCACACCGGAGGGCATCACCTGTTCCGAGCTGCTGCTTCTGCTCGACAACCTCAATCGGGGCATCGCACCGGTTAAGGTGCCGTATCACGTGCTCTTTCCGATACCCGACTACGATGATAATGTCGCGGATCCCGCAGTCTAGCAGCGCCTGTATCGGATAATCGATGATCGGGTTGTTCGCTACGGGAATCAGTGCCTTGGGACGGTTCTTTGTGAGCGGGCGCAACCGTTTGCCTTCCCCTGCCGCCAGAATTACTGCCTGCATCCTTCACCTACCTGACTTTTGTCTCCTCATCGATCCATCCCTCGATAGCCGTATGGGGCGCAACACTCACCCTGCTCCCGACTACGGTCCCCACGTTCACCGAGCAGTTGATTCCGAACCGGACGCCGTCCCCGATTACCGCCCCCATCTTCACCCGCCGGGTGTTGACCCCCCGGATCACCACGGTCCCGTGATCATGGCGGAGGTTCGCAACCTTGGTGCCGGCCCCGAAGTTGCAGCCGCTTCCAATGATGCTGTCGCCGATGTAGTTGAAGTGCGGTATCCTGGTATCGTGCATGATGATCGAGTTCTTGATCTCTGTGCTGTGCCCGATATGGCATCGATCACCGATCGATGTCGCTCCCCGGATATAGGCATGGGGCCCGATCCGGCACTCCTCACCGATGATGCAGGGGCCTTCGATGCAGGTCCCTGCTTTGATGACCGATCCTGCTCCGATCGCGACCCTGCCGGTCAGGAAGACCCCCTCTTCGATGGTTCCTTCCGTGGTGGGTTCGACGTCTTCCAGCAGGATGGCATTGGCATCAAGGAGGTCCCAGGGATATCCGGCATCGAGCCAGAACGAGAGCGTATGGGCTCGAAGCTTCCGTTCCCGGATGAGATCTGCCAGGGCATCGGTGAGTTCAAGCTCCCCCCGCGGGGAGATCCCGACCGATCGCAGTACGGAGAAGATTGCGGGAAAGAAGAGATACACCCCGGCATTGATGAGATTGCTCCGGGGAGCACTGGATTTCTCCTCAAGGCCGGTCACCCGGTCGCCCTCAACGGTGACCACCCCGAAATCCTCAGGATTATCCGAATGGAAGATCCCCATGCAGGGGGCATCGTTCGCGATGATCGCCGCGATATCGCGGCTCCGGAGGACCATATCCCCGTTCAGAAGGAGAAACGGCCCGCTGATATGTTCTTCCGCCGCCCGCAGGGCGTCTGCCGTTCCCTTCTGGCGGCGCTGGGTCACATACCTGATGGTCACCCCGAGATCCGCTCCATCGCCAAAGTAGTCGCGGACCTCCTGTTCCTGATACCCGACCACGAGAATAAATTCGGAAATCCCGGCATCCCGTGCGGCGCACACCAGATGATCGGTCATGGGCCGGTTGGCCAGGGGAATCATCACCTTGGGGCGCGTTGCGGTGAGAGGACGCATCCTCTTTCCCTCTCCCGCAGCAAGGACGACACATTGCATACAGCTATCCTCACCCTGCGGCTTTAAGCACTTTTCCTCGATTTGAGGAGAGCACGCCCTCTGGCAAGCATTGTTTCCGCAGCCTGGCGGTCGGTGCCTTCCGCCGTGAGCCGGATTTTGGGCTCTGTTCCGGAAGCCCGGATAAGGCACCAGCCGTCCTCTCCAGCGAGACGGATGCCATCGGTCGGGGACTCAGCACCGATGGACCGCATGACTTCGATTGCCTGATCATCGGGCAGTGATTCCCGCAGCACCGGGTATGCCGGCATTGCGTCAATCTCGGCAGCCACGTCCCATTCATGGGCAATCTCACCGTAGAGGGCCGCGGCATACGGGCCGTCCGGGCAGAGGGAATGTTCCGGAAAGATCCAGGCACCTGACGGCTCACCTCCGAATGACCCCCACTTGCGGAGCTCGGCAGACACGTAGGTATCACCGACCGGTGTCCTCCTGACAGCGGCTATCTCCTCAATGGCCATGGATGCATCAAAGGTAGTCACCACCTCACGGGCACCCAGATACATTGCAAAGAGCATCAGGAGACGGTCCCCGGTGATATACCTGCCCCTGCTGTCGAAGGCCATCATCCGGTCTGCATCCCCGTCATGGACCACCGCACCGGCAGCACCCCGTTTTCGGACGAGGTTCCCGATGTAGCCGAGGTATTCCTCGAGCGGCTCTGATGGCCGGGCAAAATGACCCGAGAGATTGCAGTTCACGCAGGAGATGTCCGCATCAAGAAGGCTCAGCAGGGGGGGACTTGCCACGCTCCCGGCGCCGTTCCCGCAATCGAGAATGAGGGAGAGGCCCCCGAGGGATGATCGGCTCTCAGAAATCGCCCGGATGTACGGTGACAGGGCATCCACCTCCCGCAGATCCCCATGGCAGTCCCATGTCGTCCATTCCTTCTGACGCAGATTTTCCTCAACCTCCCGCTGCTGATCTCCGGAAAAGGACGACCCGTCAGGATTGAAGAGCTTGAAGCCGTTGTACTCCTCCGGATTGTGCGAAGCGGTGATCATGACCCCGGTTGTGACCCCGCGGGTCCCGTAGGCAACCGCAGGAGTTGGTACCACTCCTGCATCACGGACCTGTCCACCCGCGGAAATGATTCCTGCAGAGATGAGACGGTTCAGCACCAAGCCCGTGGTCCGGGTATCCCTTCCGATGAGGGTTTCGCCTCCCCGCCGCTTGAGAGCCGGACCGAGTGCCAGTGCGATATCCACCAGTTCCGGCCCGTATTTCCGCCGGATCCCGGACGAACCGAAGAGCATTATGGAATAGGTATCCCGCGATGAAGAAAAAGGATTATCCTTTCCCGAACGGGCACCAGTGGGTACAGCCCATCAGGGCACTCACACCGGCCGTGGACGGGGAAACGAGCAGGATGCGTTTTTCTCCGGCATACCGGGCGAGAAGGTCCCCGGTGCCGGGCTCGATCAGGCCATCCCCCACAACGAGGATGACATCGGCCTCATCCGGGCTGCCTGCCACGTTGTCGAACCGTGCCAGAGCGTTTGGTGCCATGCCGACAGGATAGATCCTCCCTCCGCCGATCTCTTTTTTGAACGCGGTTAAGCAGTCCTTATGCGCCCCGGGGTCACAGGCCTTGAGCACCCTGGAGAGGCAGAAGAACCCGGTGGCAACATTCATAATAGCGCAGGCAGCAGCCCGCTGCGGGAGCTTTTCAAGCGCCGCCCCGAACATAAACCCGATCCTCGTCCTGACCGCGATCGGCTCCATGGTCACAAACTCTGCAGAACGGCCACCGTAGGTTGCCCGGAGGCAGGCTCCCCGCTCATACTGGCAGATAACAATATCCGGATCGGTTTCGATGGCGACGATACCCTCTTCCGAACCGGACCCGTGAATCCGGTTTTCCAGGTGCTTCACAGCCCGCGTAATGATGTCCATTGAGATCAACCCCTGTAAGGGATTCTGTACCTATCGTCTCCCTCTATCAGCAGCACCCGGCAGGGGGAGCCGTCACTCCCCTGCAGCCGGAGGGGGAGGGCGATCATCCAGTACTCCCCTTCGCTGACACCCGCGAGATCGAGGAGCTCGATGATCACCATCCCCGTTGAGAGGAGCGTCCGGTGCACGTCACCGCTGCTCCCGTATCCCTCGATGGATGGGGCATCGGTCCCGATGCAGGCGATCCCCTGCCCGGCAAGGTACCGGGAGGCTTCCACTGAAAGTGCAGGATACTCTTCAGAAAACTCATGTTTTTCCGAGAATGCGGTCTTCAGCAGCAGCTTATCTGTTCCCCTGGTTTTCCCCCCAAGGTCTGCAGCGGTGATCTCGCTTCCTGACCCCGAACAGTCAAGTACCCTGCACCACCCCATGAGTGCGGAAAACGGAATCTGATCAACGGTCGCACCGTGGTCCAGGTAGTGGACAGGGGCATCGATGTGCGTCCCCGAATGGGAGCTCATCCTGATATCCGTGATCCGGTACTGCCCGTGATCCTGCTGGCGGAACCGCGGGACAATATCCCCGGGATAGACCACGCACCCCGGCGCAAGCGGGCGGGTGATGTCGTGGATCCGTTCACGAGTCATACCTCCCACCCGTGCCGCCCGAGCAGGGGCACAAAGACCACTCCACCGAAATGTTCCCTGGAGACCACCCCTTCCCGCTTCGTGCACCGGACCAGCTCCTGCAGGTCGCGCGAACCGACCGGGGCGACGAGGCGCCCGCCTTCTGCCAGCTGATCGAGGAGCGGGGGTGGCACTTCGGGGGCTGCAGCGGTGATGAGCACCGCGTCATAGGGTGCCCGGGCCGGGTAACCCAGGGTCCCGTCCCCGATCACGATCGTGACGTTGGTAATGCCGGCCCCGGAAAGATTCTCCTTCGCCATTTCTGCGACCTCCGGTATCCGTTCGATGGAGATGACTTCCCGTGCCAGCGTCCCGAGTATTGCCGCCTGGTATCCGCTCCCGCCCCCGATCTCCAGCACCCGGTCATCCGGCCTGAGCTGGAGGAGTTCGGTCATGACCGCGACAATGTACGGCTGGGAGATGGTCTGTCCCCTGCCGATGGGGAGCGGGCAGTCGTTGTACGCGGCATCGCGGTAGGAGGCCGGGACAAAGAGGTGCCGGGGCACCGATCGCATCGCGGACAGGACCCGTTCATCGTGAACCCCGCGGGAGGCGATCTGCAGCTCGACCATGTTCCGCCGTGCTTCCTCCCACCGCTCCTGTCCGGTCATACCCATCAGAACCCGCTCTTCTCCGCGGCATCGATTGCCGCATCGATCTGCTTCTGGAGGACATCCGGGAGGCCGGCAATTTTAACATCGAGGAAGCCGCGGATGATGGTCGCGGTAGCCTCATCCTCCGAAAGGCCGCGGGACATCAGGTATTCGATTTCGTCCCGGGCGATTTTTCCCACTGCTGCCTCATGGGAGAGCTCGGTATCGACCACGTTACCCTTGATCTCCGGGATGGCGTGAATGACCCCGTCCTTGAGGATCAGCCCTTTGCACTCGATATGCCCCCTGGTGTTCCGGACCTGTCCGTCGATCATCCCCCGCGATACGATGGTTCCGCCGGTGGTAATCGCCCGGGTGAGGAGCTCGGCGCTCGCTCCCTCGGCTGACAGGTATGCTATTGAGCCGAGATCCATAGTGGATCCGGGGGTGGATACCACGATGCTGCTGAACCGGGCAACCGAGTTCCTGCCCTTAAGGTGAGCGACAGGTGACATCTGGATCTTTCGCACCGGCTGCATGCAGACGTAGTTGGAGAGGAATACGCCGTTCTCTTCAACGACCGAGGCAGAACGGGGAAAGACGCTGATCTCCTCGCCCCAGTTATGGATCATGGTAGAGGTGACCCGGGCATCCTTGCCGATGTAAAATTCGGTCACCCCGAGGTGGGACCCGGTCCTGGTATAGGATGCACTGGCACATCCGGAGATGATGTGGAGTTCGGCCCCTTCTTCCGCGATGATGATATTGTGCACATGCTGGACAGGGGTTTTTGCGAGGAAGAGGCAGGCCTGGATGGGGTACACGGTCCTGCTCCCCTTCCGGGCGATGACTACGAACCCGTTGGGTTCCGGCTGCTCGGCAACATACCGGGTGTACTGGTC
>DANP01000018.1 GCA_002499905.1 Methanolinea sp. UBA277
CCACCGCTGCGCCCATCACCGAGGGGATGAAGACGGCCAGCGAATATCCGATCGAGCCGGGCCCGTGGTAGGTGCCAAAGAAGATGAGCGGGAAGTGCCACGCGGTCCAGATGGCCCCGGAGAGGAGGGCCAGCCCGGTGAATCCCATGAACCGGTTGAGTTCCGGTACCAGGAACCCCCTCCAGCCCAGCTCTTCTCCGGCGGCGGCAAAGCAGTTGAAGGCGAGCAGGTACAGGAACACCGGAGCAAACCCGAGCGAGAATACCTTCGCCGCACCTGCGTCGCTGAAGGGTGCGATGCCGGTGATCCATGCCGTGCCGAACATGAACAGACCGACGGCTACCGGAAGGAGCATGCTGACGAGGAGCCACTTCGGCTCGCCGGGATATACCCCGAATCCCCGCAGGTTCCGCTGGAAGTACAGGCGGGTCACGATCGCTGCCAGCGCCGGGCACCACATGGCGCCCACGGTGGAGATGAGCAGCAGGGTTGCGTTCTCTGCCACGGGCGGTGTTGTGGCGGTCAGGTACCAGAAGACGGATGAGAAGAGGAAGGTGAGGATGACGAAGGTCAGGACGGTGATTCGCGGGTTTGGCGGTTCCCCGGACCGGAGTGGGTTGTCCATTCAGTCGTGTCTGTAATGGAGGCTGTTAAGCGTAGTGGTCTGGAAGGTCGTTGCGGTGAGGAAGGAACGAGTGATAATGCTCAATGGCACAGTATGCTTCAGCAGGATACTGACAGGAAAAAAAGAGAGAATTAGAACCGGGGACGCCTGTGGTTCGGGAGGCAATCCTGGCAATAGACAGGTCTTCCCTCAGTAGGCTTAAACGGTACTTCACAATCCTTACCACAGTCTGCACAGACTACTTTTGTCATTTCACGGGGTCCGAAATTTCTCGGGCCGCCAAAATTTGATTTATACATGGTTTTACTCAAACAGTTCGAAAAACTGTATATACTATTTTGTTGCCTGAGATAATAAAACACGGTATCATACCCTTGAGAAAACTCTTCAAATTTCCTTTTATTTTGAAAGAATTCTATTTTAAATACTATTTTTCAGATTGCCTGGTGAAGAAGCGCCAGCCATGAGGTACATTGAGCCCGGAGAACACGTTTTTGTGCTCGGGTAGAAATGCCGTTGAAAACATGTTGTATACTGGAATGCCCATGTTTCTAACATTATTTGATAGTGAAATTCTCGCGTTGGAACTTATCGCCGGCCTTACGCATGTTCATCAGCGGAAAAATAAAGATACCTGGAAAAATACGAAATATTTCTTTGAGAGAAAATACGTATAGGTTAAAAAGAAACCTGGACTGTGGATTCGAATGAAATACAGGGTACATAGATTCGATATCAAAATGTCTGCTGATCAACAGAGATTAGAGCAATTTTTAAACAATCTGGAAGGAGAGGTCATAGCAATTATCCCAAATATTGCAAATACATCTATTTTTCAGATTTATGGGGTTACGCCGAAAATAGACTTCCTTTTTATCGTGGAAAAGTTGAAAAAATAACAGGCAACACCATATCTATGGAATTTTACCGGAAATTACATCAGGATTCATTATCTTTTTTATTTTGCAGACAATAAATATCGGAAGAGATGCCAATATTGTATTAAGTATTTTATTTACCCCCACTTTCTGGAACGGGGGCATTTCCGACAGGTTTTGTTACCTGCTCAATAGCCCCATACCCCGAGTTCCACTCTGGTAATCCTCTCCCGGAGCTATAATTATTACCTGGTGTATGGATTTCTTGGTACTTGTCTATCAGTATTCCAGGAGATACATGACGGCCCCCTCAAACCCTTCACCAAAAAAGTCTGATCCAGCTCAGCGGGATACCGAGTCGGAATCTCCCTCAGCAGACACAGACAGGATTGTTGAAGAGCGTACAGCAGCACTTCAGAATGAGCTTGATGTGCTGCGCTGCCAGAATGCGGATCTCAGAAAAGTAGAGGCTGCGTTCCGGGAGAGTGAGAGTCAGCTCAAACTGGCTCTAAAAGGAGCAGGGGTGGGTATGTGGATACGGGATCCGGACGGGGGCTCGATAGCCACCCCACAACTCAATGTACTCTTCGGGCGTTCTCCCGATGCTCCCCCTCTGCGGGAGGAGGAGTTCCTCGATCTCATTCATCCCGATGACCTGCCGGATCTTCGAAACGCCTGGAGAGATGCAATCTACAATGGATCGCGCTTCGAGCAGGAGTACCGGATCATCTGGCAGGATGGCAGTGTACACTGGCTGGCCTCAAAGGGGAGGGTTTGCCTGGAGTCCGGTATCCCCCGGTTCATCGGCATTACCTACGATATCACCGGGCGAAAACAGGTGGAAGATACACTCAGCGAGCGTGAGGAAGAATTACAGAACCTGATCGATAGTTCTGATGACGGAATTATCATCACTGATAATGAAGGACGGATCACCACGTGGAATAAGGGTGCAGAAATGATCACCGGCCTGGCCGCCAGGGATGTGGTGGGGATGCCTGCATGGGAGATCCAGGCACGGAGCGTGAGTGAGGAATGGGCTGGACCCGACCCTCAGACCCTGTATCGGACGTATTGGGATCAGATGTTACCTGATGATACGGATTATCACTTCAATGGTCCCTTCATTGGGCAGATCCGGACCCCGAACGGAGACGTCCGGTACATCCAGCAGAGCGTATTCAGGATTCCCACCCGGCAGGGGTTCCGTATCGGGTGTATCATGCGGGATGTCACCGAACGGAAACTGGCGGAAGAGTCGCTCCGGGAGAGCGAAGATAAATTCAGGAAGCTCATCCAGAGCACGCATGACGGGATCATCCTGAACGATGACACGGGGGTGATCCTGGAATGGAATACCGGGATGGAAGAGATCTTCGGCATCTCCCGGGAGGAAGCCGTCGGCAGGCCGCTCCCGGAGGTTGTATCGCGGTTTGCCCCCGAGGACAAGAAAGGGGAAGAATGGGTACGCTCCATTATCAAAGAGATGGACAGGAAAGCGACCACCTCCTCCAAAAATCCCTTCATGGAGCTTTCTGTCCGGCGACCTGACGGTACAACCCGGATCATTGAAGCCAAAATCTATCATTTTATTTCCCACGGCAGGACATTCTACGGGGGTATTGTCCGGGATATCACCGAGCGGAAACAGGTCGAGGAGGCGGTACACGAAAACGAGGAGAAATACCGCACCCTCGTTGAAATGTCTCCGGATATCATCATGATTCACCAGAATGGAAAAATCGTCTATGCGAATCCTGCCATCGCAAAGCTGCTGACAACAGGAACCCCGGAAGATCTCATCGGCATGGATGTTTTCAAGCTGGTTCACCCTGATTTCCATGAGGTTGTCCAGCAGAATATCGAGAACGATTTCGAAGGGATGATAATTCCCATGACAGAGGTTGGGATTATACGGCGTGACGGGACCCTGGTTACCTTTGAGGGGAGAGGAAGGAGCATACTGTTCAAAGGGAATCCGGCAATCCAGGTTGTCTTACGGGATGTTACCGAGCGGAAGGCAGCCGAACTGCAGGTAAAGGAATACACCGAGAACCTGAAACAGAGCAATGAGGACCTGGAACTCTTTGCCTCAATCGCCACCCATGATCTCCAGGAGCCCATCCGGGGTATCGTGACATACTCTGAGCTCCTCCTCAGCCAGTGCAGAGAGGGGCAGAGCCCCCAGACTGAACAGTACCTCAGAATTATCGAGAACGCCGGTCTCCGGATGAATACGCTGGTCAGTGACCTTCGTGAATATTCGCGGGTGCGGTCCCAGGCAAAGCCCCCGGAGGCGGTTGATATGGGAACGATCCTTTCGAATGCCCTGAATAATCTTCAGCTGGTCATAAAAGAGACCCGGGCATCCATTACCCATGATCAGCTCCCGGTTGTCCTTGCCGACGAAACCCAGATGACCCAGGTTTTCCAGAATATTATCAACAATGCCATAAAGTTCCGCAGGGAGGGGGTCGCCCCGGAGATCCAGATCTCGGTTGCTCCCAAAGACGGGATGTGGCAGGTTGCCGTACGGGACAACGGCATCGGGATCCCGCAAGAGTATTACAGCAAGATATTCATCCTCTTCGAGCGCCTTCACCGGAGGGATGCTTACCCGGGGACCGGGCTTGGGCTCGCGTTATGCAAGCGGATTATCGAGCGGCATGGCGGACGGATCTGGGTAGAGTCGGAAGTCGGCGAGGGTTCGACGTTCTATTTTACACTGCCCGGGGTGAAAAAGTAGTATCCATGATTATAGGGGTGCTGCCCCGGGCTCCATTCCCAGACTCAGAACAATCCTTTACCGGTCTGAGAACAGCTCACGGCTCATCTGATATCCTGGACACCAGCGGTCACCGCTTGCGATAAAAAAGAGGGGTATTGGTTGGGTAGGTAAGGAGGCTGGACGGGACTGCCCGGGAGGGAGATCCCGTCATGGTGGAATGCAACGATGGCCGGGAGCGTTCAAAACCGGCCAAGAAGGTTCACCGCGATCCTGGTCCTGCCGATGATAACAGGGGTTTTCATACCCCACGATGATACCACCTTTCACGCCGTTGGGCCAAGGTTCGTGACGAATTTCCAAATCATTGCCGGAGGGGGATTCATTTTGTGGTATAAATGATTTTTGAACCGGGAGGTTATATGAAGGGGAGTAAAAGGGGAGAACCGCAGGAAGGATTTTGGGAGAAGGGAGGGAGCCCGGCTCCCATCCGGTGGTGATCAACGCCTGCTCTCCTCCGGAGCTTTCGATCTGATCGAGGACCCGGTCCCCATGATGAGGAGGCCGGGGATCACCGTTTCTCCCGGGAGTGTCATGAGAGAGAGAACCTTCCGGCATTCATAAGGATTAAATAGTCATTCACTGACGTGGAAGCTATGATGACGCTCCGAGACGCGGTTCTCGCCTGCCTCGTTCTCCTCCTTCTTCCCGCGGGTGTATCGGCACTCGCAACCTACAGCGGAGGACAGGTGGTCATCGATGAACCGGTGAACGACGATCTCTTTGTATCCGGTGGAATGATCGAGATCAATGCCCCGGTCGAAAGCGTGATCGCTGCCGGCGGGACCATCACAATTAACGCCCCGGTATCAGGAGATGCCATTGCTGCCGGGGGAACGATCACGGTCAACGACCGGATTGGCGGAAAGCTGGTGGCGGCCGGGGGCGATATCACCGTGAATGCGGAGGTGGGCACCAATGCCGTGCTGACCGGAGGAACGGTGACGATCGGAAACGGCGCAACCATCCTGCGTGATGCGATGATATCAGGAGGCCAGGTGGTCAACGCCGGCCAGGTCACCGGGAACCTGACCGTCCGGGCCCAGACCTTTGATAACCGGGGGACGGCCGGGAACATTGATGTCCAGCTGTCAGATCCCGGCAGGGAATTTTCCCACATCTTTTCCATCTTCGGTATCATCTTCACCATCGGCATGCTGATCCTCGGCCTCGTCCTCCTCCACTTCCTGCCGAACCGGTTCCTCGCCGTGGAAGAGGAGGTGCGGACGTCTCCCCTGGTGAAGACCGCTGCCGGGTTCTTCGGGATCATCATCGCCTTCATCCTCCTGGTCCTGGTATCCATCACCGTGGTCCTGCTCCCTCTCGCCCTCATCTTCTGGGCAGCATTCTTCACCGGCCTGCTCTTCTCGACGCTCTTTGTCTCCCTGGCCCTCGGCCGCATCATCGCCCGGTACCTGAAATGGGAGGCGCCCTCCTGGCAGTTGTTCATCCTCGGCTTCATTATCCTGAACCTGGTATTCAGGATTCCCGTGGCAGGAATCATCGTTCACGCCATCAGCGTGAGCCTCGGCACCGCCGCTTTCTTCTGGACCATCTACCAGAACCTGGATGAACTCCGGGGAGTGTCCGGCAGCGGATAACCTCCGGTCATTTATTTTTGGTTACTGGCGAAGCGTAGTGAGGGAGGATTCATCGTTCTCTCCTGATCCCTTGCTGTCTGCCTTCTCCGGTACTCTCCATGTGGTCGAGGACCCGGTCCCACATCACGATGAGCCCGGGGATGACCACGGAGGCGGGCAGTCCTCTCGCAGCGGTGTCGGTTTAAGGAATGGAGGGCAACGAGTTGCGTTTATCAGAGAATGAGATGGCAATTATGATTCGCAGCCGGCCTTTCCATTCGTCATGTATAAAATCTGATGAATATTGATAGTCGGAATCAATATTTCAGTGAAGATTCTATCATTCCCTGGGGTGGGTCCTTATGATGAATCTTACTGAGTGGAACAAAGAGCGTGTTGATGAACAGACGAGCAAGGCCACAGAGCGGTTTAACAAGGCAACCGTTAACTGGAATCGCTATAAAGAGACGCTCGCTTCCAGAAAACCGGTTGAACTGGCCACCGAGAAACGGGTTGAAGATCGAAAAGGTATCCTCGACCCGACCGACAACCTGGCACTTGAACGGGTGCTCGGGAGAAGTGATCTCTTCCCGATATCATACCTGGAGATGGGACTGAATGTCAGCAGGTCAGTCTGCCGGATAGAGGTCCGTGACAATATCGGGAGGGTTCTGGGCTACGGGACCGGTTTTCTCGTATCACCATCCCTTCTTCTCACCAACAATCATGTCCTTGAAGATGAGGAATTCGCCCGGTTCAGCCTTGCCCAGTTCAATTATGCGAACGATCTGAACCAGTATCCTCTCCCGATCAGGTGCTTCCGCCTTCACCCGGAGCAGTTCTTTGTCACCGACAGAGATCTCGATTTTACCCTGGTTGCCCTGGAAACTCAGTGCCAGGATGGTACAAAGGTGTGCGATTTCGGGTACCTGCCCCTCATCGCACAAACGGGAAAAATCCTTGCAGGGGAATATGTATCGATCATTCAGCATCCCGGGGGTGCACCAAAGGCAGTAGCGGTCCGGGAAAATCAGATGATTGGGGTCTTCGAGAGCTACCTTCACTATGTAACAGATACCAAGCCGGGTTCTTCCGGTTCCCCGGTATTTTCCGATGACTGGAACGTGGTCGCACTCCACCATGCCGGTGTACCGGACCCGGACGACAGCACCAGGTATATTGCGAATGAGGGGGTCCGGGTCAGTGCCATTCTCACGTATCTTGCTGCTCAAAAGGCTGGGATGAGTGCAGAGAAGGCGAGGTTCCTTGACGAACTTATGGTGGTCTCTGGCCAAACTCCCCCGGCGCCACAGCCCGGGAGGATGAACGTTGCCGTGCAGAGCGCCGAATGGTATGAAGGATCATCAGGTTATGATCCCACGTTCCTTGGAGAAGGGCACGCCATACCCTTGCCGGAACTTCAGCCCGACAGGGCACACGATATTGCACAAACGATAGATGGAAGCGGGGAGCTGAAGTATACGCACTTCTCCATCATGATGAGCACATCCCGCCGCCTCGCGTTCTTCACCGCGGTGAACATCGACGGCAGCCGGATGAAAAAGATTGTCCGCGATTCCGACACCTGGTACTACGACCCGAGGATCGACCGCAGCCTGCAGTGCGGCCCCGAGCTCTACGAGGCCAACGACCTCGACCGCGGCCACCTGGTCAGAAGGATCGACCCGGTCTGGGGAGAGGACGCTGACGAGGCAAATGAAGACACCTTCCACTTCACCAACTGCTCCCCGCAGCACACCCGCCTGAACAGGGGCTCCTGGGTCAACCTTGAGGACTACATCCTGGACAACGCCGGGAAGCACGGCATCAGGCTGACGGTCTTTACCGGGCCGGTCTTCAGGGACGACGACCTGATCTACCGGGGCCAGTACCGCATCCCGGCCGAGTTCTGGAAGGTGGTCGCCATGGTGAAAGACGATGGCACCCTCTCGGCCACGGCATACCTCCAGACCCAGAAGAACCTGATCTCTGACCTTGAATTTGCGTATGGTGAGTATAAGACCTTCCAGTTGCCCGTTGGCACCATTGAAGGCCTGACCGGACTCAGTTTCGGGGAGCTGCGAACCCACGATCCCCTGGCAGCGATCGAGAGTACGGTGGGACGGTTGATCGAACGGTCGGGGGATATCAGGCTGTGAGCTGAAATTTTGATAGCTCGTAACCCTAGTGCCCAGTTATAAAAAGACACCAGGAGGGAGGGAGGAGGATCACTCCCCCTGCTGCACCCCGCCTTCTCCGGTGCTTCCCATGTGGTCGAGGACCCGGTCCCACATGATGAGGAGACCGGGGATCACCACGTAGGAGAGCAGTCCTGCCCCGAGAAACATCCCGGTGATCAGTACTTCGTTTTCCATGATCATCACGCCAGGGCCGGGACGGTGTCCGCCCAGGTCTCGATGGTGGCCATGATGGCGTCATCCGAGTAGGAGGAGACCCGGACCTGGTCACGGCTGAAGGTGACGTAGTACACCTCGCCGCTGGCATCGTGGCACTTGAGGGTGCACGAGTAGTTCTCGGCATCCGGGTCGCGGACGGCATCACCCCCCATGGCGGCGGCGAGGGCGGCGTTTGCCAGGATCTCGGTGATGGCGGCGGAAAACCCGGCCACGGTCTTTGCACGGGCGGTGATATTCCCGATGGTCTTTGCCTCGGCATCCTCGTACAGGACATACGCGGTGTAGGCCTCCCGGCTCTTCATCACCGGGTCCTGGGGGACATCACCGTAGGTGTAGGCGGTGCACCCGAAGGGGTTGTTGGAAATAACCCCCTGGACGATGGTCGAGAAGGTGGTCGCATCGGCGATCGGTGCTGCCAGTTCCCTGACAGCGGTCTTGGTGTTGCTGGTCTGGACAAAGTCTGCCATGTTTTTACTTCCTGCCCCTGGATTTCCAGAGGCACATATATATTGGCGTTCATTGATCTTAGCTTTTTACCAGGTTTCCAAACGGAGCGTGCAGATACCTTGGTTTGGAAAATGGAGGGCAACGAGTTGCGAGAAAATTATTATATTCCTGATTTCTGAGAAGAAAATGAGGAATGAAGGGGTGGCAGGTCATTCCTGCACTGCGATATAGGACGCGTAGGTGTGCGGCTTGGGTATGGGGATGCCGTCCTCGAGGAGTCCCTTGAGGTGGAGGTCGATAGCCTCATGCATACGCTCCTCAACCTCTTTTCGTGTTGCACCGGTGGCGATGCAACCCGGGAGGTCGGGAGAATATGCCGAATAATTATCTCCTGCTTTTTCTACGATGATAAGGAAACGATGCATGGATTACTCCTCCCTTTGCGATTGTCTGGACTTACAATTCAGAGTTTTCTTCTTACTGCTCCAAAGAGGTTTGATCTGACCAGAATTATCGAATTTACTGGAATAATGCCGGATTTCGTAGTCTTTGCCTGTTACGGGATTATGGATCCGCTTCGCCGGAATGTCTGCCATACGCTCATTTCGCTCGTTTTATTACTTCATTGATCTCCTGATTTAATATTCCATTTGCCAATTCCGTGAGATAACTATCCCCGTATTCCATTCTACCTTCCCGCGGCCTATGAGACCACGGCTGCATCCCATTTCTCCGGGAATAATCGCGGAATCAGGGAATGGCTTAGGAGATAGTATCTCGTACTTGGATCAGAGGACTCAGACAGAGAACGACTATGATTATAGAATATATCGAGGCCGCACGTGCCCGGGCCAGGTATGAACTCATCGATGATGAAGAACCATACTACGGTGAAGTCCCGGATCTCCCGGGAGTCTGGGCTACCGGTAAAACCCTGGAAGAATGCAGGAAGAATCTTGCCGAGGTTATTGATGGCTGGATCATCATTCATCTGCGGAGAGGTCTTCCAGTTCCGAAACTCGGGGAGATCACTATCGAAGAAATCATTCCAATGGATACCGGTATCCGGGCGTGAGGTTGCAAACCGTTCTTTGGAGACCTCTCGATCCCGGCACATCGTTTGGACACATTGGACACTTCTCACCCTTTTTCCAGGAATTTTTTTCTCTTCTTTTTCATACCTGAAAGATCCCGGAACATGTGTCCAATGTGTCCAATGTGTCCAACAATCATCCACCGGCAACCCCGAACAGGCATTCCTGGATTGAACCTTTCTGTTCGATCGCTTCACGCTCGCTTTCGGTCTTCCATCGAATTCCGTCCCAGAACCGTTCAGCCCCGGATTTTCCCCCGCTCTTTATGCCGTGGGACTTCAATACCGAAGCAACTCTCCGAGCCGATATCCGCTGCCGGATCCCTTCCTCTTCACACCACTTCTCAAACCGCTCCCGGAAGGCAAGGCGGGAGAGCATGCAGCCTAGCTCAAGCGTACACTCTGTTGCCAGGAAATAGCCGATTGTATCACTCAGCGTCCGGTAGTTCCCGGTGGCCACCGATACCTTGCCCGGCTTGATCAGCCGGTTCCCGTTGGCGTAGTAGAGCTGCAATCCTTCCAGGCACCAGTTCAGGATCCCGGGTCCTTCAGCAAGCAGCTTCTCCGCGATCCCGGGATCCCGTTTCTCTTCGGGGATCTGGACGGTGAAGGGGACCATCCAGATCCTCCGCCAGATGCCGTCATCGGTCCCCCGGATCACCGGCTCATGGTTGGTGGTGAGCCAGATCTTTGCCGTCGGGGTGAACTCGAACTCGTTCTCGTAGAGCCGCCGGACGGTGATGGCGTACTCCCCGGTCAGCTGCTTGACCATGGACTCGGCCAGCCGGGCTCCGTCCTCTCCCTCGCTGGCGGTGGCCATCCGTGCCCCGGCCATCCTAGCGAGGTCTGACCGTGCTCCTTCGTAGCGGTGGACCATGAGGGATTCGGCGGCGATGTTCACCGCGTAGTCACCGAGGATCTCGGCCAGGACCTCGATGGTCTTTGACTTCCCGTTCCTGCCCCTGCCGAACAGGATGAACAGGACCTGTTCGGGGTTGTCCTGGAGCAGAGTGTACCCGCACATTGCCTGGAAGCCGGTGATGTACTCGGTATCGCCGTCAAAGATCAGGGAGAGGTGGTCCTTCCAGAGCGGGCAATCGGCATCCTTGTCGTAGGCGACCGGGGCACACTTTGTGAGTAGGTCTTCCCTCCGATGTTCCCGGAAGTGCAGGGTGTCGAGCTCCAGTGTGCCGTTCCCGAGGTTCAGGAGGTGTGGTTTCGCGTCGAAGACCTCGTGGGTGACGGCGGCGTGGGGTGCTGCCGACTCGATCAGGGCCTTCCGGTGGCGGAGGCTCTCGGAGGCAATCGCCCACCGGGCAAGCTGCCGGGCCCGTTCCGGGGTTGCGGCCTGCAGGGCTCCGGCGTAGATGCTCCGGGCGACATCGGTGGCCAGCAGGAGCATCCGGCGGGAAATGTCCTCTTCCCAGACCCGGCCGTTCCAGATGAACCAGGAGTCCGAAGTGGCACAATAGCGGACGGTCTCCCCGTAGTGGGCGATGAGCCGTTCGGCATTCCCGGCGTCGGTAAGGGCGTACTCGATGGGAGGGGGAGGTTCTGAGCTGACAGAGCTAGTTGATCGCTGCTCCCATCCGGCATACTGCCCGTCCTCGGTTGCCCGGTCCTGCCCGGTATTCTGGTTCTCCTGGCTCCTAGTCCGTTTCGTATTCTGCTCCCGCCCGGCATACTGCCTCTCCTGCTGCCCGGCCTCGTTCGCCTCCTGCCCCTGCCCGGCGGATTGCTGCTGCCCGGCCTCCTGCTTTTCCCGCTCCGCATACTCCGGGTCATGCATCTTCCGGAGTTCCTGCCACCGCTGTTTCCCGCCGCCGCAGCCGGCATGGTGGCAGCCGGCGTGGATTGCACCGTTGGCGAACTGGATCACGAAGGCCCCGTCCCGGTGGGCTGCAGAAAAGGGGCACTCGTCTAATATGAAGAGCCGGCCGCCCTGCCATGGTTTCTCCGACCGGACCCGGATCCCGTGGTCCCGGAGCCAGGCCCGGATATCGAGCGGGGCCTTGTCGTCCGGGTAGACGGTGGTGCGTGCTGGCGGGGGAGATGGAGCTGAATTATTCGGTACAGGGGTTGTTCTGCCCGGCGAGGGATTGAGAAGTGAATGAACAGGTACTGGAGGGATCCGACCTGGTTGGATGGACGAATGACCTGACGCCGATGTTCGACCTGGCAGCCGGGGTGAATGAACCAGGCCTGATGAGGTCTGACCCCGTTGTGATCCTGGATAAATCGGCATGCTTCGACCCGTTGACGGGTACATCTCGTTCTCTCCAGGACCACCGGTCGATACACCTATATGGGAGAGTGCTTCTATCATCCCGCGTGGCACGACCGCAATCTTTTCCGGGACGGAACCGAGAGAGGACCGCCGGTGTGGTCGTTCCGGGGTGTGATCGCCCTTCCGGGGGACCGTACCATAGAGCTTCCAGATCCGGGAAGCATTATAGACCGCGGTATCGATAGTGGAGGTCCCATCGCTGAAGAGTTCCCCGAGTACGGCCAGACACTGCTGGATGAGCTGCCGGCTTTCATCATCATTCGGCAGGTCGATCCGGTAGAGGAGGTGGGCACCATTGCCCGAATCTCCCCGGACCGGCTCCGGGAATCCCCGGTCCCTGAGCCACCCGGCAACCACCCCGGCCTTCTCCACCGCCAGATCGTGTTCTTCCTTCGTTGCCGAGACCCCGCTCGGCCGCACCGGGTCGATGTCGACCGGGAACCACCGCCGCCGGATGATATCCGAATCCGCAGTAGTTGCATCATTCCGTGAGAGTCGCATCTTCACCCGGTTTGCCCGCCGGGCGAGCAGGGCGGGGTTCACCTCGTTCAGGGTCAGGTAGATCCCGTGGACCGAAGGCAGGTCCAGGAGCTCGGAGGATGCAGCGGCCAGGGACGGATCGCTGAAGTACCCGCTGTGGGTTCCCTCGTCGGCAATAGCCCGGATCTCAACGACTCCATCAGGTGCAGCGAGCAGCCGGATG
>DANP01000011.1 GCA_002499905.1 Methanolinea sp. UBA277
GTGAGGATGTCGAATCCTCCCCTCTCGCTCACACTATTTTTTCACGGTTGCCCCGGCACACGGGTGTTTCCGGCATGCATGCCGCCGCGATGGCCAGCACCGGACCGATGATCACCCCTGCCCAGACGGCAAACCCGAGGATCCCATAGAGGAGGATCACTCCCCGGTCCCGCAGGGCAGGGGGTCCGATGAGGCGGCCGGCGTTCCTCACCATCAGGCCTCCGATAACCAGTGGAAGGGCGGCGAAGAATACGGTGATGATCATTGAGCCGTCCGGTCCGGTCACCAGTCCGGCAAGGATCGTCTCCGCAAGGATAAGGATCGCTGACCCGATATAGGAGAATCCGGCTACGGCAAGAAGCCATGCGCCCGGCCAGAGCCGGATCCCGCCCGTCCGCTTCCTGAACCAGATCGCCCCTGCAGCCACGGCACCGATGACCGGGAGGAGGACCAGCGGAAGGGGCTGTCCCTGCCACACCCGGACTGAGAGCACCTGAACCGGAACGAGCACCCATTCGGCGATGCTGAACTGCTCGAGGTACCCGGTGGCGAGGATGTAGCGCCCCTGATCGCCGGAAACCAGCACCGAATACTCCCCGGTGGCAGGGGCACGGAAGGATAGTTCCGCCCGATCGTAGAGGGCCATCGGGGTGAACGGTTCATAGGAAGCCACGGTCTCCGGATCTGGCGGAACCACGATGCTCCCCTGTCCTTCGGTATGACCGATACCTCCCGGGAGCAGATCGGAGCTATCGATACCGGGCCCCGTGAGCATAAAGGTCGGAGCCGTCTCTTTGTCCGGAGTTGAGAGCGCGAGCCGGATCTCCCCTCCTTCCTCGACCGTGAGGAGGTAGATGTCCGCATCATCCCTGTCCTCAAGGATGCCATACCAGGCATACGACCTGGCCGCGTCAGGGACCTCAGTCACCTGCCCGGGGGGGATCTCCGGCACATGGGCGGATCCGATCACAGAGAGAAGGCAGAGTACCAGCATGAGGGCGATGCAACGAGCGGGACGTGGCATACCAGAATCCCCGACTTCTGAGCTCATAGAGATGATCCTTGTGCCGCGTTTCAGGGACCGGACATGGGATCCATCCCGGAGAACCGTTTTCTTACGTCCGGGCCCATCGCTGACAGCCAGATTTATATTCTCAATGGTAAATCATAGCTATGGCGAGCGTAAACTGAAAACCGCACCTGCGGCCTGTGGTCTTGCATGAATAACCCGAATTATTCGGAAAAAATGGCTCTTTTCCCTGATTACCCCCTCATCTCTCCACGGTATTTCCATCACAGGGCTGCTCCCGTCATACCTGGTTCCCACGATCGCCGGAGTGTGTTGATCACCGGATGAACGACAGTCACGCTGAGATATCATCCCCCCCCGAAGAGATTCCTGACCATCGCTGGCCGTCTCCCTGTGAGACGGTACCACTGAAACAGAGCCCCCGGCTCCGGAGCGGGGCGACCTACCTGGTGCATCGCAGCGGCAGCCTGTACGTGGTGAGCGAGAATTACAGCTACAAAACCGACCCCTACTATCTCATCCTCTCACGGGAGCTGAACGGAGAACGGGTCTACCCTGACAGCAGATCGGTGCTCGATGCCTATATCGTCCCGGTCTGCCTTGACCGGGCATCCCGCGCCGGAATTCCGGTTACCGACTGCATCATCTCCCAGTCCTGCGGAAAGGTGCCAGCCGTCCTCTACGGGCTGAACTACTTCTCCTGCTCTTCCGGGTATGCCGTAGTGCAGAGCATGGATTCGGCAAAAGAGGTGATCCGGCACATCACCAACAGCGGAAAGTACCCGTTCTGCTGCCAGCCGCTCCGGAAAGGTGATGAGGTGGTGAAAGCCCACGCCGTCTTCGGGCATGTCCACGGATACGGGGAGGATCTCTCCCGCTATGCAGAGCTGCTCTTCACCGAGTTCCACCTCCCCCTGGTCACTATGGTCTGGATCCATGCCGACGGGGAGTACCGCCTCTCCTCGCTCACTCCCACCCGCTACTCGGCGCTCTCCCCGCGTGAAAAATCGCTCCTGCGGGTCTACCTGTCGGACCAGGAGTTTCTATGAGCAGGCTCGGCATCTTCGTAGACCGTAAAACGCTCTCCAGCGCAGAGCAGCTCCATGCCCTGATCCGCTGCCGGGATGTGGCCGAGGAGATGGGGCATTCGGCCGAGTTTCTCTTCCCCGTGGATATCAGGAAGATCCCCATGATGGATGCCCTCTTCATCAGGGCACGGACCGACCCCCTGAATGTGACCTATGTCGCATCCCGCATGGCCGAATCACACGGGATCCCGGTCATCGATGATCCGTCATCGATCCGGATCTGCTCCGATAAGATCAACATGTACTCCCGGCTCATGCAGAAAGGTGTGCCGATTCCCCGAACCCTCTTTCTCTCCAGGCATGATCTTTCCCTGTCACGCGTCAGGGAAATCTTCGATGAGATCGGATCCCCGATCATCCTCAAGGAGCCTTCGACCTCGTTCTCCCTCAGGGTGGAGAAGGTGCACAATCTTGGTGAGTTCCTGCAGGTTGCAAAACGCTTCATCCGGATGTCCGATTGGATCGTGGTGCAGCAGTTCATCGAGAGCAGGTATGACTGGCGGGTGGGGGTCCTGAACGGTGAGCTCCTCTACGTGTGCAAATATACCATCCCGGACACGACCTTCAAGATACAGGATTCGGTCAACGGCCATTTGGTGTACTGCAGGGTGGAAAGCATCCCGGCAGATCGGGCGCCTGCGCGAGTCCTGGACACCGGCATCGATGCCGCAAACGCCATCGGCAACGGTCTCTACGGGGTCGATCTGAAATCGAGCAACGGGGACTGCACGGTCATCGAGGTAAACGACAATCCGTCTCTCGAGGGCGGGGAAGACGACCTGTACCCGGATGTCTACCGGACCATTATCTCACGTCTCCTGGAGCAGTGAATGCGCCCATGACCGATTCATGGTTTTTAATCGCCGAGGCGATATGTGACCGCTGCGGGGGATTGTGCTGCCGGGATGCCCACCCGCCGCTCTCCCGGGACCGGATCGATGAGATCGTCTCGGACGGTCACCCCTTCGGGAACATCGAATACCGGGGATACCCCTGCCTGGCAGCCGGTGAGGATGGTATGTGCGTCATGTTTCATGCAGGACGCTGCCGGATCCAGGCTCTCAAGCCCGAGACCTGCCGGGCCGGCCCCTTCACCTTCGATATTGTCAACGGGGTGCTCGAGATCTGGCTCAAGCACGAACGAATCTGCCCCCTGGCCGGTCTCCTTCGGGAGGAGCCGGAAGCCTCTGCCCGCCTGTGTGCCGTGGCACAGGATGAACTGCTGCGGCTGGTGCGGTCCCTCCCTTCCGGGGATCTGGCAGCCATCTGCCGGATCCCGGAGCCGGAAACCGATAAAATCGCAGAGATCTCTCTCGAGGAAGATATCCCATGCTGATCGGAACCGAGCATGAATATTCGATAAACAGCCCGCACCTCTCCCCGCGACCCGAATCCGACCGGATCCTTGCCGAACTTGCAGGGAGCGGGTCATCCCAGGCACCCTTCGGGAGCGTCCAGCTCTCAAAGGAACTCCAGAAAACGGTTATCGAGGTGGTTCCTGATCACCCGGCTCCGACCATCAGGGAGCTCGAAGTGATGGTCTTCCGGGGGACGGACGCATTCTCCCGGAAATTCGGGGACCGGTACCGGCTGCTCGGGCTCGGGATGCATCCCGCGCTCCGGCTTTCCGAGACCGCGGTCTGGGACCAGGAAGAGCAGGAATACTACGAGGTGTATGACCGCATCTTCGGGCTCTCCCAGCACGGATGGCTCAACATCCAGTCGCTCCAGGTGAACATCAGTTACGCCGATGAGCGCTCTATGGTCACCACCTTCAACCGCCTCCGCTCCCTCCTCCCCTACCTTGCGGCAGTCAGCGCTGCTTCACCGTTCGTTGAGGGTGGCCCCACGGGGTCCATGGACAGCCGGCTCCTCTTCTACCGGGAAAACCAGCGGCAGATTCCCGGCATCTGCAACGGGATCATCCCGGAGCTGCTCCATTCGCGGGAGGAATACTGCTCCTGGCTCAGGGAGATGTATCACGAGCTCCGGAAGCAGGGAGGGTCTGTCCTCTGCGAAGAATGGGTCGCCTCCTACGGCGTCATCGTCCGGTTCTCCCGCTCCTGTGTCGAGCTCAAGGTGATGGACGAGCAGGAGTGCGTCCGGTCTGATGCGGCCCTCTGCGCATTTATCAGGGCCCTGCTCCGGGCCGACCTTTCGGGCCTTGAATCCGACCGCCGGGCCCTGCTCGAACTGACCGGGCAGGCCATCACCGGGGGGACCGCGGCGCTCCGCCCGGAACTCCTCCGCCTCTTCCGCATGGCAGAGCGGCATGCCGCTCCCGATGAGCGGCCCTATCTCCCCCTCATCCGGGAACGAATCGTTGGAGGATCGCTCGCGGAGCTGCTCATGAATGACTGGAGAGACACCCGCGACCTCCCCGCGATCATGGCTGATGCTGCCGCCTGCCTCCGCACCAATACTCCCTACCGCTCCGGATGAGAATCCCTCTCCGGCCCCGGAACCTCTCCTGTTTTTCCAAAAATCGGGAGCCCCCCTGCCAGGATCCGCCATACGGCTCCCGAATGAATCCGGTTTTCACCCGGGTTCCTGCCCGGAACCAGGCCCGCCCTTATCTTCGCGGCGGATCCTCCTCCCGGCAAACAGTGCGGCAATGCCCCCGATGATGGTCAGGACGGCCCCAACCCCGATCACCTCGGGGGTCAGCTGGATGAAGAGGAAGAGACAGGTGGCGATGCCGAAGATGGGCAGCACGGGAACGAGGCCGATACTTCCCGGCACCCGGAACGGGCGGGCCCGTCCCGGGTCATGGAACCGGAGGATGATCACGGCCGCGTTCACCACGAGGAAAGTCACAAAGAGGGTGAAGTTCGAGACATTGGCCACAAAGCCGATATCTCCGGCAAAGAGAAAGAGGAGTGCGCCGAAGGCGACGGCGATGATCGCCACCCACGGGGTCCGCCGCGTCACGTGCACCCGGGAGAGGGGGCGGGGCAGGGTCCCTGACCGGGCCATGCCGTAGCTGATCCGGGAAGAGGCAAGCAGCATCAGGAGGACGGTGTTTGCCGTGGCAAAGAGGGCGATGATAGAGAGCACTCCTGCCGCTCCGGGCCCCCAGGCTGCCACCGCCACCTCAGCAAACGGGGCTTCCGATGCGGCAAGGCCCTCCCACCCCACCACACTCACCGCCGAGATGCAGACCAGGATGTAGAGTACGGTGCAGATGGCGAGCGCGAGCATCAGCGCTTTTGGCACGGTCCGTTCCGGCTCGGTGGTCTCCTCAGAGAACTTGACCATCTCCTCGAATCCCATGTAGGCGAAGAAGACCAGCGCTGCCGAGGTGAACACTCCGGTCATCCCGAGCGGCATCTCGAAGTAATCGACCCTGCCGAGATAGGGGAGGCCGGCGATGATCACCAGAACGAGCCCGGCACCCTCGATCAGGGTAAAGAGCCCGGCCACCAGCGCACTCTCCCTGATCCCGATGATGAGGATCGCGGAGAGGATGATGATCAGCACTACCGCGGCGGGAATGAGCGGGGCTGCTATAAGGCCGGCCATGTAGCCGGCAAACCCGAGCGCAACGGCGGCGGCACCCACGATCCCGGAGAAGATGATGAGCCAGCCGACAACGAAAGCCACGAACTCTCCCACCGCGGCCACAGTATACTCGTACTCTGCCCCCGCCAGCGGGAACATCGAGGAGAGTTCGGCGTAGCTGAACGCGGTGAAGAGAGCGACAACTGCAGAGATCGCAAACGAGAGCCAGACCGCGTTCCCTGCCCCGGCAGCGGCAGTCCCGATCAGGGCGTAGATCCCGGCCCCGAGGATGATGCCGATTCCCGAGAGGGTGATTTCAGCGAGACCGAGCGACCGGGAGAGCCCGTTCCCGGGTGCGGGGGTGGCAGGGTCCATGGATATCCACTTGGCGTACCGGACATTCAACTATTCGGCCGGAAAAAGAAGTTCGTAGCGGGGTTTTCTGTGCCGGAGGAGACATTCCCTGCAATATACCGGTCTCCCCTGGCCGGGGACGAACGGGATGTCACACTCTTTTCCACGGTCTGAACGTACCGTCTCCCGCGGCACTGACGATGAAGGAACGCCATACTTCCTCTGACTCATTCCAACTCATGCAGATATTCTGCAAATGACCCGATCATCGCCGGAATATGTATTCCTGTGCCCCTCATGTCAGGCGATCTCCTGCACCATCCGCCCGTTCCGGAAGATGGAGATCTTCCCGCCGCTCTGGGACACCACGATCCCGATGGCGTTGGTCACCAGAGTGATTCCCGCGACCGAGGAGTGCCGCGTCCCGAGCCCTTTCGGGATCCCCACTGCACTGGTATCGACTGTGATGTAGCGGGCGGCGGCCTCGATCAGCCCATCCCCCCGGATCACAAACGCGCCATCCAGCTGGGCGAGCTCCTTGAGGTTTTCCTTTATGTCGTGGTTGGTGACCATCCGGTCCCCGGTCTGGTGGCCGGCAAAGGGATTGAGGATGAGCTGGCGGGACTTGGCGAGCACGTTCTCGGCATCGCCGATGATGAACGCTGTGCCGACCTTCTTGCCCTCCCGTCCTTCCCGGGAGATCTCAAGGCAGATGGAAAACACCGCATCAAACACCTCATCGCCGATATCGGTTCCACCGATCACCCGGTCCTTCCACATGGCCGTGCTGATCCGCGGCCGTTCCCGGCTGGCATGATCGGTAATGTCGTGGCCGATGCAGACCACCTCGCTGATGTGCCCTTCGGCGTCACGGATGGCCCTGGTGGTCCATGCCACCCAGACCGGTGACCCGTCCCGGATCCGCATCTCGCTGATCCGGATCGCGACCCCTTCCCCGTTCAGGGCCACATCGCTGACGAAGCTGGTCGCATCGCGGCCGTCCGCCTCCCCGGACGGGATGAGCGTGCCGATGATGTTCTTCCCGAGCATCTCCTGCCCGGAGTATCCGAAGAAGGTCTGGGCGAAGGTATTGAAGAAGGTGATATTCCCCGAGAGGTCCAGCTTCATGATCAGGCTGTTTGCGTGCATGAGGAATTCCCGGGTCCGTATCTCACTCTCCCTGACTGCTTCCTCCAGCCGCTTCTTCTCAGTGATATCCTCGATGATCATCACCTGCCCCCGGGACGGGTCATGGGAATCGAGTGCATGGACCTTCAGCAGGCAGTGCACCGGTATTCCGTCCGTCTTCTTGAGCAGGGTCTCTGCATGCCCCCAGCCATTCCTGTCGATGCTGAGGGTGAGTTCCCGGGACGCCCGTTCAAACGACTCCCGGTCGGCGAAGAGGGCCGTCGCATTCTTCCCGACAAGCCCCCCGTCATCATACCCCAGGCCGGCGGACATGCTCGTATTCGCCCATTCCATCACGCCCCCCCGGATCTGGCAGATCCAGATCGGGGTGAGGGAGAGAATCGAAGAGAGCAGGTCGGTGCGGAGGGTCTGGTCCCGCTCCACTTTCTTCCGGAGCACGGCCTGGTAGATCAGGTCCCTGAGCTCCGGGAGGGGGGAGCGGGGTTCGATCCCCTTTGGGAAGGTGACCTCGCCTGCACTGTTCAGGTCCTCGATCAGAATCCGGTCGCGACCCAGCCGGGTGTAGAGGATGAACGGCGTGGCATTCCCCTGGGACTTGAGGTACCTGAGCAGTTCGACGCCATTCATCTCGGGGAGAAACTCGATGCCGTTTACCTCAGGGAGCTGGTAGTACGAGACGATTACGTCGTAACTCCGGTTCTTGAGCACCTCGATGGCCTGCTTGGTGGAGCTGACGGCATCCACACGGACCTCCCCTCCCTTCTCCAGGTGGGAACGGGTGAGATCGATGAGGTCGCTGTTGTCGTGCACGAGCAGTATGGTGATCATCGGAGTCCTCTCAACACCCCTCTTCCGGGTCCGAATTACAACGTACTGGTGGATATTTCAGGAATAAATAATTATTGAATCCCAAAGTTGGATTGCTCAAATAATTAAGGTTATTTTTTGCCTTCCAGCCCTTCCGTCGCTCATTTGTCTGACTTCTGTCCTCCCGCCGCCTCCCCTGATACGAGATTGAGCAGGGCGGCGGCGACCTCGAGCGAGGTGTACTCATCCCCCATCATCTGCTGCACCCGGATGGTGGTGGGACCGAGGTCCTGCTCCTCGATCAACCGCCGTACCCGCTCGGTGAGCAGCTCGGCTTTCCGAAGCGAGATCTCGTGGGCCGCAGGCACCGCCTGCTGGGCGATCCGGATCTTCGCATACCGCTGGACCTCCCGGAGCTTCCACATCTCCTTCCCGGAGACGAAGGTGAACGACCGGCCTTCCTTTCCGGCTCTCCCGGTCCTGCCGATCCGGTGGATGTAGTACTCCGGGTCCTGGGGGACATCGTAGTTGATGACGATATCGACGTCCTCAACGTCAATCCCCCGGGCCGCGACGTCGGTGGCCACCAGGATGTCGATTCCCCCGGTACGGAACTTGCCCATGACCCGCTCCCGCTGGGACTGGTTCATGTCGCCGTGCAGGCCTTCGGCAAGGTATCCCCGGGCCTGGAGGTGGCCCACCACCTCGTCCACCCTGCGCTTGGTATTGCAGAACACCAGCGTGAGGTGGGGGTCGTAGAGATCGATCACCCGGGAGAGGACATCCACCTTGCCCGATTCCCGGACCTCAAAGTAGGACTGCTCGATCTTCGGCACCGAGAGCTTGTCATGCATCACCTGGACGTTTCGCGGGTTTCTGAGGTATTTTGCAGAGAGGTCGAGGATCTCCTTTGACATGGTGGCCGAGAAGAGGACGGTCTGCCTCTTCTCCGGCACCTTCCTGAGGATGGCCTCGATGTCGTCCCGGAAGCCCATGTCCAGCATCTCGTCGGCCTCATCGAGCACCACGGTCTGCACCCCCTGCAGGTTGATCGACCGCCGGTCCAGGTGATCGAGCAGCCTTCCCGGCGTGGCAATAACCACCTGCACACCGGCCCGCAGCGCATGCAGCTGCCGCTCGATGGGCTGACCCCCGTACACGGGCAGAATCGCGGTCCCCCGCCGGTATTTCGCCAGTTTCCGCAATTCCTCCGAGACCTGGATGGCCAGCTCTCGTGTCGGGCACAGTACCAGGGCCTGCGGCCTCTTCGCCGCCGGGTCAACGGACTCGATGATCGGGATCCCGTAGGCAGCCGTCTTCCCGGTCCCGGTATGGGCCTGGCCGATCACGTCCTTGCCGTCCCGCATGAGCGGGATGGCCAGCGACTGGATCGGGGTCGGCTCCTCAAAGCCAAGGTCGCTCACCGCCCGCTGGATCTCCGGGGAAATGCCGAGATCGGTAAAAGAGAGGGTCCTCATCGTGAAACCTCCCGGGTGAGGCAGGTGGCGGGCTGGAGAGCATTGAAAAACAGAATACGGTTCATAAGTCGTGTATAGTGATCCTCGCTTACGGCAGATAGTCTTTTGCAGCACGGCAGGCGCATGGTTCGGGTGTCCGGATTCAGGTTATACCAGCATGAGAACAGTGTGCCCGGGAATCAGTAGTCCGTTCAGCTCCCATCGCCGGCTTTACCGATACCACTCCCTCCTTTCGCTCCCTGACACCGGATGGTTTGATATCCTCCTCCGCCAACCTGACAGAACAGGGGATTTTGCTATGGATACCTTTGAGGGGAAGATGAAGGAGCTCCTGCCGGTGAAGAAGGAGGAGCGGTGGAGGGTCTACGACAGGGCCAAAGGGGCATGCACCTGCCCGTCCTGTCCGAGCTACTCGATGTGCGCCCAGGGTAACGGCGAGGTGCTCTTCTGCATCATGGGAATGAGTTTCCGGTGCATCCGCGAGGACAAGGGCTGCCTCTGCCCGCAGTGCCCCGCGTACCCGGAGCTGGGTCTCTCCAAGAAGGACTACTGCATGAAGGGGAGCGAGAAGGACCAGCGGTGGGAGAAGGTGTTCGGGTAGAGGATACAACGCGGGTTGATGATTACCTGATACCGATTATCCGACCCGGCCTCTCTTTTCCGATTGATTCCGCTCCCGTGGATATGACCATTTTTTCCCGCAGAGGTCCGATCCCGGGTCTCAACAGAAAAAACTGATCGATCAGGAGACCGTGATCCTGACCGATTTTGACGCCCAGTACGATGTCCCGTCGCATCTCAGCGTTTTGACGTACTCTTTTACCGTATAGTACCCTTTTGCCGGGAAGATGTGGACCGGGTTTCTCTCGGAACTGACCGATTTGTCACCGAAGTCCCAGTACCACTCCCGGACATCGCCTTTGGCCGTGTCGGTGAACCGGCAGGTGAGCGGTCCGGTGCGGGTATAGGTGAAACCGGCGGTTACCGGGCAGGAACAGCAGACCGGTTTCTTCATGTTCCCGAAGTCCAGCCCGGCTGCTTCGAGGCAGGTCCCATTGATCTCTACCTGATAGCTGCCGCCGGATGGCAGCTTCTGCACCCAGCCGGTCTGCTGGACTTCGGTAACGGTATAGCCTCCCCAGGGGAGATTGTCGAACCGGTAGCAGCCGTCCGGTGCCGTGGTCGTCGTGACGACGCTCCCGTCCGGGAAGGCAAGCGTGATCGTCCAGCCGGACAGTGGTCCTTCGTTGATGTTCTGCACACCGTTTCCGTTGAGATCGCTGAACTTCGCCCCGCTGATGGTGCCGGTCATCTGCCGGCTGGTGAAGTTGAGGCCGGTCAGGTCCCGTCCTGCACTGTCAATCC
>DANP01000021.1 GCA_002499905.1 Methanolinea sp. UBA277
GGCCACCCGCTTGCTGGTGATTTCTTTTCTGCCATTTCTCTCACCTCACATCAGATGGAACACGTATATTCCGGCAATGAAGAGCCCGACTGCAAGCCCGTACCAGAATGCGGTCATTCCTCCGGCTATCGGCAGGTTGTTGTCACGTCCCGGGAACGAGGCAAGCAGATTGCCCTGTCCGGAGAGCATATTGACAACATCGTCAGCAATAGCCTCGAGTTCAGCCACTTTCTCGATAACGGGAGCGAGCGACTCCCCTGCTGTGGTCACAATGCCAACCATGGGGTCGACAACCAGGCCGTATTCGGGAAGAACCTGAACGAACATTACTGTCCCTCCACTTCAGGAATCGGCTTTGAGTCAAGCCACGAGAATGCATCGCGTTTCGAGAGCTCGATGTACTTGGCGTAGGTATAGTACCAGCCAATCACAGCAACGAACAGTGACACAAGGGCAGCACCCATGCTGATGAGGGGCATGGACATGATCGCTGCTGCAATCATGGAGAGGAACCCACACTCGGCAGCGAGGTAGAGCATCCGGTCCTGGGTCCAGCTCGGTCCGAGGCACGCGTTGAACGGGTGCTGGATGGCAATACCCCCTAGCATGAAGGCCGTTGCGATGAGTGCACCGCCGAGGAATGAGGCCTGGTAGCTCGGGAGCGAGAGTCCGAGGATGCTGACGCTGCCGGTGGTCAGGGCTGACAACTCAAATGAACCGCTCATCATGGCTGCATAGCCCATGAGCACCAGCGCCCCGATGACCGCCATCTCAACGAGAGACACGATCATGACCGGGATCTTCATGTTCAGCACATTGTTGGCCACGTACCCGAGTATCGCCCCGACAACGGCAGCGAGGATCACGGCAACGATGGGTGCAGCGATCCCGTACTTGGTCGCAAAGAGCATTGCAATGACACCCGAGCCGAATGCCATCATACCGGCAGACGGGACACCCGTTCCGATACCATAGCTGCACAGGTGTTTGATGGTGTGGCTTCCCCAGACCAGGGCAGCGACCGTCGCCAGTCCTCCGAAGAACGCGAAGTACTGGGTGCCGGTGAGCACGTTGGCATAGGTGAGGTACACAAGGACCACTGAGGCGATGAGACCGGCCACCATGATCGTGTTGTGGGGAATGCCTCCCTCAATCTTTTCAACTTTTACTGTCATGTCAGCACCTCACAATGCAACAATCATGATCGCTACCATCCCACAGACCGCAGAAGCGATTGCCGAGGCGACGATGGCACGGGGGAACCGCTTGAACTTGGGGTCGTGGGGGCCCTCGATAGTTCCGGTGATGTTGTATGCAGCAAGCACCGCGTTCACGAGGAACATTCCAATGGCAAAGATGCCGGCAAGTGTGACGGCGATCGGCAGGATCTGTCCGGGCAGAGCGTTCATCATTCCCGGGAGCTCCTCCGTGTATACTTCGAGGAGCATGAGATAGATCAGGGTACCGCCGGCACCTCCGAAGAGCCCGCCGATAACACCGCCGACATATGAGACAAAAGGAAGCCCGTGTCCCTCTGTTCCCTGCGACTTGAATTCCGCCTGGGTGTCCCCGGTGATCGGATCCCTGGCAACCTTCCCGGATGCGGAGGGGATTCCCATGCCGAAGACGTAGATGAAATTCACGAACATGCAGGTGATGGCCATCATCAGGCCTCCGCCGACTGCACCAGTAACCGTGGCGACGACAATGCCGAGCTCAGCCGCCCAGGCACCGCCGAAAAGTCCTGCGAGCCCGGCTCCGGCCGCAAGCATTGCCACACCCGTGGCGATACCCGGGGCCTGACCCATTGCCGCGGGAGCACCGCCGACAGGGACGAAGTGGACGCCGAACCCGATAAGGATTCCACCCGCGATAACTCCGATCAGGGCCATGAAAGCCATGCCGGGACCGACGAGGAAGTAGGTTGCGGCGATGATAACGAGAAGAATGATGATACCGATGATGGTTGCGGTCATATCCATGGCCGATCCGGCGGCAGGTTTTGCACCGATCGCGCTCATGAGGATGCCTCCTCTGCAGGCTTCCCGTACGGGCCGTAGTTCTTCCGTGCCCAGACCTCAATGTACCGGTCAATGACCATGAATACCAGGATGATGATGATACCGATGATGATCGCACCCCAGCCTGCGGCGATATGCTCAAAGAGCACGGTACGCCAGAGCTCGAGGAAAACGATCAGCCCGAAACAGACTCCTGATGCCGGACCGCCAAGACGGGCAGAGAACCAGCCGTTGTCAAGAGAATTCCTCTCACCAGCTTCGGCATACCTGACGATATTACCTGAAGCAGCGATCGGGACACCGGCACCATACTTCTGGTTCTGGTACTGCCGCTCCTTTCCATAGAACGGGTTCCCGGTTGCTGATCCGGCTGCACCAAGGGCGATACCCCAGACTAACCCGAGAAGGGGTAGGGGGAACGGGTGTCCGAGTGCGGCGTTCATCAGGTGACAGACCGTCACCGTAGCGAATATGGCAACAAATGCATGTGCCATAGTCACGGTAGTCATCGACTTCAGGACATCGACAAATACCGGTTGTCCAAACTTAGCAAGACTTGCAGTTCTGCCCAGATAGGCAGTCGTTGCGTATACGCCCTGGACGAAGGTAGCCAACGCAGCCCCGAGGACGATCGCAAGGATCGGGTTGACCTGCATTGCCATAAAAGCCCATGCGATTCCGGCGCCAAGCGCGATCCACAGACCCCAGGCGGGGGGCTCACCAGCAATTGCCTTATTGAAGATCCGGTGAAGATATCCCATCTGCGGAGCGAGCTGAACCTGGGAGTTCGGGTCACCCTGTGATCCGATATCAGATTCAGTATTCTCGGCAGCACCGGCAACTGTGGCAAGAGCCCCTGCCAATGCAGTTATTCCAATGCCAAATACAATACTTTCCATTTAGCCTCCTCCCTGCGTGCTGAATAGTGCACGAGAGTGTTCATCATGCATTGCCACTCACAACGAGTACAAACCCTTTGTGGTTCATGAAACAGTTGCGCCGATAATGAGTTAAAGGTTTCGAAATTATTGTTTATATACCAGTTTTTCGCATTTTAATCCCGAAACGGGGTTTTTTCACCGGTTTCACACATCTCAAATTTAGTTAAGTAAAATTAAATTGAGTAAAGATCAACCTGGAATGAATCTGCACCCGGTTTCCCCCGGAAGTTACTCCAGGAGGACCTGGATGGTGAGTGAAGGATACGCTCTCATCCCGCACATCATGTCTGCGTTCTTTTCGGAGAATCCTTACACACCATCGATTATCTCCGGGCACCCATACCTATGATATCAGTCTGCGACATATTTCATAAAGGAGAGAGTGCTCATGACCGCGGATCAGATCGGAACCGGTATCCATCCCCGGAGGGGCAGACCACGGACACGAAGGAGGATAGCGCTCGAAGGCCCGCTCCGCTGCTACGGTCCCCAGTGTCACGTCAGCGAGGACCAGGAGGTTGTGGAGATTCTTCCTGAAGAGCTGGAAGTTCTGAAGCTGGTCGATCTCAAAGGGTATGAACAGGAAGAGGCTGCGGTGCTCATGGGAGTGTCACGGCGGACTGCCTGGCGCGACCTCCATGAGGCGAGGCGGAAGGTGGCTGATGCCCTCGTGCATGGAAAGGGGATCGAAATCTCGGGCTGCCTGTTACGGAATGAGGGTCACTGTCCCAAGATGAGGGAAGACCTCTGCCCCAAAATGGAGGGCGGAGCGTGCCCGAAACGGTGGAAAAAAGGAAAAAACAGTCTTAAAAATTCTGATGAAAGATAACACCATGAGCTGCCAATTTCACTATTTTTAAATAATTATACTCTTATGTGTAAGTATAGAGTGCCTTGTACCCTGAGTTGCCACACGAAACCCCATCGTTCCCTCTCATTGTAACTCCCGGATGCCTCATTCGTTGAGTAATCCCTTGAAACCGGGCGGGAAAGCTCTGCAGGAGTCCGGATGATGGCCCGGTATACTGGTGGCAGCGGGTAAAACGGTTTAGGGAGGTCACATGCAAAAAGGAAAGCCGATAATAAGCGTCCGGAATATCAGCATGGAATTTTCCGGAAAGACAGTCCTGGATACTGTCTCATTTGAACTTTCCGAGGGCGAAATACTCGGGATTATCGGGCGGAGCGGGAGCGGGAAGACGGTGCTGATGCACCTCCTGAAGGGTATTGACTCCCCCCCGACATCCGGTTCGATCATCTATCATCTTGCCGTGTGTCCCGCGTGCCTGCGGATCGCTCCGCCCGGGATTGCGGGAGCCACCTGCCAGTCCTGCGGTGCATGCATGGAACCGTTTGACATCGATCTCTGGAACGGGGCAGATCAGGCGCAGAGGGACAGGGTCACCCGCAGGACTGCCATCATGTTCCAGCGGACGTTTACCCTCTATGGCAACGACCGGGTCATCGAGAATGTTCTCCATGCCCTCGATGATGCCGGGTATCCCGCGGACCTTGCGGTGAGGCGGGCAGCGGATCTCCTTGACCAGGTAAAACTGCCCCACCGCATGATGCATATTGCCCGGGACCTGTCGGGAGGAGAGAAACAGCGGGTGGTCCTTGCCCGGCAGCTCGCCCGGGAGCCGGTGATCCTGTTTGCTGATGAGCCGACCGGAACCCTGGATCCCCGTACCGCCGGACTGGTCCATACGATGCTGGCCGATGCCGCCCGCCGGGAGGGGATGGGGATGCTCATCACCTCCCACTTTTCAGGGGTCATCGAGGACGTTGCCAGCCGGGCACTCCTGCTCGAGGACGGGAAAATAGCCAGGATCGGGAAGCCCCGCGATGTCATCTCTCATTTTCTCCGGGACTATGAAGAGGCACAGGAGCACGTCTCCGGGCAATTCGGAGAGCGGATTCTCTCGGCCCGGGATGTCTCAAAGCGGTATCTGACCGTTGACCGGGGAATGATACGGGCGGTGGACAACGTCAGCTTTGATGTCTCTGAGCGGGAGATCTTCGGTATCATCGGGACCAGCGGAGCGGGGAAGACCACGCTGTCCCGGATGATCTCGGGTATCATTGAACCCACCGATGGGACACTCCAGGTACGGATCGGAACTGACTGGGTTGATATGACAAAACCGGGAATCCTTGAACGCGGCCGGGCAAAGATGCACCTTGGTCTCCTCCATCAGGAATATGATCTCTACCCGCACCGGAACGTCCTCGACAACCTCACGGATGCCATCGGCCTCGAGTTTCCCAGGGAGCTCGCCATGCTGAAAGCCCGGGCAAGTCTCCTGATGGCTGGTTTTTCCGAGGGAGCAATCGATGCAGTCCTGCAGCGATTCCCGGGAGAGCTCTCGGAGGGTGAACGTCATCGTGTCGCCCTGGCCCAGGTTCTCATCCGGGAACCACGGCTGGTTATTCTGGATGAGCCGACCGGGACCATGGATCCCATCACCCGCCGTGACGTCGTTCACTCGATCCTGCATGCGCGGCAGGAGATGGACGAGACCTTCATTATCGTCTCCCATGACCTGGACTTTGTCCGGGAGGTCTGTGACCGGGTTGCCCTGATGAAAGGAGGAAGAATTACCTCCATGGGGAGACCCGATGAGGTCCTCGAAGAGCCAGCCGGGCACCGGCAGGCTGTCCTTGAACCGGTCTGATCCGAAGGATACGGGAAAGGGTATCGTCTACCGTTCACTTCCCGCACAGACTTTCAGGATTGGGGATGGAGCCAAGAGATCACTTCCCTGTATGCCCTGCAGCGCAGGAGAGGAGGGGGCGTCCCGGGAGGCCCCCTCATCAGCTGCGTCGACCTGACCTGCCAGGATCAGGAAGAGGTTCAGGACCATGGGAGTTTCATGGAGATCGGTCTGGAAGATCTCAACGAGGTATGGTGAATGGAACCAGTGCTCCATCCACGGCTAACGGAGTGAGATTGACGGCCGCCCGGTCAGTACTACGGCCCGGTGTTCTATGGAGCTACCCTGGATCTTCAGAAACACCGGTGACATTCCCGGGACAAACCAGTAATCCTCCTGATTGCCTGATTCTCTCATTCCTCTATCATGGGACAGCTGCCGTGAAGGGAGCGGTAATTTATACTCATATAGGAAATAATTAAGAGAATAATCATGAGAATCTGTATACCTGCAAAAGGACCAGAAACGGGAGATTTCGTGGACGAACGGTTCGGACGTGCGCCGTATTACCTCATCTATGATACCGAAACCGGAAAGACCGAATCGTTTCGAAACCCGGCGGCAGAGGCCATGGGCGGAGTCGGGCCGAGGGCTGCCCAGGCCCTCCTCGATCATGAGGTGAACGTCCTCGTCACCGCACGGGTCGGCGGAAATGCCCTCGGGGCACTCAAGGCCGGCGGTATTAGTATCCTCCTCTATGATGGCGCGGGACGCACCGTCAGCGATGCCATCGCCGCCTATAGACACGGCGGGCTCGCGGAACAGTGATCGGGAAACGTACATGAAAATCACGGTGGCCAGCGGAAAGGGTGGAACTGGAAAGAGCATGGTGGCCGCAAACCTTGCCTGGTCTCTTTCCGGGTCAGGGCAGGTGACCCTCGTCGATTGCGATGTCGAGGAACCGAATCTGCACCTCTTTTTCGCAGCAGACCAGCCGTCAGTATCGACGGTGACCATGCAGGTTCCCGGGGTGGATCAGGACCGGTGTACGCTCTGCGGTGAATGTGCCGGATTCTGCGCCTTCGGGGCACTGGTTGTGGCAAAAGACCGGGTGCTCTTCTTCCCGGCGCACTGCCATTCCTGCGGCGGGTGTGCCATAGTCTGCCCTGCCGGGGCAATCACGGAAACTGCCCGGCCGATTGGGACCATTACGGAACAGAGGATATCCCCGTCCCTCCGCCTGGTAACCGGCACCCTCAACGAGGGTGAAGTGCTGGCTGTGAAGGTCATCAGGGAGGCAAAGGAAACGGCGGGAACAGGGGGATGGGTCATCTTCGATGCTTCGCCCGGAACATCCTGCCCGGTCGTGGAGACCCTTGAAGGCTCGGATTTCTGCCTCCTGGTCACCGAGTCGACACCGTTTGGTCTCCACGATCTCGCGCTTGCATATGACGTGGCTTCGCAGATGGGTATCCCTTCGGGAGTGATTATCAACCGGAGCGACGGGAAGGACGAGGCGGCGCACCGGTTCTGCGATGAGAAGGGGATCCCGGTGCTCGCCGTCATTCCTTTTGAGCGGAGGATTGCCGAGATCCAGGGTTCGGGGGACCTCATTTCCCGCAGGGATCCCTTTTGGAAAGACCGGTTCTGCGCCATCGGCAGGACGTGCCGGTCGCTGGTGGAGGGAGCATGATCCGGCTCGCGGTGGTCAGCGGGAAGGGGGGGACCGGAAAGACGGTGGTCACTGGAGCGATTGCCCGGATCTGCACCCGCCCGCGGGTCATGGTGGACTGTGATGTGGATGCCGCCAATCTCGAGCTCCTCCTGAAACCACGGATTCTCGAGCGGAAGGATTTTTACGGGATGGAAGCCGCATGCATCGATCCCGCCATATGTACGGGGTGCGGGATCTGCAGCGATGCCTGCCGGTTCGAGGCTATCCGGATGTACGGCGGGACCTGGGCGGTTGAGACCGGCCGGTGTGAAGGCTGCGGGGTCTGCAGACTGGTCTGCCCTGCAGGGGCGGTGAGTATGCAGCCCCGCGTGTGCGGGGAGATCTTCTATTCGGAGACCCCCTACGGGAACCTGGTGCACGCCCGGCTGGCCCCGGGAGCCGCCAACTCAGGCCTCCTTGTCGGGGAGATCAAAAAACTGGCGCTGTCCCGCGATGGTGACTGCGACCTGATGCTCATTGACGGCCCACCCGGGATCGGATGCCCCCTGATCTCCACCATCACCGGGACCGACCACGTGCTGGTAATAACCGAACCGAGCGTTTCAGGCCTCCATGACCTCGAACGGGTGGTCCGGGTCAGTAGCAGCCTCCGGACACAGGTATCGGTGGTGATCAACAAGTCTGACCTGAACCCCCGGATATCCGGGTCGATCAGGGGGTTCTGCCGGAAGCAGGGCATTTCGTTCCGGGGCGAAATACCCTATGACGAGTCCGTTATGGAGGCGGTGCGGATGGCACAGCCGGTGACCGAGTACGACTCTCCGGCATCGGTGGCAATTCATACCATCTGGGACGCTCTATCCCACGAGCTCTGGTAGGGAATCATGCAGGACGGAGAGATGCCGGAAGGGGTGCGACGGAGGGGCCGCCCCCGGGTCAGGAGGCGGATGGTTCCCGAGGGCCCCCTCCGCTGTTATGCACCGCAGTGCAACACCGTTGAGGAGGAAGAGACGGTGACCATCCTGCCGGAAGAGCTTGAACTCCTGAAACTTGTAGACCTGAATGGTCTCGGGCAGGAGGAGGCGAGCGCGGTGATCGGCGTCTCGCGGAGGACGGTCTGGAAAGACCTCCATGAAGCACGGCGGAAAGTGGCTGATGCCCTCATCCACGGCAAGAGGATCGAGATCGCCGGCTGCGAACAACGTATCGAGGGAAAGTGCCCGCAGGAAACCGGTTCCTGCCCCGGATCGGGGGAAAGACTCTGCCGGTGGCGCCACCGGCAGGGAGATCGGAACGATGAGTAATTTCAACGTGCCGGATACATTACTTTTATTTAATTATACTCATATGAGTAATTAAGGCACACGTGTGCCAGGCGGTAATCATTATGCCAGGATATGATGGAACAGGCCCCCTCGGACGGGGGCCTATGACCGGGTGGCGCCGGGGCTGGTGCATGGCCGGCCGCGCCCCCGTGCCGCAGCAGGGTGCTCCCCAGGCGGCAGGTACAGAGACTCAGGGACAGACTCCCGTACAGCCCGCCATGCCGGAACAGGGACCGATCGTCTACGGACGTGGCCGCGGCGGCATCCCGTGGGGATGCGGCAGAGGTTTCGAAGGCGATATGCGGGGCGGCAGAATGGGACCACGATGCGGGGGATGGCGCTGGAGATATTGATCTATGGACGAGCAGACAGGATCAGTAACCAGGCGGATCGCCATCGCTGCTGAGGGATCCGGTGTCTCCTCACACTTTGGCCACTGTGAACGGTACGCGATTTACCATATCAGGGGCCAGGAGATCGTCCACCAGGAATTTATTATTAGTCCCGGGCATGAACCGGGAAAGCTTCCCCGGCTGCTGGCATCCTGTGCGATCACCCATGTGATTGCCGGTGGCATGGGAATGAAGGCCGTCCGGCTCTTCGAGGAGCAGGGTATTGGTGTCATTCTCGGCATCCAGGGACCGGTTGATGAGGTCGCCGTCTGTTTCGCACAGGACAGGATTGTTTCCGGCAAGAGCATGTGCGATCACTAAAAACCCGGTTATATCTTTTTTCCAGCTGGCGACGGCGGGGTCATTCGTTTATCGGAATGATAAACGGTTTTCCGTGCATGTGGACCACCGACACCGGCACATGGTACACCTCACGGATGATCTCAGGAGTTATGATCTCTTCTCCGCCCGCCGCATGAATACAGCCACCCTTCATGAGGACAAATTTGGTTGCGTACCGGACGGCAAGGTTGAGATCATGCATCGTCATCGGTGCTGCGACGGCGTGCTCGCGCGCCACCTGTTGAGTGAGGGTCAGGATACCGATCTGGTTTCTCGGGTCAAGGCTGCTCGTCGGTTCATCAAGCAGTAGCACCCGGGGCTCCTGGACCAGTGCCCGGGCAATGGCCACTATCTGGAACTTCCCGCCGCTGATCTGGTCGATGGAGCGGAGCGAGAGCCTGGGCAGATCGAGATGTTCAAGGATCTCCTGCACGAAGGCGATATCCCGTCTGGTGACATCCCACCGGATGTGTCGTTTGTGGTAGTGCCGACAAGAAGGGTATGGCCTGCCGCGAAGAAAAACTGGATTCCCCCCCTCGGACCGGGAGGGAGCAGGGATGGGCTTCCGAGATATTCAACGGAGTGCTACCGGGATACCATCTGCTGCATCAGCGACATGATCCCCGGTTTTTCCGGTTTCTTCCGGGGAGCGGGGGGGAACGCGAACTGTTCCATGGCACACCGGTCCTCCATCTCACGGTTGAGCCGGTCACCGATCTCGTCAAATATTCTCCGGTATGCCGTGCAGTACGGATCGACTGCCGCAACGTTCCCCCCGGTCGGCACAATGGCGTTATAGGGGCAGCCACCCCGGCAGTAGCGGATATGCCTGCACTCCCGGCAGGACTGGTCCACGAGGTCCCTGAACCGGTACATCCGCTGCCCGGCGTCTGATGCTGCGAGGTCTTCCGGGGAGGGATGATCGGATACCCTGCCCATAACCCATTCCGGCATCCCCACGAAGCGGTAGCAGGGATAGATGCTCCCGTCAGGCCCGACGGCGAAGGTTGTTCCCATGCAGTCCGCAAACGTACAGACTGTCCCCCGCCGGGTAAAGACGCACTTGACGAGGTCGCTGATATTCATGATCTCGATTCCGCCGAGATGTTCAAGCGACTGGTCGAGGAGGAAGACCAGCAGTTCCCCGTAGTCCTCAGGAGCGAGGGTCCATGGTTCCGGGTTTGCATTTCGCAGGGACGGCAGGGCGGGATGGAGCTTGAGGGTGTATCCATGGTCGAGGAAAAAGCGGAAGATCTCCTCCCGGTGTTTCACAGACTCGGAGGTGAAGGTGCAGATGAAGCTCACCCGGACACCATGCTCCCTGGCGATCCGGTAGCCCCGCATGGTCTTTTCAAAGTATCCTCTGCCCCGCTGCAGGTCATTGATCTCCGGGGCCCCGTCGATACTTGAACCGAGGGGGACCTGGTAGGCGGCGAGAACCTGCGCCATTTCCGGCGTCATGAGCCAGAGGTTGGTCTGCATGGCAAAATCCGGTTTCATCCGGGCAAGTCCCTCGGCAAGCAGGGGAAGGGCCTGACGGTAAAAATCCGGTCCTGCGAGGAGCGGCTCACCCCCGTGGAAGGTGAAGGTGACCCGGTCCTGCGGGAAGTCCCGGAGCCATTCCACGACTTCCCTGACAGTTTCTATGCCCATGACCGGAGATCCCGGCTCAGAACTCCAGCAGTACCTGCACCGGGCCGGGCACCCGAGCGTGGGGATGAGCATCACGTGGAACGGATTTTTCATGATCATGATTCTTTTCCTCCTCCCCGGAGTTATACGTTTCCAAAATACCCTGTCTCGAGGGGCGTGAACGTCGTCCGGGAATGACTCCCGGTCAGAAGTATTCAGCAGGCACAGGTCCGGCAGACAGTGTCGGGAATGGCGATAAAAAAAGAAATGATGGGTGAACTGACCTTACCGTGCCGGTATGATCAGTGCACGCTCTCCGGCGGGCATGTACTCGCGGATGGCACCCTTGGCGAACTCGCGCCTGGGCTCGGCGAAGTCGAACTTGAGCGAGGGGTCGGCGAAGGTGATCTTGATCAGCGGGTTGAGTGACCAGGCATCTCCGCGGGTGAAGTGAGCTGCACCGCAGATAGCTGCGTACTCTCCCTGGTGTCCGACGTTCATCGCGTAGTTCGGGTAGTTTGCTCCACGGAGTTCTCCGACGGCACCCTCGTCTGCACGGAACGACTCGGTGTTTGCGGAACCGCACTGGTCCTGCAGGTCGTATCCGTAGAATCCGAGACGTGACCAGCCCTCCTTGTGCAGGAGCATGGAGAGGTACCAGCCGTTCAGACCGGCGTTGGAGTTCCCGGTGGCGATGGCCGTGGACAGACCGGAGGCAGCGGCCAGCACCGATGCACGCTGGGAACCACCGAAGTGGGTCTCGAGTGCAGTCGGGAACTGCTCGTACTGCTCCATACCATAGAGGGTGACCTCGGTTGCGATGTCGTTGATGACATCCTGGGTGGCCTTGGCCTTGTCCTTCTCGTTCGGGTTCTTCCAGTCGACTTTGTACTTGTCCTTGATGTAGTCCATACCGTAGTAGGTGTAGTCGTCAAGGATGTTGTCGGTGTATGCGGCAGTGGCGTACTGGGTGAACCCGACACCACCGGACATGTAGGAACCGAGCCAGATCTGGTCGAACAGCATGGTTCCGGCACCCACAACCTCGAGCGAGGCCCGGGCCGGGTCATGCGGGTACTTGCGGTCGGTCTGGACCATGTCGGCGAAGTGACCGAACTTTATGCCACCAGGCTCGTTCGGGCCACGTGCACGGCGGGCAGGCAGGATCTCTGCCATCTGGATAACACCGGCGTGCTTGGCAGCGAATGCCAGGTCGGCGGTTGCTGCTTCTCCGGCGCACATGTGGTAGGCACCGATGAAGGACATGCCGAGCTGCATGGCTGACCAGCGGGAGGTGGTTCCACCATCACAGGTCCTCGAGACGATGGTCGGGATGTGGATGGCCTGCCACAGGGCCTTGCCGACTCCTGCCTTCAGCTGCTCGGCCTGCTTGGCCGGGAAGAGCTTGTCGATGGGGATGACGAACTGGGGCTCGAGGTCGTCGGCCATCTCGTCGTCACCGGTAAAGACCTTCACGTAACAGTCGTCCACCAGCGAGGGGTGGGTCTCGACCATGTGCTCCTGGACCACGGCTGCTCCGGGCATGGCGTGGTTGAGCACGTGGAGGAATTCGTTGATGGTCTCGGGGGTCACTTCCTTGCCCAGACGCTTCTGCAGAGTCTGGTGGGCAAGGTCCATGTTGACGATGATGGTCCTCCTGATATCGTCCCACATCTGCTGCATGGCAGCGTTGTTGACGAAGTGCAGGTCGTCGCCCTCCACGAATACGCCGGTTCCGGAGACCTCGTAGGTCATCAGCTGGCGCTGCCCGAGCGGGATACCACCGATGTGGCACCTGACCGGGTCGTACATGGAGATACCACGGGCCATCTCGGCATTCTTCCCGGCCTTGACGAACTCCATCTTCCTGGGGGACTGCTTCAGACCGATCCGGTTGAACACGGTCGAGGTGCTCTGGGGGTCCTCTGCGAACTTCTCCTTCAGGGCCTTCAGGAAGAGTTTCTGGGTTTTCTCGATCTTCTTTGCCATGTCAATCACTCCTCCGGCATGAAGCCGTATTTTGTCCTCAGCGAGTGGACACGCTGGACGTATTCGACGTATTCCTGGTCAGAGCGGAACGGAACGCCAACGAGCGAGTGGAAGATGGTGCTGTGTGCCTTGAGCCACTTGTCATCCATCATCTTGCCGACCTTGACCTCCTTGTCCAGGGGCTCGCTGTTCTGGTTCTTGACATACTTAACCATACCGGCCTTCTTGTCGAGGATGCACCTCTGCATCATGTCGAACATCATCCCGTCTTCAGCAAGACGGAGCGAGTGTCCGTGCACCGTCGAACCGCGGATACCGGTGCGGGCAGGGTCAAAGAGTTCGGTAGCGACGAGTTCCTTGGCGATCTTCTCGAGGTCACGCTCACGGCACTCGACGATCTGACGTCCGGACAGAGTTCCCGGGTCTACACCACGGTAGCGGTATGACTCGACATAGGACCGCTGGTAGGGGTGGCAGGGGGCATTGTACATCGAGTCTGCGAACTGGATGAACCTGATACGGTCCCCGGCCTTTGCGCCGTCAATGGGAACGACCATCTTTCTGACGGGGCAGTCGGGCTCTCCCTCGGTCAGTGGCGGGTGGGCGCTCGGATAGGCTGCACCGGGTGCCTTGTGGCCCATCAGCAGGACAATGTCCTCATCTGAAATGTCGCGGACCTTCTCAAGCTTCTTGCTCGGGTCCATCTGTTTGCGCCGGTTCTCTGCAATTGTAGAGCTTCCCGGCCCATACTGGGGTTTGTAAGCCATTTTTTAATCACTCCTAAGTTTTGATCAACCTCATCACCGCACGAATGACTTCCGCCATCTTCTCCCGGCTGGGCGTCTGGCCGCGGGTTACCCCGCTCACGATGGCCATGACCGTCCCCTTGGTTTTCACCTTATCGGAAGGCGGCATCACTAAGGCGGTTTTTACACCTTCCTTTGCAAAATCCTCAAAGTCGACGGGTGCCTGAGAGACCACAACTGCCATCACATCACAATGCTGGAGGATGAACCTCACCTTGTGCACCACGTGAGAGCGCACATTGCCATGATGGAGGATGGCGACCTTGTGTTTCTCGATCTGCTGTATCTCCTGCTCTGTCAGGCCGAAATATGCACCGAGCACGGCGCCCCCGATGTTGCGTGCATCGGGAGGGACCCCGCTCCCTGCATTGAGTACCAGGGTGCTGATGGAATACTCGATCCCCTGCTGTCGTAATGCCGAGGTGATGTCGCATACGGGCTTGGTGACATGGCGCCTTCCGGGGGACATGCCGACCACGATGACATCAGGGTAGCGGCATTCCGAGATAGTGCCCCTCTGGGCGATTCCTCCGCCTTTTCCCATGCCCATTGCCGCACGGCAATCGACAACCTGGGTAACTCGTCCCATTGGCATTTATTTGATTCCCTGGATAATTACTGGCCCCGACTTGCTGCCGGGATCAGCCATACCGATGATTGCCTTGTCCGCATCGGGACCATACTTCGCATAATCCACCAGCGACGGGGAGGTTTTCATGAACCGCCCTTCCTGGAGATACCACGGCAGATCCCTGAATCCGGCTTCGCATGCGGCACGGATAGCCGGGATAACATCCTTATTCTCGAGTTCGAGAAGGATGGTTCCCACATGCACCTGAAGTTCCACGTTCTGGTCACCGATTTTTATGATCTTCCGCATTTCATGGGGGTTGGGTTGCCCCTTTGCGGGACCATAGGTGATGGTGGGAGGGATACGGGGGCCATTCAGGATGGCCCTCCGCACTCCCTCCGTGGCAACTATGAGGTTCATGACACGTTCCACCGTTTCCGGATTGAGCAGCCGCTCAGACACTATCCTGACCTGAGGATATATGGCATCAGTCATTCTATCGTATCGGATCGGTTTAGACCGCCTTTGCAATAGCCTGCAGGGGTTTCTTGAACACGTCGACCTGACCGAAGGTGTCCTGGTAGACCTTGGAGGTCTGCTCGGGACCGAACATCTGGGTTCCGCCATCGACGGCACAGGCGACGCACACGCACGGGATAGCCACACCGGCAGCGTGGCGGGTCACGACGTGGTTGCCGTTGAAGACTCCCGGTCCGCCGCCACCATAGATGGAGTGGCTGAAGAACGAGAATCCGACTGCAGTTCCCATGACACGGCCGTAGTCGGCACTGGTAAGGCCAGTCTCGTGCTCAAGAAGGTCGTTGAAGTAGAGCAGGGTTGAGGAAACAGCCTGGGCAAACCGTCCGGCACCACAGTTGACCATGGTCGCGGCCATGGTTCCGGCACAGGCGTAGGCGTTCCACATCATCGGGTCCTTGGTTTCGTAGAATACGTAACCGCTCTTGCCCTTCTTTCCGGCCTTGATGACCTTGTCCTCAAGGGCTCTCTCAACAACACTCTGGACGACCGTACCGATGGTTCCGGTCTTGCCGTTCGCCTTGACAATGTCATAGACCATGTTGTTGGCGTTCAGGCCCTGGAAGGCATAGGTGAGCAGCTGGGCACGCTCGAACGGGCCGATTGCCATTCCCATCTCGAACTCTCCGGCCTGTTCGTAGGTGGCGGAGAGGGCGCAGGTCTGCATGGCATTCCGGTGGGTCATCATGGCCACGTGGTTGGCCGGGATGTTCCGGAGAGCATAGCCGAGACCTTCGTTGTTCTGGGGGATGGAGAGAACCGAGATGATGTTGCCGCCGGCCATGTCCATAGTCACCGGGTAGGAACCCCAGACCGCGGACTTGACGTAGGGGGCATCGTACATGCCGACCTTGTACTGGTCGATGAGGGCCTGGGTGGTGGCTGCTGCAACAGCAGTTGTGGCTGCGTCGTAGGTAGCTGCTGCCCTCAGGCGGGCGCTGGGCACCTCGACGAGCAGCATCTTGCCGCCGCCGACCTTGGTGATCTTGGTGTCATCACCCTTGGAAACTGAGACGTACTCAGCGATCTTGTCCGAGAGTGCATCAACATCCTTGACAACGTCGGCCTTGATGGCCCTGCCAAGGATCTGGTTGAACTTTCCTCCGAACTGTCCGGTCTTGAGTGCATTGTCAATACCGGCGACATTGATCGCAACCGTCCTCTTGGTGAGATCAATGATCTTCAGAATCCCCTCATTGTTGAGCGGGCTGATTTTCTCGAGGGATACGCCACTCTTGAGCAGCTTACCCTGGTCGTCATAGAGGTCACAGGTGTCTTTATATTTTGCCATAATAATCCTCTTAAATTTCGAATTTAACCACAATACAGTCCAGTCACTGAACGATGAGCGAAGCTATCAGGTTCGCTGATGATAGATGATGGTCACTATTGCACGTCCCCTCACGGGACAATCAACTATACTGTATATCCTGTTATAACATTTCTGCTTTGAATCTAAAAATCTCATTTTATATTAGTCAAAAAATAATAAATAAAATGGGGATAATGTTCATATATAACATATGATGATTGGAATTTTCACATACATAGTATGTTAATTATAAAAATTCATAACACTATTTAATTTTAACCCATAAAAAAAATATGAAAAAGCTGTGCGCTCATCATTTAAAAAAGGATCAGATCTTCTGGAACAGTCTCCCGTACACGATCTGTCCTTTCCGCTTGGGGTGGCGTTCGCCGAGATCTCCGTGGAACAGGGCAAAGGGTCCCGTGTATCCGTCAACCTCCAGCTCCTCATCCTTGACGTACTTGAAGCCAGGCATCATGACGTCAATTGCGCCGAAGACATAGATGGTTCCCTCCACCATCTGGCCGCCCACCTTGCTCGGGATATTGCCTTTGATGATGATGGTACCGCCCTCCATGTGGGTGCCCACGTGGACATCGGTATTCCCTTCCACGATGATGGTGCCGCCGTTCATGAAGTAGCCGGTGTCGGATCCGGCATTGCCCTTCACCCGGATCAGGCCGCCCTGCATGCCCCGCCAGTCGCCGCGGTATGCAGCGCCGAGGTAGTTGCCGGCATCGCCCTCGATGACCAGCTCGCCGCCCTTCATCCCGATACCGGTGAACGCATTAGTATTGCCCTTGACCAGGAGCTTTCCACCCAGCATCCAGGCCCCGGTATACATGTCGGTGCTGTTTTCTACGAGTACCTCGCCGGCGGACATCTTCATGCCGATGTACTTCACGCGGGTAAGATCCCCCTTCACCACGATTTTGGTGTCATCCGCCGTTGCACCAGCGTTTCCGGTGACTTCGAAGTACTTGCCGAGCGTCGTCTGCTCCCGGCCTTCGTAGGCGTGGAGAGCCGCGATCTCGGCGGCCTTCTTCCCGGCAAAGATGTCAGGGGAGATGTTGTCTGCCTCGAGGAAGAGGACAGGCTGATTTTTCAGGGTAAGTGTTACCGTTTCCATCTCTCTCACCTCACCGGGCAGCATCCACCTCGATGACTCTCGGGTTTGTCAGGAAGTGGCTGGCCACATCGTAGTTGTTCATGGTCACGCTGTAGTACTTCAGGAACTTGTCCCTGATGTCCCGCATGACCTGGGGGTTCTCGCTGGTCTTTGCATCCACCCAGATAGTTCGCTTGTTGCCGTTGCTCACGATTTCGCCATCGATGACAACGGGCATGCCGGCCTTCATGACGTAGGCCGCGGCAGAGAATGCCTTCTCGATCTCGTCGGGCTTGTGCTCCTTCTCGGGGTTGAAGTTGTAGACGGCAATATCTGCGTCCATCCCTGGTGCGAGACCACCGTAGATGTTCGAAAGGCCGAGTGACTTGGCCGGCCCGGCCCGGGTCATCTGGGCGAGCTCGTAGAGCGAGAGTTCCTTGTCCATTCCGGCAATATGGGTGGCATCGATCATCTTGGCACTGTGTTTGAACGACTCGATCCGCTGTTTTCGGGCCTCGGCGCTCATCAGCCAGGTGAAGATCCTCGGGTATCGGGTAAACGGCCCGGCATTCGGGTGATCGGTGGTGATGAAGGTCCGCATGTGATCCTTGGTGAACAGCGCTATCTCAAGGCCGATGGCCCACTGGATCTCACAGACCTTGATGTCCGGGCTGTAGATGTACGGGACAACACCGGAACCGGTCTCGAGTTCCACGTCGATATTCGCCCACTTGAGGTGGTTGAGCTCGGTCAGGTGGTGCTCGAACGGCCCGTCCGCGGTCATGGTGGTGGTCTCGTCCAGCGTCACGCATCCCGTGTCCACGGTGATGTTCTTCTGTTTGTTGACATAGTCCATCACCTCTTTTGACTTGGACTCGAAGTTACCCCAGTTCTCACCGCCGTAGGAGTGGAACTGGATGTGGGTGGAGTGCATCACCGTTTCGCGGCCGAACTTATTGTTCGGTTTGATCTTTTCGGCAAGCTTCAGGGAATCCAGGGTCACGGTATAATTACCAGGGTTACCCAGGCTGTTCTGGTGCACGTGCATGGAGTGCGGCAGGCCGAGGTACTCGTTAGCCTCCATCAGCCCGGTCATGATCTCGGCCGGGGTAATGTCGAAGTACGGCACAGGATCATTCACGGTGAGACAGTTCAGCCCCCAGCTCCAGGCTTCCGTGCCGCCGGGGTTGACGACCTTGACCGCGTATCCTTTGGATGCCTTCAGCAGCCAGGCGATGTAGGCGGCAGTGTTCTCGATCTCGCCGTTCTTGAGGTACTCCATCACGAACCAGTTGTTCCCGAACACCGGGTAGGCTCCCTCATCGATGATGGGGGTGTCCCGGATCTCCTCGTGCACGTGACGTGCATAGAGCGGGGGCATTGCCGCCTCCATAGCGACCGTATACCCCATACGGGCGTACTCGTACCCGGTCTTGAACGTGGTGGGTATGGAGAACCCGCCGGCCATCCGGCTTCCCTTGGTCTTGGGCTTGTAGGTGAAGAGCTTGTCCTCGGGCCGGTAGTTCCGGCCTTCGTTCACCTTGGGCCCGGCGATGTGGGCGTGGATCTCCACGGCACCGGCCATCACCGTCTTTCCGGAGGCATCGATAACTTTGGCGCCGGATGAGACGTTCTTGACGATTTTTCCGTCTTTCACGGCGACGTCAGCCTTGTCTCCCTTGATCCCCTGCACAGGGTCAAAGACAAAGCCGTTCTTGATTACGTACTCGGACATCTACTTCGCCTCCATCAGTTCTTCCAGACGCTTGTTCACGCGGGTCAGGAACTCCTCGTCGGTGAGAACGCCTTCCGGCGGGTCGACGACCTTGCGGGCATCGATCGGGACGTTGTCCATGCGATAGCAGTTCCCGCCGACTTCGACACCGACGAAGGCCACCGGGACATGGAGTTTCGAGATCTCGCTGGTGGGCGTGATGTGGGGGTCGACGCAGACCGAGGGGAGCCCAGCGATCTTCTTCACCGAGCTGATCGGGAAATGTGCACCCGGGTCGCTGCCGAGCACGAACACGGCATCGACCTCACCGCGGATCAGCAGGTCGTTTGAGCTGGTCTCGCCCGGGTTGTAGCGGGCGAACCCGCGGGAGAGGTCGACGCAGAACGGGAACCCGAACTGCCACCCGAGCACCTGCCCGGATCCGGTCACGTTGTAGTGACCCCGCATGGCCATGATGCTGAACTTGGTGTAGTCGTTGAGGTCCTTGGTCAGCATGATGGCGTTGTCGATGTTGTGGTTCTTGGAGAGGGACTGGGTCACGCCCATACCGAAGAAGATGATCCCGAACCGGCCGCTCTTGAGGACTTCGGCCGCCTCGTAGATCTTCTGCTTGGGGATGCCGGCAACGGTGTCCGGGAGCCACTCGTTCCGGAGCGCTACCCGGAACGCGGAGAGCAGTTCATAGTCCCTGCCCTGCTCGACCTGGAAGTAATAGTCCGCCATCTTGGCCGTATCGGTCTTCCGCGGGTCGATCACTATCACCTTGCGGTTCTTGTGTCCCTTATTGGTGAAGAACCCGCGGGGGAAGATCGAGTACCGCGACTGGTGCCGCGGGTGGGCATGGGCCGGGTTGCAGCCCCAGAAGATGATCCGGTCGGCCCGGTTCTTGACCTCACCGAGCGTGCAGCTCGGGATCCCGACATCCTGGACGGCGATCAGGGTCGTCCCGTGGCAGACCGTCGCCGTGTTGTCGACGATGGCGCCGACCTTCTCGGCAATCTCGTGCCCGACGCTCTGGGCTTCGCAGCTGGTGGAGCTCCACCCGTACATCAGCGGCTTCTTTGCTTTCGCGAGCATCTGTGCGGTGTACTCCACGGCCTCATCGTA
>DANP01000028.1:0-2196 GCA_002499905.1 Methanolinea sp. UBA277
CAGTGCAGCAGGACGGTTCCTGAACAGTCCCGCTGCAGCAGGACCCTGCCTCTCCCCCGCAGCTGCACTCGGCACTGTCCATGTCTCTTCCCCGGATGGCAGCGGCGATCATTGCCCAGGCGCACCCGACTCCGCTCTGCACGTCGATGGCCTGCACCGGGCAGTTAAGGGCGCAGGCACCGCACTCCATGCACTCCGTTTGCCGGACCAGTTCTGCTGTCTCTTCCCCTTCGGCGAAGACCCCCTGGGGACAGACCTGGGTGCAGCGCCGGCAGTTAATGCACCGTTCAGGGTAGTACCGGAGCGTGTTCTCGCGATAAGAGTCAAACATCAGATCACTCCCATAAACCGGAGTAGTCCCAGCAGCACAGCGAGGGCGATCCCCGACCCTGCCATGATCACCATGACCGGCACGTAGCAGAAGATCTCCTTTTTCACCCCGGTCCGGGAGGTGAACGGGGTGCAGCCGGTGAAGTTCAGCGCCAGGTATGCGGTTACCACCGCCATTATGAGCATGACGGCGAGTGCCGCCAGGAGAGTTGCCCAGGGTGTGAAAGTGAAGGCAGACGGAATACTGACAGCAAAGGGGAGAGCGACCACTCCGCCAAGGATGAGCCCCTTTGTGCTGAAGTCATGGGTGGGGATGACGGGGAGCAGGGCGGGGAAGAGTACGGTCCCGGCGAGAACCGAAGTGAATGCAGCGAGGGCGGCAAGCGGTCCGGCCAGGAAGTAAAGCACCAGTACTGCGACGAAGGTGACCGGTGCTGCATGCACGAACTCAATGGGGGTGAGCACCAGCCGGTCCTTCAGCGGGAACCGTACCCGGCGCATGTCGGGGGTTACTGTCTGGCTTTCCAGGTAGTGGGGGAGGTCACGGGCATGGACCGGACCGTACTCCACCCTGAAGCCTGATCGCCGCCGGACCTCGTGGGCAGCAATCCCCGGGGCCCCGAGCTGTGGCAGGATGAGGGTCCGGTGCCTGACCACGGAGGAAAGCCCGGTGATCGCAATCCTCTGCACGAGTTCGTCGGTGCCAAACGTCCCCTTTCCGGCGGCACACCAGACGTTGATGCCCTTCGTGTCCAGGACCAGGATGTAGCAGTCGGCGCCGGTGAGCACGGAGCGGAGAGCATCAAAGCTCAACGTGTAGTTGGCCGAGACCAGCACCGGTGAATCAGGAGTTGGATTCCCGAGCTGGTACAGCCCGGGTTCCACCCGATGGCCCATCCGGTCGACGCCCCAGCGGGCGAGGAAGTGATCGAGCCGGTCAGCGAAGGTGAGAGAGCTCGTGGTGGTAATGATCTCCCGGGCTTGGCCCAGGGCGGGGAGGTTCTCCCGGGAATCATTTGTGGTGGAAAGGATCTCAGCAAATGAACACTGGTCAGCCTGGTTCTCCGGGCAGGTACAGGAAGTCATCGTGCAGTCACAGGAGTGAGTCCCGTCATCACCCGGACAGCACGAGCAGGAGGAACGATCGGGTCGGACAGATTCCATCGGTTACTCCTGGTCCTGCACCAGGGGGCCGAGGATCCCCTGGACCATTCCGCTCAGGTTCCCGACCTTCATAAGGGCGAGGCAGCAGACCTCACCGTCCTTTTCCCAGCTGATCAGGGCCAGTTTGTCACCACTGCCGATCCCGGCTTTCTGGCGGACGTCTTTGGGAAGCACCATCTGCCCGCGATCATCCACGCTCAGGACGGCTTCCACGGTGCACCCTGATCCGGGGGTGCACCCAAAGAGGGGCACTTCACCGGTCTTCTTCCTGGTCATATACCATAATTATGAATTTTCAATCTATTTATAATAATCAGAATTATCAGAATATTCTAAATATCGCGAGCCGGATTGACAGAGAAAGAAGTGCCTCCCCACAACCGATTGCGAACCGGGCGGCGGGGAACTGGTGCGGCTCCGGCACCTGCCAGTTCGCTGATACCGGCTCCGGAATCATCATGAAAAAGGAAACATTCTGGACCACGATCGGCATCCATGGCACCGAGTGGTGGCTCTTCATCACCCGGAGGGTCATCCAGGGGCGGGAAGGAGCCCCCACATATCCACCTGAAAGTTATTTATCCCTGGTGAAAGATTCTCTGCGTGAAGTGATAAGCGAATGAAAACCACTCATGTTCTAATCCTGGTGCTGGCCCTGGTGATGATCGGCGGGGCATCAGCTGAAGTAACCCTTCAGACCGG
>DANP01000028.1:2357-122564 GCA_002499905.1 Methanolinea sp. UBA277
CCTCGACAGGGTTCTCAATCCCGGCGGAATCTCTGTGAGTTCGACTCCCAAGGGTGTCGGGCTCTTTATTGATGGGATCTACCAGGGAAAAACCGATCAGATTGTCGGAAATCTCGCACCCGGCCCCCACCTCGTTTCCCTCTCTGAGGCAGGCTATGAGCCCTGGTCCCAGATGGTATCGGTAGCCAGTGGCCAGATTACGACAGTGACGGCGACCCTTACCGCGGAAGTGAATCCGGATACCGGGGATCTGCAGGTTACCTCGACACCAACCGGTGCATCGGTCTTCGCAAACGGCAACTACAAGGGGTTCACCCCTGTTGATGATTCACTGGACATCAATGATCTTGCGCCCGGTGCCTACACGCTTGAAGTGAAGAAGTCCGGCTTCCAGGACTATTCAATACAGGTCACTGTTGACGCCGGGAAAAAGGTCCAGGTACACGCACAGCTCACGCCGGCTCCGGTAACCCCGGCGACAGCCACCGCAGAGATCGTCTCGTCTCCCAGCGGGGCCGAGGTTTACGTGAATACGGTGTTCCTCGGGATCACCCCGCTCTCGTTCCAGAATGTGACACCAGGGACGTATACGGTCGAGATCAGGATGCAGGGCTACACCCCGTATTCGACGACCGGGCAGGTCATCGGTGGACAGAACATTCAGATCAGCGCAGCACTGGCCCCTGCAGCGACCCCTCCCACGCAGGCTCCCGTCAGTCCCTTCCTTGCGGTGACGGGTCTGACCATTGCCGGCCTGGCAATCGTCCTGCGCAAACAGTGGTAACCGGAGCCCACATCATTCCCTTTTTCCTGTGCTTTTCTGCCGACACGATCCTCATTCGTCTCCCTGAGGCCGGCAGCTCAGGTCTGACTGTAAAAAAGCCGGTCTTACGGCGCCTTCTCCCTGCATGCCGGGCAGTTCCCGTAGAACTCGTGGTTCTGCCACGTCCAGGGGGTGAATTCCCGGCAGACCCTTGGCTTGACGTCGTGGATGGCGCACAATGCGTCCCCCTCCTCATCCCTCCCGAAGAACGGGCACTCCCGCATCTTCCTCCCTGCGGTGTCCTGCCAGTAGTATATCCGGACGATCCGGGAGAGATCTCCTGCGGTGATGGCGGTGCCGCTGACCCGTTTTCCATGGGAGAGGCGAATGGAGACGTGTTGCAGGATATCCGTGCGGTTCTTCTCCAGCCACGGAATGAGATCCTCAACTATTCCTTTCTGATCCCACCCCCACCGCTCGCAGCACTTTCCGCACTGGAGACAGACCTGGTCCGCTGGCACGATGCTCACCCTTGACGATTAAGGGAATGTATGCATCCGGAATGTTTTACGATTTTTCCTTCTGACAGCCACAGGGGGCGCGAAGATGGGAAGAACGCACCCTTGAATTCTGGAGGGATCTGGAGTCATGTTACAGCTTGAACCCGGGGATGGTATCGAACAGCGACTGGTAGAGCCGGGTGAAGAGGGCGATGTATTCGGTTGCCTGCCCGGATGCCTGGTACCGGGTCCGCTCCCCTTCCGTTAATTTGGAGAGGTATCCCTTCCTGCAGAGGAAGTCCAGGTACTCCTGCCCGGTCTTCGAGTTCAGGTCGCACCGGTTGATGATACTGGTGAATGACCGGGGGGTTTTGCAGAAAACCAGGATCTCCCAGTAAATTTCGTACGATGTCCTCCTGCCCGCCATTGTCACCCCTTCTCCAGTGCCTGCTGCAGATTTTCTTCCGCCCGGTCAATTTCCTGTTGCCGTAAATCCCAGACTTTTGAAAATTTTTTGAAGAAAGCCGCGCTGAACAGGCTCACCACTGCGATGAAATAAGCCGGGAGGGTTGAAGGTATAACGCGATGAATGTCGATGGTAAATGTTCCGGATGAAAAACTGAAGGATAAGAATTCCAGGCTGTGTATAATTCCAAGTATCAGGATGTAGAAACCGCAAAATATACCTGCAATGATCATGGTCTGGATGGTCTCCCTGTTTTCCCGGTAATAACTGATCATCCTGATAATCAGGCCTGTGATAGTTTCATCAGATACGGGGACCTCCAGGCCGCTGTACTCATCGCGGAGTTGTTTAATACCTGAAAAGATTTGCACGCTTGCGAGGATCCATCGCAGCCCCACCACCACGGCGGCCCCACCTAACAGGATCTGGATTGCAGGGAACACTATAGTGGTTTCCCCTTCCACCAGGGCCAGCACCGAAATGACGATGAACTGTATGCCAAATGCCATTACCAGTGCCGCGAACACGACGTTCAGGAGCGATAACACGAAGAAGCTTCGGAGTTCGCCTGCAAATTGTTGCGAGATATTGTCTGTCATTGTGGTGTTTCACCAGACTACACATCTCTTGTCTCTTTTAAAATAAAACCATGAAACAAAGATACGTATCAGGAAGCGGTGAATACGCTCTATGAGCATCTTGATGATCAAGCAAAGGAAAGTCTAATCTGGAGCCTGCCATGGTGCGAAAACTGGAAACCGTTCTGTTTCTGCTTCTTGCCAGTGGCATCGCCCTTTCCCTGGCCGCCCACGTCTTTGCCGTCTTTCCCTTCGACCTGAAGGTCACCCACGAGCTGCAGGAGGAGGACCACCCGGTGTTCGCATCGGTCATGGCTGCGGTGAGTTTCCTCGGGGACGGCTGGATCCCGGTGATACTCGTGGGAGCGGCCACGGCACTCTGTGTCATCCGGAAGATGTACCTGGAAGCGTTCTTCGTGGTCGCCACCCTGAGCAGCGTCCTGCTCGCCGCGGTGCTCAAGGTGCTGGTCGGCCGACCGCGACCACCCTCGTTTTCCCTGAACCCGGCCGACTTCTTCGTATCTTTCAACCAGTTCAGCTACCCCAGCGGACATGTCCTTTTCTTTGTCGTCTTCTTCGGCTTCCTGGCCTTCCTTGCCTGGATGCACCTCTCCGGGTGGTGGCGGGTTCTCAGCATGGCCGTCTGCGGCGCCCTGATCGTGCTCATCGCCCCGTCCCGCATCTATCTCGGCGCTCACTGGGCGAGTGATGTGATCGGGAGCTACCTTATCGGCACGTTCTGGCTGATCATCCTGGTTCTCCTGTACCTGATGGTGCTGCACTGCAGGGATGGAGTATCCGGCGTTTCACCAGAAAGCAGGTAACTACATACCAACGATTATATCCGGGATAATCACCACGTTCACCTATGAAGCATACCGCCCTTCCTGCTATCCTTCTCCTCCTCACCTTTCTCCTCCTCTCCGCCGGTTGCACCCAGCCTGCTCCCACCCAACCGGCCACACCCATTCCCACACCCGTACCGACCACTGAGCAGGTTTTCACCCCGCTCCCTACCGCCCCTCCCCCGGGTATGGGAACTCCGGGACCAACCCAGACCCTTCCGTCCCAGTACAGCGTGACCTTCCAGGTGACACCGAATGGCCGGACGACAAACCCGCTCACCTACGTGGGGCTCATGGGAGGAAACGGGATGAACTTCATTTCTGAAGTCGAGATCATCCTCACCGAGCCGGACGGTACCCGGCACATCGAGCACATGCGCCAGCCACTCACCATGGGAGAGAACGTCGCAATTCCCTGTAGCACGACGAAAAACCGGGTAGAGATCTCGGTGACGGCACCGCAGGTGGGAAAGATCAAAGTGCACGACGAGATCGTGCCCTTCCAGTCCATCAATCCAACGTAAATCCCTCTCTTTTTTCCGCGACTGCGTCCGGGACATTTTCGTCCGCGATCCATCCGGGTCTCCGGGAAAGAAAGGATAATATCCGGTATTTCCCGTTCCGTATACAGCAGTCTCATATCCAGGGACTCTGCAATATGAAATGATCATGATTCCCCCGGACATCGTGTCGTTGTCAAACCTCCTCGGCGATGTGCAGGGGGCCATCCCGCAACTCATGGAGACCTACGGGATCTGGATCTATGCCATCCTCTTTGCGATCATCTTCTGCGAGACCGGACTGGTGTTCACCCCCTTCCTGCCGGGAGACTCACTCCTCTTCCTCATGGGATTCCTCGCGGCTGGCGGGGGGATCAATGTGAGCATTATCATCGCCGTCCTTGCCGCCGCGGCAATTCTCGGCGACTCGGTGAACTACCGGATCGGCACCTCCATCGGGAGCCGGCTGCTGAACAGCAAACGGTGCCTGGTCGACAAGCGGCATGTCGCGATGACCAGGCAGTACTTCCGGAAGTACGGGAAGAATACCATCATCATGGCCCGGTTCATCCCCGGGATCCGGTCATTTGCACCCTTCGTCGCCGGCATCATCAGGATGGACTACCCTGAGTTTTTCACCTACAATGCCGCCGGGGGCATATTCTGGGTTGGCGGGTTCGTGCTCTTCGGCTACCTGGTCGCCTCCCTGCCCGTGTTCAGGGGGAGCCAGGAGATGTTCCTGTGGGCGATCCTCATCATCAGCATCGGTATGTTCCTCCTCATGGTGCACAACTTCCGGAAGAACCTGAAGGATTGTGCAGTGCAGGACCTCCCGGAGGAATGATCAAACCTTCATGAATGACCGGTCCCGGGAATCCCCGGTCCGCATTCCGGATGGTTTGAGAGGAATATCTTGATGATACCCGGCATCCCTCAGTTCTGTTGTGCACAATCAGGCCCGGGATCTCCTGAATCGAACCGGGCAACCAGGAACTCGAGGATGACACACTTCCCTGTCATGAAAATTGAACCGCTGAGAATCCCGTTTTCCATCCCCGCTCCCTCCGGTCCTCTTCCCCGGTTCGTCTCTGCATACATCATCTCCACTCCCGGGTCTCTTACGCTCATCGATGCGGGAGTGGTCGGCTCGGAGGAGATCATCTTCAGTCACCTGCAGCGATCCGGCCGGAGACCGGAGGAGATTTCCTCGCTCATCCTCACCCACGCCCACCCTGATCACATCGGTGCAGCGAAAGCCGTCCGGGAAGCGACCGGTTGCACTATTGCTGCCCATGGGGCTGACCGGGCCTGGATTGAAGATACCGACCGCCAGGACCGGGAGCGGCCGGTTCCCGGATTTTACCAGCTGGTCGGTGGACCGGTGACGGTTGACCGGATACTTGAGGATGGGGACACCATTGAGATGGGAGAAGGGCTCATCCTTGAGGTCATCCATACACCGGGACACTCCCCGGGGTCCATATCGCTGCTCCTGCTGCCTGACATGGCCCTGTTCTCTGGCGATGCCATTCCGGTGCCGGGGGATCTCCCCATCTACGATGACCCGGTTGCATCCCTGAACTCGATCGAGAGACTGATGGCCATTGACGGGATCACGTCGCTATTCTCTTCCTGGGATGAGCCGAAGGAGGGTGAGGAGGTCTACTGGGCGATGGACGACGGGTATGCACGCATACAGGAGGTTCACGAAGTGGTGAAGGGGGTGCTGGCCGATCGTCCCGGAATCGACCCGGCAGAGCTTACCTGCATGGTAGTAAAGGAGATCGGACTGCCGGCAGAGCTGGCAAACCCGATGGTGACCCGATCCCTGCTGGCCCATGTCCGTGCTCTCCAAAAGGCGTGACCAGGGATACCGGATTACCCGGGCATGGCCGGGAGGACCGGCGCAACCTTTATGTAGGGTGCATCCCAGGTAGTCGTGATGATGGAGCCCTGGCAGATCCACGCCGTCCACCGGGCTGCGGCTATCGCCGCCCAGGCCCATGACGGGCAGTACCGCAAAGACGGGAAGACCCCTTACCTCACCCATCCCGCCCGGGTAGCCGGATTGGTACAGGCCTTCGGCGGAGGATACCGGGAGGTGATCGCCGCCTGGCTCCATGATGTGATCGAAGAGGTGCGGAACGGCGAGACCACGGTGGCCTATGGCCTCTCTTCGCTCAAGCTGCCCGGTGACGATGCCATCCTCATCTACCAGATGATCACGGCGCTTTCCCGGGACCTGTCCCTGTCTGATGATGAACAGCTCCTCGATTCACTGGACCGGATCCTGCAGGCCCCCCCGGGTGCGACGCTGATCAAGATCTGCGACCGGATGGACAACGTGCTCGACATGATCACCATGGATGGTGATCTCACCCACTACATCCGTGGGTGCGTGGTCGTGCTTACCCGGCTCTTCGGGCGGGCGGTGGAGCATGGGTACGGGGGAGCCCACGAGGCACTCCGGCTCTGCCTCGAGGGGCAGCTGCCCCCCCGGAACCAGTGACAGGGCAATCTCTCTGTCTTCCTCCACCCACTCTCGGTAGTATACGCCGCTCTCCCGGCACGGGCACATCGTCACCGGCCTGATTAAAACCTGGTGCCAGAAGGTTGTTAATAGACCTTGATATCGCCATACCACGGACGGTTGATGATGGTCACCAGCCGGTTGAGACAGGTGAAGTCCGTGATCTCACTCCCGTGGACCGCCATCGATCCCTTCACCTGCAGGCCGCGGGCCTTCAGCCGCTCAGAGAGGATTCCTGTCGCCCCGCCGGAGACCAGGCAGCAGGTCACAAAGGCCACCGCTGCTTTTCCCTGGCAGTTCCGGAGCCGGTCGATGGCACCGTTGATGACAGGGGTGGGGTGCCCGGCCCAGACCGGCGAGCCGACCACAACGCAGTCGTATCCCGCCACATCGATCTCCCGGTGCTCGATCGGGTCCGGTGTACCAGAGAGAGCTCTCCGGACCCCGGTCACGGCACGCGATAGAGAGGTATACGGAAACGTGGAGGTCACCCGGATCAGGTCGGCCCCGGTCTGCCGGGCAAGATATTCGGCAACCGCCTTTGTATGGCCGGAATCGCTGTGGTAGATGATCACGGTACGCATGATTCCGTTGTTGGAGGTTGCAGGGATAAAGGTGATGGTTTACCCGGAAACGGGTTCATTTCTGGCAGGAAGGGCAGAAGTAGGCGTACCGTCCGGCAACCATCACCCGGTCAACGGTCTCTCCGCAGCAGGGACATCGCTCTCCCCGGGATCGGTGGGGGATCAGCCAGGTGTCCGGGTACTGGTCAAAATCAGCGGAGAGCTCAACGGCTGTCCGGAGGATGTGCACAATTGCAGCAGGGAGGAGGAACAGCCGGACCGGGTCAAGCTCCCGCAGGGTTCGCAACGGATGGATCCCGGCCTGGAAAAGGATCTCATCGGCGTAGATGTTGCCGATCCCGGCGATCCGGTGCTGGTCCAGCAGGAACATCTTCACCCGCTGGTGTGACCCTGTTGCAATGGCGACGAATGCCTCCCGGGCAATGGTCAGGGCATCCGGGCCGAGTCTTCTCGCAGCGACGAATGCTTCCCGGCCGGGGACCCAGCCGAGCCGCCCGAACCTCCGGGGATCGGTAAATGCCAGCCGGGAGCCGTTCTCAAAGGAGACCACCGACCGGGTATACGGGGGATCGGGATCTTCCTCCGACACCAGGAGGAGGTCTCCGGTCATCCCGAAGTGGAGCACCAGTGAAGACCCGGAATCGAGATCGGCGAAGAGGAATTTTCCGTGGCGAGCTATCCCGGTGATCACCTTGCCGGAGAGCAGGGGAAGATGCTCCGGGTCAATAGTCGGTACGGTACCTGAGATCGCGGCAATGGTGCGGTTGAGCACCGTCCGGTCAAGGTACCGGCGGATGGTCTCGACTTCGGGGAGCTCAGGCATGAACTCTTCCTGCCTGTGCCAATTGGCGGGAAAATTAAAAAAGATGGTGAATCCGGGATAAATGTTCAGGAAAACTATAAATAGCAAAAATCGGACGACTAAGTGAGGTCATCGTATGACTGAAGTTATGATGTACAAAGAATCGGTATGCGATGTGAAGTGGGGAACCTTTGTCCTGCTCGGGCTGCTCTCCCTCATCTTCGGTATCGTGATCTTCATCTATCCTGGCATTACCGCAGCGGTCCTGGTCATGCTCTTCGGGGTCATGATGATTGTGCTGGCCTTCCTGGCCCTGATCATTGCACTGATGAGCCCCGGAACAACCGGCCGTCCGACGATACTTCTGCTCGGGGCGATCCTCGGGTTCATTGTCGGGGTCGGAGCCATCCTCGCCCCCCAGTTCTTCGGGGCGATCCTGACCATCATCATCGCCGTGGTACTGTTCGTGATCGGTCTCGTGAACATAATCATCGCCCTCTCCGAGAAGACCTTCCCCCACCGCTGGCTGCTCTTCATCATGGGCCTGCTCTCCCTCATCTTTGCCATCCTGCTCATGGTCTACCCGCTGATGGGGGCCGTCGTCCTGTTTGGCTTCCTGATCGGGATCTATTTCATCATCTACGGCATCCTCTCCATCATCGCCGGATTTGCGCTCCGAAGCGTTAAAAACGAGTACTGCAAGGCCTGATTTCACCCTGAAAAAATCCTCTTTTTCGACCACCTGAAAACGGGAGTCCTATTATCGAAGGGAGAGATGCCTGCATATATGCTCTCGTGATACCCGTATCCGGATGATATAGTGAGACTAGGAGAGTAACAATGTGGTTCCTTCCGGTGCACGGATTCCTGTCACCGGGAAATCAGGTTTCCCGTTGCTGAAGAAGATGAGGAATGCCGTAAACAAAAGGTTGCAAGGTCTCGTCACGGGCCGGGACCCTGGAGAGCAGAGAGAATCCCGGGCATCATGAAAAGAGAGAACCGGGGGTCACCCCAGAGGCGAGAAGAGTCGGGAGACCGATTCCTTGGCCTTGATCCACCGGGACCGGTTCCGGTAGCTCTCAACCGTGATCTCGGTGCACTTCGGGAGGTCGTCCAGAAACGCCTGTTTCAGCTGCCCGCCGTATTCCGGATCATAGAAGAACGAGCTGGCCTCAAAGTTCAGCCGAAAACTCCTGATATCGAAATTGGCACTCCCCACCGCGGCGGCAATCCCGTCCACTACGATGGTCTTGGCATGGATGAACCCGTTGTCATAGGTGTAGGCTTTAACCCCCGAATCAAGGAGATCCCCGATGAAGGAGAGTGTCGACCAGAACACGAACGGGTGATCGGGCTTGCAGGGGATCATGATGCGCACATCTACCCCGGAGAGGGCTGCAATCCTGAGAGCATCGGAGATACTTTCGTCCGGGATAAAGTAGGGGGTCTGGATATAGAGCGATTCTTGTGCGGTCAGGATCAGCTTCACGTACCCTTCCTTGATCTGGCTCCAGCGTGCGTCGGGGCCGCTCGCGACAGTCTGGAGCGGGCAGCTTCCCGCACCGGGAGTCTCCGGGAAGTAGACCGGGTCATACGCGAGCTTCTCTCCGGAGGCATAGTTCCAGTCCATGAAGAACCGAACTTGCAGCCCCGTCGCACCGGTTCCCTCAATTTTTATTGCTGCATCCCGCCAGTAGCCGAGCGGTCCCTTCCCCAGGTACTCCACCCCGATGTTGTAGCCGCCGATATAGCCGGTCTTTCCGTCAATCACCGCCAGCTTCCGGTGATTCCGGTAATTCAGGGTGAAGATCCGCGGGAAGAATACGGCATGTTTCCCGCCGGCCTGTTCAAACTCCTTCAGTTTCTTCTTTTTCACCTTCATACCCAGGGCATCGGCGAGGAGCCGGACCTCGACCCCCTCCCGCGCCTTCTCCGTGAGGAGCTGGATGAGCTCCTGGGAGAGCGCGTCATCCCGGATGATATAGTATTCAAGGTGAATGTGGTGCCGGGCTGCCCGGATGGCATCAAAGAGGGATGCGAACTTGGCCGTGCCGTCGGTGAAAATGGTGAGGGTGTTGTCGGCGGTCATGAACGCCCGGTTGCTCTCGAGGAACATCCGGACGATGCTTAAGAACCGCTCGTAGGTTGTATCTCTTGCGACGCGCTCCAGCTCCGAGCGCTGCGAAACAACAATATCCCGGAGACGCTGGTCATCTTCCGCTTTCATGGAGAAGATGCGCCGTTTCGTCCAGTCCTGGCCGAGGAATAGATAAAGAAATAGTCCGAGCCCCGGCAGGAGGAGGAGGACCAGGATCCACCCGACGGTCGAAGTGGGGTTGCGCCTCTGGTCAAAGATGATGGCAAAGACCAGGACGATCTGGATCAGGAAGAAGATTTCGAGGAGTGAGAGGCTGAAAGACATACCGCTGCACCTGTATGCCGTTGTTGGATGCCGGGGGTAATTAACGGTTCCCGGTGATCCGGGGGTCCGGGACTGTTTCCGGTATAGAAGCCACCCCGATGAATCACAGAATTACTTGGAAGGGTCACCGGATTCAATTATTGCGAAGAAAGTCACCGAAGATCCGATATTCCGGCTTTCCATGAAACCCGGCTCCCGAAAAAAGGTTAGAGGCACTCTGAAAATCCTGCCCGGACCTCATCGTCCAGGGCAAGGAGGATGGCCTTCCGGAACAGGATCTCGGGGGCCTCGTCACACATCACGCCGGATGCATCCGGGAACCGCCGGTGGATATGCCCGGGGGGACGGCACCGGGAGGCATGGCAGTACTCCTCCCCCTGGGCGGCATAGGTGAGGAGGGGGCCTATCGGGATGCCGTTGAGGAGTACGGTGTTTTCAGGCATGCCGGTATCACCCGGAATGAGTTCGTCCCTGAAGTCAAGATCCATCCCCTCCTCGTCAAAGGCCGGGATGAGCAGCTCCAGCAGGTCGGAAAAGGACCTCCCGGTATCGGAACAGGTGATGCAGGGGGCCTCCTGGTCGACGGTATGCCGCCAGAGTACGGAGAGGGTCCTCTTCATGGTCCGGTACAGAATGAATGAGTCAAACCAGATAAGTGATTCTACCGCTCAATCCGGTCGATGTGCCCGACCGCCGCCTCTTCGAGGACGGTCTTCCCCTTCTGTGCGGCGATGTCCCTGATGGCCTCGAGCACGTGGACCGACTCTTCCAGAAAGCTGAGCACGTCTGCCGGATAGATATCGATACCGTATTCGTCCTGCAGGAATTCGGAGATCTGGCGGTGATTGAGCCCGTTCTCACGGAGCTCGATGATCTCGCGGGCAAACTTCTTCTCCGGGCAGCCGCACTGCGGGGCATCCCGGCAGGAACAGCGGAGAAAGGAATTGAAAAAAGCGAGGATCTGTTCCCGGAGGATAGTGTCCAGGCGATCGATATTCAGACGGGAGGAGATAGCATCGAGGGTGGCACCGTGAAAGGCGAGGTCGGGGATCCGGTACCCGACAGCCCGCTCGATCTTCCGGGCGTGCCGGAAGCGTGCCCTCCCCGCGATCACGACCCTTCTCCCGCCTCCTCGTCGAAGTTCTTGAGCGAGGTCATAGCCTCGCTCATGCTCTCGATCTCGATGAGCCACTCGTCGAAGAGGCCGGGATGCTCGAGATCCTCCTTGAGGTACTTGCCACAGCAGGACGCCCCGCCAATGACGTTTGCCCCGATTTCGGCAGCAATGCCCATGGCCGCTTCAAGATCTGTCTCGGCGGTCTTCTTCCCTTCCTTGATCAGGCTCTTCATATCGGTGGAGTATCCGCCCTCGATGAAGCGCTTGCAGCCCGCAAAGAGGACCAGCATGGAGAGCTGGAGGGACTCGATGTACTCTTCGAGATCATTGGCAGGGGCCTCGCCCATCACGATACACTCGACGGCATTGAGCTTCTCGAGGGCCTCTTCCGGGGTATATCTCCCGTTCTGGTAGAGCCTGATGATCTTCAGAACCTCGATGGTGATGTCCATGGAAAAGTTGTAGAGCGTGGTGTATCCGTCCGGCATATCCTCGGAGTCGGGGGCGACCTCAAACGAGCACTCCCGGAGCGTGCTGATCCAGTTGTCCCAGCGCTCCTGGTTATAGAAGATATAGAATAATTTGAGCGGTTCTTCCTCTTTGCCCGCTTTTCCTTTCTTTTTCGCCATCATTACCTCATGGATTCTTAAATCTTAAAGATTTTTGGTTTTCATCCCGAACGGAGCCCGCAGAATCGTTAATTTTATATACTGCGTGATAAGCGGATACAAAAGGATTTTTCTATCGGGGCATAATCTCTGCCTTTAAGGATTCATATGGCTACTGAACAAGAATCAACACAGCTGGATCTCGGATATGAAATATTCATTGCTCTTATCTCGATCCTGTCCGTCTTCAACATGTTCCTGGTCGTTATTCCCGGCGTAAAACCGGATGCCGTACATGTCGTGAGCACGGTGAATGCGTTCCTGACTCTCCTCTTCCTGTTCGACTTCGGGCTCCGCTTCTCTGGTGCGGAATCGCGATCATTCTACTTTTTCCACGATTACGGATGGGCTGACCTGCTGGCCTGTGCCCCCATCCTGCGGTTTCTCCGCGTATTCCGGATCGTCAAGGCCTACCGCCTCGTCCATAAATACGGAGCGCGGAATCTTCTCGACTTTCTTTTCCGGAACCGGGCAGAATCGGCGCTGTATATCCTGGTATTCGCCGTGATCATGATCATACAAACAGGGTCGTTTCTTGTCCTGCTGGCAGAGGGATCCTCCCCTGACGCAAATATCAGGTCGTCCAGTGATGCCATGTGGTGGGTCTATGTCACCATCACCACAGTCGGCTATGGTGACCGCTACCCGGTAACCGATGCAGGAAGGTTGATCGGGATGATGGTCATGACCGCCGGCGTCGGTGTGTTTGCCACCTTTGCCGGGTATATCGGCAATAAGCTCCTGACTCCGAAAGATATCGAAGAAGAGGCAGCCACACTCCCTTCGGTCCCGGAAAACCCTGCTGCCTCCTGCCTTGCGGAACTTAAGCAGTATATCGAAGAGCGTGAGAACATCGATGCAGAGATCACGGCGAGGTTGCAGAAACTTGATGGCCTTTTGGCACAGGTGGGGGTAAACCAGCAGGGAACGGGTGGACAGCCGGGATGAACCCTTTCATCCCGCATCCCCTGGTATTTTGTCCGAGGTGAAGAGAGATCCAGAGCCTGACACGGATTCCGTGGTTCAGAGGGGATAAAAGCGGTGATTTTTAATAGTCACCTGCTTTTCATTCTGATAGGAGAGATCAATGCAGGAGCCTCCGGCCGGTCCCCCGGTACAACTACCGGATAATTCCCTGAACAGCCGGGAGTTCTACCTCCTTCTCCTCTTTGTTTCCGTGATCGGGGTCCTTGGCGCCCTCATCATGGTGGTCTTCTTCATCCTGCAGGATTATTTCACCCTCCTGCTCTGGGGTGAAATTCCCGTCAATTCTCTGTCACCGGTCTTCTCTCCCTGGATCCTTGTCATCTGTATCGTTGGGGGGCTTGGTGTGGGAGCAATACGGCACTATTTTCACAGTGAGATCACCATCATGGCCGAAGACCTCATCGAGTTTGACAGAACAGGACGGTTCGGCCTGAAGAGGGGAATCGAGCTCTTCCTGCGGGGACTGGTCTCGCTGGTCTGCGGCGCCCCGCTTGGTCCGGAAGCCCCGCTGACGGTCTCCACCGGTGCAGCGGGGACCGCAATTGCCGAGAAAGCCCGGATGCCACCACCGGTGGTTACCCTCTCTTCCCTGGCCGGCATCAGCGGGTTCTTCGGTGCATTCCTGACCTCACCGTTTGCCGGGGCGCTCATCTTCATCGAGACCACCCTTGAGAAGGGTATCATGTCCTGGAAAGCAGTGCTCCCCTCCATTGTGGCAGCTACAACAGGATTTGCCGCATATTTCCTGCTCTCGGGTGCATTCATTGCGGGTTTCTACACCCTCCCGCCGTATGAGGGATTCCGGGATATCGATCTGCTCTATGCGGTCGTTCTCGGGATATTCGGCGGGGCATCCGGCATCCTGTTCATTCTGATCTACCAGAAGGTGCGGGGAATCTTTGAGCCTCTGGAGCACCGGCCGATCATCCTGGGCCTGATCGGGGGGCTCGGCCTCGGTATTGCCGGGATTTTCCTTCCCCTGACCCTGTTCATGGGCAGCGACCAGCTCCAAATCCTCATCGACCATTATCTTGAGGTCAGCCTCCTCCTCCTCATTCTCCTCGCTGTGGTAAAAATCCTGCTGATGGCCTTTTGTTTCTCCACCGGCTTTGCCGGGGGATACATTTTCCCGTCCTTCTTTATCGGGGGAACACTCGGCATCCTGGTGTTCCGGCTTTTTCCCTTCATCCCGCTTGCAGTATGCCTGGTTTGCGTTATTGCCGGGGTCAGTGTCTCGCTGCTCCGGAGCCCTATTGCAATTGCCCTGATTATCGCGATTGTTTTTCAACAAGAGCTCATCCCGGCAATGGCGATTTCACTGGTGGTCGGATTTATCGTCAGTTACCGGTTCTCGCTCCCGTATACGAGGAAGGGAACGGGGAAGACCGGATGAGAGGGTCCTGCCCGGGCAGGACCGCGATATCGCAGCAGCGTCCAATGGTGAATTGAACTCGTGGTGGAACACCCTGCAGTGCAGCACGGCATATCAGGGAGGAGACGGATGCTGAGAGAGCCGATGGGAGGTGACAGGTTCTGTCTGCTTCTGAAAACATCACGAAATCCTCCGTACAGGATGATGTATCCAACCTGCACTGGTTTTTAGAAGAATGCCATGCCATTGCTGTACATGGGGTGGAGTGGGAGCACGGACGTGGTCATGGTCAGGTACGGGGAGCTCTTCCTGAAGAGCGAGCCGGTGAAAAGGCAGTTTATCCAGCACCTCCAGCGGAATATCGGGAAAGCCCTCGAATCGGAAGGGCTCTCTCACCGGTTTGAGCTCCACCGGGGCAGGATCCTCATCCACGGGGATGAACCCGGTAAAATCGCCGATATCGTCAGCAGGATCTTCGGAATCGTCGATGTAGCGGTCTGCACCCTGACAGAGAGCACCATTCAGGACGTCTCCCGGGTGGCCGTGGAGCAGGCCGCCCCCCGCCTCTCGGACGGCGGCAGGTTTGCTGTCCGGGCACGGCGGCAGGGGGTGGAGGGGATCACCAGCCAGGAGATCGGGGCGCAGGTAGGTGCGGCCATCCTCGATGCCTTTCCGAAGGCAACCGTCGATCTCACCCGCCCGGAGTACGAGATCTTTGTCGAGATGCGGGAGTACGGATCCCTCGTGTATGACTGCCCGATCCCGGCCCCGGGAGGGCTCCCCTGGGGAACCCAGGGGCGGGCCCTCTCCCTCCTCTCGGCAGGCATCGACTCCCCGGTCGCCACCTGGCTGATGATGAAGCGGGGCTGCGAGATGGCCTCCCTCCACATCGACGGCGGCAGGTTTGCAGGAGGAGATGTGCTCACCCGGGCACTGGCCCACCATGCCACGCTCTCCACGTGGTGCCGGGGCTTTCCTATGGAGCTCCTGGTGGCCGATGCCGAACCATTCTACGAGGCCCTGGTCAGCAGGCCGCCGGCGCGGTTCCGGTGCGTGCTCTGCAAGCGGTTCATGCTCAGGCTCGGGAGCCTTCTCGTCCGCGACCGCCACTTCGCGGTCCTGGTTACCGGAGACAGCCTCGGCCAGGTGGCCTCCCAGACCCTCGCCAACATCACCACCATCTCCGATGCGGCGACCGTCCCGCTGGTCCGTCCGCTGATCGCGTTTGACAAGAATGAGACGGTAGCAATCGCCCGGAAGATCGGGACTTTTCACCCGGAACCAGCCGATCTCGGCTGCCATGCCGTACCGCGGATGCCGGCCACCGCTGCCGGTGCGGATGAGATCCGCGAGGCAGAGGAGCGGCTCGGGATGAACGAGCTGGTCGAAGCGGCGCTGGAGCGGATACAGGTGAAGACCGCGCTCAACGGGCAGATCCTTGACGATCAGGATTCCTGAACCGTTGCATTCTCCTGAACCGTTGCATTCTCCTGAACCGTGGCATTCTCTTCCACGGCTGCCGGAGCGATATCCGTCTCCGGAAGGTCCAGGATCCCGATAAAGGAGCAGTAGCCCTGCGTGCAGGCGATCGAACCTCCGGAATAGGGAGCGAGGAGACGGTTCCGGTTGCCCTCGTCGGACACCCAGGCATCAACGGCATGCTGCTCGATGCCGTAGGTATAGCCGTTCCACTGGCCGTAGGCAGTCTCAACAACCGTGCGGTTCGCCGGGATGCCGAACTGCTCCTTTATAGTCCGTGCCGACGACCCGGTCTCGGGATTGGTATAGTCAAGGTAGCGGAACGCGGCCATGTCTGCGGATCGGGAGAGGGCAAGGCCGAACGCACGCTCGTCATAGGGGACCGGCGCCAGTCCCTGGGCGATCCGGACCCGGTTCAGGTAGACCATGGCGTCCTGGGCATCGGCCGGCCCGCTGTTGGATTTGATCAGGTCCCGTCCGCTTTCCTGCACCAGCCCGGAGAGGAGGGCCCCAACCCCGGAGAAGGTGCTCATGACCGCCACCCTGGCGCCCGGTACCAGGTACATCAGGGCCAGGACGCCGATGAGCAGCAGGATGATGGCAAGGGCAGCAACCGCACCCCGGCTCAGCCGGAAGCCCTTCGGTGCGCTCACCGGGCGGGAGGAAACCGGCCGGCCGCTCTCGAACTGGTACTCCTCGAGGTGGAGCCCCTCTACGATGGCGTCCATGTCCTGCAGCCGGAGGGTATACCCGGAATCCAGGAACCGCATCTTCCCAAGGAGGGTGTCCGCGGTGACGATCCGGAACCACTTCACGCGCCGGAAATCGATCTGGCCTTCCGGGTAGGAGCTCCCCGTGCAGAAGTAGAGCCAGGAACTCATCTTCCGCAGGTTGTTATCCCTGATGTGGGAGATATGTTCCCGGTAGATGGGGATGAGACGGTCAATGAAGTCCTGGCGCTGGTTTTTTGCCTGGAGAAAGAGGTTCGGTAGCTGGATGGGCCCGTCACCGGTGATGACTTCCCACCCGCCGTTCTCGATGCCATGGATCTCGCCCGAGAAGGCCTTGAGCTCGAGGATGAGCGGGCCGCTCCGGGTGAGAAGGACGCAGTCCAGCTGGCCGTTTGCCACCAGGACATTGGTCAGCACGTAGACCGGTTCTTTCTGGAATTCCCGGGAGATGATGCGGACAATCTCCCTGATCTGGCGGTATTCGTGCTCATACCGTATCTTCTCCCCTCGAAAGAACCGGATACCCATCAGAGAAACCTCACGCTCACCCGCATACCTGGTGGTATGCTTCATGTTAGGTCTTATTTTTGATTAAACTAACCGGTATGTATCAAAATCCCCGGGGAGAATCAGGAGGGAGCATGGCCAGGTGGAACGGATGGGAGCGGGTCCGCGTAAGGCAGGAAGACGGGTTAGTCCTGGACCCCGGCGATCCCGGGTACGACACCGGTCTTTTAGCCGTCGCCCCGGTCATCATCTCCGCCAGCCGCTCCACCGATATCCCTGCCTTCTACGGGGACTGGTTCATGGACCGGCTCCGGAGGGGGTATGCGGCATGGGCAAACCCGTTCTCCGGAAGGCTCCAGTACGTCTCGTTTTCCCGGGCACGGGTGATGGTCTTCTGGTCGAAGAATCCCCGGCCGTTCCTCCCGGCGCTCGATGAGCTCGGGAAAGCTGGGTACGATATCCTCGTCCTCTTCACCCTGAACAACTACGCGGAGGAGGGTCTTGAGCCCGGGATCCCTCCGTTTGACGAGCGGATCCGGACCTTTTCGGAGCTCTCGTCACGCATCGGAGCGGGGAGACTGACCTGGCGGTTCGATCCCATCCTCCTCTCCGACACCCTCACCGTCGACCGTCTGCTGGAGAGGATCCAGGGCATCGGGGACCGTCTCCACCGGCAGACGCGGAGGATGGTAATCAGCTTCATCGATATCGGCCGGTATGAACGGGTGCGGCGGAATCTTGCCGCCGCAGGGTTCTCCGGGGTCCGGGAGCCGTCCCGCGAGGAAATCATGAGGATTGCCCGCGGGCTGTCTGAATTGAATGAAGAATGGGGTCTTGAGATCCAGGTGTGCGGGGAGGAGTCCGATCTCTCCCCCTGGGGGATCGGGAGGGGGGCCTGTATCCCGTACGACACCCTGATCCGGGAATTTCCGCACGACCGGGTGCTGATGGACTTCCTCCGGCCGGAGGAGGATCGGGAGAAGAGAAAGCGGGAGCTGAAAGATCCCGGCCAGCGGCGGTGGTGCGGCTGCGTGGTGAGCAGGGATATCGGCCACTACAGCACCTGCATGCACGGGTGCCGGTACTGTTACGCAAATGCGTCACCTGCGCTCGTGGAGCGGAACTACCGGAGCTACTGCGGGAACCGCGACCGGGGGATATTCCTCCCGGCGCTCGTGGAGTGAATGCCCCGGCTCCGCCTGCCCCGGACCTGGAGAGGGCGTTTCCGACCAGGATGCCAAGTCCGTTCTGCGGGCAACCTCGTTCTGTTCCGTTCCAGGGTCTGAAGAGGGAGTTCCAGACCGGGAGAGGGGTCGCTTTCATGCGGTGTGGCAGGAGCCCCTCAGCCGAGTCCGTCCCAGAACCGGGAGAGGGCATTCCAGACCAGTATTCCGGTCTCCCGTGCCCGGTTCGCATCCGGTGAGGCGGTTGCAGGGTCGGCGGAGCCGGTTTCGTAGAGTGCCCGGGACACCTCAACCTGGATCCAGGGGATACCCCGGTGCCAGTAGTGGGCGTTGGTGATGAACCCCCCTGAGAACGGCTTGTTAATCGTCACCTCAGCCCCCGCTCCGAACTCCTCCCGGAAGGCCGCGGCAAGGGCCGTTATCCACGCTGCCGGACAGGTGGAGAGCGTGCCCGGGCGCTGCTTCCCCTCCGCATCACCGTTGTTCCCGAGGCAGACGAAGGGCCGGGGCAGGCCGGCATCGCGGTGGGTCGGCGGGCCTTCCGGGAGCATGCTGTGGCAGTCAAGGGCCAGGGCGATCCGGCCGGGTTCGAGAATCCGGTCGAGATCGGCATGGTAGGGGAAGTAGTGGGCCATGAGCAGCTGGTGGATTGTGGTGATCTCGGGGATGATACCGCCCTGGTACACCGGGGATCCATGCACGGTCTTCACCTTCACTACCCCGTCCGGATGTTTTGGGGGGAGATGGTAGGGAGGCCGGTTGAGATCCACGATCATCCGCGAGATATCGGTATCCCGGTAGCAGGCAACACGGCCCCCGAAGGAGTAGACCAGCCGGGTTGCGGGGTCGCTGTAGTACCGAATCTCACCGGGGCTGAGGGCAACCAGTGAGGCTACCGCTTCCGGAATCGCGGTCCCCCCGTGCGGCACCGAGATGAGGAACGGATACCTGCCCATGGAAAAGAGGTGGGTCACCCTCCGGTATCAAGGTATGGAACAGTCCGGCGAGCGGCCGGGGGCGGGGAGCCAGGAGGGAAAGCCCACCCATGCAGTATCCGGGAACATGGAAGGAACCGGGGGAGGACACCAGGGAATTCAGGGAGGAGGGCGGAAACACGGACGGAGGAATGAGGGGAAGAACAGGAGAAAAGGATCGGCGCCCGCCGCCATGTTTTTTTAGCTTCCGGATCACAACTCTGATCAGAAGGGAAGCCATGGAGCAGAAACCCGGGTTTATCAGGAACAATGAAGAATGGATAGTCTGGCTCCTTGCCGAAGAATTCGGGGGATTGGTGACCCCCCCGGCACTCTCGGCCCGGATCGGCCTTCCCCTCGACTTCCTCCATGACAACCTCCTCTACCTCGAACGGACAGGGATGATCGGCCTTGATCGCGATGCGGGAAAGAAGTACCCGGACGAGATCGCGGTAATCCGGCTTGCGCCCGAAGGGCAGACCCTGTTCGAGGAGCTGAAGCAGCGCCCAGGGATCGGGGACGACCTGTTCGGGTGAACAGGGGGACCCTTTTTTCCTGGAACCATACTCTCCTGGCCGGGGCTGACCGGCCGGGGGCTCCGGGAGCGAACGCTGTTTTTCCTGCCACAGCATGGCCTCACCGTGACATATATCATATCTCCCCCTGAACTCTCCGTGATCCTCCATGGCGACAAAACTCCCCATACCTGAGGATGTGCGGTGGCAGGCGGCGGCCCGGATGGCCTCTCTTATTCCCGTGCTGTACCGGATGGCCTTCCGGGAGGTTGTCGGGGAACGATATGACCGGATCGAGCAGCAGGTCTGGGTCTCCCTGGCACTGGAGGTACAGACCCTCGCGGCGAGATACAGGCTCCCGGCTGGAACCGCACAGGACCTTGCATCCACGCTGGGGATCATCACCACCGTCTTCTTCGGGCCGGAGACCACTTTCGAGCAGGCCGGCTTCGAGGGTGACAGGGCGGTGGTGATGGTGAAGCGATGCCCGTTCCTGCTGCGGGGATCGGAATTCGGGGCAGAGCCGGGAGCGGTCTTCAACCGGTGCCTGGCTTTCTCCATCGCGGCAGTCGAGGCCCTCAACCCTGATTACACCCTCCGGTTTGTCCGTGGCACCTGCCAGGGCGACCGGAACTGCGAGATGAAGATTGCTGCAAAAAAGGCACTGGAAGAAGAGGAGCAGAGATAGCTCCTTTCCTTCGTGATTTCTCTATTTCTCCCGGAAATAAACGCACCAAAATATTATATCAGATTTAGCTGTTATTACCATAACCAGCGAGGGATGTCGTGTGAGAAGGTCATGGATTGATATCATCGTGCTTCTGGTTTTTGGCGTGTTCTGCACCATGGTTATCCCGGTTGCAGCGGAAACCGGGTGTGAGATCTATTACGACAATTGCCAGTACGAGTGCGGACAGCTGAAAAATGAGATAGCAGACCTCGACTACAATGCACGATCGGTATTTGATTGCCACGAGCGGATATGCTCGATTGCTTTTGAAGATAAATTCTGCAGCATTGCGGAGTACGCTCCGTGCATGCAGAACGTGATGGATGCCTATTTCTCCTGCATGAGGAGCTGCAGTGCGAAATACCGACAGACCACCGATACCGCGGAACGAAGCGATATCCGGAACTTCTGTCCCGGGGATTGCGTCTGCAATTTTTACCGGGATCTCTACCTGACCTGCGATAAATCCGTCTGTGATGACTATTGTAAGGAACAGGGCTACCTGAATTCACAGTTCATTAAAAAGGGGGTAATCTGCAGATCAGGGGACCGGACAGAATACCAGTATAACTGTGAATGTTCCGGAACGCCAACTGCCACGCCGACACCGGTTGTTACAACGAAAGTCACCACCATCCCCACCACAGGTACTCCCGTCACTACCCGCGTCACTCCTGTTCCCACGACAACGCCCCGGGAACGGACTGTTACACCACCGCCACAGCCAGCGCAGGCGGAACAGCCCCCGCCACAGCCGGCACCACAACCGCAGCCACAACCCGTCGTGCCGGATATACCTGATATCGATAACCTATTTTGGATAATTTTAGACTGGCTGGGACGATTATTTGGCGGCAGTGCATGGGATGCAGAGAGAGCTCTTCAGCCAGCGCCGCAGCAACAGCCGGTACCTCAGCAACAACCGGCAGTACCTCCAGCTCAGATATCAACCGATCCCGATCCCAACCGTGGCAATATCGGGCAGCCGCCGAACCTCGACGGGACCTGTGACGAGGGTGCAAACATCAACGGGATCTGCCGGTTGTGCGGGCGGTGGGGTGAGCGCTGTTGCCCCCCCTCGTACGGGTTTGTGTGTGAACCCAGGTCCGAATGCCGGGGAGGCAGGTGCATGGTCATCGACACCCAGTCGCGGTGCGGACAGGTGGGCACGAAGCCCTGTGACCAGGCAGAAGGCTATGACCATCTGTTCTGTTACGAGGGAGTGTTCGATTGGTCCAGTTACTCCTGCATCGTATGCGGACAACTATATGAACCCTGCTGCCAGAATACGGACTACCCGTGCGACCGCCCGTATCGTTGCGAGGGAAATATCTGTGTTCCAGCGCCGCCGTAGTGCTCCTGTAGGGGACGTAAACCTTTTTTTTTAAAACTGATGGAAAAAAAGGACAGGAACTGCGAGACCAGAAAAAAGATAGTGGAAAAGGGAGAGCAGAGAAAGAAGAAGAACGGTGATCGCTGACCAGCTCTCCCACCGATCCTGCGGGGATGATCGCACCGATGAAAAGAAACCATTTATACTATTGAGTAATAACTGCCGGAGCCGGAGTTAACGCAATATGGCAATACTCGCAACAGAAAACGAACAGTCTGCAAACCTTCCCCTGGTCATTGTTGGCATGGTCCTTGCAGGTATCCTGACCTATCTGCTCACGCAGAATATTGTATACACCATCATCGCTGCAATCCTTGTCGGGTATCTCCTTCTTGGCATCCGTATCGTCCGTCCGACCCACCGGGTTCTGCTGGAGTTCCTCGGGAAATACCAGCGGTTCAGCGGCCCGGGGTTCTACTGGATTTTACCGGGCATCCAGAAGCTCTATGCCGTAAATATTACCGAGAAGATGGTCAACGCTACCCGCCAGGAGATAATAACCGCTGATAACCTCAACGCAACCGTCGATGCCCAGGTGTATTTCAAGGTGAAGCCTGACGAGGAGAACGTCAAAAGATCACAATACAATGTCTTCAACTACGAAGACCAGATCGTCAACCTTGCCCGCACGACGCTCCGCAACATCATCGGAACCCTCACCCTCAAATCGGCCAACAGCGAACGGAGCAGGATCAACGATGAATTGGGGAAGGTGCTCAAGACCGAGACCCAGTCATGGGGCATCGAGATCGTGCGTACGGAATTAAAGGAGATACAGCCTCCCCAGGATGTTCAGGAAACCATGAACAAGGTGGTCAAGGCCGAAAACGAAAAGATCGCGGCCGTGGATTTTGCGACCGCACGTGAGACCGAAGCTGACGGGATGCGTCGTGCCGCCATCAAGCAGGCAGAGGGGGTCAAACAGGCAAAAATCCTGGAAGCAGAAGGTCAGGCCGAGGCCATCCGGCTGGTCAACGAAGCCGCAGAGAAATACTTCATCGGCAATGCCCAGAAGCTTAAGGCGCTCGAGGTCACCGAAAGTTCACTAAAGAACAGTACAAAGGTCGTCGTGCCATCAGGCCAGCAGATTGTCAATGTCATCGGTGAACTGGCCGGCGTGAAATCCTCTTCACAGCAGGAGTAAAACGGCTCCCTCCCCGTTCAGGCTTTTTTCAAAAAGACTGGCATTCACCGGTTCATCATTCTCAGGGGTGGGAGGGGCAGGTAGAAGGAAACCAGGGGACACGTGGCTGTTCTTCACCCGTCCCTCCACTCTCATCCTGGTTGACGGGCACCCGTACCACAGAGCTGCAGAAACATCCCTAAAGATGGCAGCCGGACCGTCCCTGCTTCTCAAAATACTGCTGGTGGTACTCCTCTGCCATCCAGAATATCCCCGCGGGTACGATCTCGGTCACGATCCTGCGCGAACCGAACCGGCCGGATGCCATGAGCCCCTCTTTTGACTCCTCGGCCTCTCGCTTCTGCTCAGGGGAATGGTAGAAGATTGCCGAGCGGTAGTTGGTGCCGATATCCGGCCCCTGCCGGTTGAGCTGGGTCGGGTCATGGATCGACCAGAAGACGTCAAGGAGTTCCCGGTAGCTGACCACCGCAGGGTCATAGGTCACCTCGACTGCCTCCGCGTGCCCGGTCCTGCCTGTGCAGACATCGTGGTAGGCTGGGTGATCGGTCGTTCCCCCGGTGTACCCGACCCGGGTGGAGAGGACTCCCTTCACCCCGCGGAAGGCTGCCTCGACGCCCCAGAAGCACCCGGCCGCAAAGGTAGCTGTCTCTGTCGTACCAGCTGATCTCCCGCCCGCGGACATAAGGTCAACGGCCCGGGAACGGGACGCAAGAGAGATCATCGGGAGAAGATCCCCATCAGCTCTCCTCTCCCGATGACATGCCCCTCCATGGCAGCACCAATACTCTTCCGGGTGACCGGGGCCCTGAGGTGGAGTGGGGTATCGAGGGCATAGATCCGGAAGAAGTACCGGTGCGGTTTTCCTGGCGGCGGGCAGGGGCCGCCGTACTCCATCTTCCCGAAATCGTTCAGGCCCTGGGCACTCCCGTCAGGAAGGACGGGTTTGCGGGGAATGCCCCCGGGCAGGCTGCTGGTGCCGGGCGGGATGTTGTACAGGATCCAGTGGATGAAGGTGCCGGACGGAGCGTCCGGGTCTTCACAGATAATCGCCAGGCTTGCAGTACCTTCCGGGGCAGGCCCCCAGGAGAGCGGGGGAGAATCGTTCTTAGTGGTGCAGGCATGGTCTGCGGGGATCCGCTCACCAGTCTCGAATGCCGTTGAGGTCAGCTCCAGGGTTTTCATGTGTCAGGCCTCCAAGAGGAATACGGGAGTCCTGCACTCATAAAACCTTCCGGCTGCCCGGTCAGCTTCAAGCATCCGGAAACCAAAACCCTCTCCAGGAACCATGAAGCTCGGGGTGCTCTGCTCGGGCGGGAAGGACTCGATCTATTCCTGCGGGATGGCCATGGAGCGGGAGGAGGTTGCCTGCCTGATCACCGTCCATGCCAAAAATGAGGAAAGCTACCTCTTCCATACCCCGAACGTCGGGCTCGTCCGTCTCCAGGCGGAAGCAGCGGAGCTCCCGCTGGTGGAGACAGAGAGCGCCGGGAGGAAAGAGGAGGAGATGGCCGACCTCGGGCGGGCGCTTGACCTCGCCCGGGAGCGGCACGGGATCGCGGGGGTGGTCACCGGGGCCATCCTCTCCGTGTACCAGGCCAGCCGGATCCAGCGCCTCTGCCGTGAACGATCGCTCTGGTGCTTCAACCCGCTCTGGCACACCGGCCAGGAAGCCTACATGCAGACCCTGATCGGCCAGGGCTACGAAGTCCTGGTGTCAGGGGTCTTCTCCGAACCCTTCGATGCATCCTGGCTGGGGAAACGGATTGATGCCCGTGCCCTGACCCTGCTGAAGCAGTATGCTGAGAAGTACCGGATCACGCTGACCGGGGAGGGCGGGGAGTACGAGACCTTTGTTGCCGACGCCCCGTTCTTCAGTAAAAGGATCGAGGTTGTGCGGGCAGAAACAGGGTACCGGAATTTCCGGGGCGTCTACCGGATTACCGATGCACGGCTGGTGGAGAAAAATGATCCTGCTCGTTGATCTCTGCTACCGGGACGGCTCGCTCGGGTTTGAAGAGTTCGTGCTTCCCATCGCCCGCATCGTTGAAGGAGCGGGAGCGGAATACCGCACTGTGCACTACACCCGGCAACCAGGGCAGGCGGCCCGGGACTGCGACGGGATCATCCTGTGCGGGACACCGCTCATGGACAATGGATTCCTCGGACACCTGGCATTGTTCTCCTGGATCCCGGAGACCCGCCGCCCGATCCTCGGCATCTGTGCCGGTATGGAGGTCCTTGCCCTCCTTGCCGGGGGAAGGGTCATCCCCTGCCCCGGGATAGGGATGACGGAGGTCCGGGTGACGGCGCCCGACCCAATCTTCCCCGAAAACCGTACGTTCGAGGCCTACGAACTGCACGAAAACGCTTGCACCCTCCCCCCCTGTTACCATGCCCTCGCCGAATCAGACCGCTATATCCAGGTGTTCCGGGACCCGGACCATCCGGTGTACGGGGTCATGTTCCACCCGGAAGTGAGAAATGAGTGGGTAGTCGGGCGGTTCCTTGACGCCTTCTGCCGCTCATCCCTCAGCGGGTCACCGGGAGACCGTTCTCTACTGCAATTTCAATGAACGATGAAGCCACGTACTCGGCCTGGGCCCGGGTCATGCCGTAGGTGTTGAACTTCCAGACCTTGGTCGCCCCGGGGATGACGCCGGCGATGCCCCTCTCTTTCAGGGCGCTTGAGAAGAAGTAGCCCCGCTTCTTATGGGTTTTGGCCACGCGGTCGAAGGAGTTGATGGTATCTACACGGGTGAGGGTGTGCTTCCGGGGATACTCGCTCCGGACAACCGTTCCCTCGATCGATCGCAGGGCTTCCACCACAAGGTTCCCGTTGGCGAGCTCCTGGTCCCAGCGCTTCACCCGCTCCCGGACATGGGGAAACGAGGCCATCATGCCCATCAGGGTCACCCCCATCAGGGTGCATCCCATCATCCCCACCTCCTTGATCCCGAAGGTGCGGCCGGTCACATCGGTCTTCACCCCGGTGGTCCGGAAGACCTCGCCGGTCCGCTCGGACGTCGCCGCCAGCAGCCCGGACGGGGCGGGGGCGGCCATACTCTTGTGACCGGACCCGACCACGAAGTCTGCCCCGAGCGCTTTTCCGTCAACCTCCATGATCCCGACCGTGTAGGCACCGTTGTAGAGCACCGGGATATCGTACTGCCGGGCGATTTTGATGATGTTCCTGACCGGGTGGCAGTTGCCGTACTGGTAGTCGTAGTGGTCGAGGAAGAGGAGGACCGGGGGACGGCCGAACTCCCGGACAACCTCCTCGATCTTCCCGGCAGTGGCGTCCGGTGTAATGATGTTGCCGTCGCTCTTCGGGATCTCGCGGATCACCCCTCCCCTGCCTTCGACGGCAAGGACTTCGGTATAGTGGGAGAGGGCGGTGATCAGCACCGGGTCGCCCTTCCCGACATAGGTGTCGGCCACGGCCTGGAATCCCCGGCGGGCTCCGGGCACCACCCGGGCAACGTCCATGTTGACGAATGCCGCCAGGTCCCGGTGGAAGGCGTCGATGGGAGGGGTCTTTATGTAGTCGAGCCGGAACGGCTTCCTGCACTGGTCGCAGACCGAATAGCCGTCACCGTAAGAGATAACCGCCTTCATGGCATCAGCGGTCAGGCGCCCGCCGACCTGGATGGGATCGATATTAATGCAGCACTCATCGACGTCCCGCACATCGAACTCATCGGTGCACTTCATCAGCCCAGGTCCTCCCGGATAACGGAAATCTCTCCTTCCAGGCGGGCAAGGAGGGTGCGGACCTGCTCGCGCTGGCTCCCGGAAAGGGTATGGTGCGGAGCGGTCTCGCGGAGCATGGCCCTGAGGTCCGTAAGAATGAATAACCCCTCAAAAACTGCGTCAACAGCCCGTTTGGACACCAAATCACCATACTAATATTGCGAGGGGACTATAAGATATCTGATCACCGGGCCGGACAGTTTCACCATGCATCATTAGATCTTCATGTTGATACCCGATGGATATTTCCATTCAATATCTTAAATAGGAGCAGTTCTCTATCTTTTATCAACTAAATCCCTTCCAAACGGAGAATCCTCATGAAAATACTTCATACCTCTGACTGGCATCTGGGCAGCACACTGCATGGACGGAAGAGGTATGAAGAATATGTTCAGTTTCTAGACTGGCTTATAGAGCGAATCAGGTATGAAAAAATCGATATTTTACTGATTGCAGGGGATATCTTCGATACTACTACGCCGAGCAATCGTGCTCAGGAACTTTATTACCATTTCCTCAACCGGGTGGCGGTAATTCCCGGTTTACAGGTAATCATTACTGCCGGAAATCATGATTCCCCTTCCCTGTTGAATGCCCCAAAGGCTCTCCTCAGGCAACTACGAATTCATGTCATCGGATCAATCACCTCCGATGTCACTGAAGAGGTTTTCACCCTTCAGTCTGAAGATGGTTCACAATCGTTGATTGTTTGTGCAGTTCCCTATCTCCGTGACCGGGATGTCCGGAGAACAGAACCTGGTGAAAGTATCGAAGATAAGGTGAAAAATATGCAGGAAGGGATTAGGGAACATTACCGGGAGGTATGGGCGGCTGCAGAATCCATCCGCCGGGAATCGGGCAGTACTATACCGGTTATTGCCATGGGGCACCTTTTCCTGAACGGTTGTCAGCCGACCGTTGATGACGGGGTCAGAGATCTCTATATCGGCAACCTGGCGGGGATTGATGCAAATACGATTGTCCAGGGGTTCGATTATCTTGCATTAGGACACCTTCATAAGCCATGCATCGTTGGTAACAATCCATCGTATCGATACTGTGGGTCTCCGCTTCCTATGGGTTTTGGAGAAGCGGGGCAGGAGAAGAAGGTACTAATCATCAATTTCCCCGATGATCAAGAAAAAACGATACGGGAGATCGGTATTCCCTGTTTCAGGGAACTGAAGCAGATTAAAGGGGATCTATCATCAATTGAGGCTGAAATTCAGGATTTGTGCCGGAGAGATCAGAAGGTCTGGATCGAGGTGATAATTGAATCTGAATTCAATGCCTCTTCAATTCAGATCCGTCTCCGTGAACTGGTTGAAAATTCTCCAGTGGAAATCCTGAAAATTTTGAATAAGCCACTCATGGAAAAGGCACTCCGTGGAATGGAAGAAGGCGAAAATCTTGGAGATCTTGACACGACAGAAGTTTTTTCCCGGTGCCTTGATGCAAACAAAATACCTGATGAGGAGAGAGTGGATCTTCTCAATCTGTACAGGGAGATTCTTGTAGCGGTTCAGGAAGCGGATCGGTATGTCGAATGAGGAGACCTGATGCGAATATTACAATTACGTTTCAAGAACCTGAATTCTCTTGCCGGGGAATGGAAAATTGATTTCACGCATCCGGCCTATATTTCGTCCGGAATTTTCGCCATCACAGGACCTACAGGGTCAGGAAAAACTACTATCCTTGATGCGATCTGTCTTGCGCTGTACGGTCAGACTCCACGCCTGAAAAACATCTCCAAAAGTACAAACGAGATCATGACCAGGAATACGGGGGAATGTTTTGCAGAAGTGGTATTTGAATCACAAGTCGGGCAATTTGTCTGTCACTGGAGCCAGCGCCGTGCATATGGAAAGCCGGATGGAGACCTGCAGCAACCAAAACATGAAATTTCTGAGTATTTATCAGAGAAGGTCCTTGAAAATAAACTTTCCAGGGTTATAGAGAAAGTCATCGAGACGACCGGGCTTGACTACAACCAGTTTACCCGGTCGATCATGCTGGCCCAGGGTGATTTTGCCATATTTCTTAATGCGAATCCCGATGAAAGGGCTCCAATCCTTGAAAAGATAACCGGCACCGCCATCTATAGCGAAATTTCTAAAAAGGTGCACGAAAGGAACGCCGATGAGGCGAATAAAAGGAGAGAACTCAAAGAAAGAATTGGAAATCTCGATCTGCTTCCTTCGGACAAGGTTCTGGAGATGAAGCGGAACTCTCAACAGATAGAGGCAGAAGTCAAAAAGATATCATCAGCTCGTGATACACTCCGGCAGGCTGTTGCCTGGTTACAAAATATCTCCAGACTTGAGTTGGAAATTGCAGATCTCAACGATCGAAAGAGGATATCGGAAGAGAAGAGATCCCGGTCGACTGAAGACCTTGCTCTTATCGCGCGTGTAAGGAAAGCCTTGCCACTTGAAGAAGCCTATTCGAAACTGGAATCGGCAAGGAGTCTTGCTGCTACGTATGAACAAGAGATCAAAGAAAGCAACGCCAAGCTTGATGCAGGCGAGGCCACTTACAACGAATCTCTCACGGCATTTGAAAGCATACGGACACGGCTTGATATCCTGAGGGATAATCTGGAGAAAGAGAAACGAGTTCTTGTCCAGGTCAGAGCCCTTGATACCCGGATCAATGAGAGCGATCAACAGATCACGGAGAGGAGGGAGGAGCTGAAAAGGTTACAGGATAAAATCCTGGAGTGCCAGGGAATTATCTCTGCCGGTGAGCAGGAACGTGAAGAAAAAATGCCTCTGCTGGAAGCAGCCGTTGCGTACCTGAAGGGGCATGAGGTCGATGGCCGGTTACCGGAGCATTTGTCTGGTCTTGAAGAAAGGTTGGCACAGTATTCCCGGTTGATAGAGACCCTTGATTTAAACAGAAAGCGACTTGAATCACAAAAAAATGAACTGTCCCGTTTGAATGATGCCTTCTCAGTTCAAGCTGGACTCCTTTCTAAAAAAGAAAAAAGCGTTGAAGCAACCACGGCACAATTACTTGAGATCCAAGACACCTATGCTCAAATGCTCGATCATCGCGGGCCTGGATTCTGGCGTAAGTGCGCCTCCTCATTAAAGGAACGGAGGACCAAGTTAGAGTCGGAGCTTAAAATTCTTGAGTCCGTTGAAAAAATCGGGGTGAAGATCCAGGATCTTAAAGAACAACGCAAGGTTCTGGAAGAGGAACTGGAGCGAACGAGAGAGATACTGTCAGGCCTGTACCATGAACAAAAACTGCAAGATGAGGTCCTCGCAAAGATTGAAGCAAATCTCGAGATTCTCCCCCGGGTAGAAAGCTTTGAAGAAGAGCGGGAACATCTTGAAGAGGGAAAACCCTGCCCCCTCTGTGGATCCTTAGATCATCCGTATGCCGAAGGTAGGATCCCCAGACTCGACAAGGCAAAGTCTGAATGGGTCATCAAAAAGGGTGAACTACAGGGTCTGCACGAAAAGATCCGCCTACAGGAAGCTTCCGTTTTAAAAGCAGAGGCAAATCTTCATCTGAATGAGAAGACAGAACAGGAACGAAGAGATCAAATCCGTGAGTTGCTTGAAGGATCCTCTATGGAATTTGAAGATCCCGAATTTGTCATGGAATCCAGTGATCTCAAGGAGACTATCCAGAGGGCTCTTTTCCGCTGTGATCGGCATTATGAATGGTGCCACGATGTGAGTGAATCGGCTGACGAAATGGAGAAGGCACTCATTGATGCAAAGGATGTCGTTGCGACAGGAAAAGACAACCTTGCCAGACAGAAAACCGAATGCAGGGATGTTGAGGTTGAGCGGGATAGATGTGCCGGAACCATCACCGATCTGGAGGGGCAGGTTACAACACATGAAGGTGATAGGGAGAGGTTACACCAGGGACTCCTCATCGATCTGCAGGACTTTGGCATCGATTCCATTGACGCCAGAAACATTAAAGAGATTGCCCAATCCCTAAAACAGAGAAAAAAAGAATTTGAAGGCGCATTGAACCAGAAAGGAGACCTCGAAAAGGAGGTAGGTCTCCTTTCAAAAGATATTGAAAATAACCGCAGGCAAATGAGCGACGATCAAAAATCAGCGGACTCGCTCCTGCAAGTAATTGAGGATAAAGAAAAAAAGAAGATGGAAATATCCCACCAGAGATTCGGCATTTATGGAACAAAAGACCCCGATATCGAAGAGAAGAAACTTACCGAAAACGTGAGATCTGCAGAGACAGAATTCCAGACCGCTTCTGGTACGATAAAAGAGTACAGCACCCGGATAGCATCGTTACGGGAACAGATATCCGGCACGACTGTCAAATTAAACGAAATCCGGGGCATGCTCGAGGATCTGGAGAGCGTGTTCCGGGAAAGGATCCGGATGGCAGGTTTCCTCAGTGAGGACGACTTCATTTCCGCACGTATCCCCCATGACCAGTTTGAAACCCTTGAAAAACTGGAGGAAGAGTTGCTTTTTGAGGAGCGGAATATTTCATCAAGGTTCGAAGAGAGTACCCGACTCCTCGATCTGGAACGATCACGAGGAGTGACTGATAAGCCCCTGGATGATCTGGAGAGGGAGATCCTCACCTGTGAGGAGACAATCACCGATCTCAACCGCAGCCTGGGGAGTATCAGCCAGATGTTAAAAGATCATGAGCAGTTAATGGCGCTCCAAAAGGATCTGGTCCAGGCCCTTGAAAAACAGGAGACTGAATGTTTGCGATGGGAAAAACTCCATGACCTGATAGGGTCCGCAGACGGAAAAAAATTCAGGGTTTTTGCCCAGGGCATTACATTTGACCGGCTCATTGCTCATGCGAACACGCACCTGCGGAAAATGAGTGATCGATATCTTCTGGTCAGGAGAGAGAATCCTCAACCAGTGAGTTCCCCCCACCTCAAAGACAGACCAACGAGTGATAGAAATAGCCTGACGAGGAGAGAGTATTCACCTCTTGATCTGGATATTATGGATAACTACCAGGCAGGACAGATCCGATCCACGAAGAACCTGTCTGGGGGCGAAAGTTTCATTGTCAGCCTGGCTCTCGCCCTTGGACTGTCTGGTATGGCAAGCCGGAATGTACGGATCGATTCGCTCTTCCTCGATGAAGGGTTTGGAACCCTTGATAGCGACACCTTGGAAATTGCCCTTGAGACTCTCTCTAATCTGCAGCAGGAAGGAAAAATCATCGGTATAATCTCTCATGTCCCGGCACTCAAAGAGCATATTTCAACAAAAATAATCATCGAAAAGACAGCAGGGGGGAGAAGCCGCATTATTGCCCCGGGTTGCACTTCTACCAGTGTCTGGTAATCTGATAAAACCATTGCGATAGCGGATATGGATAAATTCGTCTTTCTGCTTGGAAGGAATCGTTCAAGTGTCCTCACTACATAGTTATTCTTCGTCATATGCCCGCACGCTGTTCGCTCACATACGGCCTCCCAGGTGACGAACTGGAGGCTTTTATTCAGGATTTTGTTGTCGCGGCAGAACAAGATCCTTTTACCACGTGGCTCATCCTTCCCACCGGACGGCTCGTGCAACACGTCCAGGATGTGCTCACGGAAAAAAATGTTCCATACATCCTGTCCCGGATCTGCACCCTGGAGAATTTTTGCAGGAATTATTTCGAAGAGAACAGGACGACAACCCGTTTCCTGTCTAAGGCAGAGTCAAAGATACTTCTCACCCAGGTCCTCATAGAAAATAAAGAGCGTCTCCCATTGTTTTTTTCACGAAGCCATCCCCTGCCGGGAACACTTGACAATCTCCGGACTTTCATAAATGTCGTCACCACGAGGAAAGTTGTCTTTCCTGAATGCCTCCTCGAACTCCAAAGTGATAAGAGCGACCAGATCGACCTGATCATCTCGGAATACCGGCGTTATCTCAGCGACCTTGATCTCGTGGACACCGACACCCTCATGGAATGGACGATCGATCATTGCGCAACATCGGGTTCCGGGGCTTTTGGCCACGTTTTCGTTTACGGTGTGTTAAAACATCTGCCACTTGAGCAGGATCTGCTTTTGGTACTGCGGGACCAATCTGATTCGTTCCGGTGCTTAATCCCGGCGGGGTCCGATCCGAATATCTTTGATGATCCTTTCGAATGGGCGGGAAAAATAGATGAGAGAACATTGTTCACCCCATCTCCCTCTTACCGGACTCAATTGACCGGGATTTTTTCACACACGGAACCGATCGACACAGGTGGATCCATCAGGCTCGACACTTTCCCTTCACATTACGTCGAACTGCAGGGCATCGCCGGAGAGATCTGCCGTCTTCATGATTCGGGAGTTCCATTGGCAGATATTGCAGTCGCATTTCCTGAAGTCCGGGACGATTTCGGTATAATTGACGAGGTGTTTTCGGATTTCGGGATTCCCTGGAATGCAAAGATTTCTCCACGCCTGTCACAATCTCCGGTTATCCGGTTCCTGACCGGGATTATCGGGATTGTCGCCAACAGGTATCCTCGTGAGGATGTCGTACGGCTCGTGAGCAGTCCGTATTTCAGTACAGGAAAGACCCCGGGTGGTTCCCCTAACCTCAATCCCGATGAAGTTGACCTCGTATCTCGCCACGCCATGGTTGAGAGAGACCGGAGAGCATGGATGAGGGATCTGGAGCAGCTTTCTACATCCCTGTCAAATGAGACCAGAAAGAAAATTCACGGGATAAACCTGCAATCAGTCGAACGGGTGAGATCCGGGATAAGAGATCTCTTTGAACACCTGCAGGGGCTTGAGGGCAGGAAGAGTGTGCAGGAATTCATCCGTGCGTATAAGGAATTTCGCGAAACCTATGATCTGCCACATATCTCACGAGCACCGGTTGAAGGAACAAGGATGGATGAGAAAGATGTCGTGCTTACCTTTCTTACGCTCCTGGATTCCCTTTCCCATACGCCCTGGCTCTCCCTTGACCGGAAAGTAACCACGGATGAGTTCCTCCGCATGGTAAATACCATTGCCGATGAGTCGGATGGCAGTTCCGGGCCAGATATCGATGGCGTATCGGTGCTCGGTATCCGCGAGTGCGCCCACCTGCATCTGCCGTACCTCTTTATCTGTGGGATGGTCGAGGGTGCGGTCCCCCGCCTGACAACCCGTCTCCCTTTCACCAATTCACTGGAAAACGTCAGGATGGGGACCCGTTCGCTCGCCGATATCCTTCATGAAGAGGAGTACTATTTCCTCACCGCACTCCTGTCGGCAGAGAAGGTATACCTGAGTGCACCGTTGGCCGAGGGCGATAAACCACTCCTCACATCAGCGTTTTTTGAACGAGTCAGGGAGAAGTGCAGTCCAGAAGGGTGGAAAAATTCCAGCGGAATGGCTCCCCCCTGCTCCCGCGGCATTGCTGCAATTCGTGCCGGTGAACAGATCGGTGCAGACCATCCCTGCCAGGCCATTGAATGGACAGGCAACTCGCATGCCATCAATGACCTCGTGAACCGGGTCAACATGGAACGCTATTACCGGACGGGATCCTGTGATTCCCCGTTCGATGGCGTTCTGTCGGGCGATGAACAGATATCTACGGCTCTTTTGGAAGGGTACGGTCCGGAGCACGTTTATTCCCCGACAAGCCTTGAGACCTATGCGCAGTGTCCGTTCCAGTTCTTCCTCAAAAATGTCGTTCATCTCGAAGAACTGCCGGAAGTCGAACCAAATCTCTCGGCCGCCGATCGCGGGATGGTGATCCACGATATCCTCACCACGTTTTACCGCCGGTGGCGCGCCTGCGGACAATCGAAAGTCTGTCTTTCTACCATGACAGAGGCGGTGGAACTCATGCGGGCAATTGTCGAGGAAGAGCTTGCCAGGTATTCATTCGGGAGCCCGCTGTGGGAGGCCACCTGCATCCAGATGAAGGGATGCAGTCACACCGGCCCAGGGTATTTCGAGCGGTTCCTGGAAAAAGAATCGGAAGAGGAAGTATCTCCGCTTGTTCCTTCCTGTTTTGAATTTTCATTCGGGATGGAAATAGGAACGTCCGATGATCCGGCATCGGTTGGGGAAGCCGTAGATCTTACAGGAACCGGCGGATCAGAACCACTGCGAATCAAGGGGAGGATTGACCGGATCGATATCTCACCGGATGGATTCTTCCTCATCTATGATTATAAGAGCGGAACGCATCCCAAATCCAAGGATATCGAGGCAGGGAAAGCCCTGCAACTCCCACTCTACCTCCTCGCGTTCGAATCAGTATCGGGAAACCGCGGAGTGGCGGCCGGGTATTACAAGATCCGGAAGAATGTGGAGACCCGGATGTTGCTTTGCGATGAAACCGGGAAGGACCTGATCGTCTCACGCCCGAGAATCTCGCCGGATTTCACCGGATCGCTCGGCCGGTCCCGTGAGTTCGCCCTCGAATACATCGTCCGGATCAGGAAGGGAGAATTTTCCCTTCCGCATGAGGAGAGATGCCCGAATACATACTGCGAGTTCCGACGTATCTGCAGGTTTAACCCATACCGCGTATTCGAATGCGAGGAGGTGACCTGATGGCGGCGACGAAACGGCAGAACGAGGCTATCACTACCCACGACCGGAGCATGGTGGTCACGGCAGGCGCAGGGACTGGCAAGACCTACGTGCTGGTGCAGAAATATATCCACCTCCTCGAGACACGCGGTGTAAGTGTGCCAGAAATCCTTGCGCTCACCTTTACGGACAAGGCCGCTGCCGAGATGAAGGAACGGATCCGGAAGGAACTGTCACAACGAAAGGGACAGATGTGGGAGAAGGCGGCCGAGGACTTCATGATCGCCCCGGTCCAGACGTTCCACTCCTTTTGTGCCCAGGTGTTACGGGAATTCCCGATCGAAGCCGGACTCGAACCTGGTTTCGTCGTTCTGGATGAACGGCAGGTGTCCCGCATCCATGCAGGGGCATTCGAGGGCCTGATCCATGCGCCCCAGCCCGGACCTGTCAACGAGGCGGTCGTCCATGTGCTTTCAATTTCCGACCAGTACACTCTTCGGACGATGCTTTCTGTGATGTACGGGAAACGGTTGTCATACGACCGGTTTTTCGATGCACTCGACGAGAATGAGGGCCAGACAGTCTCGGCGTGGATGCAGGAAGTTCACGCGTTCCGGGACGGCGAGATCCGGGACCTCCTAAAAGACCAGTCATTCTCCTCCGTGGTCCGCACCCTGCTCGATCTCGCCGCCCGGTACGAGGGCGCGGACGATAAAGCGGCTGCATTTCTCTGCGAGATCCGGCCACTGCTCGAACAGATCTCCTCACCCATCTGCTCCGAAGATTTCTGCAGTGCCGCCTCGGTCATCGTCAAGAAACGAGTTGGGAATATTGGGAGCAAGAAAGTCTGGGACGAGAACGATCTTTTAAGCTTTAAAAAGGCCATAAAGAACCTGAAGGAGATCCTTGATCGAAAAAGTGCCCTCTTCCGCATGACGGTCGTCCCGGACGATCTACTCATCATGGAATCGTTGCAGTTCCTTCGCGGGCTCTCTCTGGTCTTTGGTCGTTACAAAGAGCTGGTGGAGAAAGAGAAGGCAACCCTGGGCGGCCTTGATTTCGGGGACCTGATACTGAACGCGAGAAGGTTGTTCCTGGAACAGGGTGAGCTTGTCGCCACCCATTTCATGCCCAGGTTCCGGTACATCCTTGTGGACGAGTTCCAGGACACCGATCTCACCCAGTTCGATATCATCCTCTCGATCATCGGAACGCCCACTCCCGAAACCGACTGCCTCTTCATCGTCGGCGATCCCAAGCAGTCGATCTACCTTTTCCGGGACGCAGATGTCACCCGGTTCAAGGAGGCGCAGCGGATCATCCTTGCCGCGTGCGAAGGCCGGGTGGTGAACCTCGATACGAGTTTCCGGAGCACGAGGGAGGTGATCGGCCTTACCAACATTCTCTTCTCCCGGCTGTTGGTTTCGGCCGAGAAACCATGGGAGTTCGGGTACGAGCAGATCCTTGCATCTGACGCCCGGGCCGGGCACATCGGGTCACTCGAGCTGATGCTTGCACCCGGTGGCGATAATACCGCCGCCTCGAAACGGAGCGAGGCCGATATGGTGGCACGGAGGATCTATAGTCTCACTCACGAACGCCCCATGGAGGTGTACGAAGAAGCAAAGGACCGGTCATACATGCAGAGACCGGCCCGTTACGGGGATGTCGCAATCCTCCTCGAACAGCGGACCAATCTCTCGTACTACCTGGCTGCGCTCGGCACGTACGGGATTCCTTTCTACGTGCACGGCGGCACGGGGTTCTATTCCCGGCAGGAGGTGTATGACCTCTATAACCTCCTCCGGTCCCTCGAACACCGGCACGACGATATCAGCCTGGCGGGGGTGCTCCGATCCCCCTATTTCGGACTTCCCGATACGGAACTTTTCCTCATTGCGCAGGAACGGGGACGAACCCTGTGGGACAAGCTGCGGAGTTATGCGGAGACCAGCGGATCGATCAATGCGGTACATGCCCGCGAACTTCTCTCGGAATGGAGGTCGCATGCAGGCCGCATCAGCCTCGTCTCGCTCATCCGCCAGATCCTCTCCGATTCCGGGGTCTATACCGTCTATGCTGCCCTTCCGGACGGGAAACAGATCCTTGCCAACATTGAAAAGATGGTCGCCATGGCCCGGGTCCGGGAGGAGGCAGGGTCGTACGCGCTCGCCGACTTCACTGCCGATTTGCGGACCGCGATGGAAGAGGACGAGCGGGAAGGTGAGGCACCGCTCGATGCCCTCGCGGAGAATGCCGTCAACATCATGACCGTGCACGCGGCAAAGGGCCTTGAGTTTCCCATCGTTTTCGTGCCCGACATGGGCATGCGGTTCCGGGAAAAGTATCCCCCGATCATGATCGGCGACAACCCGCTCCTCGTCGGCATCAAAGTCCCCAATCCCAGGGAAAATTACGAACCGGCAGATACACCCGTGCTTGCCGCCCTCCGCGAGATGCAGCGGCAGAAGGAACGTGCCGAGAAGAAGCGGCTGCTGTACGTCGCCCTGACCCGTGCAAGGGATCACCTGATCATGAGCGGGACCGCTCCAGGGAACCCGGAATTGTCGATAAACCTTGCGACATCGAGGATCGAATGGGTCTTTTCGGCGCTGGGCATCACCGGCGATGCAATCGCGGCCGGTGGGATGATGCTCTCTCCTGGAGACGAGGCTGTCCGGTTGACAATCACCAGTGACCCGGCAACCATTCCTGCGGAGACCGGAAAGGTCAGGGCCGAGTTGATTACTGTCCCGGAGGAATGTGCCGGTAAGCATGGGACGTGGGCCCCGCAGGTGTTTGAACAGGGTCCGGACCGGATCCGGGTGTACTCGGTGACGGAGCTGGAGGAGCTTGAGAAGAAGCGCTCACCTGGTTTTGTGTCAGGCAAAGAACCGGCAGAATCGCGGTACCTGCCGGGAATTGAAGGTGAAACGAAGGGGACCATCATTCACGAGGTGTTGCGGGGCCGGGATGCCCGGGTCGTGTGTTCTGAAAATGGCGTGAATGATCCTAAAGCCGTCCGACAGTGTGAGGAGATCGTTGCCCGATTCCGTTCATCGGATCTGATGAGGAGGGTTGAGCGGGAGTTCTGTGAGATTCCCTTTGTTATTACACTGGAGGGTAAGCGGGTTACGGGGAAGATAGACAGGTTATGCGAACTGGATGATGGGTCGTGGGTGGTGATCGATTACAAGAGCGAGGCTGTCATTCCACAGAAGTATTCTTCTCTAGCGGAGCGGTATGCATTTTCGATGCGGGTGTATGTTGAGGCGGCGAGGCAGCTGCTTGGGGGGAAACAAGTGACCGGGCACCTATTCTTTACGGAGACTGGGGAGTTTTAGAGGGTAGATGAAGAATGAGAGATGGAATGGAAAGGGAGATAGAAAATGTTGCTTCAGAATTCTCCTAAAAATTCACGAATTTTTGAATCTGGGCATATTGTCCCAAATTGACAACTAATACATTTTGCTGGGGCAGAATTTGTTGGATAATTTTCAATTTCATAAGACCGATTCATCATTGTGTAATCTTCGATTATTTTTTCCTTAATCGTCACAAGATTTTCCCATGTGAATTCATAAGGACGTATGGTTCCCGTTTTTAAGTATGCGATTTCGCTACGAATTTGTGATGGATATTTCTGATAATATTGCATAACCCAGAGAACATATGTTCCGATTTGTAGGCCATTTTCATATTCCTCATAATCTGCACCCGTTTTCCAATCGGTTATGACTATTAAATCATTTTTCGTTTTACAAACGTAGTCAACTTTTACAATCACCTCAACATCCTCAATTTTAAATTTATCAAAATCTTCATGTTTTAAATACTCCAACTCCTTAAATTGTGGCCAAATCACTCCAAAAAAATTTTTTAATTTTTCTAGGCCTTCCTCGTGTATAGTATTAAAGAACGCATCATCCAACGGCACTCCATTATAAAATTCAGTTAGAATATCTGGCGCTGTTTTTCGGTATTGGTCAAGTCGCTGAGTGAATTGAGATTTTGCACCCTCTTCATTTAATTCTATTCCATTACAATAGTATTCGATTTGATTTTCAATTATCTCATGAATTAAAAAACCCTGTAGAGCATATTTCGAATTTAGATCTTTAAGTCTTTTAACCTTGTATATATCAAAATTAGGAGACTTTTTCAGTGCCGTTCCAATATAACGATAATAATAATATCTTTTACACAAGTTCCAAAGCCTATGTTTACTAAATGACCAAAAATTGTAATTAAAAAACCAATTCTCTAAATTTACCATAACCCACTTCTAATCTATATTTCTCAAGAATATTATGATTTAATGTTTTAGAAAATTTGGGTCGATGATCAATTGTCTAATATTTTTGACTCATAGTGCGAACCTTTTCCATTCATGATATTCATACGCATGAGTTTTGGCTTCATGCATTTTGACCTTTGAGGTAAAGTCAATTTTCATCGATATGTTAAGAATGTCTAGTTGAGGTTTTCTTAAATTATTTCTCTCCTTTTTAATTCAAAATAACATTTGGCGCATGTATCGACATCTGATTTGGCGTTATGAGAATCTTCGAATAAAGTATCGAACAATTTTAAATGCAATTCAGACAAGGAAGGCCATTTATAACCATTTCCGAATGGATTTGGTTTTTGACAAAAAGATACAATTTTAGGTGATTTCATCGTACAAAATCTTTCCTTACTTAGAATATCTGTTTGAATTTTATTTCGAAGGAATTCAGCGTTTAATGTAGGCAAATCAAAATCAATATTATGACATACTATTGTTGAAATTCTAATCAGATCAAGGTTAATTTCCTCGAGCACCTGACCAATCCCAACACCCTCATTCAAACTTTTTTCTTGACTAATGCCATGTATTTTTCTTGAATTATTTGAAATTTTAAAATCTATTGCCCTAATAATATAATCTTTGAAATAAATTCTATTTCCATTCTCATTAAAAATTGCCCATGAAATTTGAACTATTCGTGGCCAATTGTCAATATCCTCGAAATTTCCACTCCTAACTTTTGGAAGTCCATTGGTTTCGACATCGAAAAATAAGAACATAGTGAGAATTGCCCTCTAATTATTTTCATTTGGATTTTCTCTTGGACATCTACTTCGATCAGCGACGATTTTCCTGTCAAACCCAGGGGGTGTAGGTTTAAATTCATCATCATTTTCCGAATATTCGAGAGATTGAAAATGCCGAATCTTCGAGAAATCAAGTTCCGTTGTAATAATTGTATTATTGTCTCCTCCAGATACCTGAAGTATATTCATTCTCTCTTTTTTTGTGGGTTGGACGATTCTCGAATCTCCGAATATTGAACAATTTACCTGAACAACGTAACAATGCAAATCCTTGACCACAGATTCAACAATGGATGAGAAATAATTAATATCTTTATTTAATACACACACAATCAGGAGATCCAACTCAGATCTAAAAATAGCTCTGTGTCTAATATCCGCTAATTCATAGCAATTATAAATGGAAAACTGGCAGCCTCTCCACTTGAATAAATCATATCTGAATTTTTCTTTTTCTAAAATCTTTAATCCTGCACGTTCAAGATCTTTTCGTTCCCTTGGTGAATAGTGATTCTTTTCCCGTACCGAAATGCAACATGTCTTATAGTTGTCCGCATTTTTTATTGGTAGCGCAGCAACAAGGAAATTGCCCACATGTGGCTGAGTATTGTTAACAACCCAATATTCCATACCAAAAATTAACGCTAATTGATGGTTTCGTGCATAGGTTACCATAAATGGCAACCAACGATAGGGAATCGATAATTCGGGAAGGACCAAAATATCGCACTCTTCTTTTTTTGCAAGATTAAGAATAGAGAAAAGTTCCTTTTGACGTTCGAACGCGAGATTTGGTGCTTTTAATGGATGATAACTAGATTCAATATTTTCATCTATAATTTTAATGTTGGCAAGACCAACTTTTATTTTTCCTGTAGGTTTCTCTGACACCATTGAAATTTTTTTTGGGATACAGTATTTAATAATTTCAATTTTCTCATTATCGAATGTTATAGCCGAATAGTCTTTTACCCTTATTGATATGGGAAAGAGCTCCTTACTAATCGATGGAAATTCCTCCCTGTATTTTTCATCAAAATTATCATATTCGATCTCTTCACCATAAAAATTAGATTGAAGAAAAAGTAACAAATAATACTCATCGAAATGGATGAATCTTGGAGAATTGGTGATTTTTTTAGGATCTAAGGAAAAATGTTTTTCTACGAAATATTTTTCGAACCGATCCCAATCGATGAGGGAATTTTCATAATCTGTATAATTTATCAGAGGGTATGCAATATAATTATGTCTAATTAAATTAGATTTTCTAAATATCCTCGATTGGGCCTCTATTTCCAATTTTTTGTCATTGAAATCTTGTGGTTGTCTATATCGTTTAACTGATTCTTCTATATGTTTATCGAGGTAAAGATTTTGATCTTCACCGAGAAGGCCAAGAGGGATAGAAAGCGCAAATATTAAGTATTCCAACAGATCTTTTTTCTGTTTATCGAGTATTTTCAGATGATGTTCCTGGTTCTCGATCGAAATTTCCTTATCATTTTCTGGTATATACTGTGATATTTCATTTATCGTATCCTCAATATCAAGGAAAAATCGGGCCCCTTCATTATATTGTTTTAAGAGAATAGTAAAGGTGAATAATTTCTCCCATGTTCGACAAAAATTAATAAAATTTTTTCCCTTGTAAAATTTCAGTAATTGATCTGAAATTTTTTCCTTAATTTCTGGTTTGATATGACTTTGAGCTAATCCAGATATGATTTTGGTTAGGTTCTTTGATAATTCTGTAACATTCTCTACGATCCCAACAATACTTCTCCATTTATTTTTAGAGCCTTCGAAAAGCAGATTATACGCAGTTTCATTGATGTAATATTGTAAATCATCTTCTGGTAGAAAAAAGAATGCGCTTGCATTTTTATCTACTTCTTGTTTAAAAGCTTCTAGTAGTGCATGTGAGTGGTCAACGGAATAATAATGTAAAATTAATTTTTTCTCTTGAACAACTAGATCGGGTTGGTCTGTTAACTGATATGACTTATTTTCTTTATTAAATTCAAAAATATTGGTTTTACAGAAATATTTGTCCATAAAACTAACAATTTTCCCTCCATCATTATCTTCAATTATAGGATTACCGAGTACAATTAAAACATCATCAACATATCTTCCATAGTAATCCGGATGTAATTCACCTAAAATTTTTGAATCAAAGTCTTTTAAATGCCAATTACATAGAAATCCCGAAGAGGCAAAGCCTACCGGTAAAGGATATATATTTTCTGATATGTGGTTATGCGTGTAACAAAAAATGGGTTCAATAATTTCTTTGTATTTCTTGTGAACTTTTTCGATAATATTGGTTAATTCTACAGCAAATCTTAAGTCATCTTGATTTGTGATTTTATTTTCCAGTGACTCTCGAATATCTTGAAAATCTGTATCAATACAATAGAAGCAATGCTTAAAGTCCAACGATAATATCGCGATATCTTTACGTTCATCGTCCAATATACGCTTCGCAGTTTTTAATGCATTATTTCTCCAATCTTGATATTGACTATGATATAGTTTAAACAAATGACTACTCAAATCTTCAGGTCGTTTTAGTTTATCATTAAGTCGATTTCCATAGCACGAGTTCTTTATTTCCCCTTCAAGGAAAGCTCCGGCTTTCATCAACCATATAACACTGAGCAAATGCAACTCTACGGGGGCATCAATGAAATAATTTGTTCCCTCAATACAATATTCCGTTGAGGTTTTATAATTCGTAAGAAAATGCTTTTCATCATCTCGATTTTTGTTTTCAGTTTTTTCCTTTTCTTTTTCATTCGTTTTCTTTTTTAATTCTTCACCAGTGATGAGACTTTTAGGAATCAGATTATAATTAATTTGTTGGATGAAATTATCGATTGTTGTATTATCTGGATTTCCAACTTTAATCGAATTTATTAAAGATATAAGTTGAGTTATTTTATCGTCAAAATCCCTAGAGGATTCGAATTCGGCTAATCTTTTCCTTTGAAATAAATTCAATTGCTCATAATAGACGTATTGCTTATATTTTTTATATGCGACCTCAACTAGTGTTTTTGAGTCCATAATTAACTACATGAAATTCAAATCTCTCTCATAATATATTTATTCCAGGATGTAGGGACCTTATTTCAATTTTTATTAGATAGGTCTCCGAAGTAATACCTGTCATAAATCGGTAGCTAGAAAGAGATGTTTGGGCAATCCCGCATTATGTTCACAAAAAGTGAACAACGATTAAATAGTGAACATACTGAATAGGATAATTATGTTCACAAAAAATGAACAGCCCATAAAAAGTGAACATAGCAATGAACAATTGACAAACCTGTTTGCGAAAAAAGCAGCTGACATCATACGGGTCCTGTTGGTCCACTATCCGAAAACCTGGACGATGCGGGATCTGGCCCAGGAATCCGGTGCATCTTTGGGGTATACCTCACGGGTGTCAAAAACATTGATCAGGCAACGGCTGGCGCTCCGTGCGTCTGCCCGATCGGAGCTGAAGGTCATGGCTCCGGCAGATCTGCTTAAAAGGTGGGCAACGTTTTCCAACTTCGTCGCAAATACCACGTTTATTGAATACTATTCTCATGAAGAAGATATTGGAAAATTTTTAAGCAGGTTCAAAGACAGGGAACGTATTGAGTATGCATTGACCGGCCTTGCCGGCGCATTGCTTGTTGAACCATTTGTCAGGCCCACAAACACCCATATTTACATCAGGAAAAGATCTGATGCACTAGCATGGGCAAACGAGCTTGATCTCATGCCCATTGAAGAGAACGGGAATGTAAAATTCGCCATCGCTGCCAGTGATGGAATTTTTTACGGGGCACAAGTGATCGACGGGATCCGGGTTGTTTCAGATATCCAGCTCTACGTTGATCTGTATAACTACCCCGCCAGGGGCAGGGAGGCAGCGGATGCATTGTATAAGAAAATTAAAAAACGCTGGGATAGCGTTCAGGATTAAATTACATGTATGCCCGCGAAATAACAGAAACCTCAAAATCTGCACTGCTCGAACTCGGCCTCTCATTGCAGATGTACCGGAACGATATGGTGCTCTCGGGAGGATGGGCTCCATACTTTATTACGGAAAATTACTTTGAGCATTGCGGAAGTATCGATATCGATCTTGTCCTTAAGACAACCATCATGCCAAAATATGAGAGTATCAGGAACATTGTCACCGATCTCGGATATGTTGAGGAAAACCATTTCAGGTTCACCAAAAACGTAAAATCTCCGGTCGATGGAAAATATTATCCGATCCGTATCGATTTCCTGTGCGATAAATGCGAACTGGGATACCATTTCAGAGTCCAGCCCGATCTGGAAGCGTTCATGTTCGAGGGTGCCGATATCGCCTTTGATTTTAATTTTGAAAAAGAGATAGAAACAACCCTGCCAGAGAACGGGGTCGATAAAATGGTCTTCAAGGTTCTCGATTTTACAGGATCGATAATTTTGAAAGGCCAGGCATTGCAGGGCCGGAAAAACCTGAAGGATGCATACGATATTTTTGCACTCACTCACTATTTGGGTGGACCTGAACAAGCCGCTCAATATTTCAACCGGAATTTTGTCAAGAAGGGAGTCTCCAGGGAAAAAAGAGAACTTGCAAGGAATTCACTGGCAGTGATACGGCGAAAGTTCCGGGACGGGACGTCTGCGGGACCCTTTGATGTTGAAACTTTTACTGAAGCAAAATACCGGAGAAATGTCATAGCTGCCCAGGTGAACAAATTCTTAGAGAATCTGGATGCTATAGAGTCTTAAGAAACTCAACAGGCCCTAAAATGCTGGTTGAGCAATAAAGAGAACAGTTTCAGATCGTTGAATTGTCCATCAGGGACCTGCCCGCTCTGACCCCAGATGCGCGGGGATCATTCGTGGTGATGGGCAGGGGGACCAGGGCGCGCGAAGCAGGATCTCTCCCGCATGGACACCGAGATCCAGACCCTGGAACGGGGCGAGGCGATCATCAGCTCGCTCAACATCCCCTTCCCGGTCAGCACCCGGATCCACCTGTTTGAGGACTACCTGCCGGAAATAGATACGCAGAAGAAGAGTATCAGTGACGGGTTGAAAACCGGGTTTTGACCCGGGATTCAGGGTTTCTTTTTCTCTTTTACTTCGATAGTTTTATCGATCTTTCTGATGGAGACGCCATTAATTACCGCGTCCCCTCCCGCGATATACCGCTTGATGACCATGCCAAGGACCTCCACGACATCGCCCACCTTGATCTTCTCTTCCGGCTGGGTGAACATCTTGACCGATATCTCACCACTGCGGTCGGCAACTATGTACTGGGGGCGGTTGAGGAACTGGAAATAGACTCTCTCAACAACTCCTTCGATCCTGACTGGTTCGCCAACCATGTTCAGGTTGATCATCTTGATGCGGACCGGCCGGGCTTCCCGTTCATACTGCGGCCTGAAATCGGCATACTCTTTCTGGCTCATATAGTTGAGACCAAGCGGAATTACCAGGAGCAGAACGAGTGTCGGGATACCCCATAGCAAGACCCGGGTATCTCTGCTCACGAAAAAGGCATACGCCAAAAAGATGGTGAAGATCGCAACCACCACAAGGGCGATGGGTGAGATCTTCAGTCTGATTGTTCCAATTTTCATTTAATCCCAATTACTTGAGTGCTGCGATCTCTTTCCGGAAGGCGACCCAGTATATGATACCGACGAAGAACAACCCGCCGATAATATTACCGATGGTGACCACGATGACGTTGTTTGTCCACATGGTAACCCAGGTCAGCCCTGCGTTAATCTTGGCTGGATCAGTGATAAAGCCCTGGGTGAGTATACCGGCAGGAATGAAATACATGTTGGCGATACTGTGCTCGAACCCGGATGAGACGAAGGCCATGATCGGGAACCAGATCCCAAAGAACTTTCCTATCAGGTCATCGGCGCAGATACCGAGGAGCACGGCCAGGTTGACCAGCCAGTTACAAGCGATGGCTTTCACGAAGCACGACCATTGGGCGGCCATACTTACATAACTGACTTTTGCCCCTGCGATGGCGATTGCCCGTGTTCCGAATGCCGTCACGGTTACCGCTCCAGCTGCATCCCATGAGCTGAACGGTCCGTAGGCCATGATGTAGGCATAGACGATGGAACCGATCAGGTTTCCGATGTATACCCAGACCCAGAGGTTCAGCACCTGGGCCCAGCTGATCTTGTGGATAAAAGCAGCCATCGGGGCAAGCATCGCGTCACCAGTGAAGAGTTCTGCACCGGTAAGGACGATGATAATAAGCCCAACAGGGAACACCGCTCCCGTAATGAGCTGCGCAAATCCTGCGCTGGCAGTGCCATAGCGCAGTGCCGCATCGGATGCTGCGATGCCGGTACTACATACGGTTGCGAGGGCACCTCCCATAGCGATATAGGCGCCGGCCATAAACCCACGAAGGAGCATGTTCCATGCAGGCAGCCCTACTTTGTACTTCCCAGCATCGCCGGCCTTTGCGACGATTGCGACTGGGGGATGAAATGTCATTTTCTACACACCTCTCGAATGTCTACCTTAACCAATAACCCCAAACTCACTTCTTGTATAGGGTCAAAATTAAAATCTTTTCTGGTGTTATTAATAACTTTCTAATTGATTTTAGGGATTCAATTGTTTTTTTATTCCCTTTAAAAAGAGAACAGCAAATATATTCTCCGTGTGGAAGAAAAATGTTTGTATATATAGTTCTCGTTTCTCCCGTTTCAGACCGGTCGTTTCCTGCCGCTCGCGTCGCGACGGTAACGACCGAATTCTGACCGGAGCAGGAGGTCACCAGCGAAGACCGGGCCGTCCCTGCAGACCCGGAGGCCGTCCGGGTCGATACAGCAGGATCCGCACAGCCCGATGCCGCACTTCATGTAGCGGTGGAGGCTGAAAAATCCGCGGCTGGCAATCCCCAGCTGGTCAATAGTGCATAGCACGGCATGCATCATTCGCTCAGGGCCGCACACGCAGATCCGGTCGTATCCGCCAGGATCCTCCCGGGCGAGGAGATCGGTGACGAACCCGTGGTGCCCGGCTGAACCGTCATCGGTTGCCAGGAGCAGCCGGGTAGCACCGGGAAGCTCATGGCTGAAGAGGAGCTCGTCTGCGCTCCGCGCACCCAGCAGCAGGGTATCCACGCGGCCGCCCATGACCAGGGGGCGGAGGGGGGCGGCACCGACCCCCCCGGCGAGAGCAAGGATCCTGCCGTCATCCGGAAACCCGTTCCCGAACGGCCCGCGGATCCCCAGCAGGTCACCCTCCTGCAGACTGCAGAGGGCGGCAGTGGACTCCCCGACCTTCTGGACGGTGATAGAGCATGGTGAGGAGAGCGCCATCGGCACCTCATCCACGCCCGGCACCCAGACCATTACGAACTGCCCTGCCCGGAAGGCAAGCGGCTCCGTGAAATACAGTGTCCGTACTGACGGGGTCTCCTCTACGATCTCCGTAATCCCGCAGGCCCGGGGGAATCCGTCAGTCATGAGCACACCCCACCAGCTCCTCTGCCGGAATCCCGTCCGCGCTGTAGAGGTCAGCTGCAATATCCCTGAATACCCTCGGATTGTCCTTCACCGCTGTGCCGATTTCCACGGCGGCCGCACCGGCCATCATCATCTCCAGCACGTCACGCGCTGTCGCAATCCCCCCGCACCCGATGATCGGGACCGAACATGCCTCATAGAGTTCATAGACGCACCGGACAGCGATGGGGAAGATTGCCTTTCCCGAGAGCCCGCCGAAGCGGTTACCGAGCACCGGGCGCCGGAGTTCGGGGGATATCCGCATAGCCTTCACCGTGTTGATTGCAACGATGGCGGATGCGCCCCCCCGCTCTGCAGCCAGGCCGCATGCGGTGATATCCGTGACATTGGGGGTAAGTTTGACCCAGACCGGGATGCCGAGCCCGCTGACCGCACGAGTGCACTCCTCGACCAGGCGCGGATCAGCCCCGAGCGAGGCGCCGTATCCCGCAGCGTGGGGGCAGCTCAGGTTCAGCTCAAATGCTGCTATCCGTCCCACAAACCACCCGGCAACGGTCCGGAACTCTTCGGGACTCCCCCCATACATGCTGGCGATGACCGGTTTTCCCTCCAGGGGGGTGAGCTCGTCAACAAACTCTCTCGAGGGGTTTGGCAGGCCCATGGCGTTCAGGACCCCGCCCTCGACCTCGACCACGCAGGGGCCGGGATGACCTTCGCAGGGATACGGTCCGATGGACTTGGTGACCACCCCGCCCGCCCCGTTCTCCAGCATCCGGGCCAGGGACGACCCCGTTGTCCCGAGGATTCCTGCAGCGAGGAGGAGGTGGTTGTCCAGGGACACTCCCCCGATACGCACGGTTCCGGATCGCAGTCTTGGCAGCACGGTCTGATTCTCCAGATGGTTGTATTATATTTCAGGGCTCCCCAATATTGAGGATTATGACCAGGCTCGCGGTGCTGGGGGTAGGGAGGGTCGGTGGGGAAGTGGCGTTCCTCTCGTCAGTCCTCGGGCTTGCGGACGAGCTGGTCCTCTTTGATACCGCTGAGTCGCTGCTCCGTTCCCAGGTACTCGATCTCATCCATACCGGGCTCGATATCACAGTCAGCACCGACTGGCGTGATACTGCAGAGGCCGACATCTGCGTCTTTGCCGCGGGGCTCCCCCGGAATCCTGCGGTGAAGACCCGGGCGGACCTGCTCTCGGTCAACCTGCCGGTGGCAGCAAGCTGCAGCCGGGCGCTGGCCCGGTTCTCCGGTGTGCTGATCACCGTGACCAACCCGATGGATGCAAATAACTATTATCTCTGCCGGAATACGGGACTTAACCCCCGGCAGTGCATCGGCTTCGGCGGACAGCTCGACAGTGCCCGGTTCGGAACCGTGCTGCGCGAACGCAGGATCCCCGGCATGGCGTGGGTGCTCGGTGAGCACGGTGAGCACCAGGTGCCCGTCTTCTCCCGGCTGGAGCAGGAGGTCGCACCAGATACCCGGGAGGAGATCCTCGGGAACCTCCTGACGGCGAGCATGGAGGTGATCCGGGGCAAGGGAGGCACGGAATTCGGACCAGCCGTGCACATCACCAGACTCATCAGGACCATCGCCCGGGATGAACGGGTCCCGGTTCCCTGCTCATGTGTGCTGGACGGGGAGTACGGGTTTGGCCGGTGCTCCCTTGGCGTCCCCGCGGTTATCGGCAGGGACGGGATCCGCTCCATCGAGGAATGGGACCTGGATCCCTGGGAGCGGGAAAAATTCCAGGCCGCCGGTGCATTCGTCACCGACCTCTGCACCAGGCTTGGCATCTGAAACGAACGGCATGAAGAGCGAGAACAAACGCCCCGGGACCGGGAGTGCGGACAGCGGCGGAGAAATCCCGGCCGGGGAGATAACCATCGACATCAACCAGGTGGAGTACTCCGTCGGCCATGAGGGCCCGGTCATCCACATCTTCGGTCGCGATCCCGACCGGCAGTCCCGCCACCTCCAGGTCACCGGCTTTCGCCCCTACTTCTATGCTCCGGCCACCCAGGTGGATGCCGCAGCCCACCCTGTACAGGTGACGGTCGAAGAGGGCGCTGCCTACCGCTCGATCAGGGGCGAGACGCTCCGAAGACTCTATACCATAAAACCGACCGATGTCCGTGAGCTCCGCGACCGGTACACCCACTACGAGGCCGATATCCTGTTCACCACCCGGTTCATGATCGACCGGGGGTTGACCGGCGGGATATCCGCCCCGGCCCCGGTCTGCCCGTACCAGGACGTCCGGTCCGCCGAAGTCTCGTGCCCGGCACGGATCTGCATCCTCGATATCGAGTGCGAGGACGAGCGGGGGTTCCCGGAACCGGCACGCGATGCTGTGATCTGCATCACCTGCTGGGATTCGTTTGACGGTAACTACACGAGTTTCATCTTCGCCCCGGGAACGGACCACTGCGACCTCTCGGTCCTCTCTACCCGGGAAGGACTGGAGAACGGGTGCTTCTGCGCGGGAACGCACGATATCCGTACCTACCAGACCGAACGCGCGATGTTTGATGGTTTTGCCGCCTATATCCGGGATCGGGACCCGGATATCATCTCCGGCTGGAACTTCCTGGAATTCGACCTCCCCTACATAGTGAAGCGGATGGATGCCCTTGGCCTAAACCCGGTCTCGCTCGCCCGGCTCGAAGGCCCGACCGAACGGAACACCCTCCGCGGGAGGACGGTCTTTGACCTTCTTGCGGCCTACCGGAAGATGCATGCCACCCAGCGGGAGTCTTACCGTCTCGATGCTGTGGCCGAGGCAGAGGTTGGAGAGACCAAGGTCCGGTACACCGGCACCATCAGCGAACTCTGGAAGAACGATCCCTGCCTCCTGGTCGAGTACAACTTCAAGGACGTCGAGCTCTGCGTGGCCATCAACGAGAAGAACAAGATCATCGAGTTCTACCGCGAGATAGCCCGCTACGTCGGTTGCCCGCTCGAACGGACCCTGAACTCCTCGAGCGTCATCGACGTCTTTGTCCTGCGGAGAGCCTTCGGGCAGTATGTCCTCCCCTCGAAAGGTTATGCCCCGTCCGAGGAGTTTGAGGGAGCAACGGTCTTTGAGCCCAGCCGGGGGGTGCGGGAGAATGTGGTGGTTCTTGACCTCACGTCCCTCTATCCCATGGCCATGATGACCATCAACGCCTCACCGGAGACCAAGGACCCGGCCGGAGAGCTGAAGGCCCCGAACGGGATCCGGTTCAGGAGAGAGCCGGATGGTCTCACGCGGAGCATCATCAGCGACCTCCTGATCGAGCGGGAGGAGAAGAAGAAGCAGCGGAACCAGTATCCCCTCGGCTCTCCCGAGTATGTCCTCTACGACCTGCAGCAGAACGTCCTGAAGGTGATCATGAACACCTACTACGGGGTAAGCGGGTATACGCGGTTCAGGCTCTATGACCGGGAGATCGGCGCGGCGGTAACCTCGGTCGGGCGCGCGATCATCGAGCACACCCGGGCGGTCATCGAGAGGCTTGGCTACCGGGTCATCTATGGGGATACCGATTCCTGCATGGTGCTGATACCCCCCGGGAGTATCGAAGAGACCATTGAGAAGGCGCGCGGGATCGAGGATGCGGTGAACCGGAGCTATGCAGAGTTCGCCCTTCGGGAGCTTGGGGCGGAACGCCACTATTTCTCTATCAAGTTCGAGAAAATCTACCGGCGGTTCTTCCAGGCTGGAAAGAAGAAGCGGTATGCCGGGCACCTTACCTGGAAGGAGGGGAAGAGCGCTGATGAGATCGACGTGGTGGGCTTTGAGATACGCAGGAGCGACTCCCCTCAGATCACCAGGACGGTCCAAAAAAGGGTGATGGAGATGATTCTCCATGGAGAGGAGTACGAGACCATCAAGAACTACCTCGGGGACGTCATCAGGAACTACCGGGCCGGGAGGTACTCGCTCGACGAGATCGGTATCCCCGGCGGAATCGGGAAGGATCTCGAAGACTACCAGACCGACGATGCCCACATCAGGGGGGCGAAATACGCCAATGAGCACCTCGGGATGGAGTTTACGAAGGGGAGCAAACCGAAAAGGGTCTACATCAGGAACGTCACGGCCAGATACCGGAAGACCGATGTGCTCTGTTTCGAGTACGGCGACCAGGTGCCCCCGGAGTTCCAGGTGGACTGGGAGCTGATGCTCGAAAAGACGCTCCGCCAGCCAATCTCCCGGATCATAGGATCGCTCGGCTGGGACTGGACCGACATCGACCCCTCACGGACCACGCTGGCCCAGTGGGGCATCGGCTGACAACCGGGAGAGTCGGCTCACTACCTTGATATCATGGGGACTGGCGTTATCAGGCCGGTGCCGGTGCAGACCCTGGCTCTTTCTGCAGTATTGAATATCAGCGACTGACAAACACTCCGGAAAAGGCCTGTTCACAACACCCGGCCCTCCAGGACACGAATCTGATACGGCGGAGGTTGAAGAGGGTCGGCCATCAGCGGAACAAGAGTAACCGGACCGGCCAGTTTACTCTTTCTCGCGGATGTACCGGATCCCTTCGGGCTCCCGGTAATCGGTCTTGACCACAATGGTCTCAGAGATCCGGTTGAAGAGGCGGATCTTCTTTCCCGGCATGCCGAACCATCCGATGAGGCAGTCGATGGGGAGGATAAACGATTTTCCGAAACTCTCGACCAGCGCCGCGGGGAGCCGGAGCGGTTTCCCCCTCCGGTCGGTCACCCTGATGTTCAGCACCATCTTCCCGATCGACTGCCCGTATACTCCCTCCAGTGCGGTCCAGTACACCAGGAATCCCATGCTCCTGAGGAAATAGCTGAAGTAATCCCAGGAGAACATCCCGTTGATGAAGTGGAAGGGATTGGAGAAAATATTCAGGACCAGGCTGACCAGGATGAAATCGATCAGCCATGCCCAGAACCGGGTATCCCACCGGGCAAGGTGGAGGGTCTCAAATTCGTCATCGCTCTCATCCATCAGCTATCACGCAGCTGTAGCGTATGTACCCTTTTAACATAATCACATCTGTTTGTCTGCGATTACCAGCCTGGAAACCTCTGTGCCGGTCTCTCCGCGCTGGATAACCGAGGTAATGGAGGAGAGAAGGGTGCCATCGGAGGAGGAGATGCGGAGACGGAAAGTATATTCGGCAGCCGGGTCGCGTTCCGCCACTACCTCCATAGTGAGCGGATTGGCGGATGAAAGAGAGACCTGCTCACCCTCAGCCGAGCGAATAATGGTGTCATTTTCCAGGAGCTCCCAGGAGACCAGGAATGTCCTTTCTCCGGCTGTTTCCGGAATTAAAGAGAAGGTGATATGGTCGTCATACGAACGGATTTCGGATGTGATATTTCCGGCTGTAAAAAGAACCGAGGTGTCATCCGGTGCGGAATTGACAGGAGATTCACCCTGCATGACCACGAACCCTGCCGTACAGATGAGGAGAATCACTACCAGGGAACCAGCGATTACTACATTCATTCGCATAGTATCCCAAAAAAATTTACTTGTGCCTCTTAAATAGCTTAACATAACTGCGAATTTCTTCACATCTATCCTCAGGACGGGTCGATCGGTCGGCTTTTTTATTCCCGGAAGAACCATCACTCTTGCAGTATGGCTCTCCTGAGCACAGTGACCTCAATGGTTCCGCGGATCATGGTTGCCGGCACCCACAGCGGCTGCGGGAAGACCACCGTATCCCGGGGCCTGATGCAGGCGCTGCGCCGGAAAGGCTTCGTGGTCCAGCCGTTCAAGGTCGGACCTGACTTCATCGACCCGACCCACCACACCGCTATCTGCGGGCGCATCTCCAGGAACCTGGACCCCTTCATGATGGGAGAAGCGGGAATCACCGCCACCTTCCATGCGGCAATGACGGGTGCCGATATCGCGGTGATAGAGGGGGTCATGGGGATGTATGACGGCCTCGAGGGGACTGCCACGGCCAGCACCGCCCACGTGATGCGTATCCTGGAGAGCCCCGCCCTCCTGGTGGTCGATGTGAAGGGGATGTCCCGGAGTGCACACGCGCTGATCGAGGGATACCGCCGCTTTGAGCCCGGTATCAACATTGCCGGGGTGATCTTCAACCAGGTGGGGAGCAGCCGGCACCGGGCCATGATCGAGGAGGGACTTACCATCCGGGCACTGGGGTTCATCCCCAGGACACCCGGTCTCGGGGTGGACAGCCGCCACCTCGGGCTCAAGATGGCCTTTGAGGTAAAGGAGGATCCGCTCCCGGGAGCGGTGGTGCTTGAGCACTGTGATGTCGACGGGATCCTGGAGATCGCCCGATCCGCTCCCCCAATCGCGGCCGGGCATACGCCCGGATCGTCCTGCCCGGCAGCAGCGGCCATCGGGGTTGCCCGGGACGAAGCGTTCTGCTTCTACTACCAGGATAACCTGGAGAGACTGGAGGCAGCAGGTGCAGAACTGGTCTTCTTCTCCCCCCTGCGGGATCCTCTGCCGGAAGCAGACGGCTACTACTTCGGCGGAGGATATCCCGAGCTCCATGCCGCCGCCCTGGAGCGGGCTCCCTGCCGGACGCAGTTGAATTCAGCCGCAGCTCAGGGTATCCCTGTATTTGCCGAATGCGGCGGCCTGATGTACCTCTGCGAATCCATCACGGTCGGAGAGACAGACTTCCGGATGGCCGGAGTGCTCCCCGGAACAGCCCGCATGACCACGGGAATCCAGGCCCTCGGGTATTCTGACGGTCGGTGGACCGGCGGGCCGGCGCTTGCCGCACCAGGCCATCCCATCCTGGGTCACGAGTTCCACTACTCCTGTGTCGATCCTGCCCGCGACGCCCGCTACTCCATCGAGCTCTCCCGCGGGAAGGGAATATCAGACGGCAGGGACGGCATGTATTCCCACGAATCGGTGGGGACCTATACGCACACGTACTTCTCTTCCTCGTTCGCCGCAGCTATGGTCAGAGCCGCCCGCAGCGGCTCAGCCTGAACATCCGGTGGTCAGGCCTCGGGAATCCTGAAACGGAAGATGATCCGCCAGTCCTGCTGCTCCCGGAGGGTGAGCTCGTTCATCTCCTCAGGGAGCCCGCAGAGAACCTTCCTGTCCTGCGCGGCACGGATCTGGTTGCGGAGCGATTTAGAGGTGACCCGCGATGTGGACATACCGCTCCGGGTTCCGGAGACACTCGTGCCGGACCCGGATGGCCGCAAACGCCGCACCGGCAACCGGGAGGACGAGGAGGGGAAGGTGACCCACGAAGCCATAAAGGTCTGCCCGGACATATATTCCGATTGACAGGTGCACCAATGCCAACCATGAGAAGTGATGAAGTAAAGAGAGGGTATCACCGTGCCCCGAACCGTGCGCTGCTCCGGGCGCTGGGGATCACCCAGGAGGAATTCGACCTCCCGTTTATCGGGGTAGCCAATGCGTGGAACGATATCGTACCCGGCCACATCCACCTCCGGGCTCTTGCCGGAAAAGTCAGGGAAGGGATCGCGGCGGCGGGAGGTGTGCCGTTTGAATTCGGGGTCATCGGTATCTGCGACGGTATCGCCATGGGCCATGAAGGGATGCGGTACTCGCTCCCCTCACGGGAGAACATCGCCGATTCCGTCGAGCTCATGGCCGAAGCGCACCGGTTTGACGGCCTCGTACTCATCGGCACCTGCGACAAGATCGTACCCGGCATGCTGATGGCCGCGGCACGGGTCAATATCCCGTCCATCATGGTGACCGGCGGGCCGATGCTGCCTGGCTACCAGGAGGGACGCGAGCTCTCGCTCATCGATGTCTTCGAAGGAGTGGGGAAGGTTGCTGCCGGTGCTCTTGACGAGGAAAGCCTTGCCCGGCTGGAACGGTGCGCCATGCCCGGGTGCGGAAGCTGCCAGGGACTGTATACGGCAAATACCATGGCCTGCATGACCGAGGCGATGGGCATGTCTCTTCCCGGCTGTGCCGCGTCACCGGCTGTCGACGCCGACAAACTCCGGATTGCCCGCAGATCGGGAGAACGGGTCCTTGCCCTGGTGCGTGAGGAAATCCGCCCCCGTGACATCATCACCCGGAAGAGCCTTGAGAATGCCATACGGGTGGATATGGCGCTTGGCGGCAGCACCAACACCGTGCTCCACCTGATGGCTATCGCCGATGAGGCCGGGGTTCCGCTTGACCTCGATGCATTCAACCGGATCGGGTTACGGATTCCTCACCTCTGTCACATGCAGCCGGCCGGACCCCATTCGATGGCGGCTCTCCACCGGTCCGGAGGAATCCCGGCTGTGCTCAGGGTCCTCGAACGGGAGCTCTCAGATATGCCTACCGTTTCGGGAGAGAACATCTGCTCCATCGCCCACTCAGCAGTGGTTCCCTCCGGGTCGATCGTGCAGACCATGGAGTCCCCGGTGAACCAGGCAGGGGGGCTCCGGGTCCTGCGCGGAAATCTCGCCCCGGGGGGCGCCGTTGTCAAGTCGGCAGCAGTCAGGCACGAAATGTGGGTCCACCGCGGACCTGCCCGGGTCTTCGACGGAGAGAAGGAGGCCATGGAGGCCATCCTTGCACGCCATATCAGGGAGGGTGATGTGGTGGTGATCCGGTACGAAGGACCCCGGGGCGGTCCCGGGATGCCGGAGATGCTCTCACCGACTTCCGCCCTGATGGGGCTCGGGTACTCGAAGGTCGCACTGGTCACCGACGGGCGGTTCTCGGGAGGGACACGGGGCCCCTGTATCGGGCATGTCGCACCCGAAGCAGCGGCCGGGGGGCCGATCGGCCTGATCCATGACGGGGACACGATCGCAATCGATCTCCGGGAACGCACGCTCGACGTCCTGCTTCCCAAAGGAGAGCTTGAACGGCGGCGTTCGTTCTGGGAACCGAGGACAAAACCTCTCACCGGAATCCTTGCCCGGTATGCCGCGACCGTTGCCCAGGCTGACCGCGGAGCGGTCCTCGTGAAGGAATAACCGGGTTTGCAGGGAGCAGGGAGGTATCCCCACTCCCTGTGACTTTAGCAACCCTTAACATGGACGGGCAGGAAAGCTATGGATAATCCATGACAGACGAATCAGGCACCTATACCGATGTGACCTGCTGCCACTGCGGCGGTCTCGGGTGCATCTACTGTGATCGGATCGGGAAGGTCAGGGTACGGGCTCCCGCCCGGAAATGCCGTCACTGCGATGGAATCGGGTGCATTTACTGCGGGTTTACCGGATGGGCCGGCCTGAAAGGAAAGTACGACTGAGTCCCGGCCGGTTTCGCACCGGGCGACAGGGGTGATTGGTCCGGCATGCACAGCGGGCAATCCTCCGCTCCCTTTTCCTGAACACACTATGTTCTGCCGCATCGTTCTGGAGACATCCGGGTCAGGAAGGCACGATCACGCCGTTACACTATCTGAAAAGAGAAGGCCGGGGGGTTACTGCCGGAACACCAGGGTTCCGGCGATTTTGTCGTGAAGTCCCTGTCGGTAGGCGGTGAACGCGATAATCAGGAACCCGATGAAGAGGGTGAAGACACAGAGGTATTTCCCGAAGAACCGGAGGGTTGCCCGGGAAAAGGTGATCCTGGTCCCCTGCATATCGGTTACCGCTGCCCCGATGGCCATTTTTCCAAGCGATGCCTGGTTTCTGGAGCTCTCAAGGTAGGCGAAATAGATCCAGGGGACCAGGATGAAGAAGATGATTACGGAGAGGAGGATCTGGGGGGGTACGACGGCATTGACAATCTGACCGGTGGCATCGGTCCGTGGGACATGCAGGTAGTACTGGTTGAGCATCCTGACCGTCTCCGATACCGGATCAGGACGCCCGAAAAGCCAGGAAACAATACCGACAATCGCGGCAGCCATGAGATTGAAGAGAAAGAGAAAGATGAGATCGATGAGCCCGCCAAGAAATCTCCCACCAAGGCCGGCAAATTTCTCCGTCCTGATGGATCCCACCCGTTTCCGGGTAAAGGGACGTTCGCGGTACTCTTTCAGGTTGGCTCCACACCATTGGCAGTATTTTCCTGATTGTTCTGTCTCTTTTCCACATTTGGGACAGTCCATCAGTCTACTCCTTTGTTTAAACATTGTACGGGCATATCTTTAATGTATCGGTTAAAATTCTGCCCTGATTCCGAATACGCGTGATTTACGAAACATTGCGTGTTTTTCTTCAGAAGGAAATCAGTCGTAATCCTCCGTCATCCGGCCGCCCCCCTCGCAGAACGGGTGACGGCCAGGGACAGGAGGATTGCGGCTGCGGCCCCCGCCAGCAGAATCATTCCCTGGCCGGGAACGGTTCCCCCGGATGCGAGAACTGCAACCTGGTTGAGCGGGTTTCCGGGAATGGCGAGGACCACCAGCATCAGCACCACGACAGCGAGGGAGAAGATGACCTGTGCCCCGGTCCGTTCCCGGTAGTGCAGGCCGGTGAGTGCCCCGATCAGGATGAGGGCGAGCGAGCTCACCATGACATACGCCATGACCAGTGGCAGGCCGGCGATAGGGATGCCGTTGAGCATGAGGAGGAGAATCCAGGCGCCGGCCTGGAGCGGGACCAACACAAAGCAGGCAAGGATCTTGCCCCATACCACCTCCACCATGGTTACCGGGGCAGAAAGGAGTGTCTCGTAGGTCCGGTGCTCATATTCCTCGGTGATGAGGTCGATGATCAGGGCAGCGGATACCACTGCCGGCATGAAAAGGAGGAGCGGGAGGAGCAGGCCGTACACGAACTCGTAGAAACCCGGAGCTCCACCGTCTTCTTCCGGGAACTGCAGATCAACGGGTATCAACGTCAACCGTGATGACCGGATCTCCCGGAGCTGTTCCTCATACTCGATAAAGACCTCTTTGAGCCTGACATTGATGACCGCGGACTGGATATCGTTCTGCACGGTGTAGAGGGTGATCGTGATAGGGTCCGGCCCGTCCGGGTTCGACGGCGGGACATAGATCACGGCCGAGACCTTCCGCTCTTTGAGGGACGCTATGGCCGATGAGAGATCCATCGGATAGACACGGATATCCCCGCGGACATCCAGCAGGAACCGGAGCGGCAGATCCTCCCCTGCATAGGCAATGCGGTACTGCGTACCGGAGTAATCGCCGACCAGGGACGGATCGTAGAGGGAGGTGAGGCCTACCAGGAGGAACGATGAGAACATGGCCACGAAGAGCTGGAGGAGGATGGCGAGGAGGATGGTCTTTTCCCGGGAGAGGGCGGAGAGATCCTTTTTCATTATGATGGACAGGGTCCGTCCCTTCACCAGAGCCACCCCCTGAGAATCCAGAGATTGGCGGCGCAGTGGACCAGGGTGGCCAGACAAAGCCCGGGGAGGTATCCGGCCCGCCCTCCCAGCCTGAGTGCGGTCCCCGTGATGAGGATGCCTGCCAGATGGATCAGGAACGGAACCCATAAGAGGGTGAGCGAGGAAAAGAGGACGGTCCCGAAGACCGATTCAGCGATCTGGGAAATGGTGACCAGCAGGAGGAGTTTCTCGGCAATGAGGAAGGCGAGCGCGGTGACCACTGCACCGGCCAGCACATTCTTCCAGGTGAGGAATCCGGGAAACCTGGTGGAAAATGTGTAGATGCCGACAGATTTTGCTATCTCTTCGATGGCAGCAGCGGCAACCAGGATCAGGATGAGAGAGAGGGGCAGGGGAAGGTTGAAGACCAGCACCAGGAGGAGCATCTGGGCCATGAAGACGAAGGGGACGGCCAGCATCCCGAGCAGGAAGAGCGAGAGCCAGGGGTGCCCGGGATGGAGCATTGAGGAGATGAAATCCACCCCGGTTGAGACGAGACCCTTCGTTGAGAAGAGGCGTTCCTCCCTGAAATTGACCACTGCTGTGTACAGGAGCACGATGCTGGTGATAGAGAAGAGCGACGTCGAGAAGAGGAACTGTGACAGGGTATAGGGCTGCTGCTCAAGGGTGTAGATCATCAGGGTGACCGGGGAGACGAGACTCATAACGTGGACATCGGCAAAGATGCTCGGAAAGAAGAGGTAGCAGGTGATCACGGTCGAGAAGAAGATTGAAATGAACGATAGTTCACGGAAGCTCCGGGCGGTCATCCCGATAATAAGGCCGCTGGCAAGGAAGAAGAAGATGACCGGGATGAGCGGCAGTACGATGAGCGGGGTTGCCCCGACAACCAGGCAGAGGAGGAGCGAGACGGCAAGCATCGCACCGGTATAGGGGAGGGATTTTCCGGCGATCACCACCCATGATTTCACCGGAGTAGAGAGCAGCGTCTCTCCCCGCCGTTCGATCCGCTCGTTCATGACGCTCATCATGAGGAACTGGGAAATAAAGTACAGGGGGAAAATAAAGACAAAGATGAGAATGATAGCATCGAATGGCAGCGGCGGCGAGAGCTGGGAAGGTGTCTGATAGGGTGATGCCGAGGTCCCGCTTCCGCCAAGATAATCAGAGTAGCGGATCAGGGTGCCATCGCTGCCGGAAGACTGGATCATGCCGGCCCTGAACTCCTCGGGAGAAATGGCAGGAACCGGATCAGGAGGGGCGATTGAAGGAACCGGGCCGGATGGTAGCGGAGATCCCCGCGACCGGACTTGTGAGGCGAGCTGTGCACCGGATCCGGGGGCAGAGAAATCCAGTTCACTCTTCACGGTGGCAGTCTCAACCAGGAGGGGATATGCCGCGAAGATATCCGCCTCCCGGCTGTAGACGGCATTCCTGTACCGGTCATACACCTGCATGAGGGCACCGGTTGCAGCCGCCCCCCGATCGGTGTCTGCAGGGAGTACCTGCCCTTCAACCATTACCAGGTCAAAGGAGGCCTGGTATCGTGTGAGAACCGTGCGGTCAAGCACAATGACCCTGAAACGGTTGTCGGAGGCGACGATACCTGCGAAGACAGGGTCATCAGTTCCTACGGAATACATCGCATCCTGGAGGTGGAGACCGCTCTCTGCGGACATGAGCGTGGCACCCCCGAGGAGAATGAGCAGCAGGATGGCGTGGGGGAGAATTTTTTTCCCGGGAACAATGAGCGATTTTTTCGTCTCCCAGCGTGCAAAGGTGAGAATCTGGGCCCAGATGGTCAATTCATCCCCCGATATACAAAAAGGGTAGGTTCAGCACCTATAAGAGACTGCAGGTGGAGGAATGAGTAGCACGAAACGCAGAAATGATCGAAGCTACCGCTCTTTCAAAGAAATACCGTGATGTTCCCGCCCTCGATGCAATCAGTTTTTGTTTCGAAGAGGGAGAGGTCATCGGGATCATCGGGCATAACGGCGCAGGAAAGACCACGCTCCTCAAGCTCCTGGCAGGGTTGATCCTTCCTTCGTCAGGAACTCTCTGTCTCCACGGGATAGACGTTGCCCGGAACCCGGACCAGGTCAAGGAGCTCATCGGGTACCTGCCGGAAGAATCGCGCCTGTACGAGACCATGACCGCAGAGGACTACCTTGCCTTCTTCGGAGAGATCTACGGCCTCTCCCGGGAGGAGATCGCCGCACGGAGGGAGCGCCTCTTTGCCGCCCTCGCCCTTCAGACGGATGGAAAGAAGCTGTCAGAGTTCTCCAAGGGGATGAAGCGGAAGGTGGCCATCGCCCGGTCGCTCCTGCATGATCCCGCCATTCTCATCTGCGACGAACCGACCTCGGGCCTCGACCCCATGACCTCCCGGTTCATCCTGGATTACCTCCGGGGCCTGCGGGAAGGAGGAAAAACGGTCATCCTCTCTGCCCACAATCTCTCCCAGGTCGAGGCCATCTGCGACCGGATTATGATCCTCCGTCGGGGAAGGATCATGGCAGTGGGGAGTATGCCGGAACTCCGGGCGATGTTCGGCACCATATCCTACAGCGTATACTATTCCGCACCGGGGGGTGGAGCCCTCCCCGGGCTCCCGGAGCATGTCCGGGAGGGGGGGTTATTCAGGGTCCGTGCCGGGAGCATCGAAGAGATGAATGCCATTACCTCTAAGATTGCCGCTGGTGGCGGTATCGTGGAACGGATCGAGTCCCACTTCCCGAGCCTCGAGGAGATGCTGGTGAAGATCGGACGGTAAGGGACGAACCGGGACAGAGGCGAAGGATTTACGGGGATGGGACCCATCCGCCGATAGCACATCCGGAGAGGATGCGATGCCATGGCTGCGTGAGTGCGTTCTTCGTGCATGAACCTGTGGATGAAGGAAAGAGATCCGTGTATCACGGTATGAAATCAGACCGTGTTTTGAAGAGAATTGAGGAATTGTTTCCCGGCAGAGCATGCCGGCTGATTGGTCTCTTTGGAAAAGAGTTCACCGGTTGTCTGATGATACCTCAGGGGGCATCGCTGGAGGAGAGAGCACCGAAAAATGAACGGGCTTGGGGGGATTTGAACCCACGACCTACGGATTAAGAGTCCGTCGCTCTGCCAAACTAAGCTACAAGCCCTCTGGTGTAACCTAGATTAATGGTTGCAGCACCGTCATAAACCTTTCTCATTATCCCTCGAACAGCCCCGGAATCGGAATCGGGGCCGCAGGTATGTTCAGAAACCCGGGTTGTAACCTTAATATCCATCGGAAGTGCATATTAGCGCATATGCCTGATTCGGTGCAGAACGAGCCTCCCGGCCGGGTAAAGTATGCTCTTTTCGGGTGTGGCAGCACGGGATACCACATCCTCCAGGAACTCAGGGATACGGCCAGCAGGGTCCTGGTATATGACCGGAACGAGGACCGGGTCAGGGAGCTACGGGAGCAGGGTATCGAAGCGATGGCCAGGGACATCAGTTCACCGGATATGCTCTCCGGACAGCCTGCACCTGAGATAGCATTCGTGCTCTCCGGGGACCCGGACGCAAATTTCGCCGCCGTGCAGACCCTCCGCGACAGCGATCCGCATGTTCATATCCTGGTCCGTGCCCCGGATGGCCTCGCTGCCGGCCGCCTCGAAGAAGCCGGTGCAGATGTGGTGATCAACCCGCACCAGGTGGTGGCAAAGGCGGCGGTCCACCAGATCACGAAACTCCACTCTACCCGGATCTCCCAGCGGCTCTACTCCCTCCTCTCCGAATGGGAGGGGACCCTTGGGATCATCGCCCACAAGAACCCCGATCCCGACGCCATCTCGAGCGCCCTTGCATTGTCGGTGATCGCCGCGAATGCCAACCCGAACCGGCTCACCTGCCGAATCTTCTATGACGGAATCATCGGCCACCAGGAGAACCGGACCCTGGTGAACCTGCTCGAGATCAAGATGGAGAAAGCTGACCCTTCGGCGCTCCAGGAATGCACCTACCTCGCCCTCGTGGATTCCCCTGCCCCCGGGGTGAACAATTCCCTCCTTCCCAGAACCCGGGTGCACATCATCATCGACCACCACCGGGACGGGCAGGGGCCGGACTCCGGTGCGGTCTTTGTGGATGCCCGCCCGGGCCTCGGTGCGACGGCAAGCATCCTTGCCCAGTACCTGCAGGAACTGGATATCGCTGTCGATAAACGGGTGGCCACCGGGCTCCTCTACGGTATCCGGTCTGATACCCGGGACTTCAGGCGGAACGTGACCCCGCAGGATTTGAACAACGCCGCCTTTCTCCTGCCCCTCACCGATGCGGATCTCCTCGACCAGATCATGTCACCGTCCCTCTCCCAGGAGACGCTGGACGTGCTTGGCACCGCCATCCGGAACCGGAAGATCACCAGCGGATACCTGATCTCGAACGTCGGGTTTATCCGGAACCGGGACGCCCTTCCACAGGCGGCGGATCTCCTCATCAGCCTGGAAGGAGTCAATACCGCGCTTGTCTACGGCATCTCTGATGAGGCAATTGTCATGTCCGCCCGCAACCGCGACGTCCGGATTCATATCGGCAACGTGCTCCGTGAGGCGTTCGGGGATGTCGGCGATGCCGGCGGACATCCCAGCATGGCTGCGGCAACGATCCCGCTGTCGTACTTCTCCCGGGTCAGGAACAAGGAGGAGCTGCTCTCGCTCATCATGGATCCTCTGATCGCCCGGTTCAACGGGATTGTAGGCCTCGAGAACGAGGGGAAGAATGGACTTTGAGGAGTGGGAGCCGTACTATATCCGGATCCTGGAAAGCTTCGGGTTTGAGCGTGAGAAGGATGAGGAGGCCGCCCTGCTGCTCGCCGCCCTCCTCCCCCGCGACGACCTGCCGTTCCTCGAATCCCTCTGCCGGGGAAAGGTAGTAACCGTCTGCGGGAATGCCCCCTGCCTGAAGGATGAACTCCGGTGTATCGAGGGCGTGGTATGTGCCGCAGACGCAGCCTCGGAGGTTCTCCGGAAAGCGGGCATCCGTCCGGATGCAGTCTTCACCGACCTTGACGGCGCCACCGGTGACTTCCCCGTCATGAACAGCGAGGGAACGGTGATGGTGATTCATGCCCATGGTGACAACATGCCGCTCATCCGGTACTGGACGCCGAAATTTACCGGTCCGGTTGTCGGCACCACCCAGGCCCGCCCCATATCTCCTCTCCACAATTTCGGGGGATTCACCGATGGGGACCGGGCGGTCTTTGCCGCAGACCACCTGGGTGCAGAACGGATCATCATCATCGGATTCGACCTTGATGACCCGGATGTCGATTTCGTCAAGCGGGGAAAGCTCCAGTGGGCGCGGCAGCTTCTCGCCCTGATCGGCCATGCCTGCTGACGCCTTCCTGATCGATGGGTATGTCGACGAACCTGCCTGCCTCGGCGTCCCCCCCTACATCTCCCCGTACATCAGGACCCTGGCTGGGGTGCTCCGGGAGCATGAGCTTGAGCCGCACTACCTCACCATCGATCAGATACGGGATGATCCCCAGCTCCTCTCCGTGATGGGTGATGTGCGGTGTGTGGTGATGGTCGCCGGGATCACCGTACCGGGGAAATATCTCGGCGGAACCCCTGCCACCCTGACCGAGATCCAGCAGATCGGGACACGGTTCAGGGGCACCGAACGTCTGCTCTGCGGCCCCATCGGGTTCGGGTACGCCCCGGAAGGAGGTAAAAAAGCGATCCGTCAGGAGGTATCCGGGTTCGACCACCTCCTCACGGGATCACCCCCTGAGGCGCTTGACGTATATCTCTCCGAAGGGAAGACCCACGGGACCCACGAGTACACCCGGTCCGATCCCTGGAGCATCCTGGGAGCCGGCATCATCCGGCAGCACCCGTCCTTTCCCTTCGTGATGTGCGAACTCGAGTCCGCCCGGGGCTGTCCGCGATCCCTGGCAGGGGGTTGTTCGTTCTGCACCGAGCCCTTCTACGGACCGCCCCGGTACCGGAGCGTCAGCGGGATTGCCGGGGAGGTAGCGGCCCTCGCTTTTGCCGGGGCCCGTCATTTCCGGCTGGGGAGGCAGCCCGATCTCCTTGTATACAATTCGCCCGGGGGAGCGTATCCCGTCCCGCGGCCGGAACGGATCGGCGAACTCTTTGCAGAGATCAGGGCTGCAGCCCCCTCCCTGCAGACCCTGCACATCGACAATATCAACCCCGGCACCCTGGCCCGGCACGAAGACGCTGCCCGGAGCGCTCTTCGGGAGATCATCCGCTATCATACCCCCGGAGATGTCGCAGCGTTCGGCATGGAGACTGCCGACCCGGTGGTAGTGGAGGCAAACAACCTCAAGGCCGGGCCCGATGAGGTGCTGCGGGCAATCACTATCGTGAACGAGGTGGGAGCGGTCCGGCGGGACGGGATCCCCGAGCTCCTCCCCGGTCTGAACTTCATCTGCGGCCTTGCCGGTGAGACGGCAGAGACCTATGACCTGAACGAGGACTTCCTCGCCGGGGTTCTCGATACCGGCCTGCTGGTGCGGCGGGTAAATATCAGGCAGCTGATGGCATTTGAGGGGACGCGGGCCTACCAGGAGAACACGCTGGGAATCCATACCGCCCGGTTCCGGGCATTCAAGGAAAAGGTCAGGAAGACGTTCGACCTGCCCATGCTCCGGAAGGTCTTCCCCACGGGAACGGTTCTCCGCGGGCTGGTCATCGAGCAGCAGGGACCCGTGTCCTTCGGAAGACAGATGGGCTCCTACCCAATCCTCATCGGGGTCCCCCTCTCCCTCCCGGTCCGGACCGTCCTCGATGGAGCCGTCGTGGACCACGGGATGAGGTCTGTTTCCGCCCTCCCGGTCCCGATAAGGGTCAACGAACTCCCGCTCTCTGCCCTGAAGTGGATTCCGGGTGTCGGTGCAAAACAGGCGGGAAAGATTTTTGCGGAGCGGCCGGTGAAGGACAGGGAGGAGTTCCGGTCCCTTGCTGGGGTAACCCCGCTCGAGCACCTCTTCTCCTACGTCATATATCCTTGAGCTCGATCACCTTCAGGATGTCGGTCCGGGTGACGATGCCGATGAGCGTATCCCCATCGATGATCGGGATCCGCCCGATATTGCTGCCCGACATGATCCTGAGGGCATCGATCACCGGTGCCGATGGCGGGAGAGAGATGGCTCCCCGGGTCATGATGTCGCGGACCTGCATGGCCTCCCGATCGAGCGGGGCGATCTTGTGCACATCGGCGAGGGTGACCATTCCCACCACCATCCCCCGGTCCAGGACCGGGAACCCGAGGTGCTTGGTGGAGTACATGAGGTCGATCACGCGCCGGACCGTCATGTCAGGGGCGACGGTGAGCACGTCCCTGGCCATGATGTCACCAACCGTGACATCCTTCAGCAGGAAACTGTACTTGATGGCCGTCGATTCCTGGGATGCCCCGATGTAGATGAAGAAGGCGATCAGGATAAGGATCGGGCTTAAGAGGAAGATCCCGAGCAGCCCGAAGAGCACGGCGAACACCTTTCCCACATCGGCGGCAATCCGTGTGGCCTTGTTGAGGGGCATCCCGCGGGCGAGCCAGGCCCGGAGCACGCGGCCGCCATCCATCGGAAAGGCGGGGAGGAGGTTGAAGCCGAAGAGGAAGACGTTGAGCAGGCCGAGATAGCCGAAGGTGAAGACGAACAGGCCGGCAAGGGGGCCTGCAGCGATGACCGCATCGCACAGGTACATGATGGCGATGCAGATGATCCCCACGCCCAGACTGGTGAGGGGGCCGACCAGGGCCATCGGGAGCTCAACTTTCGGGTCCGGCGTCTGTTCCTCCATGGAGGAGATCCCCCCGAAGATGAGCAGGGTGATGCTGTTGATCTTGATACCCTTCTTCTTGGCGAGCACGGAATGGGCCATCTCGTGGATGAAGACTCCGAAGAAGAGGCCAAGGGCCACCACGGTTCCGAGAATGTAGGGGGTGGCTCCGGCCGTAATCAGGCTGGTATCGATGGCGATACTGAAGAGATTTGAAATCAGGTCGGCGGTCAGGATGATCTGGCTCCCGATGATCCAGGCAAAGAAAGGAATGATGAGGAGAAACGTCCAGTGGAGCAGCACGGGAATGCCGTAAATTGTCCCGATTTTCAACGACCCGTTCATATAAAGGGGTATGTTTTTAACTGAATAGTATATATCTTTCATTGATTAGGATGAGAAACCAGATAACTGAGCTGTTTGAACTGAAGGTCTATACCGAAAAGAGCGTCTTTGTCGGTGAGGTGGAAGACGTCCTCATCGATGTGGAGTCAAAGAAGATGGAGTCGCTGGTGGTGGGCAAGCTCAACCAGCAGCTCGTGGACATCAAGAACTACAAGGGCCTGAAGATACCGTTCCGCATCATCAGGAGTATCGGCGACATCGTTCTCATCCGCCACCTGCCTGGCGCATTCAGGTCAGAAGAGGCCTGAACAGGGGCAGGAGTCTATTTTTTTCAGGGGCGGGCGTTCTCCCGGGACAGTGCTCATGAAAAAACGGGAGCTGTACAGTAACCTGACCTGTGTTCCGCCAATCTTTGTACGGATCGACGGGAGGAATTTCCATGCAGTCGCCGAGGCCTGGGAGCTTGAGCGGCCCTTTGACCTCCGGTTTTCCGAGTCCATGGCGGCGGTCTGCATCAGCCTGATCTCGGATTCCGGCCTCTCGCCGGACTTCGCCTACACCTTCTCCGATGAGATCAGCCTCTTCTTTTCCACGCTCCCCTTCTCCGGGAGGGTCGAGAAGATCGATTCGGTGGCTGCTTCGTATGCCGCCAGCGCCCTGAGCCTTGAGACCGGCTCCGGAATCCCGGTCTCGTTCGATGCCCGGATCATCCAGGTCACTCCTGAGATCGCTGTTCAGTACCTCATTGAACGCCAGGCAGAGGCCTGGAGAAACCATATCAATGCCTGGTGTCAGCATGCCCTTATGAAGGAGGGATGCAGCAGGAGAGAAGCGGCCCGGCAGCTCAGAGGGTTGCCGTCGGCAGCGATGCATGAGCTGGCGTTCTCCCGGGGGATTAACCTTGCGAAGACTCCCGCATGGCAGCGCCGGGGAGTGCTGGTATACCGGAAAGGAAAGACCGTTGAAGGGTGGAATCCCCAGCTCTGCACGGTAGTCCAGACGGTCAGGACCACGGTGGTAAGCGACCGGAATCCTCCCGTGTTCAGCTCACCAGAGGGACGGTCATTCCTGAACCGGCTGATCGCGGAACTGTGAGACACCGATCACCATCGGGATGCCCTCCACATCCCACTCCCTTATGAGGTCAAAAGAAGCGGAAACGGCTTCAGCTTTACTGGTGGAGACCACAAATGCAGTCGCCCGGACCTCCTCCATGATCCCCTCTCTCCAGAGATCGCTGATGAGGCCTGCCACCCGTTCATCAGCAATAACGGCGCCCGTCGTGATGCAGTCCTCGACCCGCAGGTCAAGCTGCCTCCGCATCTCCTGGATGCGCCGGATGACCTCCCGGGCGTATCCTTCGGCCTCGAGCTCGGGGGTGAGCGTGATATCGATATACACAGTCCCGCCGTTCATCGGGGCCTGGAAGATTTCGGGCGGGAGTTCCTCGACAAAGGTGACCATCCCCGGTGAGATATCGAACGATTCCCCGTGGCGGGAGAGGGTCACCGGCTCCCCCCGATCGTGCGATGTCCTGAGGGATGCCGCATCAGACTCCGCGATGAGCTCGCGGACCAGGGCCCCCTTCTTCCCGAATGCCGGGCCGAGCGCCTTCATCACCGGCTCGGCCCGCCACCCGGACCGGTCGTACGATCCTTTGAGAACCCGGACAGTACGGGCATTCGCCCGGTCCCTGCAGATGTCGTTTAAGTTCTCAATTGCTGAGGCTACCGCATCATCATCGGTCACCACCACACACTCGGCCACCGGCCACCGGAGCTTTCGCCGTCCCGCCTGCCGGGCATTGGCCTGTGCCTCGTCAAACGAGCGTATGGCAGCCATCTCTTCCTCAAGGCGTTCATCGATCAGCTCCCGGTCGCCCGAAAACCAGCCGGTCATGTGAATGCTCTCCGGGTCTCCCGGCAGCCTGAGGTTCTGGTACATCTGCTCGGTGATGTGCGGTGTGAAGGGGGCGAGCAGCCCGCACAGCCTGCGGAGCACGTAGGAGATGGTCTCGTAGGCATCGGTCTTTGCTGCCGATTCACCTTCAAGCCACATCCTCGGCCTGACCAGCTGGACGTACCAGCGGGATACATCCTCGAGGATAAAGGAGATGAGCGTTCTCGTCGCCCGGTGCAGCTGGCGCTCCCTGAGGGCGGCGTCAACCGTCACCGCACACGTGGTTATCCGGGACAGGATCCACCGGTCCTCCGGGGCCATACGGTCCCTGCGCGATGCAATCCGCGTTCCGTCCCACCCCCCGTCGTCTCCTGCCGCCGGGGAAAATCCGTCCAGGATCATGTAGGGCAGGGGGAACCGGTACACGTTCCAGAAGATGTTCATCGCCCGGTTCACGGTCTTTACTCCGTCCCAGTTGAACTTGAGGTCATCCCAGGGAGCGTTTGAAGAGAGGACATACAGGCGGAGGACATCCACACCCTGGGCGGCAACCACCTCTTCGGGGGTGACCACGTTCCCCAGGCTCTTGCTCATCTTTCTCCCCTCGGCATCGAGGGCAAACCCGTGCATCAGCACGCTCTTGTAGGGTGAGCGGCCGAAGGCGATGGTGCTTGCCCCGAGCTGGGAATAGAACCACCCGCGGGTCTGGTCCTGACCTTCGGTGATGAAATCGGCAGGCCAGAGCCGGTCAAACTCATCGGTCCTCCCCGGGAAGTTGAGCGTTGCCCAGGAAGCAACCGCTGAATCAAACCAGACATCGAAGATATCCTCCACCCGGTACATGGACCCGCCGCAGGAACACGAAACTGCAATCTCATCGACATATGGGCGGTGCGGGTCGGGAAGCGGGGATCCGCTCGCTTCTTCAAGTTCCCGGATGGTGCCAAACACCCGGTGCTTCCCGCAGGAACAGCATTCCCAGATGGGAATGGGAATTCCCCAGTACCGCTGGCGGGAGATGCACCAGTCGCGGGCCTCTTTGATCCAATCGTAGAACCGGGCACTTCCAGCCCATTCAGGATACCAGGTTACGGCGGCGACCTCTTCGAGCATCCGGTCACGGATATCGGATGCCTTCAGGAACCACTGCTCGGTCGCCCGGAAGATGATAGGGGTTTTGCACCGCCAGCAGTGGCCGTACCGGTGCACCACGACGTCCTTTGCCATGAGGTGATCGCCGAGGTTCTCGAGGACCACCGGGTCGGCCTCCTTGACGGAGAGACCTGCAATACCCCCGGCCTCTTCCAGGAACCGGCCGGTGGCATCGACCGGGCAGATGATGGGGAGGTTCTCCCTGCACCCCAGCAGGTAGTCATCCCATCCGTGCCCGGGCGCAATGTGGACCATGCCGGTATTCTCGAGAGTGACAAAATCGGCGGTCACCACCCTATGGGAGATCTCCCGCTGGAGGGGGACCTGTTCTTCGAGCGGGGAGCGGTAGGAAAATGAGGTCAGTGCATCACCGCCGGCCTTTTCGAGGATGGCGTAATCCTGGTACCTGCCCTTCCGGAGCACCGGCTCGACCAGCTCCTCGGCGATCCAGAGGATCTCCTTCCGGCCGTCTTTCACGGCTTCGAGACGGGCGTAGGTGATCCCCGGATGCACGGCAACGGCCACGTTGGCCGGGAGGGTCCACGGCGTCGTTGTCCAGATGACCAGGTACTCGTTCTCCCGGCCGGTGATGGGGAACTTGACATAGATCGAGGGGTCGCTCTCGTCCCAGTACTCTACTTCTGCATCAGCGATGGCAGTCGCGCAACGGGGGCACCAGTTGACCACCCGGTGTCCGCGCTCGAGCATCCCGGCCTCATCGGCTCTCTGAAGGGTCCACCAGGCAGCCTCGATGTATTCCGGCTTCATGGTCTGGTAGGGGTCATCAAAATCCAGCCAGACACCGAGATCCTGGAACTGCCTGCTCATGACCTCCATGTTCTCCGCAGCAAACGATCGGCACCGGTCAATGAAGGGTCCGATGCCGAACCGCTCGATATCCTTTTTTGAGGAGAACCCGAGCTGCTGCTCGACCCTGACCTCGATGGGGAGGCCGTGCATGTCATAGCCGGCGCGGGCGATAACGTTCCTGCCGGTCATGCGGGTATACCGGAGGATGCTGTCCTTGATGATCTTGTTCCATGCCGTGCCGAGGTGGATGTGGCCGGTGGTATAGGGAGGGCCGTCGACAAAGAAGAAATCCGTGTCGCCAGCGTGGAGGTCTTTCGTCTTCGTATAGATAGCGTTCTCTTCCCAGAACTGTTTGATATACTCCTCTATTTCCCGTGCATTGTAGGTACTGGCGGCTTCCTTCACCCGGATCCTCCCTCTCTGGTATCTACCCGCATGACCGGCTGCGTGTATATTCACAGCTATTATCCTCCTGAACACAAAGTAGTTTCTTAAACCAGTCCTCCGGAGTTCCGGTGAGCTGGCGGGGTGAGCATGATGACAGCAGGGAATGTACCCGAATACCAGTTTCTGGTCGGCGGCGAGTGGAGAACAAACGCAGAACCCCTTGAGGTCAGGTTTCCCTATACGGGGGAGACCATTGCCCGGGTCCACCAGGCGGGGGAGGCGGACCTCGATGATGCAGCAGGAATCGCCGCAGAGGCATTCGAGACGACCCGGCACCTTTCGTCCGCGGCCAGGAGCAGGATCCTCTCGGCGATTGCCGACCAGGTTGATGCGCGGGCTGCGGAGCTGGCCGGGATCCTGGTTCTCGAGGGAGGAAAGACCCGGGCGTTTGCCGCACTCGAAGTGCAGCGGGCGGTGGCAACCCTCCTGACTTCGGCCGAAGAGGCGAAGAGGATCGGGGGGGAGGTCATCCCCCTCGACTGGACCGAGGGAACCGAGGGGATGATCGGGATTACCCGGCGGTTCCCTGCCGGGCCGGTGCTGGGAATCACACCGTTTAATTTCCCACTGAACCTGGCATGCCACAAGCTCGGTCCGGCAATTGCTGCCGGAAATCCCCTCATCCTGAAACCTGCTTCGGCCACCCCGGTCTCTTCGCTCCTGCTGGCCGACATGGCGCTCCGGGCCGGCCTGCCCGGGGAAGCACTGAGCGTAGTCCCCTGCCCCGGTGCGGCTGCCGAACGGCTCGTCTCCGATCCGCGGATCGCAGTCCTGACCTTTACCGGGAGCCCGGAGGTGGGGTGGCACCTCAAAGGGCTCGCCGGGAGGAAGAAGGTCACGCTCGAGCTCGGGGGTAATGCGGCGGTAATTGTCCACCACGATGCTCCGCTCGTATATGCAGCTTCAAGGATCGTCACCGGGGGATTCACCAATGCCGGCCAGGTCTGTATCTCGGTCCAGCGGGTGTTCCTGCATGATGATATCTATGACGCCGCGCTCTCCCTGATCCACAGCAGGGTTGCCTTGCTCCGGACTGGTGACCCCCGCGATGACGGCACGGATGTCGGTCCGATGATCACCACCGCAGCCGCGGAGCGGGCCGGGCAGGTGGTGGATGAGGCGGTGGCAGGAGGAGCCAGGGTGCTGATCGGCGGAACCCACACCGGGGTGATGTTTGTACCGACCATCCTGGCCGGGACAACCCCTGACATGCGGGTGGAGCGGGAGGAGGTCTTTGCCCCGATCATCACCGTCACCCGGTACACTGATTTTGATGATGCCCTGGCCCGGGCCAGCCGGAGCATATACGGGATGCAGCTCGGCGTGTTCACCCGGGACATGGGGCGTATCATGAAGGCCTTTGAGGAGTCCGAGGTGGGAGGAGTGGTGGCGAACGATATCCCCACCTTCAGGGTTGACCACATGCCCTACGGAGGGGTGAAATGTTCGGGAACCGGAAAGGAAGGGCCGCGGTACGCCATCCGGGAGATGACCGAAGAGCGGCTCCTCGTCCTCAATACCCAGGGGGAACAGCCATGAACACGGATACCGGAGGGGAGGAACGGGAACGGCCGGTCCAGGTGGCGGTTATCGGTCCGGGAACCTGCACCCCGGGGGAGTATGCCGCAGGTCATACTGCGGGCAGGATCCTCGCAGAGAACAAGGCAATCCTCCTGTGCGGCGGACGGGGAGGAGTGATGGAAGCGGCCTGCAGGGGAGCACGGGGAGGGAACGGAACCACGGTAGGCATCCTCCCCGATGCAGGCGGAGGGAACCCCTACCTCTCTGTTGTCATCCGCTCGGATCTCGGCAACGCCCGGAACGCGGTTCTCGTCCAGTCGGCCGATGCCGTGATAGCCCTCGGGGGGGCGTACGGAACCCTCTCCGAGATAGCCCTCGCCCTGAAAATCGGGAAGGCGGTATTCGGATTCCAGACCTGGGATATTGCGGGAGTGACCCGGTGCACCAGTCCGGAAGATGCCACAGTCAGGGCACTTGCCGCAGCACGCCGGTCTCCCGTGTATCGTAGCCCCCGAGACGGGAGAGGCTCTCCCTGAACGAGGGAGAAGCGATGGCGTTCACCAGGGCCCTGATTCTCGGGTCGTCGTCGTCACCGGTCCGGAACGCGAGCTCATAGCGCTCTGTTCCAACCGGGATAAAGGGGAGCCCGAGTGCCTTTGCCGCTGAGTAGACGCACATCCCGGCATCCGCCTCCCCGGTCTTTACCGCTAGGGCGACACCAATATGCGTGGTCAGTTCCCGGTCATAGCCCGGAATGCTCCCCGGGCTGATGCCCAGGTTCCGGAGCTCGTAATCGAGGAGCAGCCGCGTTCCCGATCCCTTCTGACGGTTGACGAACGTGTGACCGGGGAGATCAACAAGTGAGAGGCGATCACGGGATACGATCCCCTGCTCACGCTCCGCGATGCACACCAGGGTCATCTCCTCTCCCGGCAGGTATTTTTCCAGGTAGGGGATGTTGTACTCTCCGTCGTCAGGTGAGAGGAGGTGCAGGGGGGCGGCGTGGCAGCTCATCCGTTTCAGCGCAAGGAGTCCGCCCATGCTCCCGGTATGGGAGGAGTGGAGGGAAACGCCCTCTCTCCTGACCAGCTCGGCGAGGTGGTCGAGCGAGGGGTCATGGCTTCCGGTGATCAGGAGGGCGGATTCGGCCTGGCTGCGGGGAACCAGCAGCTGCACCGGAACGGACTCTCCCGCCTCGTATCCCTCGAGATCATCGGGTATGCGGAGGAAGGCGTTTGCGCGGACTCCGCTCATCTGGACGCCGGATCCCCGCGAGAGTGGGACGGCAACCCAGCGGTCCCGGATCATCCCGATCGAGAGGAGGACAAATTCGCAGGTTCCGACTTCAGAGTGGAGAGTTGCGGTCAGACTCGCAGCGAGGATCTCAGGGTCCGGGGCGGAGAGGCCAAACCTGGAAAGCAGCGGAACGATGATCTCCCGGAGTACGGTGAGCGCGGAGAGCGGGTAGCCGGGCATGCCGATGACCGGAACCGACCCGATCCTGCCGATGATAGCCGGCTTTCCCGGCTTGATGCCCACGCCGTGGACCATCACCTCTCCCAGCTCTGCAATCACCGGGGCGGTGAAATCCCGGGTGCCGGCTGAAGAACCCGCCGAGACGATCACCACATCGTTCTCAGCGGCTGCATGCCGGATAGCTGTCCGGATCTGGTCAGGTTCATCGGGAGTTGGCGGGTAGCGGCGGCAGGTTGCCCCGAGTGAGGTGAGCCAGGCTGCGGCCATCACAGTGTTGCTCTCCACCACCTGGCCCGGGAGCGGCCGGGTGCCGGCAGGGACGAGTTCGGTCCCGGTAGGAATGATCCCGACCGTGACGGTGAGCACCGGCACCTCCACGATGCCGTAGGCGGCAAGGGCCCCGATATCATGGGGGCGGATGCGGTGTCCGGACGGGAGTATCATCTCCGATTCGGCGATGTCTTCACCGGCAGGCCGCACGTGCTGCCAGGGACTTACCGCTTTTCGGATGACGGCGGCATCATCGCTCATGCGGACATCCTCGATCATGATCACCGCATCATACCCGGGAGGGATGATATTGCCGGTATTCACCCTGGCAAAATCATGGAGCGCAACCGGGCTCTGTTCGCCGGCCCCCCGGGTGTCCTCGCTCCTGACTGCGATGCCGTCCATGGCCGAGAGGTGCACTTCAGGAACCGAGAAGCCGGCAAAGAGGGGCTGGGCCATGATCCTTCCGACTGCCCGTTCAAGCGGGACGGTCTCGACAACGTGCCGCCCGGGAAATTCCCGCCTGATGAGATCTTGCACCTCGCGGAGTGATTTCAGCGAGAGGTACCTCTTTACCAGAGGATCACCTCCACCACCTCACCTTCTTCAAGCCCCTCCATTCCTGCCGGTATCCGGACCAGACCGTCGCTCCGGACAAGGGTGTTGATCAGGCCGGATTTTCCGAATTCCGGGTATGCCCGGCCATCGTGGATCCGGACCCGGATATAGTCCTCTCTCCCCTTCACCGAGGGGATGTTCTCGGCTAGAACCATCGGCCGGGTCAGGAGATCGTGCTCACGCTCCCCGGTCATCGCGAAGAGGAGCGGCCGGACGATCACCAGGGTCACCACCAGGGCCGAAGCCGGGTGGCCCGGGAGACCGATGACCGGTTTTCCCCGGGCCCTGCCGATGATGGTGGGCTTTCCGGGAGCGATCGATATCCCGTGCACCAGAACCTCCCCCGAATCCCGGATGAGATCTGCGGTCATATCACGGTCATCCTTCGAGCTTCCGCCCGAGAGGAGGACTGCGTCACAGCGGTCGAGGGCCCGGACAAGCACTGACCGCAGAGCGCTCCTTTCGTCGCGGACGATGCCGTAGTATTCCGGGATGCAGCCCTGTGAGGAAAGGTATGCACCAATGAGGTAACTGTTAATATCCCGAACCTGCCCCCCCGCAGGAACATCGGAGACCGGGACAAGCTCATTGCCGGTGGAGATGATCCCCACGAGCGGCTGCTTCCTGACCGGGACCCGGGTTGTGCCGACTGCAGCAAGGGCCCCGATATCCCGGGCGGAGAGGCGGGTGCCCCCACAGACGACCACAGAACCCTGTGCAAAGTCCTCGCCCCGCACCATGATGCTCTCTCCGACGGCAACCGGTCGTTTCACGAGGACATCTTCACCAATGCTCTCGGTCACTTCGACCATGGCCAGTCCGTCCGCTCCCCTGGGAATCGCTCCCCCGGTCGGGACGTAAACGCAGGTTCCCGGGGTGACCGGCATATCCGCTGTTCCGCCCATCCCGACCCTCCCGGCGAGACGGAGCATGGCGGGAAGCGACTCGGAAGCGCCGATGGTGTCGGCTGCAGCCAGGGCATAGCCGTCCATGGTTGAGCGGGTAAAACAGGGAATATCGATATCAGCGGTTATATCGGATGCCAGGACGCGGCCGTATGCGGCGGTCAGGGGTGCCTCCTCGTCCTGCATCGGGACAGCGACGGATCGTGCCGCTTTCACGGCATCTTCAACTGAAACAGTCCTGAAAAAGAGGGTCATCTGAAGCAGCCCAGCTGGCAACTCCTGATCTTAACCCCGTTCCTGTTACAGTACCGCGAGATATCCAGTTTGTCGATGCCGTATTTCTCGGAAACGGCAAAGGCCTGGGGGCACGTGATCTCCTTGCCAATTCCCTCCTTTTCAAAAACGGAACGAACCTTTTCCTCGTCCATAGTAACAATAGTATATGTACAGGGAAATAGGGTTTACCATGTTCGCAACGATCCGTGAGCCGGATGCAGGGGGAACGGGGTTGTGAATATAGCCCTGGTTCATTCCCGGCAGGATCCAGGCGGGCGGACGATCCGGCGCCATATCGATGATCTCCTTTCCGAACCCGGCGCCTTCCGGGAATTCCCGCTCTGCCGGCATAACCTCTCGTTTCATGAGGTGGAGGGGAGGCTGATTGCGCAGGACCACCTTGACCGGGAGCTTGATGCCGATCTGATCCTCTTTCTCTCCCGGCATTCGAGCATACATCAGATCCCAATGCTGACCGTGCATGTCACCGGGAACACCGGCCCTGCCGAACTGGGCGGGATGCCGTCGTCCCTGGCATCAGCTGCACCGGAATGGATGCACGCGATCCTCTGCAACCTCTCCGGCTATGCACCACCCGGGTACCGGGTATCCTATGAAGTGACCCACCACGGGCCGACAGAGCTCGAAACCCCGTCGCTATTTGTCGAGATCGGGAGCACGGAAAAGGAGTGGGACGATCCCCTGGCAGGGGAGGCCGTCGCCCGGAGCGTCCTTGCGGCGGAACCCGGGGTCACCATCAACCTCGTTGGCATCGGCGGAACCCACTATGCCCGGCGGGAGTCGGAAATTGCCCTGGGAACGCGGGCGGCTTTCGGGCATATCGTGCATACCCGTGAAACAGGCCGTCTTGACCGGGAGATGCTTCTGTTGCTGGTGGAGAAGAGCAGGGCAGATGCGGTCTATATCGACCGGAAAGCCCTGAAACCGGATGAGCTCAACCGGCTGGACGCCCTGATCGCGGAAACAGGGATTTCCCGGCTCACCGAGACCGAGCTCATCCAGATGAAACATCTCCCATGGAAGACCTGGAACAGGATCCGTGATCTCGCCCGCTCGGTTGATCCCGGGGCAGAGGTGCATATCCCTGATGGTGTCAGGGAGGGGAATCCCGGGATCATTTGTCTCCCGCCCGACCTTGTCCGTGAGGCATACCGGGCGGACCCGGCGGGACTGCTCGAGGGGGTGCAGCACCTTCCGGTAATCCGCCTCTCAACCAAAAAGAACCCGATCCTGCATGCATTCATTGTTACAGATGAAAACTCACCCGTTGTACTGAATGATTTAATAAGCTTATGCGTTACAACCATAAGTAGAGGAGAAAACACGGCGATTAAGGGAGATCAGCTCGTAATCAGGAGATCGAAGTTTGACCCGGACCGTGCGCGCAGTCTGGGTGTGCCCAGGGGGCCGCTCTTCGGTGAACTGATGAAAGGCAACCCCGTGACCATTGATGGCCGTGAGATCACTCCGGACATGGTCCGCATCAGCAGAGAAACACATATCCGAATCCCGGGATTGGAGAAGTTGAGATGAGATCGATAGTTGAAGAGGCGCTGACCAAGGTGAGTTCCGAGCCGGATGTGGTACGGACGGAGAACGAGGAACTCGACCAGATATTAAAAGAGCTCAGGACCGAAATCACGGTGATTGGGTGCGGGGGCAGCGGTTCAAACACCATTACCAGGATGAAAGAGGAAGGAATCCACGGAGCTACCCTGGTGGCCATGAATACCGATGCCCAGCACCTCGCCAGAACCGTCGCAGACCACAGGGTTCTCCTCGGGAGACAGCGGACGCGGGGTCTGGGGGCAGGCTCCATTCCCCAGATCGGTGAAGAGGCCGCCCTTGAAAATGAGCAGGATATCAAACGGTTCGTTTCCGGGAGCGACATGGTCTTCATCACCGTCGGGCTAGGCGGGGGAACCGGGACTGGTGCAGCTCCCATCGTGGCAAAATCTGCCAGGGACGAAGGGGCTCTGACCATCGCCATCGTTACCCTGCCGTTCACCGCGGAGGGGGCGATCAGGATGGAGAATGCCGAGGCCGGCCTCGAGCGGCTCAGGGACGTCGCCGATACGGTCATCGTGGTCCCGAACGACCGTCTCCTTGAGGTCGTACCACGCCTTCCGCTCTACGCCGCATTCAAGGTCGCCGATGAAGTCCTGATGCGGGCGGTCAAAGGCATCACCGAGCTCATCACCATGCCCGGCCTGGTGAACCTCGACTTCGCAGATGTCCGTACGGTCATGGAACGCGGCGGAGTAGCCATGATCGGAGTCGGGGAGAGCGACAGCGAGGACAAGGCGGCCGATTCAGTCAAGAAGGCAATCCGCTCGCCCCTCCTCGATGTGGATATATCCGGGGCAACTGCCGCGCTGGTGAACGTGATCGGTGGTCCGGACATGACCATGGCCGAGGCTGAAGGGGTAATCCAGGAGGTCTATGACCGGATCGACCCTGGAGCGCGGATTATCTGGGGCGCACAGGTTGATCCCGGGATGCAGTCCAGGATGCGGACCATGCTGGTAGTGACAGGGGTCCGGTCGCCACAAATATATGGTAGGAATGAAAAAATAACCCCCAAAGTCCAGAAACAGTTTGAGATAGATTTTCTCAAGTGATATCTCATGGAGATCGCAAAACCTGATATAAAATTCAATGTCAACGAGGAACTCTTCCGCAAGTACTGGCGCATCCTCAAGCTCGCACGCACTCCCACCCGGGATGAGTTCAAGAAGATCGCCCTGGTTGCTGCGGCAGGGGTCCTCATCGTCGGCCTGATCGGATTTCTGATCTACATTGGCATGATTCCCCTGCCCTGATGGATATGGAAGAATTCACCAACCGTATTTTTGCCATCAAGACGACATCAAAGCAGGAGCGTACCGTCGCAGATAACATCAAGAAGGCCATTGATACCAAGGCTACTGATGTGATCGTGGCGGCAATCATCGTACCTGATGAGCTGAAGGGCTATGTCCTGGTCGAGACCCCGGAAAGCCTTGCCCGGATCGAACAGCTGGTCGAAAAGGTCGCCCATGCGCGCACCGTGGTGCGGGGTGAGACCACGCTGGGAGAGGTTGCTCACTTCCTGGTCCCGAAACCGGTGGTCAGCGGCATCTCTGAAGGCACCATTGTCGAGCTCATCGCCGGTCCGTTCAAGGGTGAAAAAGCCGTCGTAAAACGGATCGATACCGGAAAAGAGGAGATTACGGTCGAGCTCTACGAGAGCGTACTCCCCATCCCCATCACTGTACGGGGAGACAATGTCCGGGTTGTTGACCGCGGTGAGGCGAGCTGATCCCCCTTCCGGCTACTCCTCTCCCCGGCTATAACCTTTAAGTCCCTCCGGGTCAACCTTTTTTAACCCACGCTGAACACCCATCAGCGGGACAGCATGGTGATACCATGGCAGACGTGGTCGAGGTACTAGTCCCTGGAGGCAAGGCAACTGCTGGTCCGCCGATCGGACCGGCACTCGGACCACTCGGTATTAACGTGAAGGCAGTCGTCGACGAGATCAACAAGCAGACATCAAATTTCAACGGCATGCAGGTGCCGGTGCGGATCGATGTCGACGAGAAAAAGAACTTCACGGTCACGGTGGGTATACCGCCCACAACGGCTCTCATCAAGAAAGAGGTTAATATCGAGAAAGGATCTCCCGAGCCCAACATGCAGATTGTTGGAGACCTGCCGATGGAGGCCGCAGTCAGAATCGCCCGCATGAAGGCGAACGACATGCTCTCCTATGACCTGAAGAATGCGGTCAAGGAAGTTGTCGGGACCTGTGTAAGCGTCGGCGTGAGCGTTGACGGCAAACGTCCCAAGGAAGTCCTTGCGGCGATTGATGCCGGAACGTACGACTCGGTCTTTGTATAGGCGTATGAAAGAAACCATAGGAGATCAGAAGAGGTCGAGAACTATGGAGGAATGGCATGGTAGAAAGGGCCAGGATTCTGGAGGCCGTGAAAGCGGCCATTGAAAAAGCGCCGGAACGGAAGTTCTCTGAGAGCGTGGATCTCACCATAAATCTCAAGAATATCGACATGGCGCAGCCGAAGAACCGTATCGATGAGACGATTCTTCTTCCCCACGGCACCGGAAGGAAAGTGGGTATTGCGGTTCTTGGCAAAGGCGACATCACCACCCAGGCACGGGAGGCAGGTGTCGACCTGATCATCGGTCCTGAGGAGATTGAACGGCTCGGCGGAGAGCCACGCGAAGCCCGGCAGGTTGCAAGCTCGTATCGCTTCTTCCTCGCTGATACCAGCGTGATGCCCCAGGTCGGCCGGTTCCTCGGCCCGCGGCTGGGACCACGGGGTCGGATGCCCACCCCCATCCCGGGCGGGACTGATATCAGACCAATCGTCGAGCGTCTCCGGAACTCGGTGAAGGTCAGGACCAAGGATAAGAAGACCTTCCACGTGAAGGTCGGGTCCACCAAGATGCCGCCGGAGCAGATCGCCGAGAACATCGATGCGGTGCTCAAGAAGATCGAAGGTGCTCTGGAGCAGGGGGCCATGAACATCAGGTCGGTCTACGTCAAGACCACCATGGGTCCGGCGGAGAGGCTGGTGTAAATGGCGCTATATACTCATCACCTTCCGGCATGGAAGAGGAGAGAGGTCGAGGAGATCAAGGCTGATGCCGGCAGGTTTGCGCTGATTGGTCTCGTCGATATGTACGGCATCCCTGCTGCACAGCTCCAGCAGATACGGAGGAACCTGAAGGGATCAGCGAAACTCAAAATGACGAGGAATACGCTGATCGAACACGCGTTTGCGGAGCTCGGCGGAGAGATCGCATCGCTCGCCGGCCACCTCTCCGGTCATTCGGCGCTCATCTTCACCAATGACAACCCGTTCAAGCTGTTCAAGCAGCTCGAGAAGACAAAGACCAAGATGGCGGCAAAGCCCGGGGAGAAAGCCCCCGTGGACATTGTGGTCGAGAAAGGGCCGACCAGTTTTAAACCCGGTCCGATTGTCGGCGAGCTGCAGCAGGCCGGAATTCCCGCAGCCATCGAGGCCGGGAAGGTGAAGATACGCGAGACCAGGACCGTGGTGAAGAAGGGGGAAGCCATCAACCCCAGGCAGGCCGACGTGCTGGCAAAGCTCGGCATCAAACCCATGGATGTCGGACTCATCCTCCAGGCCGCATACTTTGAAGGCAGCCTGTATGAACCGTCTGTCCTCGCCATCGATGAAGACCTGATCACCAGCCAGATCATCCTCGCCTCACAGCAGGCATTCAACCTGTCGGTCAACGCGGTCATTCCGACCCTTGAGACGGCAGCGCCGATCATCGCCAGGGCTGTGAGAGAGGCCAGGAGTCTTGCCATCGAGGCCAGCATCTATGAGAAAGATGTGATTGATGGAATCATTGGAAAAGCGCAAAGAGAAAGTGCAGCCCTCCGGAATCTGGTCGGGGGATCCTGAATTCGAAATTACGAGTAGGTGAAAGAAATGGAGTATATATATGCAGCCCTCCTCCTCTACAAGGCAGGAAAGGAGATCAAGGAAGAGAGTGTGAAGGCGGTCCTTACCGCTGCCGGTATTGCTGTTGACGACGCCCGTGTAAAGGCACTGGTTGCCGCCCTCGAAGGCATCAACATCGAGGAGGCTATCAGCAAGGCCGCAGCGGCCCCGGTTGCCATTGCCGTTGCACCCGCTGCCGCCACTGCAGGCGCACCCGCCGCCGCAGCTGCAGAGGAAGCAGCACCCGAAGAGAAGAAGGAAGAGGAAGAGAGCGGTATGGCAGGGCTCGGTGCCCTATTCGGCTGAAATCCTCTTTTTTTCTGAAAAGTAATCCTGGTTTTGTGGTTATTCATTCAGATTACGTGAAGTACCTGGCCGGGAACCGGGAGCAGGTAATAAATGGTACATCCCGGATTTCCATTCGTACAGTACCATCAGACATTCCCCGGGCTTCGCCCCGCCGCTGAATGCACTCCCGGATTACGATACCAGGTGTGTATTCTCTGACACGGGGAACTGGCGGCATCGCATCCTGGGGGTGGCGAAAACCGGGCAGAGCCCTGCTGGTCATGGAAGGGACGGGGATGAAACATCCCTATAACGGAATCAGTCCGGTCGGTTTTTCAGGTAAGGGTGGAGCCTCCTGCAGAACAGGATATTCCAATCCCGCCCTCTCAGAGGATCATCTGCGAGAGAGCATCATCCAGTATGCTCCGGCAGTCCGGGCAGAACCTGCGCTCTTTCCGGTCGAGGTCATCGAGGGTGAGGGGGGCGTACATGATGCATTCCGGATCGGTGCAGTGCCCGAGGGAGAAGAGATGGCCGATCTCGTGGGCGCTCTCCTTCACCAGGCGGTCGATCAGCTCATCCTCGTTTTCCGGGAGACCGTAGAATGCATTCTCCAGGCGGGCGGTTGATACCACGGCAACCTGCGATGGAGGGCGGGCGAGCCCGAAGAGGGAGGTCACACCTTCGGTGAAGAGATCGGTTCCGCATACGAGGAGGATCGGATCCGCGACTCCCTGCCGCTGCCTGAATATCTGGAGGGAGTCGAGAACGGTCCGGGCATCGGTCTGGCACCGGGAGCCGACATATCCGTTCAGGATCACCAGGTTTGGACAGATCCGGGCGGGGAGGGAAAAGAGGTCCCCGATTAACCGTGAGACGGGGAGCCCGAGCCCTTCGGGTGCTCCGGAATCCCAAAAAATAAGGAGATCCATTACCATGTACTCACAATGGGCGCTCATAAACATATTGAACGGACTATCGGCGCCTGGATCGCATCCCGTTACCGGTCGGCAGCAGAGATCGGGGTCGGGAACAATGATGCAGCCGCGCTGGCCATCATCGCTGCGGGAGGGAGGGTCATCTGCACTGACATACGGCAACCTGAGGAATGCCCCGGGGTTCCCTTTGCCATCGATGACATCTTCTCCCCTGATGAGACCCTCTATGACGGTGTGGAGGTGATGTATGCCATCCGGCCGGCGGTGGAGATGGTGCCGGCCCTGATCGCCCTTGCCAGACGCCTGGACTGCGATCTTATCGTCTACCACCTGGGTTTTGAGAGATACGGAAACGGGGGCGAGATCATCGACTGCGGGGTGATACTCCACCGGTATCACCGGGATCAGAAACCGTCAAAGAGCGTCTTTTGAGGCAGTTTTTCCTTGCCGGACTCCCCTTCGGCGGGAAGGGCCTGTCCCTGCTCACCGGTGCCGGGTTCTCTTTGTGGCGCTGGAGAAGCCGCTTTATCTTCTGCGGTTTCAGCCACGTTCTTTGGGACAGGAGTTTTCTTCGGCTTCCGTCGTTCGGCCGCTTCCCACTCTTTCTCACGTTTTCTCTCTTCCTCAACGAGGGCTTTCACCACCTTCTGGGCCCGGGCCTTGTCATGGATGAGGAGGTTCAGCTCGTCGGCATCTAAGGAGAAGTCCCGTGCAAACTCCATCGGATCCCTGTCCGCCAGGGCAGAAACGGAGGACAGGTACATATCCCGGAGGGCGTGCTGGGACATGTGGAGGCCGGAAGAAACCTTGTCGAGCATCCCGGTGCGGACCGCTTTCTGTTTCCGGTAACTGCCCATCTTTCTCCAGCGCTCAGGGGAGAGGATGCGGGCATGGATGCCTGCACCTCCTGCCGCATCAGATACACCGAGAATCATCAGCAGCGAGGCATACCGCCAGAGAGTGTAGTACTGATGGCGGTAGGTGAGTCCAATATACTCATCGGAACGTGCCAGACACTGGTATGCCCGGGAATAGCGATCCACCTCCTTGAGATTGCCGAGATTTGCTTCGATCCACTGGGCCAGGGTATCCGGAGTTTCATCAACTTCGTAGGCGATCTTCATGAGATCCTCTCCCCCCGGCTTCCCGAACACGGCAGCCACCAGGTCAAAGACCGTGGATCGCTCATCTTTCCGCGAGGTTGAGACATCAGCCTCAACGAGAGCCTGCCGTCCGATGGCGGCAGCTTCCAGCATGGTGATTGCGGCACGCATATCCCCGTTTGCAGCCTCGGCGATATCCTTCAGGGCCTGTTCTTCGCAGGAGAGATGTTCACCGCTGCAGATGAACCGGAGCCGTGGAACGATGGACCGGGCCGGCAGCGCACGGAACTGGATCGGTTCGCACCGCGACCGTATCTCGGCCTGGATCTGGTAGAGGTCGTTTGCTACGAGTATCACCGGCTGCCGGGCAGTCCTGAGCACCTCGAGGATTGCCCGGGCCCCGCCACGGTCTGCAGAACCATGGAGGTTATCGGCTTCATCAAGGAGGATGACCTTCCGCACGGCCCCGGTAAGGCTCCCTGTCTGGCTGCTCGTACCGGCGATCCGGAGGATGACGTCTTTTGTCCGCTGATCGCTGGCATTCAGCTCGATGACATCCCAGTTCAGATCAGTGGCGAGGGCATACACGCTCGAGGTCTTGCCGGTGCCCGGCTTGCCGTAGAGGATCAGCGGCCTGCTCTCCCTGGTCCAGGACCGGCCCCATTCCACCATCTGGCGAAGAGCGGTGCTGTTTCCAACCAGCTCATCTACGTGCTTCGGGCGGTATTTCGAAGCCCAATCCATGCCTATCTCTTCAACCGTGTATCAAATAAATTATCTCTGATGATGCTGAATGGATAGTAAGAACCGGATTGTCGAGGATCTCATGATGGTACATGACTACTCCACCGCAAGAATAGCCGCCGTAGTCAGGGAATATGAGGGTGTCAAGAGGAAGCATGCTATCGGAGATATGGTCCGGGCAATCAGGATCGAAGCTCCGGAGATCATTGCGTCATTCGGAGAGGATGCAGCAGTCATCGAGCACGGGGACGAAGTTCTCCTCCTGGCTGCAGACGGCATCTGGAGCCGTCTCATGGAGGCAGACCCCTATTGGGCAGGCTACTGTTCAGTTCTTGTCAACATCCATGATATCGCGGCCATGGGAGGAAAACCGGTTGCCATGGTTGACGTCTTCTCCATCTCGGACCCCGGCATCCAGAAGCAGGTGCTGGCCGGGATGCACGATGCCTCGCTCCAGTTCGGGGTACCGATTGTCGGCGGGCATCTCCACCCGGACACCCCGTACAGTGTGATCGATGTGGCAATCCTCGGCATTGCCCGGAAGGACGCAGTTATCTACAGCCACACGGCCAGGGAGGGGGATGCGGTCATCGTTGCCGTCGACCTTGAAGGACGAGTCCACCCGTCATGCGCCCTCAACTGGGACTCGGTCACCATGAAGTCTGCCGATCAGGTGCGGGCACAGATCCGTCTCATGGAGGAACTGGGGAGGGATCACCTCGTATCCGCAGGCAAGGACATCAGCAACCCGGGAATGATCGGGACGCTCGGGATGCTGCTTGAGGTGAGCGGGAAAGGGGCACTGATCGAACTGGAACTGCTTCCGAAGCCCGATCTTACTGCAAACTACATGACGTTCGAACAGTGGATCCGGATCTACCCCGGGATGGGCTTCGTCCTCACCGCAGCCGAAGAGCATACCGGCGAGATCCGGCGCCGGTTCGGGGAGGTCGGCATGACTGCAGCAGTCATCGGTTACGTTGATTCCACCAAAAAACTGCAGATCGCTTATGCGGGTGAGGACTCTCCGGTCTTTGACTTCTCCCGAAACGGCGTCATGCGGCTCTTCTCCGATGACGGGTCATGTCTGTGAAGATTATTGGGATCGGGATTGCAGAGGATGCAGAAAGGGTCATCCGAAGTATAGCCGGATCCGGGGTCAGCTCCTCCGTTCGTGCCTATGCACGGGACAGCGCCATCGCGATTCCTCTGGGAACAGGGATTACGCTCAAGGTTTGCGATGATCCGGCCGGATCGCTCATCGACGATCTCATGGCAGGGAATATCGATGCCGCAGTCCGGGGAACCCTCCCGGCGAATACCACACTTTCCGCGCTGAAAAAGGTGTCCGGTGTACAGCGGCTGGAACGGGCCGCCCTCCTGGAAACGGCCCATGGTGAACGGTTTTTCCTTGCTCCGGTCGGTGTTGATGAGGGGTGGGAAATCGGGGAACGGATTGAACTTGCCCGGAAAGCACAGGAGATGGCGGTGCGGTTCGGTCTCCCCGACAGGATCGGGGTCCTCTCAGGAGGTCGGGCCGGTGACATCGGGAGGCACCCTGCTGTCGACAGAAGTCTTGCCGATGCAGAGCTGATCGCACGCATGACCGGAGGAGTTCACTACCAGATCCTGATTGAAGACGCAGTCAGGGACTGCGGCGTCATTATCGCTCCTGACGGGATATCAGGAAATTTAATCTTCCGTACGCTCATTTTTCTGGGATCTGGTCGTGGACATGGCGCACCTGTCCTGAATATCAGCAGAATTTTTGTGGATACTTCGCGCGCCACGCCTGATTATGCAAATGCGATAAGACTGGCAAATTCTCTTTTAAAATAAAAAATATACAAAAATTCCGGGACAATTCTCAATAGGGCTGTTTTCTGCCTTTTTTTTTGGTGACTGTCCGGGTTTTCAGGGTGATTCTGGAGATTGGTTCAAAGTGGTTCCCGATAGGCTATTGCAGGGAATATAGGTCATAATTCACGAAATGTTTAAATATTTCCTGATATACTTTTGTTTTGAGGTAATATTATGGCAGATTTACCTATTGCTGCAGTTGTGAGAATTGCCAAGAAGAATGGTGCTGAAAGAGTCGGTTCCGATGCAGCTGCCGCCCTTGTGGCAAAGGCGGAGGACTACATCGCGAACCTGACCAAGGAAGCGAACAGGCTCGCACTCCATGCGGGCAGGAAGACGATCAAGGAAGAGGACGTAGAACTTGCGGCAAAGTCCGCATAATACCACTCTTCCCCTTCAAACCGAACCAACCGCAGCAAAAATCAAGGTGGCATCAACATCTTTTCTCCGGAATCTCCGGTAGCGGTAGCAGCGGATAATTCCCGGTACCCGGGCGGCCTGTTGCTGGAAATTGAGCAACGGTAATGCCGTGCAAAGGTGCGTGGCGCATCTATTTTAACGCAGGTATGAAACTTCAGATTACCCTCGGAATGAGGGAACAGGGGGGTTTGATGGACAGAATGGGGCCGGAGATGCTGGAAAAACCAGGCCGGACAACACATCCCATTCCCCATAATCATAACCAATCGAAAGAATGCTCACAACAGTCTCACCCACGAGCCATTCACACCAATTGCCTTTCCGTTCCGGTCAAAGGGTCAGGTACGCCTGAGGCTCCGCTTCTTTTTCCTGATATCATCTCTCTTCTTACTTCTGATGACAGGGAGATCCGGATCACGACAATCGCCGCCCTGGGGAGGCTTGGCGACATACGGGCGATAGAACCCCTCTTCCGGGCATGCATGGATGACGACGACCTCGTTAAACAGGCGGCGCGTGAAGCCCTGGCGGCAATCGCGATAAAATCCCGGTAGAGAAAAAAACAGGCAGTCAGTGTTCGGGGATCGCGCTAGAGCAGACCTTTGGTACTCGGGATATCGTTCTTCCCTTCAACGAGTGCGAGAGCCCCGGCGAGTGCAATTCCGAAGGCCTTGAAGACCGCCTCACACTGGTGGTGGTCGTTCCGGCCATGGAAGAGGATATGGACGTTCAGGCCTGCCTTTGTGCAGAGGCTGTGGAAGAAGTGCTCAAAGACATCATGGTCAATGCCCCCTATCGTCTTCTGCGAGAAGCACCCCTGGTAGACGAGGTAGCTCCGTCCCCCGCAGTCGAGGGCCACGGTAGCAAGCGATTCGTCCATAGGGACGATGGCATGCGCGAACCGGCGGATACCCCTTCCGTCCCCCACGGCGCTCCGGATGGCCTCACCGAGCACAATTCCCACATCCTCGACGGTATGGTGTGCATCGACGTGGAGATCGCCCGTCGCACGACAGGTGAGATCGAAGCGCCCGTGCCGGGTCATAGCCTCAAGCATATGGTCGAGGAATGAAAGCCCGGTGCTGATGGTTGCCGCGCCGGTCCCTTCAAGGACGAGCCGGGCCGAGATATCGGTCTCCCGGGTCTTACGCGAGATTTCAGCGGTCCTCATCTGCTGCCTCCAGGGCATCGCGCAGGGATAGTTTCCCCGAGTAGAGCGCAGAACCCAGTACTATTCCATGGGCGCCTATGGCTTTTAATGCTGTGATGTCAGGTGGCGAGGAGATCCCGCCGGCAACGACCACCGGCAGAGAGACCGAGGCGATCAGCCGGGCAACCGGTTCCGGGGCTATCCCGCGCTGCAACCCCTCCACATCGACATTGGTGTAGAGGAGAGATCCTGCCCCCATGGTCTCAAACAACCGGCCCCAGTCAATATAGTCACCAGCGGTCTTCTCCCAGCCTTCCACCGCGATCTTCCCCTGCCGGGCATCGACCCCGGCCATGATCCTCCTGCTGCCGAACTGATCGGCGAGCCGGGTGATCAGTTCCGGTTCCCGCACCGCGCTCGTCCCGAGGATGACCCGCTCGACACCGAGCTCGAGCCACCCGGCAGCGTCATCAAATGATCGGATCCCTCCCCCCAGCTGGACCGGAATTCCGATCTCCTCGATCATCTCCCGGAGGACTGCCGCATTCCTCCGGGAGTCCCCGAACGCGCCGTCAAGATTGATGATATGGAGGTGCCGGCCCCCCTCCCTCATCCACCGGCGTGCACATTCCACCGGGGTCCCAAAATCGGTTGCCGTATCCCGCCTGCCCTGGACCAGCTGGACACACCGCCCGCACAGGATATCAACGGCAGGAAAGACGATCATGGTCAGCGGATGATCCGTTCGATAGGCATGACCAGGATATCGCGCGCTCCGGCCCGCTTCAGCCGGTTGATGAGGCCATAAACCCGTTCTTCGCTCACCACCGCATGCACGGCCACCAGGTCCTCCTGTGATGCGACCTCCATCACCGTGGGGCCGGAGAGCCCGGGGAGCACATTCCTGATCTCATCGAGACAGGAACGCTGTGCATTCATCATCAGGTAGCACTGGCCCCGTGCACGGATAACGCTCTCCAGCGCAAGGACGATCTCCTCGATCTTCTCTTTCTTGGTCTGCTGTGCCTGTTGATTTGCGATCAGGATGGTGCTCGTAGCGAGAACTTCGGCGATTACCCGAAGCCGGTTCGATCGGAGAGTGTCTCCGGAACTCGAGAGGTCGAGGATAGCATCAGCGATGCCAAGGTGCGGTGTCACCTCGCAGGCGCCGCCGACGGGGACGATTGTTACCGGGATACCCTGCCGGGAAAAATAGCGGGCGGCGATCCGGGGAAATTCGGTGGCAATCTTTGCTCCCGCAAGATCCCCGACATCCTGTATCGGTGCATCATCCTTCACCGCAAGGACGAGGGTTGCGCTGCCGAAGCGCAGATCGAGCAGCTCCTCCACATCGACCTCCCGTTCGCTCACCATGTCCCTGCCGGTGATACCGAGATCAGCTGCGCCGTTCGCTACGTACTCGGGAATATCGATGGGCCGGGCAAAGAGCACCTCGATGTGGGGGTCGGGGGTCCGTGATATCAGGCGCCGGTCGCCCTGGTCAAGGAGGTGGAGTCCGCTCTTCTCCATCAGATCCATGATCGGTCCGGCAATCCGCCCTTTGTTCGGGATGGCGAGCCGGACCAGGGGTAATGATGAATCAGCCTCCGGGGAGCCGCCCTTCCTAGAACGTTCTGACTTCACCACGGATAATCTTCTCTGTCATGCAGGTGATGTCTGCAAGTCCTGAATCGATGATTGCTTCAATATCCCTGCTGATGTCCTGGAGGCGGAAATCCGGTTGCATCAGTACCTGGATGCTCGCCACCAGGGGCTGATCGATGGGTTTCCCGATCTGGGACAGGAGCCGGAGGTAGATCTCTTCAATACCCTCAATCTCGCGTGCACATTCCTGGGCGAGTTCCGTAGACAGGAGGTTGTAGATCTTCCCGATATGGTTAATGGGGTTCTTCCCGCTCGTGGCTTCCATGCTCATGGGGCGGTTAGGGGTGATCAGCCCGTTACAGCGGTTGCCGCGTCCGACAGATCCGTCATCCCCCATCTCGGCAGAGGTCCCGGTGACGGTCAGGAACACGCTTCCCGTATCGATATTGTCGGCGGTATTGACATCCACGACCACCATCCGGTTGGTATAGTAGCGGGCCACGATCTCCACCTGCTCTTTCAGCATCTCCTTGGATTCGATGTACTCGGGGAGGCCTGAACAATACCGGTCAACCATGGCGCAGGCGAGGGTGAGGGTGATGGTGTTGCCGTCGCGCAGCCCCATGATCTTGATGTCCTGTCCGATGGCCGGATACTTTGGCCGCAGCGTGCTGTCGATGAATTCGCTCACTTCCCGGACAATGGTCTCTGTCTCGGAAAACGGAGCATGTCCGACACCAAACGAGGTGTCATTCGCCCGCGGGGTTGTTTCCTGGCAGGGTTTGAAGACGTCACGGAGGTCAGTGGATCCGGTTCCCAGGCGGCAGTCGACAATAATGTCCCGCTCAAGGTTCAGGTTGGTGAGGGTGGTCCGAAGGTAGTTCCGGGCAGCTTCAAGGGCGATGGCATCAGTGGGGATGTTGATACCGTTGAACTGCTTGGTGGCACGACCGTCAAGGAGCATGTAGATGGGCCGGATAACCTTTCCGCCGCCGTACTTCGGATGGGATTCTCCGGCGACTATTTCTCCCTGATCTGTATTGTGGTGGAGAACAGCGCCGCATTCTTCAAGGTATGCATGTGAAAGTGCACGGCTGATCGACTCTGCAACACCGTCGGCAAGGCTGTCGGGATGGCCGATACATTTTCGCTCAACAAGCTCGATCTCCTGCTGTTCGAGCGGTATCTGCTGCAGGGCCTCCACTTTGATATTCCTCTTCATCAGGTCTCAAGTCTCCCGCTGCTATTAATCATTATAAAAACGATGGGAAATCATTTAATCATTCCTTTTAGCGCACGGCAGACAGAATACTGCCACAAGGTCCGGCTGACCGGAGATGCGCGGAAGCCGGACCCTCCCTGCAGGCCAAAGATATTTGCCAATTCCCGGCCTGATATCCTGCAGTGAGGGAGACGTCATGGATGCGGGCAGGGAATTTTTGGAAGAGCCGGACGTTCTGCCGTCCGCGTTCTTCAGCGTCATTGACGGCGGCATGCAGGGGCTGATACGGTTCGTATCGATCGGTTCTGCGTGCGGGGCGGGGCTCTTCGATGCGCTTGAGGAAAAACCCCGGACTGCCGGGGAGTTGTCAGATGCCTGCGGCATATCTGGGGGGATGCTCGTACACCTGCTCGATCTCCTCTGCAATGCCGGCATTCTCTCCCGTTCGGGCACGGAGTACCGGAATGCCCCCCTTGCATCCACGTACCTGGTCTCATCCTCGCCATACTCACAGCAGCACTACCTCCACAAGAACATGGTCTTCCTGGACGAGATCTGGGCCCGTCTGCCTGAGCGCCTTTCCGGCGGCCCGCTACTGTTTGACCGGGAACGGTTCTTCCGCGAACTCGGTCTCCCGGCCATGGCCGACAACGCGCTCTGCGGGCGGTTGCAGCGGACGGTGCGGGAGGTTGCCGCACTCCCGGAGTTCCACTCCTGCCGGAAGATGGTGGACCTCGGCGGGGGGCATGGCCTCTATGCCATTGCCTTCACCTTCCAAAACCCCCGGCTCTCGGCCGTGGTTTTTGATCTTCCGCACATCGTGCCGCTTGCCGATGCATACATCAGGAAATACGGAGCAGAACGGGTCTCTGCCCTGGCAGGGAACTTCTTCTCAGACAATTTCGGGACAGGCTACGACCTGATCTTCTCCTCCTCGAACCCGAGCGGCAAGAGTATCGAGCTCCTCCCGGCCATTGCCGGGGCACTCAACCCGGGAGGCCTGTTCGTGAACGTCCAGTCCGATGACCGCGATTCGAGAGATGCCTACCAGGCGCTCGAGTGGGAGTTATGGAGCATCGGAACTGCAGAGAAGGGACGGGGACAGTATTCGCGTGAGCAGCCGTTTCTCACCCCCGAGTACCGTCATGCCCTGGCTGAAGCAGGTCTTTCCATCATCCGGGAAGTCCCTGTCCGGGATGACTACCATGCCGGGACCTACGTGCACATGATGATCGCACGAAAACCGGGGCAGGTAACAGGAGACCGCTGAAAGGGTGGTGACCGGAAAGTAAGAGGGAGTTATTTCCCGAAAAGTCGTCGCCACCCGCTCTTCCGGGGCGGTTCTTCAGGCTCCGGCTCCTGGTACTGGTGGAGCGGGAGGGGGAGATGGCTTTCTTTCCCATGAGTCTCCTCATGGGTCAGGTGTACCCTGGTTCCACAGTAGGGACAGAAGTTTGCCAGGGGAGGGAGATTCTTCCCGCAGTGGAAGCAGTACATGATCCGGGTGGACACCCTGGCCGCAGGCGGTGCGACACCAGCCTGTTCCCGGGCCGCCGCCACAGGGTCCGCCGGCTTCTCCCGTCTGACCACGGCCGGGCCGGCAGCAGGGTGCTCTGCAGGCGGTTTACCCGGAGATGACGGGAACACCATGGTATCGGAGAGAGCACGGGCCTCGGGTGAGATTGCGGGTTTTTCCCGGACTTCCCCGACCTCCTCCTTCTTGGGAGCCCCGATCGCCCCGGGCGTGGTATGGGCGATCAGGTGCACCCATTCTTCTGCTTCCGGTGTCCGTTCCTCCCCGGTGTGGACGAAGGTAATCTTCATGGTGCGGATGTCATCATCTGCCGTGCGGACCGAAAGTACGATGACCGGCTCCCGGGCAGGGCTCTCTTCCAGGTACGAGGAGAGGATCGATTCAACCGGGATTTCCTTTGCCGTCACCCCGGGTTTCCGCTCATTCTGATCGATGAGGAAGAGCCGCCGGTTGGTGAGGTAGGCCTCGAACCTGAACTTCTTGACCTGAATGTCCGAAGAACAGATACGGAGTTCCTCTCCGGGGAAGAGATACCGCTCCGCTCCTGCGGGCTCGTCAGCAGGGGCCGGATCCTGAGCGTCAAACTGACTGGCATTCATGATGTTACCCGAACGTACCTTTCCTTTTTGGTCTTCTGACTTATATTGTTTCAGGGGAAGGGGAAAAAGCCCCTCCCGGCGTTCTGCATGGGAAGTCAGATCAGTTTTTTAATGATGGCAGGGATGTCAGACGGCCGGGAGGCGACCGGAACCTCCATGGCTTTCAGACGCTCGATCTTGGACCGGGCATCACCTTCACCGCCCTCGATGATGGCCCCGGCATGGCCCATCCTTTTTTCGGGTGGTGCCGAGATTCCGGCAATGTAAGCGGCGATCGGAAGATCCGTGGAACGGGCACCTTCCTCCTCAAGTGAGCCGCCCACTTCCCCGATCAGGACCACAGCTCTGGTCTGGTCGTCGTCCTCAAACCTCCGGAGCACATCAGAGAACGTCTGGCCGATGACCGGATCCCCGCCGATACCCACGATAGTGCTCTGCCCGAGCCCCGCCCGGGTGAGCTGGTCGACAATCTCGTAGGTCAGGGTTCCGCTCCGGGAGATCACCCCGATATGGCCCCGGGAGGAGAGGTGGACGGGCATGATCCCCATCTTGACCTCGCCGGGAGAGAGGAGGCCGGGGCAGTTGGGCCCGATGACCGCGCAGTCGTTCAGTCTGGCATAGGAGATTGCCCGCATGCTGTCATGGACCGGGATGTGCTCGGTGATTGCCACCACGAGGGAGAGCCCGGCATCGGCCGCCTCCATGATCGAGTCTCCTGCAGCAAATGCCGGCACGAAGACGATAGCGGCCGAGGCATCGTGTTCCCGGAGGGCATCCCGGATGCTGTTGCAGACCGGGACGCCTGCGACATCCTGCCCTCCTTTCCCGGGCGAGACGCCGGCTACCACGCCCCTGCCACCGACCTGCCGGGCGTACTCGTTGATGAGGGCGATGTGGAAAGCCCCCTGCTTCCCCGTCGCTCCGGTTACGATGATGCCGGTATTCCTATCCCCATAAATCATTGCACCGCCTCCACGGCAGCCTGAACCGCCTCTTCCATGCTGTCCATCATCCGGTATCCGCTCCCATCGAGGATTTTTCGCCCTTCCTCTTCGTTTGTCCCGGCAAGACGGACGATAACCGGCTGGCTGATGCCGGCGCTGATGATGCCTCTCGCGACATCGTCACACCGGGTGATTCCCCCGAGGAGGTTCACCACGATAACCTTCACCGAGGGGTCTGCTGCCACAAGCCGTACGGCGTGCATCACCCGCTCCTGGTCTGCGCCGCCGCCGACATCGAGGAAATTCGCTGCCTTTCCCTGGTAGTACTCGATCAGGTCGAGAGTGGCCATGGTCAGCCCTGCACCGTTTCCGATAACGCCGATACTGCCGGCCAGTTCCACGTACGAGAAGCCATGCTTCTCCGCCTCCCGCTCCCGTTCGGTGAGATCCCGGTTCTGGGTGATCCCCTGGCGATTCAGAGCATTGTCGTCAATGATCAGTTTGGCGTCCGCAGCAAAGGGGCCTCCCGGAGTGGTAACCAGGGGGTTGATCTCCGCGAGGAGCGCGTCCCTGGAGATAAAAACCCGGTACAGGTTCTGGATAACCGGCCCGAGCTCCTTTGGCGCGGAACCCAGCAGGTCCCTCAGCATGAACTGCGGAATCTGGTTCAGGAGGAGGGGCAGGGAGGCTTTCCGTATAGCATCCGGGTTTTCCTTTGCCAGGGTCTCAATATCCACACCGCCGGAATCGGTGAAGAGGATGAGCGCCTTCTTTGAAGAGCGGTCGACGGCAATGCTTGCGTAGTACTCGTGGGTTATTGCCAGCCGTTCCTCAATGAGGATCTCCCTGACCGGAACCCCCTTGATCAGCTTTCCGAAGAGCTCTCCCGCGATGGTTTCCCCGCTCGTCCGGTCGGCCATCAGGATGCCGCCAGCCTTCCCGCGTCCGCCGACATCCACCTGCGCCTTCAGGACAAATTCGGGGGGGAGATCTGCGATGCGGCCGGGAAGTTCTTCCGGCGATCTGATCACTGCACCCCGGGGGACCGGGATGCCCTGCTCTGCAAAGATTGCTTTTGCTTCATACTCCAGCAGTTTCATCCGTGCTTCACCTGTTCAGCCAGTTCAAAGCCTTTCTTCATGGCCCGGAGGTTCAGCTCTTCCGTTCCCCGCGGCACCGAGTCGAGGATGGCCTTCTCAATTGCCTCACGGCTCACTACCCCTGTTGCAGCAACCAGCGCCCCGAGCATGATGATGTTGGCGACAATATCCCTGCCCAGAGACTCGCGGGCCTCCCGGGTGGCCGGAATCTCGATGTAGCGGCAGGCCGGCCGTGAATGGACCAGGGTTGAATCGAGCAGCATGACCGCTCCTTCGGTCACCGAGACTCCGTACTTTTCAAATCCCTCCTGGGACATGATCACGTAGATATCAGGGGAGGTCACCTTCGGGAAGAGTACCGGCTCGTCATCAATGATCACCGCGCTCATCGATGCCCCGCCCCGCGCTTCCGGGCCGTACACCTGGGTCTGGACCGCGTGCTTGTTATCGTACATCACCGCCGCCCGGCCAACGATCACCGCGGCGAGGATGATTCCCTGCCCGCCGAATCCGGAGAACCTGATCTCGGTTCTCATTTCCGCACCCCCAGTGCCGGACGGTTCCGACGGGCCAGTATACCGATGATGATCATGTCGTCGGGGATCTTCTTCCCCTCCTCACGCATCCGGTCCGCTTTCTGGACCAGGAGGGCGTGGGATTTGAAGTACTCGATCTGGTCCATGACCTGCCGGAATTTGTTTCTCCGGCCATAGTTAGTGGGGCACTGGACAAGAGCCTCGATGAAGGAGAATCCCGGGTTCTCAAGGCCGCCCCTCACTGCACGGGTGAGTTCCTTGACATGGTAAGAGGTATACCTCGCCACGTAGTTCGCACCGGCGGCCGCTGCCAGTCCGCAGAGGTCAAAGGCCGCCTCCCCGGAACCGTACGGGGTGGTGGTCGAGAGGGCGCCCGGAGGAGTGGTGGGACTCCCCTGACCGCCGGTCATGCCATAGATCATATTGTTCATGCAGACCACCGTGAGATCGATGTTCCTCCGGCAGGCGTGGATGAAGTGGTTCCCGCCGATCGCGGCGAGATCCCCGTCCCCGGTGAAGACGATCACCCTGAGATCGGGGTTTGCCATCTTAATCCCGGTGGCAAAGGCAATTGCCCTGCCGTGCGTGGTATGCAGGGAATCGGTGACGATGTATCCCGGTGCTCGGGATGAACAGCCGATTCCCGAGACGAAAACGGTCTCTTCCTTTTCCCATCCCATCTGGTCAACGGCGGAGAGTGTACAGTTGATTACCGTACCGTTGCCGCACCCGACACAGTAAATATGAGGGAGACGGTCCTCCCTGAACCAGTCTGCATAGGTCATGCAACCTCCTCCAGGAGGCCGGCAAGATCGGACGGGTTGTGGAGAGCCCCGCCGAGTTTCGGAACCGGGATGACCGTACGATCGGTATGCCGTTGTATCTCGCGTGCCATCTGTCCCAGGTTCAGCTCCGGAACGATGAAGGTCTCGGCATCGGGGAACCGGGACAGCAGGGACTCGGCGAACGGCCAGACCAGTTTCAGCCTGAGGTGGCCGATATCATCCCGACTGGTATCATGGAGCACCTGCTGGACCGCCCGTGACGGGGCCCCGTAGGAGATGAACACGACCCGTGCGTCGGGGTTGACGATATCAGCGGAGGAGATGGCATCCCTGGCAGATTCCACCTTATCCACCAGACGGTTTACCAGGTCTTCATGGACGGAAGGGCTCGTTGCACAGGGGTATCCACGTTCGTCGTGGGTAAGGCCGGTCACATGCACGCTATACCCTTTCCCGAATGTCGGGAACCCGGGCACCAGGTCATCACCGGCCCTGAACGGGAGATCCCCTTTCTTCAGGAGTTTGCGTTCCTGACGGGGAACCGTGTCCGGAACCACCAGTTTCTCCCGCATATGCCCGATGATCTCGTCTGCCATCACGAAGACCGGGACCCTGAAGCGGTCGGAAAGGTTGAAGGCCTCTGCGGTGAGGTCGTACATCTCCTGGACACTGGCAGGCGAGAGAGCAATCACGCTGTAATCGCCGTGAGATCCGAACCGGCACTGCAACATGTCGCCCTGGGCAGCCATGGTCGGTTGCCCGGTGGACGGACCTCCCCGCTGGATATTCACCACTACGCAGGGGGTCTCGGTAATGACCGCAAAACCAAGGTTCTCCATCATCAGCGAGAATCCGGGCCCGCTCGTGGCGGTCATTGCCCGTACCCCGGTCCAGGATGCGCCGATGACCGCCGCAATGCTGGCGATCTCGTCTTCCATCTGGATGAAGACCCCCCCCGTCTTCGGGAGTTTCAGCGCCATATGCTCGGCGACCTCGGTGGAGGGCGTGATCGGGTATCCTCCGAAGAACCGGCAGCCTGCAGCGAGCGCCCCTTCGGCACAGGCTGTGTTTCCCTGCATGAATTCAATACGGCTCAATATTCAATCGCCACCTTCACGGGCTCACAGGCCCCTTCCTCCTCCCAGGATATCGCCTGGTCAGGGCAGATCATCTGGCAGACCCCGCAGAGTGTCCGCCCGTACAGGCGCTGCAGCCGGCAGTTTGCGCAGCGCTCGGGACGGTCGAGTTCGGGGACGATAACTCCCCGCCGGTTTGCTGTGGTACCCGGTCTGAAAATCCGGTAGGGGCAGACCAGCGTGCAGAGGTTGCAGCCTTTGCACCGGCGTTCATCGATTACCAGTCTCATGGGATGGACCTGTACCTATATGGTGTATCGTCTGTCGAATTGTAAGTTTGCCTCCCGGGCGACAGCTCCGAAGAGGTCTCCTCCATGGGAATCGATCCCCACGACCAGGGGAAGGCGGTCAAGTTCGACAATCCAGATCGCCTCGGCCATCCCCAGGTCTTCGTAGTATACTCCCCGGAGCGTCATCCGGGATGCGGCAAGGACGGCGCAGCCTCCGGTCAGGGCGAGGTACACTCCCCGCCCGCTCAGCTGGTCAGCCACCTGGCTGCTCATCCCGCCCTTGCCGATGAGGGCACGGACCCCGGCGTCGAGGAGAAATCCGGTCAGCCTGTTCAGCCGGGCGGACGTTGTTGGCCCTGCGGCGATGATACGGGACCCGCTGATGACCGGTCCGCAGTGGTAGACGGCAGCACCTTCCGGGTCAAACGGTATGCCGTCTTCCATCATCCGCAGATGGGCCTCGTCCCTGGCAGTGTAGACGGTTCCCGAAAGGGTCACCTGATCGCCGGCCCGGAGATCGAGCACCTCACGGGAGAGGGGTGTTTTCAGGTGAACCGGACTCACCAGATGACCTCCCGTGTTGCCCTCCTGGCCGCCCAGCACTGGACATTCACAGCAACCGGCAGCGAGGCAGTGTGGCAGGACGCCGTCTTTACTTTGACCGCGAGGGCGGTGGTCTTTCCGCCGAGCCCCATCGGACCGATCCCGAGGGCATTTACCGCATCACAAAGTTCCTGTTCAAACGGGGCCATGGTATCGATCGGTTCAAGGAGAGCCTCCTTTGCCAGGGCAGCCACTCCATCGAAGGTTCCCCCGATGCCGACCCCCAGCACGACAGGAGGGCAGGGCCTGCCACCTGCAATCAGCATGGTCTCTGCAACGAAGCGGGGAATCCGGTCCTGTTCCGTGGGAAGGAACATGGCCAGCCGCGACATGTTCTCTGCCCCTGCTCCTTTGGGCAGAACGGTGACCTCCATGCGCTTACCAGGGCGGATGTGGACAGCCGGCATGCCCGGGCCGGTATTGTCGCCGGAATTAACCCGTTCCAGCGGGAGGACTGCATTGGGCCGGAGCGGGATCTCCCGTGTCGCCTTCCTGACTCCCTCAGCGACGGCCTCCAGGAGGTCGGTGGTGACCGGGACAGCGGGGGGGATGGTCAGGTACACCACAGGGACACCGGTGTCCTGGCAGATCGGTACGCCCAGACGTCCCGCGAGGGCGATGTTCTCGAGGATATGCCCGAGCTCCTTACGTGCGATGTCACCGGTTTCGTTCCTGGCCGCTTCACGGATCGCAGCCACGACATCAGGCGGAAGCCGGATCTCTGCGTCCCGGATCGCACTGCATGTCGCATCGGACACCGCCACAAAAAATTCCTTTCCGGCCGGGGGAAGCATCATAAGGAGTGAGGAAATGAACTCTATAATTATTTCCATCCGGGGGTGTCCGAAGGAAAAAAAGAGAGAAAGGAAAAGTTCAGTTCGATGCGGGTTCGATCGCGGGAGCATTGGCCACTGCCTTCTCCACGATGGTGATATAGGAAGAGGAGGGGAGTTTGTGACCACCGGACTTCATAGCAATCTTTGCCTTATCCACGTACTGGGGGGTGGTATAGGTGGTGAAGATGATCTGGTCACCCTCGACCCGTGCAGCTGTCCCGACAGCCTTCCCGAAGGCAAGCCGCATTCCCTCGGAAACCCGGTCGGCGCCTGCACCGGTTGCCTGCTTGTTCTCCCGCAGGACGTGGTGGGGGAAGACGCGGAGCTTCAGGTGGAAGTTCATCCGGCCGATCTCTTTCAGCAGTTTCCGGTTGATACTGATACGGGCGGCTTCAAGTGCCGTGTGCCGTATCTGGCAGGTCTCTTCAACAATCAGGTTCACCTCGACAGGAAATTCCTGCGAGAGGTTCCCCATATCGAACTGGACGATCTTGCTCCCGGGGATACCGCCCATATATTCCCGTCTTGTATAGGCCCGCTTTGAAACATTCCTATACATTTTGCCTGGTTTTCGTACCATAATACCTCACTCTTGAAACCGGACCCGGTACCAGACCATGAAGAATTCACAGAGCATCGGGACAAGTAACGACTGCTTTTATAAAATGGAGATGTTACCTATTAAATTTTATTGAAGGGAGCACTTCGGCTGAGCGATAAGATCGAGAACCTGCCGCCGAAGTTGTGCAAATTCGATGCTCGTCCGGTCACGGGGGCGGATGAGGTCAATGGGAATGACCTCGCAGATCCTGCCCGGGCGCGATGTAAGCACGACCAGCCGGTCGCCAAGGAATACAGCTTCATCGACACTGTGAGTAACGAATATAATCGTCTTTTTCGTTTTCTGCCATATCTCAAGCAACTCTTTCTGGAGAAGGTTCCGGGTCTGGGCGTCGAGCGCTCCGAATGGTTCATCCATCAGAAGTACCACCGGTTCAAGAGCCAGTGCCCGTGCTACTGCCACCCGCTGTTTCATGCCTCCGGAAAGCTCTGAGGGATAGCTCTGTGAAAACTGGGATAAACCGACAAGGTCGAGATACTGGTGTGCGATACGGTATCGCTCCTCCCGTCCGATTCCCTGCATTTCAAGCCCGAAAGCGACATTATCGATCACGTTCCGCCATGGAAAGAGAGAATATTCCTGGAACACAATCCCGATCTTCGGGTTCGGCCCCTGGATCTGTTCTCCGTCAAGCATGATCTCACCTGAAGTTGCCTGATCAAGACCCGCAATCATGCGGAGGAATGTCGTTTTTCCACATCCTGATGGCCCGAGTACGCAGATAAATTCTTTCTGACGGATAGTGAGGTCAATTTTTTCTATCGCGGTCAGTAATTCACCGTCATCACGGACAAAGCTCCGGGTGAGGTTCCTGATGACAAGATCTCCCATATCACGCCACCTCGCCACTCCGCCACTTCAGGAAATGGCGGTCGATATAGTACCGGAAAAGCCAGTCAAAGAAAAGCCCGATCATTCCGAGCAGGAGCATATAGACAACAACACTATCCATCTGGTGCAGGTTATAGAAAAACCAGAGCTTCTGGCCAAGTCCGAACTTGGAGACTCCGAACAATTCTGCAGCAACCAGGCACATCCACCCGACACCGGAAGCAATCCGTATCCCGGCAGCAATCTGGGGAAGCGCAGAGGGAAAGGCAATATACCGGATGAGTGTCCCGTTTCTCGTGCAGCCCAGCATCTTCCCGGCTTCGACAAAAATCCGGGGTATGCCCCGGAAACCGGAATACGTGTTTATCAGTATCGGGAAGACCGCACCGATGAATATAACGAAACCTGCCGATGCATTGGTTAATCCGAACCAGACAATTGCAAAAGGAATCCAGGCAAGCGGGGGTATCGGGCGGATGATTTCGATGACAGGATCCAGAAAGGCATCCACCCCCCGGAACCAGCCCATGGCTATCCCTATGGGGATACCGATGAGGAGTGCTGAACCAAGGCCGATGCCAAAGTGAAGGAGACTCACCCCGATATCCCTCAGGAGCGTACCACCCCTGACCAGGGTAAGGAATGCGGTTACGACATCAACAGGGGAAGGAAGGATAAATGTATTTCTTACAACCAGCGATGCAATTGCCTGCCAGAAGAGCAGGGCGAGAAGAATGGCGAGAACACCAAGCCATTTATCAGAAATCTTCCTTCCACCCAGCTTCAAAGAAATACAGCCTCGGAGCGCCCGTTGCTGGGAATATCATTCTTTCGGATGTCCATAAAATCTAACCAGCACGTCATTCATCAATCCTCATCACTATTTGTGCAGACGGTAAAAAAAAAGAACCGTAATGAAGGGAATCAACTCGTCGCCTTCTGATACAGCGTCAGGTCAAAGAGTACATCCTGTGTCAGGGGTTTTTTGATATACCCCAATTCATACTGGATTTGTGCATAATCCATGACCGAATCGACGATAGCTGCCGGGTCGGTAACAAACGAGCCATCCCAGGTCCTGAATGATTCCCTGACAACTTCCACATCGGCACCGGTTTTTGCCGCGTATATCGCTGCCGCCTCATCAGGGTTCTGGACTGCGAATTCTGTTGCCTTGAGATGTGTCCTGATAATCTGCTCGACAATCTCGGGGTGCTCCCGGATCAGCGTGCCACTTGCCACAAGGACGCAACAGGTATGACCGGGATACATCTCTCCTGATTTGACCACGGTCCTCCCGCTTCCGCTTGCTTCGATCACCGCGGGGGAGGGATGCGGCAGGAACACAGCGTCCACTTTCCCGGCAGTAATTGCCGTTACCGCATCTCCTGGTCCCATTCCGAGAATATCAACATCCTTGTCCGGATCAACATTATTGGCTTTTAACCAGTCACGCAGAACGGTGTCCTGGATGGTTCCTGCCTGGAACGTGGCGATTTTTAGCCCCTTTAATGATTCCGGTCCGGTATATGCAAGTCCTTTCCGGAGAACCAGATCCGATCCCTGTGTATTGACACCAGCAATGATTTTGGCATCGAGACCAGTGCTCACTGCAGAAAGAACGGGGGCTGCACCAACATAGGCGACATCGAGTTCTCCCGCAAGCATGGCCTGCATCTCAGGAGCTCCTGTGGGGAACACGTAATCTGTTACGTTTTTAACTCCATATGGCGCCAAATCCTGCTGCCACCATCCCTTTTCCATGGCAATCATATGCGCTACCTGATGGGTGCTCGGCTGGTAACCAATCCGGATTTCGGTCGGTTCCCCTGCCGGCTGATTGATGCAGCCAGCCATGATGAGAGCGATGGCCACGGTTGTGGCAAGCACAACCCATAGAGGAATTTTCATATGTAGTAGGTTTTGTTCATAGCCTATAAATTCTATTATTGAGTCAAATAAATTATACAATTGTAACAATAATTTCTTATTATTATACAATTAAGATAAGTTTTATAGTATTAAGTCCATTTTCTCGATTTCTGGAATATATTTGTGGACAATAGTATTATATAGCGTTAATAATTATCCTTTCTGTATATCTCTATGGTACTCAGTGACCCTATCGACCGGCTGATGCGCGCAGCCCTCGCATCGGACCAGGAGTTCATCCGGGCACTCCACCAGATCATGAAGACCGATCTCAGGATCAGCGTCCGTGAACTTTCCGAGAAAAGCGGGATTGCCCAGAGTTCACTCTACAAGATCCTCCACGGACAGCGGTCGCCAAACCTCTCGACGCTCCGGGCGGTAGTCCATGCCCTCCGTCTCTTTGAAGGATCCGGGGAGGGGGAGTTCATCGGTCTCATCGCCGCCCGGCCGGTGCTCGATACCGTGCAGGAGCGGAATGCAGAGGTTGACGGGCGGCGGATACGGGTCCGGGAATACCCGGTGCATAATATGGAGGATGCCATCGTCGCCGCAGTCCGCGCCGAACGGGAGGGTGCAACCGCGATCGTCTGTGCACCCATCGTTTCGAGCATCATCGAACAGCTGGTCCATATCCCGGTGGCCACCATCGTCCCCCGCGACTCGGTGCAGCGGGCCATCGAGCTTGCCGCACGGAAGGCGTGGCTTTAATCATTTTTCCCGACCTTCAATAAGATTAGAGGTTGTTATACCGATGCGCAATGATGTGGTGCGGCGGGGCCGTCTCGCCGGCGAACGATCCGGCGAGATGATGCACTTTCTCTCCTCCATGGGAGCTGACCGGCACCTGGCCGATGCGGACGTTCTTGTCGATATTGCACATGTCATGATGCTGAACAAACAGCGGATCGTCGAACCGGAGAGTGCGAAGTCGCTGCTCTCTGCACTTCTCCAGCTCTATGATGACGGTATCCCCGACTCGGTGTTCAGTGATCAGTTCGAGGACATCCATGCCGGGATCGAATCGTACCTCATCGAAAACGCCGGAGAAGAAGTCGGCGGAAGGCTGCATTCCGGCCGATCGCGGAACGATGAGGTTGCCGCGTGCCTGCGGATGCGCATCCGGGAAGATATACTCCGGCAGCTCGCCATCCTCTGCAAACTGCGTGAGGTTCTCCTCTCCCTTGCCGGGGATCACCAGGATGCAGTCATGCCCGGCTTCACCCACCTCCAGCATGCCCAGCCCACGACCCTCGCCCACTACTTCCTCTCCTACGAACAGGCCTTCTCCCGTGATTTTGAACGCCTGATGGAAACATTCCCGCGGGTGAACCGGTCCCCGCTCGGTGCTGCGGCCTTTGCATCGACCGGTTTTCCCGTCAACAGGGAGTACACCGCAGACCTGCTCGGGTTTGACGGGGTCATCGGAAACACCATGGATGCCGTTGCCTCCCGCGACTTTGCCCTGGAGGTTCTGGCAGATCTCAGCCTCCTCATGGTTACAGTGAGCCGGCTCTGTGAGGATCTTATCCTCTGGAGCTCGGCCTTTGTCCGGTTCGTCAGTCTCGACGATGCGTTCTGCTCCACGAGTTCCATCATGCCCCAGAAAAAGAACCCCGACAGCGCCGAGATCATGCGGGCCAAAACCGGATCGGTCCTTGGGGCATTCATAGCGTCGGCAACCATCGTCAAGGCGCTCCCGATGAGCTACAACCGGGACCTGCAGGAGCTGACACCGGGCCTCATCCGTGGCGTGCAAGACACCAAGCATACGACCGGTCTCCTGGCCGAGATGCTCGCATCCGCGACCTTCAATACCGGGAGAATGCGGGAGGAGGCAGGTCGCGGCAATGCCACGGCCACTGACCTGGCCGATATGCTGGTGCGGCGATTTGATCTCCCGTTCCGGACCGCACACAGCATCGTGGGGCGGGCGGTCCAGAAAGGGACGATCGACCTCCCGCACCTCGACGCGGCGGCGGTAGAGATCACCGGCTCTCCGCTCTCCGCACGGGGTCTATCAGCTCCTGATATCGCGGCTGCCCTCGATGTTGACAAGAGCCTCCAGGAAAAACGGGCGACAGGCAGCCCTGCAAAGATCACGGTCGCCGCCGCCCTGGATGACCGGAGGAGGCAGCTGGCGGGGGACCGCGAACTGCTGGAGAAGAGGAAAGAGCAGATTTCCGCGTCAATCCAGTCACTCATCCGCGAAGCACGGAGGATTACATCGTGACGGGTGAATTTTCATCCGGGGATATCGTCACCTGCACGTATGGTCGGAACCCACGGAAGGGGACATATATCACGGGCAGGGATGGCCAGGCCGTGGTAAAACTGGAGAGCGGGTATAATATCGGGGTTCCGGTCTCCGGCCTCTCCCTGGTCTCCCGTCCGGAAATAATGCAGCCGCCGGAAATGACGATCTCCCAGGACGAATCCCTTCCCGCGCTTTCCATCGTATCAACAGGCGGGACGATCGCCAGCCGGATCGATTACCGCACCGGAGCAGTGACCAGCCAGTTTGACGCCGCCGATATCCTGCGGGCGATACCCCGACTCCAGACCGTCGGGCGGTACCGGGCACGGAAGCTTACAACCATACTCTCGGAGAATATGACTCCTGCCATCTGGCAGCAGCTGGCAGAGGCGGTATACGAGGAGATCCGGCGGGGAGCGGCCGGGGTTATCGTCACCCATGGCACCGACACCATGGCCTACAGTGCCGCTGCACTGAGCTTCATGCTTGACACACCGGTGCCGGTTATCTTTGTGGGGTCACAGCGATCAGCAGATCGGCCGAGCAGCGACAATACCATGAATGCACTCTGCAGTGTCCGTGCTGCAACAAGCGACTTCGGGGAGGTGGCGGTGGTAATGCATGCCACCACGAATGATGACGTCTGCGCCATCCACCGCGGCACCCGCGTCCGGAAGATGCATACCTCACGGCGGGACGCGTTCCGCAGCATCGGCACGCTCCCCCTCGGGAGCGTTTCGTACCCCTCCCTCTCCGTTCACCTCGAACCCTGTGCCGTGAGGCGGGGCTCATGCGAGCCCGCCCTGAGAAAGAACCTGGAGGAACGGTGTGCAATCCTGACGTTCTTCCCAGGGATGTCCCCGGCAACGGTCGAGGCGTTCTCCGGATATGCCGGACTGGTCCTCTCCGGAACCGGGCTTGGCCATGTGAGCACCGTGCTCATTCCGGCAATCCGGAAGTTGATGGAGGAAGGGACCATGGTGGTGATGACCTCCCAGTGCCTGCACGGGCGGGTCTGCGATCGGGTGTATGATACCGGTCGCGACCTGCTCAAAGCAGGGGTCATTGAAGGTGAGGATATGCTTCCCGAGACGGCACTGGTGAAGATGATGTGGGCGCTCGGGAACGAGAAGGACCCCGATTGCGCGGAGTACCTGATGAGGTCAAACCTCAAAGGCGAGTATACCGGGAGGTCGACCAATGGACTATGAAGACCTCGGCCTGAAAGCCGGGATCGAGATCCACCAGCAGCTGAACACCCGGGAGAAACTCTTCTGCCACTGTCCGACCGTGCTCAGGAAATTTGATGAACGCATCGGGGAGTTTTTCCGGTATCTCCGGGCAACCGAGAGCGAGCTCGGCGAGATTGACGAAGCGGCAAAAGAGGAGATGAAGCATGAGCGCCGGTTCTGCTACTATGCCTATGACACGACCTGTCTGGTGGAGTACGACGAGGAACCTCCTGCACCTCTCAACCCGGAAGCGCTTGAAATCTGCTGTACCATTGCCCGGGCCCTCTCGATGACTCCTATCGGGCAGGTCCACACCATGCGGAAGCTGGTGATCGACGGCTCCAATACCAGTGGATTCCAGAGGACGGCCTTAGTGGCACTGGACGGAGTGCTCCCGAACGGTGGGAGTATTGAGACCATCTGTCTCGAGGAGGAGGCGGCGCAGCGGGTCGAGGGCGACACCTTCTCGCTCGACCGCCTGGGGATACCCCTGGTGGAGATTACCACTTCCCCCTGCATGAAGACACCTGAGGAGGTCCGGGAGATCGCGGCGTACCTGGGAATGGTGCTCAGGTCAACCGGGAGGGTGAAGCGGGGTCTCGGGACCATCCGGCAGGATGTGAACATCTCCATCAGGGACGGTGCCCGGGTGGAGATCAAAGGGGTGCAGGAGCTTGACCTCATCGCAGAGGTCGTGAAACGGGAGGCACTTCGCCAGAAGAACCTGCTCATAACCCGCGACCAGCTCAGGGACCGCGGTGCATCGGTCCTGCAGGAACCGGTCGATGTCACAGCGATGTTCGGAACGACAGCATCCTCAATCCTGAAGAAAGCGGCCTGCATTTTAGCCGTCCGTCTGCCGGGATTCGCAGGCCTGGTGGGCAGGGAGATCCAGCCGGGACGAAGGCTCGGAAGCGAATTCTCCGATTACGCAAGGAAGTGCGGGGTCGGGGGCATCTTTCATACCGACGAACTCCCTGCGTACGGGATCACGGCCGGGGAAGTTGCAGACCTGCGGGCGCACCTCCCGGCCAGAGATGATGAATGCATCGTCCTGGTTGCCGCAGACACAAAGACGGCCCGGTGTGCAGCACAGCAGGTGGTTATCCGGGCTGAATGGGCCCTCCGGGGTATCCCGGAAGAGACCAGGAAGATGCTTGAGGAAGGGAGCACCGCCTACATGCGCCCGCTCCCGGGCGCAGCACGGATGTATCCGGAGACGGATGTGGTTCCGGTCACCATCACCAGCGACTGGTTTGATGTGCTGCCCCTCCCCGAGCTCCTGACCGCAAAACGGGACCGGTTTGTCCGCGATCTCCAGCTGGATCCGGCGCTCGCCTCCCAGCTGGTATCTTCCGAACAGGTGGTTCTCTTTGAACAGCTGGTCGCGGCAGGAATCTCCCCCGCACTCGCAACGCGGACCCTGCTCTCAACCCTGAAAGAGCTTTCCCGGGCAGGCACCGATGTCCGGTGCCTTTCTGATCAGGAAATCCTGGATGTCCTGTCCGCTGTCGAGCGGGGTGAGGCTGCAAAAGAGGCCGTACCCGACATTCTCGGAAAGGTTTCTTCCGGGGCATCGGTTGCTGAAGCCCTCCGGGAGTGTGCCCCTGCCCTGTCCCGCGACGAACTCCGGGCGATCGTGAAGAAGATTGTCGATCAACGGAGCGATTTCATCGCCGAACGCGGGAACGGGGCTCTCGGCCCGCTCATGGGAGTGGTCATGGCCGAGGTACGGGGTTCTGTCGACGGGAAACTGGTGAGTGAGGTACTCCGTCAGGAGATCGCAGGACACCTGAAGGAGAGAGGGCCCCGACCGGAGTGACAAGGTTTAAGAAATGGCACGACGTATAAATTAAGGAGTTTCATATATGGGGAAAACAGGAACAGTCCAGTGGGTTCAGGTCAAAGGTGTCAAAGGCCAGATCAGGCTTGTACCCAAATCCGAAGCGGAAGTGAAGAGACCCGGACCCAACCAGCGGTTCAAGGCCGGTGCTTCGCTCAAGAAGCTTGAACAGGCGACCGGAGACGGCCGTGGCGGCCCGCGGGGCGGACGCCGGGGAGGCCGTGGCGGAAGGGGACGCGGAGATTCAAGACCGACCGCAAATCCCATGGTAAGGAAATCGATGCGTCGATCAAAAGCATCGGTAATGGGCGCAAAACAGAAAGCAGGCCGGTAACCAGGCCTTTTTATCGATACCAAATATTACTTTTCTGCCCCGCCCGGGCAGCACGATTTCCGTAACTATCATCATCGGGTGAGCTGATAGAGAGAACATGGATCTCAAGACTGCCGTAAAAAGCTACCAGTTTGCCGAACGGGCCAAATCCGAACTGATCATCTGCTCACAGCTGGTAACGGCTCTTGGAGGGTTCCCTGACACCGAGAAGGCGGGAGCGAGGAGGATGCTGGTCATGATCCTGGATTCGGTCAGGGCAGAACTCCAGTTTGCATTCCGCGGAACGGAACAGAGCGAGTTTCGGAGAGCTATCGACCTGATGAGCGAGGCAATCAGCCTTACCGAGAGCGACCAGTATGGTTCCGCAGCACTCAGGCTCTCGGAGTCGATCAGCATGGTGACTACCGCCGCCCAGGGGGCCTGGCAGGTACTCGGAGAGCATGGACTCGTCTGAATTCCTTGAGTTTCTGGCGGGCCGGAGTTCGGTCAGGGACTACTCTGCGACCGGGATCAGCGAGCATGAAATCGTCTACCTGCTGGATTGTGCCAGCACCGCCCCCAGTGCAGGAAACCTCGAAGCCTGGGATGTGGTGCTGATCAAGGACTCCGAAAGGAGGGAAGCCCTCTCCGAAGCAGCACTCGGTCAGTACCATGTTCGAAATGCACCCATCCTCTTTGTGGTCTGTGCGAACTATGTTCGTTCGATGTCGCGGTACGGGGAACGGGGAATCCTGTATGCGGTGCAGGACGCGACCATTGCCGGCACCTACCTCCTGCTTGCCGCCCATGCACTGCAGCTCAGTTCGTGCTGGGTTGGCGCATTTGATGAAGAGGAGACAAAGAATATCCTCGGCCTTCCACCCCATGTCCGGCCGATTGCCATCATCTGTATCGGCAGGGGAAAGCCTCCTGCAGAACTGACCGGACGGATGCCGGTAGCCGAGCACCTCCATATTGAGGAGTGGTGAAGGAGAGGCCACGAATGCCCGATTATCTGGTGGTACTGGAATCAGCCTGGATTATCAAGGATGTGAAATCCCTTGACGATGCCGTAGGGATCGCTATCAGCGAAGCCGGAAAACGGCTCAATCCAACGGCAAAGTATGTTGAGATCGAAGCAGGGATGCTCGCCTGTCCTTTCTGTGAGGGGGAACTGAACAGTGCCCTGGTCGTTGCCAATACGGCACTCGTCGGCCTCGTGCTGGAGATGAAGGTGTTCCGTGCCGATACGCCGGATCATGCGGCGAAGATAGCAAGGTCTGTTGTCGGAAAGGCTCTCCGGGACATCCCGCTCCAGGTGAAGGACGTATGCGAACTATGATCCATGTGGCCGGGCACACGGCAATCGATCACATCTCGCGGGTAGGTATCCTCCCTCACCCGAACAGCTCGGTGACCATCACCGACCGGAAGATCTTTTACGGAGGCGGTGCCGCAAACATCGCTGCCGGAATCTCCCGCCTTGGCGGAGCGGTTACCCTGGTGAGTGCGGTCGGTGACGATTTTTCCGGGAGCGACTACGACGCCTGGCTGGACAGCCTCGGGGTGAAGAAACAGTTCTATGTCGTTCCCGGTACCCACACCCCGACCGCGTTCATGTTTACGGATGAAGCCGGAGACCAGATCACCTTCTTTGAGTGGGGAGCCTCGGATATTTTCCGGGTATCGGAGCCGCCCTCTTTTCCGTTTGTCCACATGGCCACCGCAGATCCGGTCTTCAATGTGAAGATCGCTTCACGGGCGGAGTTCTCCTCCTTCGATCCCGGGCAGGACCTCCACCGGTATACCGCAGACCAGCTCTGCGAGATCCTCTCACATATTTCTCTCCTGTTTGCGAATAACCACGAAGTGGAGGGCATGTGCCGGATGACCGGGCTGTCGCCGGACGGTCTCATCGATAAGGTCCCCATAGCGGTATTCACCAGTGGTTCCCGGGGAAGTATGCTCTATTGCCGGGGAGAGGAGTGGCACATTCCCGCCGTGCCGGTCCGCATGGCAGATCCGACCGGTGCGGGGGATGCCTACCGGGCGGGTTTTCTGACCGCTTTTTCGAGGGATCTCCCCCCGCTCACCTGCTGCAGGGTAGGTACCGTCTGTGCATCGTTCGCGGTCGAGGTCGCCGGCTGCCAGACGAATCTCCCTGGCTGGGGGCAGATGGCAGAGCGGTATACGCAGGCATTCGGGAATCCGGAGGATATTCGCGGGACCTGGCAGCACTGAACCGGGGACGAACCAGGAGGGATACGGTGAGCATCATCAATGGGGATGTCAAAATGGAGGGACTCTCAAAGTACATTTTTTCAGCCCCATCCTGGCCGACTTCCCTCGCCATTGTTGTTGTTCTCGGATTTCTGATCGACGGTGCAAGCCTCCGGTTCGGACAGAGCATCCGGTTCTTCGGAACCCTGGCATTCACCCTCCCGGCCCTCGCCGGTATGCTGTTGACCGGCCCGCTGGCCGCTCTCTCCGGGAGACGGCTGACCTGGAATCGTTCGGCCCTGCTAGCCCTCTCCTGCACGGTTATCGGTATTATCATCACTCTCACCGGCATGGTGGTGAGCGTCACCCTTCTCTCTCTCTCCTACGCCATTGCAATAGGATTCATGTTCGGTTCCCGCATCATCGTTCTCGCCGCAATTGTCGACTACCGATTCACCCGGATGATCGTGCCGGCCTTCATCCAGAGCGGAGCCGGCCTTCTCATTGGCGTGATGTTCTTTGAACCGCCGTTCCTCGTGCTTGCCCTGCTCCTCCACCTGGTCTTCGGGGCAGGCTTCATACTCCTGATGTGGGCGATCGATCGCCCGCTCTACCGGGCGTTCCATATCCACCTTCTCAGTTTTCTCAACACTTTCATCGCCCACCTGACCGATGGATCAAAGACCATGGAGGATTTCTTCCGTGAAATCGGGGAAGAGGTGTACGTGCCACAGGTCACCATCTTTTTCAGAAAAGAGAAAGGCCGCGGGGTGATTTTCACGGTACCGAATGTCCATCCCGGGCCAATGGGTGAGATCGGGGGAGGGGTTCTCCCGAAATACCTCCAGAAGGCATTCCCCGAGCTCGTGATGGTCTCCCATGGCACAGCGACCCACGACTTCAACCTTGTCGCCGAAGAGGAGATCGAAAAGATTGTGACGGCAATCCGTGCCGGAAGAGACCGGCCAGAGTATTCGTCCAGCGCTTCAAGGTCGTACCGCTACCAGTCAGGGTCGGTCTCGCTCCTCTACCAGGTCTTTGGCACGACACTTCTGATGGTCAGTACCCGTTCCCCTGAGAAAACTGAGGATATTGAATTCGGGATCGGTATGACCATCATGGCGGAAGGGCACCGTTCATTCCCCCATGTCGCCTTTGTGGATGCCCATAACTGTTTTACCGGGGACATCTCAAGTATCTCCCCGGGATCCCTGGCTGCCCTGGATTACCAGCAGGCGGCATTCCATGCTATCACAGAAGGTCCGGGTCTCGAGCAGTACCCGGTAGAGGCGGGGTCATCCCAGGTCATCCCTCCCTTCACCCGGGTCCAGGGTTTCGGGGATCAGGGCCTGGAAACCCTGGTCATCCGGACCGGTGGGCAGACCACGGCCTATGTTCTGATAGATGGCAATAATGTCCTTGCCGGGGTCAGGGAGGTGCTCAGGGAGCACGTGCTCACCCTGGTCGATGAAGCAGAGATCATGACCACCGATTCCCACGTCGTCAACACCGTCAGCGGCAAGAATCCTGTCGGGTTCAACGTGCCCCCTGATCACATCATCCCCTATCTTGATCAGTCTATACGGGAGGCGCTCGATGATCTCTCTCCTGCACGTGCTGGCGGCGATACAGCCCTCTGCGAACAGGTCGTTGTCTTTGGATCTCAGCGGATATCTCAGATGGCGAGTACGGTCAATGCCATGGTGCTCTTCATCCCTCCGCTCTCCATCGGCATGCTCCTGCTGGCGTTTCTCCTCTCCATTGTCATCTACCTCATTATCGGGTAGGAGAAGGTGGCTGAGGTAGGAAGACTCTGGTTCCCGTGTGCTGCGTGCCCGGTATGTGAAAAATCTATCCCGGTGGGTCATCGGCGGATAACAGGAGGCCACTCAGGATCTTGAAGGTGATTGCAGACCGGTTCCTGCATGAAACGGAACGGTCACGAAAAACAGACCATCATGACCTGCACCTGGATACATAATTGATGCATGAGAGTATCAGCCATCGATCAATTAGAGTATCAGCATTTTCTGCTTAATCCAGGAACCAGGCCATGCTGGCTTCATTCTTCTGTTGTATTGAGTGGTTTATAAAACTTTCTATAAAGGCCGGGCAAAGCACCCTTATTTTTACATATCACGGCCATATCGGGCACATGAGTGCAGGGTAACGCAGAGAAATGAGGTCAACTGCCGGGGGTTTTAGTCGAAAATTAAAACCTCAAAAATGGTTTATTTTAAAAAAGGAGCGAAATAAATCGTCAGACGCCACCTTTACATACTCTCTCATCCATAGATACTATGTGGTGAAGTGACATGGGAAAGGTGGCAGCCGTCTCATACACCCGGGCGGGCACCGCACGCCGCTCGGGCCGGGGACTCTCCATGGAGATATCCGGAGCCAGATATTTTATCACCCCGGAGGATATCCCTGCCCTGATGATCCACCGCACGGTCGAGGTCGTCGACCAGAGCGGTGAGCGGGAAGGAACTGCCTGGCTCTCTCCCATTCTCGATGCCAGAAAACAGGATCTGACAGCCCTCATCCGGCGGAACCTCTATGTCGTGGGGTACCGTGACCTTTCCCGCGTCCTCAACGGGCATACCCTGACGGCGCCGGTAAAGGAATATCATCCGGTCTGACCGGAATCATCGTGGAATAGGCCCCTTCCCGGGGCTTCCTCATTTCTCGTCAAAATCTCCGTTATACCCCCATTCCGGGTCAGGATATGCTGATGCGGGATGATGGGAGCCCTGCTCATCGTGCAGGGTTCACCGTACCTATCCTTTTGAGCTGGTGACACGATACGTATGGTGTGGACTCCCTGACCCATGCCTTTGCGGTCATGCTGGCTGCACCGGATTCGGTCTCCAGGCTGTATCTCTTTGCCCTTGTGCTGGGAGCCGTCATTCCCGATATCGATATCCTCTTCAAGCCGTACTCCGATCGTTACCCGTCACTGTACATGTTCACCCACGGAGGGGTCACCCACAGCATTCCGGGAGCCGTTGCCATGGCGCCCCTTGCTCTCACCGCTAGTGCTGTTGCCATTGCATGGGGTGCATTTCCCATTCCTGAACAGGACTTTAGATGGGTCCTGATGGGAGGTTTCTTCATTCTCGGGACCTTCACCCATCTCTTCCTTGATGCGCTCGCCTACCCCGGGATCCCCCTCCTCTATCCTGTCACCCCGCAGAAGTATACGGCAGGGATATTTCAGGGCCCGAGCCTCGTCCTCTTCGCTGCAAGTCTCATCTTTGCCACGCTCTCGCTTTCGGGCATGGGCGGGCAAACCCTGACATGGACATATGCCGCATTCTGCATTCTGTTCATTCTTGCCAGCGGCGGGATCGCTTTTGCTGTGCGGGCCGGCACCAGGGGAAGAGCCATTCCAACGCTTCACCCTCTCCGGTGGATCATTCTCGCAGAAGATGACGGGAGGTATATTCTCTCTTCCTTCCATCTCCTCTCGGGAACAGGTCCGGAGAAGATCTTCCCGAAGTACAGGAATACCGCTCCTCATGAACTTGAAGACCTGGTCCGGAGACCGGAATACCAGCGGTTGCGGTTCTATTCCTATGTGATTACCGCGAACCGTGACGGTGATCGGGTTGTCTTCACCGATCCGATCCGTGCTGCAGGGATCATATTCTACCCGCCGTACTATGCCGAGCTTACCCTCCCGGCACCGGATACAGCATGATTGCCTGGGGAGGGAGAAGAGGGGTGACCTGGGGTGTTCCCATCCTGCATCAACCCTGTCAGGTTCCGGTATCCTGCCGGAAATGAACAGATGCACCGGCCATTGATCAGGATGGTTATGGAGGATTCGTCCCCTCCTTCCTGTGATGACAGTATATTTCCAGTGGAAATGAAAGGGTCCATAGAACGGCGATTATGCTCTCTATAGATTCTCCTCCTGATGCGGATCTCTCCGGTGAAACGGGTTACCGTTCAGGAATCGGGTCTCTGGAGCGAAGCCAGTTTCCGGGCCAGGACACGCTGCTCGGTAACGTCTTCCACAATCCCGTTGATGTAGGCAATCTCTCCGTTCTTGTCAAACGTTGCAAGGGCAGTTACCAGGACATAGGCGACCGTCCCGTCCCGTCTCTTCAGGAGGATCTCCCGGTTTCGCACGAACCCTCCTTCCTTCAGTTCCTTCAGGAGATCTTCTCTACCGTGTGCTCTGAGGAAGAGATCAGATACCGGCAGATCCTGAACAGACTGGAGAGAAGGATACCCCAGGATCCTGACCAGTGAAGTATTTCCCCAGAGGAACCGTCCTTCGGGATCCCCGGTGCTGCGGTAGATTCCGACATTGATGGAATCAACCAGGTCCCGGTACTGGGATTCAAGCTTCTGTAATCGCTCTTCAGCTTTTTTTGCCGATATATCCTTAACGATAGTCGATGTCCCAATAATCTGGTTATCCCGGTCGAAGATGGGTGAGATGGTCACCGAAACATCGATGATCTTTCCGTCTTTCCTCTTTCGTTCGGTTTCAAAATCGGATATGAATTCCCCCTGCGAGACTTTTTCCAGGAGCATGTCTTTCTCGTACAGCCGGGATTCCGGGAAGATGATATCAATATCCTTCCCGATTGCTTCACCGGTTGAATATCCATAGATACGTTGTGCCCCCGGATTCCAAGTCTGGATCTTCCCGCCGGTGGTCATTCCGATAATAGCGTCGTGGGAAGATCGGACAATTTCGGCGAGAAGGTTCCTGTCCTTCTCTGCTTCCTCCTCCTCAGAGATGTCTTCGTAGAGAATGAGCTGACACCCGTCCGGGAGGGTCACCGGACGGAAAATGACCGTTTTGATGGTCCCGTCCTTGCACCGTACCCCGAACTTTCGGGGCCGAATCTCCCCAATCGATGATCGTTTCAGGTCGCTAATCCAGAGATCACGGGCTTTCTGCATGGTCTCCCCATTCGGAAATGCATGGAGGAACCACTTGCTGCCGGTCGGGATATCGTCGAGGGTATACCCGAATGTTTCAATGAACTTGTCGTTGATGAAGAGGTAGTGTCCATCATGGCTGATGATCGAGACGGGAAGGGGCGCCGTTTCGGCGATAATCCGGAACCGGTCGTCACTCAGGGAAAGGGAGTTCCGGGTGATGAGCTGCTGCAGGGTAAGCGCCCCCATCCGGATGAATATCTCGATAAGATACCGGTTTTCAAGGATTACATCGGGGGGGAGGCAGATTGCGACCGCACCGAGGATAGTACCTTCCCGGATTATCAGGGTGACATACGTCCGCCTTCTCCCTATGGCAGCTTCAATCCGCTCGTAGGCCTGTTCTCCTAACATAGATGATATCAGTTCGTGAGAGTTCTCAGAAATCTCTCCGGCAATGACCGGTTCAGACTCGTGTTCGCCGCGGAACACGGATATTGGTACGATGAACCTGACAGAATGATCTGGAAAGACGGTATCAAGAAGGTCTGTTCCTTCCCCATCCCTGATTGACTGCACCACCATCTCTCCTGTCTTCTCGTCATAGGTGAAGACAAAATTCACAGCCCGGGGAACGAGTTCGGAAAGGCCGGTTGAGAGATGCCAGATCAGGTCCTCTTCCCGTTGGCTTATCAGAAAATCGTGTGATTTCCGGCAGAGGAATTCCATGTGGGCAACATGGGATATCCGCTCTTGCTCAATTTCAAGTTCTGCGGAAACATCCCGTGCAATACCATGATATCCAAGCAATTGTCCCGCATCATTGTGGATTGCCTGAACAGCAATTGAAAAGGGCCGGCTTCCCCGCACCGTTTCCAGTCTGGTGATGATCCTTGTGAGGGGCTCCACGGGGGTCAGTGCCAGGACCGCTTCCCTGAAACGACTGGCATCATCGCCTGGGAAGAACGAGAAGATGCCTTTCCCCCTGATACCGGATTCAGTCGTCCCGAATGTCGTTGCGAATCTCCAGTTCGTAAAGGTGATATTTCCGTCAGGGAGAAACCTGAAGATGAGTTCGGTCTGGTTCTCGACAATCGCCTTGTAGTGTGCTTCGGAGAGGAGGAGGGCATCCCGGTAGCGTAAATGCTCGGTGACGTTCTCGATGAAGATAACCATCCCCGGAGAGGTGTCCTCAAACACCATGGGGACGTACCTGGCCCTGAAATGGTGTATGGCCTTCGGATCATCCTCGCCCGGAAGGCATACGTTCAGGTCTTCCACTCCCTCTTCTTCAAAGGCATCGGGTTTCAGGCTGGAGATGAGCGGCCAGGGGTGGTCATCGATCCGGCTCCCGATCAGGTCATCATGCCGGAGTTTCACCAGGTTGAGCAGCGGATTATTCGCTTTAAGGATGGTATGATTGTCATCGAGGACAAGGATCATATCTGATAAATAGTCAAGAATTCCGGTGACTGGTATCTTGGTGGCGAACGAGTAGACTTTGCTGGTCCCGATAGTCTGCAGTTCCACCTGGCCCATCCGGTGGAGATATCCGAGATCCTTTGAAACAACATGTCTCCGGAGACCAAGACGGTCAGCAATCTCGGAGATTGAGAGCCCCCTCGGTTGGGCTTTCAGGAGGTCCCGTATTCTGCTGATACGCCGGTCTACGTGATTTTCCATTGGAATAGAATCCGGAGATGTCCCTAAAAACTTTTGCAATTGTGTTTAAATGTCAATATCGGGTAGCAGCCGGTGATACGGCACTATTGTGCGGCTGTGCCATGCAATGCTGGTGTCCTCATTGCCTGCCAATTTATGGTGACAATATTATATTGCAAATTATTATTTAAACGCACCCATCACTTCTCTCTGCCGTGGGAGGAAAATCCCATGGCACCAGAACGGGGGAAATCTTACGAATAATATAGCCAATACGGGAAAAACGGTAGTTACAATCTCACACAACGCGGACTATTTTTTCCGGATGGCACATCAAGCTGTGCATGCAGGTGATCACCTGCATGCCCTTGATTATCTCGACCGGGCTCTCGAAACGGATCCCCACTTTGCCGGGGCCTGGCATGAAAAGGGCAACTGCCTCGATAATCTGGGCCGCTGTGATGAAGCCCTTGCCTGCTATGATCAGGCTCTGAAACTCGACCCGTACAATGCAGAAACATGGTACAACAAGGGACTCACCCTGAAGCGGATTGGCCGCGAGACCGAGGCATATGCGAGTATTAACCGGGGGATAGATCTGGCCCTCGGGAGATAGCCCCGCTGAAGGATTTTTTTCCGGTATGATTCTCAGTTCCTGAAATTCGACGTACGACAGTCTCCCTTTCAGGACTCTTAGCAAGAGAACAGTCCGGAAGGCCTGGAACGAAAAAAAGGGGTTAGTTGGAGTAGGCAGACTTGCCCAGTTTCGGCTCGAAGGTTGCATCGGCCTCGGCCCGGATCGCGTGTGAGAACAGGGCAAGAGGAATATCCATCGCACAGAGCTCCTCGCACTGGCCACAGTTGACACATGAGTCAGAGATGTGTGCAAACCTGCGGAGGTGGAACATCGGGTTCGGCGGAACCTGGCCGGGCTCAACCGAATAGGACTTCTTGAGGGTCTCTGAAACCGGGAAGCAGACCGGGCAGTTCTCAATGCATGAGTAGCACTTGATACAGCGCGAGGTCTCCTTGTTGATCATGGTCCAGGGATCCTTTCCGAGTCTGGCAAAGTCCTTCTTCCGCCACTTCTCTCCGAGCTTCAGCATGGCGCCCTCGACCTTCCCGCGAATCTCGATTCCCTTCGGAACCGGTGCCTCGGTGGCGAGTGCACCACCCTTGACCGCTTTTGACAGGAGGTCTGCCCCCTTGTCGCTGCAGACTTCGACGAAGGTTGCCTTGCCGGCTTTGTCACCGATGACTCCCCAGTTTCCACAGGCCAGATCAGCCTGCCGGGGCACCTTATAGAGGCAGCGACGGCAGTTGGTTCTCCGTCCGAATCCTTCATCTTCGAGTTCATCGATGGAGATCCCCTTGTGGCCGCCTTCATACTCGATGATGAACTGGCCCTTGTCGATCTCTTCCTTGTGGACGAGGTCGGGGTTCACACCGTACTTCTCGGTGATCATGTACCGGGCCATCATGGGGCTGACAGTTCCTCCGCAATTGACGCCGATCAGGAGGAGATTGTCCAGGTTGACCTCCTTGCGCTTGGCGAGCTCCTGAAGTGCCATGAGATCGCAGCCTTTGACGGTCATCCCGATCTTCATGTTCTTTGCGCCGTTGAAACGCTTCTTCACCACACTGGCGAGGAGCACTGTTCCGCAGTGGAGTGATCCAGCCGTATCCTTGAGTTGTTTCGGATCGGTAACCAGAGTGGGGACCGCATCATAAACATCCTGGCCCTTCTTCACGACGAGTACGGCATCCACCAGCTTGTTCTCGAGGGCATACTTGAGGAGCGTGGTGACCGCACCGCCGCATTCAGCTTTCTTGGCAATATCCTGGTCGTTCGTCCATGCGTAGACCATATCACCTTTCTTGATCTCCGGTTTGGATGAAAAGAGTCCCATATTACTTCCCCTCCGCAATCTTCTGCACTTTCACAGCACAGGCCTTATACTCCGGAATTTTAGCGATAGGATCGAGAGCATTGTTGGTGAGCACGTTGGCCGCACACTCCTTGAAGTGGAAGGGCATGAACATGACCCCCTTCATGATGTCATTGGTCACCCTGGCCGGCACATCCACCTGGCCGCGGCGGGTGATCGCCCGGATCATCTCCTTGTCCGTGATGCCGAGTTGTTTCGCATCCTCCGGATTGATCTCTATCCACCCTGTCGGCTCTTCGGCCTCAAGGTCTTTGGACCGCCGGGTCATGGTACCGGTGTGCCAGTGCCACAGGCAGCGGCCGGTGGTGAGGATGAACGGGTATTCCGCGTCAGGAACTTCTGCCGCGGGTTTGTACGGAACACCAAAGAAGACACCCAGGCCGTCGGGATGGGCGAACTTTTCCTTGTGAAGGATGGGTGTTCCCGGGTGATCCGCAGCCGGGCAGGGCCAGTGCAGAGCCTCGGGCTTGTTCAGGCGCTGGTAGTTCATGCCGGCGTAGGACGGCGTCACTTTGGCGATCTCGTTGAAGATATCTTCGGCGCTGTTCCAGGCGAACTGTTTCCCATAGCCCATCTTTGTGGCGATCTCCTTCATGATCACCCAGTCGAGCTTTGCCTGTCCCGGTGGAGCCTGTGCCGTTCTCCACATCTGGACACGGCGCTCGGTGCTGGTCTGGGTACCGTCCTTCTCTGCATAGCAGCAGGCGGGCAGCACAACATCGGCCAGTTCGGCGGTCTCAGACATGAAGATATCCTGCACTACCAGGAATTCGATGTTCTTGAATGCTTTTTCGACGTGGTGGATGTCAGGGTCCGAGATCAGCGGGTTCTCGCCCATGATGTACAAGCACTTGAGCTCGCCGGGCTTGTCCGCGAGGACATCCATCATGGTCGTTACTTC
>DANP01000028.1:122717-130978 GCA_002499905.1 Methanolinea sp. UBA277
GTTCCCGGTGAGCATCTGGAAGTTTGCAATAGACCGGACATTGTCTACACCGGTGGTGTGCTGGGTGATCCCCATCGAGTACAGGATGCACGCGGTCTCGGCTTTCCCGATCCACTCTGCAGCAGTCTTGAGCTGGCTGGCCGGGATTCCCGAGATCTTCGAGACATTCTCGAGGCTGTACTCGGGTTTCATGACCTCTTCTTTCAGCTTGTCGATATCCTTGGTCCGGTTCTTGATGAACTCCTTATCCTCCCAGCCGTTCTTCAGGATTTCCTGCATCAGGCCGTTGAAGATGGCGACATCGGAACCGGAGCGGAATGCCATGTACAGGTCAGCCTGCTTGCCAGTCGGGGTGTACCTCGGGTCGGCATAGATGATCTTGGCCCCGTTCTTCTTCGCCAGCATGACCTGGCGTCCGATCAGCGGGTGCTGTTCGAACGTGTTGCTCCCGATAATGAAACAGCACTTCGACGTGGCGATGTCCCCGATGGAGTTGGTCATGGCCCCCGAGCCGAAGGTTGACGCGAGCCCGGCGACCGTGGATGCGTGGCAGAGCCGTGCGCAGTGGTCGATGTGACGAGTCTTCATCACACCGCGGGCGAACTTCATCATGGCATAGTTCTCTTCATTCGAAACACGGGCAGAAGAGAGGCAGGCACACTCGTCAGGTTTATACTGTTTGAACTTCTTGGCGATCAGGTCGTAGGCCTCATCCCAGCTTGCCTCGACGAATTTGCCGTCCTTCTTGATGAGGGGCGACTTCAGGCGGTCGGGGTGATTGATGAACTCATGGGCGTAGGTGCCTTTCGGGCACAATTTCCCCTGGTTCACCGGTGAACGCTGGTAAGGGGCGATGCCCGTAACCTTGTTATTCTCAACAACAAGATTTAAACTGCAGCCTGTTCCGCAGTACGGACATGTCGTTTGGACGTATTTCATCTGCATAATTCACACCTTTTACAGGTTAAGTTGACTCTATCGTTTCAGGCCTTTTATCTTTTGCCATGCGACTGTGGAGCCACGTGGAACTCACACCGTTCTGTTCAAACCAGGATGCGGCACCCCTTCTTTCCAACGATTGGGGATCACCCTTTCGACGGAGCATACGTTTCAGGGCCGATGTTCGGGCAACCGGCAGAGAGAACTCACCTGGTCAGGCGATCACACTGCAAAGGAGTATCCCGGAACAATTCCGGACCACCGGGACCGTAACGAATGCCCGGCAGATATCGAACTTCTCCGTCACAAAACTCCCTCTCTCTTCTGCAAGAATGCCCGACCGATTCCCACCGGAGGCGGCCTGGGCATGTCTGCTTCCATTCTTCTTTTCCGGTTCAGCGGGGCCTGCTGCATACGTGCAGCAGGGAGCTGCCAGAGACGGCCCGCACGCGGAATCATATCTGCCGTGCAATGGCCGGATACATCTGGTCCGGGGGTTTCGTGGATCCTGCGCGCCTGCATACAGTTGAGAATTCAGTTAAAATACATAAATGTAAATAAGATATAATTAAAATCAGGCATTTTTTTTGCACGCCGCACTGCTATAGTGCCATGCGCTTCGGGAACCGACGCATCATGCATCACTGCCATGCAATTTATATCTGCATTAATATATTGCAAAAATATATTTAAAGTAACAAATTATTTTGTTTTGTCGGGGAAAAGACCGGAACGGACGCCCTGGCACGAGCACAGGAGGGACAATCAGAACTATGCAGAAAACGACCGTGAGCATCTCGCAGGATGCCCAGTATTTCTTCCGGCTTGCGCTGGATGCAGAGGCCGGGGAGAACCCGCAGAGCGTGCTGGAATACTTTGACCGGGCTATAGCCCTGGAACCGGGTTATGCCGGAGCCTGGAACGAGAAGGCCAATTTCCTGGATCTCATGGGAGATCTGGATGCAGCGCTGGTCTGCTATAATGCCGCGCTTACCATCGACCCCGGTGCCGCTGAGGCCTGGTTCAACAAGGGAATGACCCTCAGGAAAATGGGTAGAGACCAGGATGCGGTTTCCTGTATCGACCGTGGAATCGAACTTGCCCTCGGGTAAAACCTGGGAAGGAGGTATGGAATATGAAGAAAGTTATGACAATCCCACACGAAGCAGAATATTTCTACCGACTGGCGGTAGACACGCAGCACAAGGAACACCCTGAGAAAGTCATCGAGTACTTTGACCAGGCCATTGCAGCCCATCCGGAGAATGCCATAGCCTGGAACGAGAAGGCCAATTTCCTTGACTACCTCGGAAAGTGCGATGAGGCTCTCCAGTGTTATGACGCAGCCCTCAGGATCGATCCCGAATCATCTGAGGCATGGTTCAACAAGGGACTGACCCTGAAGAGGCTGGGACGGGAGAATGAAGCCATCGCCTGTATCAACAGGGGCATCGAATACGCGTGCGGGAGGTAAGGATACTTTTTTTCACCGCTGCAAACGATATCCCACGCCCACTCACAACGGGAATTTTCCCGTTACTCCTTCTTCTCTCATGGTTAAATACATGGTTAGAGGCTTTCAGCTTCGTTTGAATTTCCTTCTCTTCTCATAAAACAAAACCATGGGACTGGATTCAAAAATTCTGGGAGCAGGAAGTAACCACCCATGATTCCAGGAACGGAAAGATCGCAAAAGATGATTCTTTTTCGGGAAGCCTCAGGCGAGATTTGAACTCGCGACCTCGTCCTTACCAAGGACGCGCTCTGCCGGCTGAGCCACTGAGGCGCAGTGCACCACTAATCTTAGAAGTGAATCCTTTAAAAGATTACGGAAAAGACCCGGTAATTGCCAGGAAAAAACGAGCTTTCCCGGGTATCCTGGTGGTATAACGGTTCAGACCGCATCATCCGCAGGTCATCCGCGACAGGACATCGAGGCTCTCGAGAACCCCTTCAAATGTCCCAACCTCGATAATCGGGGTTGCATTGTTCTCTTCCACTGCTCTCAGTACTGGTCCGAAATCGATCGAACCATGCCCCACAGGGGCATGGGAGTCGTCGATCCCGTTGTTATCATGGAGATGGACGTGGCAGAGCGGGAGGCAGAGGAATTCATCGAGGCAGTGATTCAGGTTTGCATGGCCGACATCGAGCGCCAGACCGAATTCCCCGAGGTGATCGATCTCGTCCGGGCTCTTCAGGAAAAAATAATCCCAGTTTCCCATATTCTCGATATAGAATTGTATCGAGCACTCTTCTGCCAGGGCATTCAGTTCGGCCAGAGATTTCCGGAACTGACGGAGTGCCTTCTCCTGCTCTTCTTTCCAGGCGAAGTATCCCGGATGGACCACCACGTCGGCAGAGAGCTCCCCTGCCATGGAGAAGCAGTTCCCGATAACCTCCACGCTCGCCTTCCGGATAGGTTCATGGATGCTGGCGATATTGATGCTCCTCGAAGGTGCGTGGACGGCATACCGGCAGGAGTATGACTCCAGCGGTTCGGTTGACTCGAAATAATGCGCACCGTCATCCATGACCTCTACCAGATCGGTGACGGCCGACAGACGGTCGAGTGCGACATCGAGGGGCTCATGGTGGAGGCAGAAGGATGAGATCCCGAACATACAGGGAAATCTCCGGGGAGAACGATAAAATATGGGATTGGTGCATGCCGGATGCCTGAAGTGTGGGAAAAAAATCAGAATTTTTTCAGGTGCACATCCATCTGGGGGAACGGTATCTCGATTCCCTCATCGGCAAACCGCTCGGAGATCCGGGAATTCACGGCATCCTGGACATCCCAGATCATGGAGAAATCGCTTGTCCAGACCAGGAGCATAAAATTCAGGCTCGAATCTGCAAATTCAAGGAAATAGGCCGAAGGTTCAGGGTCTTTCAGGATATAGTCGTACCGTTCCGCCATCTCGTTGGCAATCTCAAGGAGGATAGCCTTTACCCTTTTCACATCGGATCCATACGCCACCCCGACAGGAATCTTTACCTTCAGCCTGGTGTCCGGCATCGCGTAATTGACGATAAAACTGTCAACGACCTTGGCATTCGGGATGGTGACGATCTGGTTGTCGAGGGTTTTTAACCGGGTGCTCCGCGGTCCCACATGAATAACATCACCGTAGTACTGGTCGATCATGATCCGGTCATGGAGCTTGAACGGTTTGTCCACGGCAATCATGGCACCGCCGAAGAAATTCGAGAGGATGTCCTGGGCGGCGAGGGCAACGGCAAGACCGATGATACCTGCGCCGGCAAGGAAGGGGGTGATATCGATCTCCAGGATGGAGAGGATGAGCAGGAAGGCAACAAACCAGATGATGTACTTGGCCACGATGAGGCCGAGAGCAATCATCCGGTCATCTATATCACTCTCGGTCCGGCCCGCAATACGGGACCCGTAGATGCTGATGAAGTTATAAGCAAAACTCGAAGCAATCCATGCCCCGAGGATGATATAGATGGCGTTGAAGTACTTGCTCTCCACAATCCACTCAAGCCCGGGAGGGAGGGTTGCAACCCGGAGTGCGAAGTAGATCGAGATCACCAGCACGGCGATGACCATGGGCGTTCCCAGTGCCGCGATGAGGATATCATCAAGCTTCGATTCGGTCTCATCGGCCTTTTTCTGGATCCACCCGACTGTTATGAAGAGCAGCATTCCGATCGCAGCACCGGCAATCACGATCAGAACAGCAAGGAGGTTTCCGGAGAGCCCGTACAGCTCTGCCGCAACCGTCGGCGTGGCATTCACAGCAGTCTCGAAGTTCATATAACTACTATTATGTCCGTCAGGAGGTAAATATTAGCCAGAAATGGCCCTCGGAAAAGAGATCGCTGAAAAACTGCATGCCATGGTCGACCGCGATATGACCTTCATGCACATCTGCGGGACGCATGAAGCTGCAATCGCCCGCCATGGGATCCGGAGTCTTCTCCCGGAAAACCTGAAGATCGTAATGGGTCCGGGCTGCCCTGTCTGCATCACTCCACAGGGCGAGATCGATGCCGCCCTCGACCTGGTTGAACGAGGCTGCATTGTTGCAACCTATGGAGATCTTCTCAGGGTTCCGGGCAGCAGGGGTTCGCTTGAGTCAAGTGGCGGCGATGTGCGGGTGGTCCAGGGTGTGCACAAAGCCGTGGAGATCGCACAGGAGACAGACCGGGAGGTAGTCTTTATTTCCGTCGGCTTCGAGACCACAGCTCCGACGGTGGCTGCAACCATCCTCTCCCACCCCCCTGACAACTTCAGTATTCTCTCCTGTCACCGCCTTGTACCGCCGGCTATGAAGTGGCTGCTCGAGCAGGGAGAGGCGCACCTCCACGGGTTCATGCTCCCCGGGCATGTCTGCACGGTTGCGGGATACAGTGAGTACGAGCAGTTCCCGGTCCCCCAGGTGGTTGCCGGGTTTGATCCCGAAGACATCCTGCTTGGCCTGCTCATGCTGGTCAGGCAGGTGAAAGAAGGTTCACACCGGATTGATAATGCCTATCCGCGTGCAGTCTGCCGTGAGGGGAACCTGAAGGCCAGGGAGATTATGTACCAGGTCTTTGAACCGTGCGATGTGGAGTGGCGGGGGTTTCCGGTCATCGCTGAGTCAGGACTCAGGCTAAAACCCGGATTTGAGCAGTATGACGCCCAGAAGAAGTTCGGGATCGAGTTCAAACACATCGAGAAGCACTCAGCCTGTATCTGCGACAAAGTGCTGAGGGGGATAGCGCAACCCTCGGACTGCAAACTCTTTGACCGGGTGTGCACCCCGAGAACCCCGGTCGGTCCCTGTATGGTGAGCCATGAGGGAGCATGCAAAATCTGGCACACGTACCAGGTGAAGAAAGCATAATCCGGGTTCAGGTGCAGGGGTTTGTAGTGCCCGGCCCGGCAATGCCTCCCTGAAAGTCACTCTGACCGGGCCATCCCATTATCGGTTCCGGTCGGGTTTCCCACGATACCCGGGGCCCTACGAAATGCCGACCACGGCCTTGTGGAGGATATCCACCGTGGAACGGAGAGCTCTTCCTGCATCCCTAAGGTGGTGGTAGATCTCCCGCTTCCGGAGCGCGATCATCGGGTCCCCTGCCGAGAAGAGATCCTGCATCCCTGCGATGTAATCTGCCTCAATGGCACGCATGGCCTTCCGCGCTTCCCGGATAATCTTCTCAATCTGTTTCTGGTCATTGCTCATGATCCTGACCGCGGCGGCAACCTGCTCTGTACCAGAGAGGAGTCCCCTGACCATGTTCCGGATGTGGTCGTCAGGTTCCACTCCGAACGCAAACATCTCGCGTGCTGTCTCGCGGGAAAAGTTCAGGATATAATCCATCTGGCGGGAGAGGCTGTAGATATCCTGACGGTCGAACGGCGTTGAAAATGCCTGAAGAAGTTTCTCTTCAAGGCGATATCGCAGATCATCCACCTCGGTTTCGATCTGCTCCAGCCGCACAGGATCGGTCAGCGGGAGGGTATCCATCCAGCCCGCAAAGGCCTGTACTCCTGCCAGGGTTCGTTCCGCCTGGTGGGCAAGCATCCCTTCGAAATCGTATTCCCTGGGAAAGATGGCATCAAACAGCCCCCGCCGCTTCTTTCTGTTCCGGTTAACCTCTGTCTCGTTCATGGATTCCATCATCCTCCGGCAGGAAGTGCTATCACCAGATACACAACCCCCGAGATAATCATGGTGACGGGAATGGTCATCAGCATGGCCACCACGATCTTCTTCCCCACAGACCACTGGACTTTGCGTGGGTTTTCGGCACTGCCGACCCCGATGACTGACAAGGATATGACATGTGTTGATGATACCGGCGCCCCGAGAAATGTGGAGACGGCTATTGCGGCACCGGAGGAGAGCTGCGAATCAAATGAATGGACCGGTTCAATTTTGAAGAGCCTCCGGCCGAGAGTGGTCATGATCCGCCACCCGCCGCTCAGGGTGCCGAACCCGAGCATCAGGGCACATCCGATCCGGGCCCAGAATGGTACATCAAGCGTTGCACTGAATCCTGCGGCAAAGAGGACAAGGGCGATGACTCCCAGCTGTTTCTGGGAATCGTTTGCCCCGTTGGCAAATGCCATTGCCCCGGCGGCGACCCAGTTCAGGTTCACGAGACTGCCATTGACAGAACGCTTTGCGTTGCGGAGGAGGAACTTCATTGCACGATGTAAAGCGTACCCTCCGATGAAGCCGATCAAGACCGAAAAACTGAGAAATACCAGTATTTTGACAAAACCTGTCAGTTCGTGGGGTGGGATGAGGAGTTCCTGCAGCCCCCATGAGACGCTCTCCAGTCCTGCGGCCGCAATGGCAGCTCCGATAAGTCCCCCGATGAGGGCATGGGTGGATGAGGAAGGGAGCCCGGATTTCCAGGTAATGAGGTTCCATGCCGTCGCCCCAACCAGAGCAGCGAGCACGACCACCACGAGCTGGGTGGATGGCTCCATGAGGAGCAGGCCCGAAATGGTGAAGGCAACAGCGCTCCCTCCCAGGAGAGCACCCAGAATATCCATGCCTGCCACAAAGAGGATTCCCTGTTTCGGCATTGCTGATCGGGAGGCAATAAAAGATGCCGCAACCGAGCTCGCATCCTGGAATCCGTTGGTATACGTGAAGGCGAAGGCCAGGAGGACAGCAATGATCACGAGCGCGAGCATCTGGTCTCGTACCTACCGTACCAGTCCCGGTTATGTTAGTTGTATCGCTCTGATATCTCCAGAACCCGGGAGGGTCCCGGTAGAGAACGGGCCGGATGAAGGGGGAATTCCAAAATTATTATACCATTCCACACCCTGTTCATATGGAAGATATCGCTTTTGAGTGTCTTCGCTGTGCCCCGGTAGGGTAGTGGATATCCTGGGAGCCTCCGGAGCTTCCGACCCGGGTTCGAATCCCGGCCGGGGCGTACTATTTTTAAAGTTAAAACCTCTTCAATTGGATTAATTCTGGTCAGTCCATCCGGGATGATCTACGAAAAGAGTGATGTCAGAATCGCATCACATCACTGGAAGGTTTCCGAGGGCCTTGAGCCAAAAATATATATCCACCGCGGACCGAGGACCCGAGCGGGAGAAGAACGACGGTGTGGGGGTGGGGAGGTAATTCGAACTCACGTACCCTGAGGGTAGTATCTGTGCAGGGGTAGGGGCCAGGGTAGCAGAGACCGTACTGGTTTTTCCATTAGATATGGACACACCGGTGACATACGTCCTATATCCCGGCATGGTCAGGGCGATTTTGTGATATAGCCGGCGAGGCAACACACTTATAGTGAGTGGGGTGGTGCCCTGGTATTGTTCGTCAAGATAGACATTG
>DANP01000008.1:0-14006 GCA_002499905.1 Methanolinea sp. UBA277
CCTCAACTTCAAAATTAACGCCGACGGTGACTCCAACTCAGGCTATTACTCCAAAATATTCCATGGGAGATCTCGTAAAGAGCGGTTCAGGAGAGGATACCGGTAAAATAATACTTGATTATGACCTTAAAAACGGGAAATATAGGGTAAGGACCGTTCTTTTCGATAAATTCGGGAGAGTCTATTATGATAAAAATCAAAAGGAAGAATCCGTTCCCTTCACCACCATCGAGTCATCGTATCCGGTAAAAGCCGGAAATATCGATAACCCCTATGGGATATCAGAAATCAGCTACACAAAACCAAAATTTGCCGTCAATTCCATCCACCGGGAAGAGGTGGATAAAAACAACGGCATCATCATCCTGTCATTTGACATTCTGAAGGACGAGTATACCTACGCGTATGCCTACTACGAGGGTGGAGGGAAGTGGAGTTACGATAAGGATGCCAAACATACCGGGCGCAGGGCGGCAATAGAGGCTCAATATAAAAAATAAGTGGAGGAATTAATTTTCCTTTATCAAAATATCATCATTTTCTCCAATTTCCTTATTTTTATTGATTCTCAAAAAATCTGAATAGATGCATAATCCAATAGCCCAGATAAGGGGTACTCCGATTGGAATGCAGAATCCTGCCGGACCGGAGAGCGTTGGGCCGTACTGGAACATGCAGGATAGAAGATAGAGAAAACCGACAAGAATGGTGATGATGCCAAATAACCTTCTTATTTCCTGTTTTACCTCAATCATGAACAGGGCTGCCAAGATGGTGATACCTAACAGGATACCTGAACCTGCCGACCATAGAACAAGCGAAAGAGCACTGCGCCCATGTATTATTCCGGTTAAAACATATTCGATATCCTGAATAACACTGAAGAAGGTATTACCGAAGGTTGTACATTGATATTTTACGAGCGCCCATTGGATACCGCTACCTAATCCTCCTCCGATAGAGTAAATATTGAGTGGTATCAGGAAAATAAATCCTGAAAGGACTGCTATTTTGGTTGTTGTTTGCATTTAGATTTATTAATTTTAAGATAATTATGATCCTTTTACTTAAAAAAGAGATTGAGATTAGTATCTCTTGTCGAAGATAACCTGACTTGCACCATCAGTGAAAGTACCGGTGATAATAACTCGTTTGCCAGATACATCCCCGCAGGCAACTTCAGTTACTTCACCCACACTCGGGCTTACCCCATTAGTCCATTCTGTTGAATTAACAGTAACTTCTGTCGGAACTTCGCCGCCGACGACTATTGAACGCAGACTGTTAACATCGGATCCTCCTTGCCAGAGGATGGAAATTCCGGCCGTGCTATTAGGGGTAACTGTCATTCCCACATTCTTGGAAGTACCCGCACTTCCTGCCATTCCAAACACGAAGGCCGCAATGACTGCCGCGAGAATCACGACAATAGCGACCATGAGGATAACGCCGATGACCGGCGATACTGCCTCTTCATCAGATCTGATCGTCTTCATGAATTGATCCACCTTGATTGAATCAGTACTGCCCTTCTGTGAAGGCAAACAATGTATAGAGGATACCTCTCGTTGCTTGCTATATATAATTTTTTGCGATGAATATTCAGAATCCGAATGAATAAGAGGGCGATTTGAAATCAGGAGAGAAATAGCCGAGATTTTAGAATCAGTCCCTTCAGCACTCATCAATTGGTTCAAACCAAAAATTTGGATTGTGATAACCGGTTGAGTTCCTGTTTCATCCGGAACGATAGCCTGGCAGGGTTCATCAGAACTCGCTCCGGATAATCCGGGGTGATCAGGTACCCTGCCCTCCGGGATTCACGCTTCGGTTTCCCGACACACTCTCCACTGCGTCCCGGATCGCGGCATCAATGAATACCTTCGTCTTCCGGAACGCCTCAGGGACCGCACATCCAAGCGCGAAATACGCCGCGATTGCCGCCGAGAAGCAGCAACCGGAGCCGTGCACCGGGTACGGATACCGGTGACCGGTGAGGAAGAGTTCAGTTCCCTGACCGACCAGGAGATCCCCTGCTTCATCGCCGCCAAGGTGTCCTCCCTTGATGATCACGAACTCCGGGCCGAGATCCCTGATCCTGACCGCTGCCTCCCTCATCTCATCGCGATTGGTTATCTGAGAAAGGCCGGAGAGAACCATCGCCTCCGGAACATTCGGGGTCACAACCGTTGCCCGGCGGAGAAGCGTGGTAATAAGCTCCTGCTCTGCACGCTCCTCAAGGAGACGGCTCCCGCTCGTAGCCACCATGACCGGGTCGACGACCAGCGGGATCCCGGAGGGGAGGTTTTCCGCCACGGTCCGGATGATCCCTGCCGTCCCGAGCATACCGGTCTTGAAAGCCCGGATGTCAAAATCATCGAGCACCGCCCTGATCTGGAGGGCGACCATCTCTTCCGGCACCATAGAGACGCCGAGAACGCCCTTCGTATTCTGGGCGGTGATGGCCGTGACCACCGTGGTTCCCCAGACACCGACGGCCGTGAAGGTCCTGAGATCTGCCTGGATCCCGGCACCGCCGCCTGAGTCGGACCCGGCAATGGAACAGGCGCAGGGGAGGGTCTGCATAGGTACAGGGTATCTGTGCACGGTTCGTGTATAGTTTTGCACCGGTTTAATCCCTGTATCGGAGTTTGTCGGGCTGGATGCAGAGGCTTGCAGGGAGAATTTCTGTCCGGCTCATCGCTGGAACAAACCACGTTCATCCGGTCCGGTAACATTTTTTTAATCTACCGGAAAAATCAACCTGTTTTTCCCTTTCCACGGAAATCGGAGGATTTATCTCTTTATTCCGTTCAATTCTCTGTAATGGAGAGATCCCTGGTCACGGGGGGGCCACCGGGAAAAGAGTCACAGTCTCACGGCACGAGCCCCGGCCGGTACCAGTACCTGATGCGTGAGGGTGGGGTTGAGGCCTTCTGTGCCGAGGGGTTGCGTCTCTCCCGGAAGGGGTTGCAGAACGAGGCCCTCTTCTGGTTCGAGCAGGTGCTGCGGAAACAACCCGCCCATATCCCGGCCCTGCTGGGGAAGGGATTTGCCCTCGGAAAACTGGGAAGGTATGACGAGGAGATCCAGATCTGCAACCGGGTCCTCGAGCTTGACCCGGAATCGGTCGATGCCTGGCTCCAGAAGGGGTTCGCCTTCGGCAAGCAGGGGAGGTTCGAAGACCGGATCGCCTGCTGCGAACGTGCGCTCGAGATCAACCCGAACTCCGCCGAGGCATGGAACCTGAAGGGGCAGGCGCTGGGGAATCTCGGGCAGTGGGATGCCGAGCTGGACTGCTGCACCAATGCCACTATCCTCCGGCCCCGGTACATCGGCGCCTGGGTGAACCGGGGGTATGCCCTGATGCAGCTGAAGCGCTACCGCGAGGCCATCAGCTCCTTCAACCACGCCCTGCGGATTTACCCCGACTACTGCACGGCATGGATCAACAAGGGAGTCGTTCACTGCCTTTCCGGAGACAACGAACGGGCAGTCTCCTGCCTGGAGCGGGCTGAAAAGATCTGTCCGGCAAACGACAGGACCCAGTACTGGAAGGGCCTCGCCTTGAGCAGGCTGGGGAGATATACGGAGTCCCTGGAATGCCTCTCCAGGGTCATTGCCAACGACCAGCACAATGCCGATGCCTGGGTCATCATGAGCAACTGCCACTTCATGCTCGGGAACCTGGACGAATCAGGGAGGTGCTTCATGATCGCCTACGGCATCGACAAGAAGGATATCCGGGAGCTCGTCTCACGGGGGCTCTCCACCATGCGGCAGGGGAACCGCCGTGAAGCGCTGGAGTGCCTCTCAGGCGTCTTCGGGATCCTCCTGCGCTGATCGGCCGCCCCCTGATCGGACCCGACCAAAAAAACCTTATATTACCTTTGGTTTTCCGAATTTATCGGGTATTTCCGCCTGCTTCGGAATAAAGTTTTAAGAGATGCTGGTACAAACAGAAGAGACAGCCTGACACTGGATGAAAGTCACGGCAACGGAAGGAGCAGCACGGAGGGAGCAGAAACGGGGGCCGTGGTGACCGGGTGACCGGAATGCGGGACCATACCGGAATCACACTCCCCTGCAACGTGCCGGAACATCCCGGCCCGCCTCCGTGCGGATTGTTGTTGCCGTGCTGGTCCAGGCGTGCGGTGAAAAGCACGGTACCGTTATGCGGACCACTCACTACAGCACGTGGAATATCCTGCTCCGTTTCTTTGAGCAGCCTGAACATAGTCCCTGAATAGACCCATGACATCACGAATCAACGCCGCCCATACAACCTGTCCCAGTTGCCGGGAGGAGGTTTACCTCGATGAGCTGGTGAAGGGTCGCTGCCCGCTCTGCGGCTGCACCCTCGGAGACTTTGACGAGCAGGAGAACGAGCTCGATGAATTTTTCGACCGCTCCGACCTCCCCTGGCTGGTCTTCCACTACTTCCTCTTCAAGCGTTTCCTGGAGATGGGAGCAAGCCCCCTCCAGGTCATGCAGCTAGCAAACGAGTACGGCGACCGGGTATGCCATGAGATCGGCCAGAAACCCGATACCCGCTTCATGCTCGAGGTGCCCCTGACCCGGACTGACCGGATCAGACCCAAGCGGTGCGCCGGGTGCGGGAAACTCTACGTCACGGGCGGGAAAAAAGTCGTCTCCGGCGATCTCTCAGTCCCGGGCTTCCGGTTCCTGTACTTCTGCCCGGAGTGCTGAAGTAATCCAGTACCGTATTTTTCCGACTTCGGTGATGCCCGGAGAGTCTGCGCTTTTTCCATCGTTATGTGACGCAGACGCTCAGGGGCTCCGCCCCGCCGCTTCGGCGCCCCGGATGCGATAGGTCCACTCACCCTCATCGACTCCCTGGAAAAGGACCTATCGCATTATCTTGGAGGTGGTCCAGGAAAGGGCAGGCCCGCTGGTCCCGAATGGGACGGGGGTGAAACCCCCTCCTGTCAGAATATCATCAAGTTCTCTGTCTGAATCCTAGAAAAGTAAAAATCTTAAGAAGGGTATGCCTTCAATACGACCGGCCCACCAGGGCTCCGATCGCCTCTCTGCCACAGGCAGCACAGGGTCCCTTCTGTGCAGGTACGAACTCCGACCTGACTTCCGTGCCAAGCACGCTCGCATTCACCGTTTCCTCGATGAAATCCGCACACTTCCGCTCACCGCACCACGGGACGATGGCCACTCCCTTCTCCACCGCGGCGGAGAGCTCCTCGATGCATGACACCACGTGAATATGTGTCCGGACATGCTCCTCGGCTCTTCTGGTAAGTGCAGCACCGAAACCGGCCAGGACCGTGCACACACCCCCTTCAAGACCGGCACGGGGAATGGTGCTCTTCTCACCGAGCCGGGTTACCGCCGTCACCTGACCGGCGTCGATGTCCCTTGGCCCGACCTCGAGCCGGAGGGGCACACCCCGCATCTCCCAGTAGTAGTACTTCGCGCCGGGCCGGAGATCCCGGCTATCGACCTTCACCCGGAGGCCGGCCGCACAGAGACGCTGCTCGATCTCCTGAGCTGCCGCCAGCACCTCCTCTTTCCGCTTCCCGATGGTGATGGGCACGATCACCACCTGCACCGGGGCCACTGAAGGCGGCAGCACCAGTCCCTTGTCATCGCCGTGCATGCTGATGAGGGCGGCGATGCACCGCTCGGAGATCCCGTAGCAGGTCTGGAAGGCGAACTGCTGCTCCCCGTTGATGTCCTCGTAGGTGATGGAGAAGGTCTTCGAGAAGTGGTCCCCGAGGTGGTGGACGGTCCCGATCTGGAGGGTCCGCCCGTCCGGCATGATGGTGTCCACGGCGATGGTGTAGTCGGCGCCCGGGAACTTGTCCCAGTCCGGGCGCCTCGAGATGATGACCGGGACGCACAGCGAATCATAGAATGCCCGGTAGAGCCTGATCGCGTCTGCGACCTGCCGCTCGGCATCCTCCCAGGTGGTATGGACGGTATGGGCCTCCTTGAAGGAGGTGATCTCCCGGAGCCTGATGAGCGGGCGGGTATGCTTGGTCTCGTACCGGAACGAATTCACGATCTGGTAGAGCCTGATCGGGAGGTCGGCATGGGACCGGACCCAGAGGTGGTACATCGGGTAGATTGCACACTCGCTGGTGGGCCGGAGCGCCAGCTTCACATCGAGGGGGGAGGTCCCCCCGTGGGTCACCCAGTAGACCTCGTCCTCGAACCCCTTGATGTGTTCTGCTTCCTTGGCCAGTTCGGTCTCCGGAATGAGCAGGGGGAAGAGCGCCTCCTGGTGGTCGCAGTCCAGCAGAGTCCGGAGCTCCCCGTACACGTTGCGGCGCAGCGCAAACCCGAACGGGAACCAGACGTAGAGCCCCTTCACCGGGTACCGGACGTCCATGATCTCGGCACGCCACAGCAGTTCGTTGTACCATGCGCTGAAATCTTCTTTTGCCGGAAGGGTACCCTGCTCATCGTCCATGAAAAAACCTCAAGCTACCAACCGTATGATTTCCGGCGTAATAAATGCCTCTGTGAATGCTGCGACGGCCACCAGGGGCAGCACCACCAGGAGAAAGATCCTCCCCATGGCAAACGCCGAAGCAGCGGCGTCCCCCGTCCCGCACCACTCCTGCCAGAGCGCCCGGGCGAGGAGAAAACCGAGCGTCCCGGAGATGACGAATGCCGAGATCTCGAAGATGCCGTGCGGGATCAGGGCTGCAGCAATATAGAGGAGCCCCTGCTGCTGCCGGACGAGCTCTGCCACCGACCCGATCACCACACCGTTGGCCAGGATGATGAACGCTGTCAGCAGCCCGAGGGATGCGCCCCCGAGGAACATCACCGTGCAGGCCTGGAGGTTGTTCAGGAAGAGCTTCACCGCCAGCACCGACGGGGTGCTGTCCAGAATTTCCCCGAGGATGGCATCCTTGAAGAGCTCGAGCATCTGCTCTCCCACCCCGGGATTTTCCGCCGTGACCGCAACCCCTGCTGCAACCGAACCTGCGAAGATGAGGACGGTGATGAGGGCATACCATCGAAATTCAGACATACAGCACCATCCGGACCATGTCCCGGACACCGGGCGCAAGCCCCACGGTGATCATGGCCAGGACGATCAGGTGCCAGAGCGTTTCCGGGCTCTCGTCGCGGTAGCGCTGGAGGATCCAGATCCCGGGGAAGATGACGGCCAGCTTGAGCGGAAACATGACGAATGCGGTGCCGGTGAGCTCGATCAGGTTCGACCCCACCACGTGCACTTCCTGGTAGGGGACAGGATGGAGATCGATCCCGTAGCTCGTGGCGCTCGCATCGAGCATCTGGCCGAAGATCAGGGAGAGGTAGACCGGGTCGGCGGCATAACCCCAGCGGAGGAGGTAGCGCATGGCCGCGTATACACCCAGCGTGGCGACGATCCCCATCCCCGTGATCATGAAAAAGACCGTCAGGGAGACGATGCCGTTCTGCAGGCCAAACCAGACCAGGAGACCACCCACGATACAGCAGGCTGCCACTCCGGTACCCGCATAGAGGGGAACATAGTCCTTCACCATGCCTGCCTTCTGCAGGTGGGCGCTGATGACCAGTGCACAGACGGTGAAGAAAAAGAGGACAACGTAGATCAGGGGTGTTACCAGGAGATACTGCCAACCCGATGTAATCATCCCGGTGTCCTGCACTACCCGGGCAAGCCCCCCGAGCACCACGAAGGGAAGGGTCGCGATGACAAACCTGCCATCGACCCGGACGATGTTCGATGCGTTCAGCCACCGGTAAATAATATATATCGCCACAATCAGAACCAGAGCGTAGGTGAGGGTGTCGACAATATTGTACGGCTGGCCGTACCTGATGGGATCGATGTAGTATTTGTAGATGAAATCCCTAATCATTCCTGATCCTAATGAGCGCAGACGGTATTAAAGTACTCAAACAGAAGGGTTCGGAGCGTTCCCGGTGGATGCAGCTCCCCCGTGATGTGGTGATCGGGCACAGGGCTCTCACCCATGTCCCCGCGGTCTGCTCGGACCTGCGGCTCGGCCGGTCTGCGCTTGTGGTGACCGGTACCCATACCCGTAATCTCGCCGGGGAGGAGGTCATCACCCTCCTTTCTGAAGAGTACGAGGTCCGGTCCTTTGTGACAGATACCATCAGCATGCAGGTGATCCGGGAGGTCGAAAAGGCGGCCCGGGAGGTGGATTTCCTGGTCGGCGTGGGAGGCGGACGGGTCATCGATACCGCGAAGATCGTGTCCTACAACCTCGATCGCCAGTTCATCAGCGTTCCTACTGCAGCGTCTCACGACGGTATCGCTTCCGCCCGTGCATCGGTGCCCATGGAGGGGGGGAGCGCCTCGCTCGAGGCCCACCCGCCCATCGCGATCGTCGCCGACACCGGGATCATCGCCCATGCTCCCCACCGGCTCCTCGCAGCGGGCTGTGCGGATATCATGTCCAACTACACCGCGTGCCTCGACTGGGAGCTCGCCCACCGGCTCCGGGGTGAACCGGTATCAGAGTACGCGATCGCACTCTCCCGGATGACAGCCGAGCTCCTGATGAAGAATGCACGGACCATCAAACCCTGCCAGGAAGAGAGTGCCTGGTTCGTGACAAAAGCCCTGGTCTCATCCGGGGTGGCCATGAGTATTGCCGGGTCATCCCGCCCGGGATCCGGGGGGGAGCACAAGTTCGGGCATGCTCTGGAGCGGCTGGCACCCGGAAAGGCGCTCCACGGTGAGGCGTGTGGTATCGGGACCATCATCACCATGTACCTCCACGGAGGAGACTGGAGGGAGATCCGGGAAGCCCTCCGGCAGATCGGCGCCCCGGTAACTCCGGAAGAGGTGGGGATTCCGGACAAGACCGCGGTCGAAGCCCTGCTGCTGGCAAAGGACATCAGGCCCGAACGGTTCACCATCCTGGACATGGGCCTCTCCCAGGAGTCTGCTGAACAGCTGGTCCGTATGTTGTACGAGGAGTGAACTATGGCCGAGACGAAACCGAAAGTGACACTGATTGGAAGAGAGCTTGCAAAGAACGGGCTCGAGTTCATCTACGAAGGAACCATCGGGGACTGCGGATCCTGTAAACTCAGCAAGGCCTGCAATAACCTGAAGAAGGGGCGCAGGTACCGTATCGTCGGAGTCCGCCGGACCGAGCACAGCTGCCCGGTCCACCTGAACGGCGCCCTGTCCGTCGAGGTCATCGAGTCACCGATCCCGGTGCTCATCAGTGCCGATATGGCCATCAGGAATACGAGGATCCAGTACGAGTTCTCCTGTTCCCGGGAGAGCTGCTCCAACTATGATCTCTGCCGGCCGGAGGGTCTGATCGAGGGAGAGAAGTATATCGTGATGGATGTGATCGGGAATGCCCCGGACATCTGCGAGAAGGGGCGGAGCCTGCAGCTCGTCGAACTGATGCCGGTCCCGTAAATTCATGCAGCGAAACCCTCTGGTTTCTCATCCTGGTAAACCGCCTCACTCCCGTGATGCTACCCAGAGCCGGTAAGCGGTCGAGGTGACCAGGGGCAGATCCCGGAGCGCTGCCAGCCACCGGGCAGGGATGGTAGTGATCCCATACGCGGCACCGGCGAGCGCTCCGGTAAGGGCGCCGACCGTATCTGCATCCCCGCCGAGATTGACCGCAGAGATCAGCATCTCCTCAAAATCATCTCCGTTCATGAAGACGGTCAGGGCTGCATGGGTGGCGAGGAGGGCATCGAGACCCGGGACCGGATCATACCGCCGAAAATCCCCGAGCATGGCTGTAACCTCCTCACTCCTGCACCGGGAGAGTGCCCTCCCGTATGCCCGTTCCCGGGGAGAACCCCGGATGAGGTCGCTGACCATCCGGTTCACGAAGGCCGAGCAGGCACCGGCGACGGGGTCATAGTGGGTCAGCCGTGAACATGCCTCACTGCAGGCCTCGACCAGCGGCCCTGCATAGAAGATCCCGATCGGCGGTCCCCGCATCACGCTGCCGTTGCTCCGGGATGACCCGCTCAGCCGGTGAGCAGTCCGGGCCGCGTCTCCGGTATCCATCCCGCCGAGCACCAGTTCAAAGACCCGGCCGGAGGTGGGGCCGTACACAGACGGGTTCCGTTGATAGCCGGCGAGTAACCGCCTCATTACGTCGGAGGGGCAGTATCCGTGACATGCGGCAAGGGATTCGGCGATGGCCAGCGCCTGGGCGGTATCGTCTGTAATAATACCCGCTTTACGGTTAGATTTCCAGGAATGCTCCATTTCTGTGACTTTTTGCACCGGAGGGGGGAGCCCCTCAAGGGGCGCACCCAATGCGTCCCCAATTGCTAGTCCTGTGAGCGTCCCTGCTGCGTGTGAAAAGCTGGATATAAAGATCACCCAAAATGAATATCTTGTCTCTCTGAAAAAAAGATGACGTGAAGAAAGGTGATAGTGTGCAAAAAGAAGAGCTCCTCCATCTCCACATGCTGATGATTCACATAAAGAAATACTCAGAAAACATCACCAATCAGGATATTCCCACGAAACGCTACGATTCACTTGAAATTTCACCGGTACACATTCACAAGAACAAGAAATGCCACAAGGAAGCAATTCTTGCCCTCGGTGATGAGATCGTCACCCACCTCCATTCCCGGAACCAGCTGATGAACGTTGAGATGGTCCCGGAGAAGGCATTCGTCGAACAATAACTCTTTTATGGCAGGTCCGGACATACATCGTGAGATTATCGACCTCCTCTTTTCCCGGAACACCGCTCCAACCGACGTCACCCGGATCAAGGTGGAAGTCTGCAAAAAGTACGGGCTCCCTACCATCCCCCGGAACTCCGAGCTGCTTGCGGCAGCCCTTGTTGGCGAGCGTGAGCAGCTCCGGAAGATCCTCCTCGTCAAACCCACCCGAACCCTCTCAGGCGTCGCACCGGTTGCGGTGATGACCTCCCCCTTTCCCTGCCCGCACGGGAAGTGCCTGCCCTGCCCCGGAGGTCCTCTGCACCCGTTCCAGTCACCCCAGTCCTACACCGGCGAGGAGCCTGCGGCACTACGGGCCAGGGTTCACGGCTATGATCCGTACCAGCAGGTCAGGGCACGCCTTGAGCAGTTCGAACTGCTCGGCCACCACGTCGATAAGGTCGAGTTGATCGTCATGGGTGGGACCATGACCGCACGCTCCCCGGAGTACCAGGAATGGTTCGTCGCCTCCTGCGTGAAAGCCATGAACGAATACCGGGGGCATCCTGCCCCGAAGGATGCTGATACCGCGACCCTGTTCCGGCAGAACGAGTATGCGCCCGCCCGGTGTGTTGCAATCACCTTCGAGACCCGGCCCGACTGGTGCGGGTCAGAGGAGATCAACCGCATGCTCACCCTCGGGGTGACCAAGGTTGAGCTCGGTGTCCAGCACCTCGACGACCGGATCCTCGCCTTCAACCGGCGGGGATGCACGACCGGAGACACCGTGACTGCCAACCGGCTCCTGCGGGATGCCGGGCTGAAGGTCGGATTCCATATCATGCCGAACCTGCCGGGGAGCAGCCCTGATCAGGACCGCTGGCTCTTCGAGGAACTCTTCAGGAACCCGGCATACCGTCCTGATTTTCTCAAGATCTACCCGACCCTGGTGACCCCTGGATCCGAGATAGAGCAGCTCTGGAAGGACGGGCAGTATGCCCCGTATGACGAGGAGACCCTGATCGATCTCATTGCCTACGGAAAATCGCTCCTCCCGGAGTATGTCCGTCTCCAGCGCATCCAGCGGGACATCCCGGCAAAACTGATCGTCGCCGGCTCCCGGCACAGCAACTTCCGGCAGCTCTGCCAGCAGCGGCTTTCATCATGGGGAAAACGGTGTCGCTGCATCCGGTGCCGTGAGGCTGGCAGGCTTCCACCCGAGGGAGTGTACGAGCTCCGGGAGAATGGCTACGACTGCACGGGGGGGAGGGAGCACTTCATCTCAGCAGTCTCCGGCGATTCGCTCATCGGGTTTGCCCGCCTCCGCACCGGGGGTCTCCGCGAACGGGAGGAGATACGGGAGGCGGCCCTGCTCCGTGAACTCCACGTCTACGGAAGTATCGTGCCCCTTGGCATGGCACCCCAACCCGACCAGCGGCAGCACCGGAGGACCGGGAAGGAGCTGCTCGGGCTCGCCGAAGAGATTGCCGCCGGGACCGGGTACCGGGAGGTGGCGGTGATGAGCGGCATCGGGGTGAGATCCTACTACCGCAGGCAGGGCTATGAACGCAGGGGCCCATATATGGTCAAGGATCTGGGATGAAACCGGCGACCCTCGAATTCGTGAAACAGCGGTTTTCGGACTACTACCGGACCGGTATGCTCTCCACACCGCCGTCTGTCGGGCAGCGGGAGTGGGCCTTCGTCTTCTTTGATCCCGATTACCCGGAGATCCGGATGCGGCGTCATATCGGGTTTCCCGGGAAGGACGAGCTGATACAGTACATCCGGAACATGGCTCCTGCCCACCTCTACTACTCGGCCGCCTACTATGCCTTGCCCCATGCCCCGACCATGGCAGAGAAGGAGTGGCTCGGCGCAGACCTCATCTTCGACCTCGATGCCGATCACATCGTCAGGGGACCCTACGACATGATGCTCTCCCGGGTGAAAGAGGAGGCCGGAAAACTGATCGCCATGCTCACCGGCGAACTCGGGTTTGCGGAACGGGAGATCAGCCTGGTCTTCTCCGGAGGGCGCGGCTACCATGTCCATATCAGGGAGATCGCGGTGCGGGGATGGGGAAGTGCCGAGCGGCGGGAGCTGATCGATTACATCTGCGGTATCGGGATCGATCCGGGGATTATGCTCTCCCGGCCGTCACCTTCACCCCGCGGATGGCACCAGCGATATATAGATGCACTGACCGAGTACCTGCTGTGGCTGGAAGGGATGGAGCAGAAGGAGGCCGTCGCCGAGCTCTCGGCGCTCGAGGGGGTGGGGAAAGTGACTGTGGAAGAGTTCCTGAAGCGGGCAGGTGATCTCCGGGCCGCGCTCTCGGCAGGCACCTCAGCCGTCAACCTGAAGGACTTCGCGATCGGCAAGGTGATCCGGGCGCTTGCCGACCAGAAGGAGGGGAAATTCGCCTCGCTGCTCCGGGAAAAGGCAGCGCTTGCCGATGAGCCTGTCACCACCGATACCAAACGGCTCATCCGGATGCCCACTTCTCTCCACGGGGGAAGCGGATTCCGGGTAACCCCCCTCTCCGTCCGTGAGCTCTCCTCGTTTGACCCCCTCACCGATGCTGTGGTGTTCGGGACCCGGGATGTCCGCATCGAGTGCCAGCGGGAACTCTCCATGCCCCTCCTGGGCAGCACCTACCAGATGGGGAAAGGGGAGTCCGTGGTTCCTGAAGCCCTCGCCGTCTTCCTCTGCTGCAGGGGTCTTGCTGAAATCGCAGGGAGGGCCTGACCATGCACCTGGACGAGCTCAGGAGTATCCTCCTCTCCGAACGGGAGACCGGCCGCATCCTCTCCATCCCCCGCGACCTGTTCAATTCGGCCGAAAAGAACCTCGAATCACTGCTCAAAGAGGTGTATGCCAACGAGGACCCATTCTCCGACAAGGTCAGGATCCTGATCGAGCGGGTGAGCAGTATCCGGGAGACCCTCCATGACCTCTTCATACTCAGGTCCGAGAAGATCCTCGCCCTCGCCCGTACACACGAGGAGGGACAGTATATCGACCGTGAGGAGCTGAAACGGATGCTCCCGGAAGAGCGGGAAATGTTTGACGCGGTGGTCATGGCCATCGGTCATTCCCGGTGCCGGCTCATTCCGGTTCCGGCCGCCGGATCAGGGGTGAGCCGGGCTGAGGCTGCGGATGAGGCTGAGCGGTGCGCAGACGTGCTGGAGGCCCAGCCTGCTGGTCCGGACTATGTCCTCTCCCGGGTGCTCACCGATATGGAACCGTTCATGGGAGTCGATGGCCGGATCTACCAGCTCTGCCGTGAAGATATGGTGACCCTCCCCCTCCGGAATGCTGAAGTCCTGTGTGAACGCAACATAGTCTTAAAAGTCATGTAGTCAACAATATCAGGG
>DANP01000008.1:14064-66258 GCA_002499905.1 Methanolinea sp. UBA277
GCCGAATGGACGTGAGAGCCCGCCAGTGAACCTTCTGTGTCAATCGGCACCGAGAGGAGAACCGGGAGAAAATTGCCGGAGGGCCTTTGCCCCCTTCCCGATAATATACGGGAACAGATCGGGGAACGGCCAGGAGAGAGCCCCGCTCCCTCTGTCCTGATTGGGTCTATTCAGGGGGGATGGACAGTGCCCCCTTGAGCATCCTCTCTGCCTGCCGCCGCTGGAGAACCGCCGAGCAGTGGCAGATGAACAGGTCGAGAAGATCGATGGTGTCAGGAATCGCACCCGGGGGGAGGATGATGACTGTGACGCCATGCACGGTCCCCTCCCATGAGAGCCCTGTCCCGATAATCTTCCCGATGAAGGGGAGGTTCTCTAACTCATGGCACAGTTCAGGGGGGAGCTTCCCGAAGGTGATGGTCGTAATCCCCCCCTCAATCTCGATGAACGACCGCGGGAGCACCGACGAAAGCCCCGCGGTCTCCACATGGAACGTCATGCCCGGGACCGGCCGGCCGATCAGCTGCTCAATCGCGGCGAGGGATGCCGATGGCCCTCTGACCGCATCCGTCCGGACCGTTCTATCGGCATGCACCGAACTGAGGACGATTACAGCCCCGGGGGGTGCGAGGGCTGCGATGGTATCGGCAATGAACCCGAATACATCTCCCTCCAGCGGCAGGTCGGTCAGTTCGTGTGCTTTCTCTGAGACGAACCTAATATCGCGGATATATGATTCGAGCCGCCCCCGTGCATCCCGCTGCCGGGTGAGGTCGGTGAACGAGGCAACGAACCCGAGAGGGTTGCCGCCGTTGTCGGTCATGGTGCTGACGAACACCCGGGCCTCGAAGCGGGACCCGTCCTTCCGTCGCGCAGTCGCCTGGCCCGACCAGGTCTTCTGCTGAAGGAGCAGGGGTATCGCATCGGGAGGGAAATCGGGGGAAGCAAAGAAGTCAGCGGCGTTCCTCCCGATAACCTCGTTCTCGTCCATATACCCCCAGATTGCAAGGCTCGCCGGGTTTGCATGCACGATCCGCCCCTCCATGTCACAGACCGTGATAGGGCAGAGGGAGGACCGGACAGCCGCTTCCGTGATCCGGAGCACGGAGGAAATCCGCTCGTGCTCCCGTTCGGCCCGCCGCCGCATCACCGATTCCCGGAGAGCATGTGCGAGCTGGAGGAAATGAGACCTGACCTGCACCCCCTTCGGGAGAAAGAAATCCGCGCCGCTCATCAGGGCATCGACGACGAGCTCCTCATCCCGCTGGTCGGAGAAGAAGAGGAACGGGGTCCGCTCATCGGTCCTGCGGACATGGCGGAGCAGTTCGATCCCGTTGCACCCTGGCATGGCATAGTCAGAGACGATTGCGTCGTAGTGTTGCCACCCAAGCATCCTGTGCGCCACCTTTCCGGAGATAGCGGTATCGACGATCAGGTCGCCGGACTGCTCCAGGAAGTTTTGTGCAAGTTCAAGGAGTGCCCTGTCGTCATCCACGTGCAATACCCGGATCATGAAATCTCCCGTGTTCCGTGGAAAATCACTATGGACGCATTTAAACCTATGGTTTCGGAGTGGCTCTCCAGCGGGGGCTAAACTTGGGGATATTATGTATCTCCGATGAAATGGCCAGGAGCTACCGGGCAACCCCTCCCCCTGATCGACTACGTGTTCAGGGGTATAAGTGCCGTGACCTTGGTTGGTCTTCTCTACAACATCCTTAATGCGATGTTTAGAACCTCTCCCAGAAGATCGGAGAAATTTTCACCACCCCGCCGATCTGTTGCCGCTACAAAGCGAATATGATCCCTTCTCTTGGTAGATCAAGATCCACCTGATGTATTTGTAAAATAATGGCAACAACTTTCCTATGCCAAATTTCACCCCAACGAGTGAGGTATTGAGAATAACAAAAAACCTTTTCGATTCTTCTTTTAGCTCGATTCAATCGTTTATTGATTTATTTTCAGCCACGAATCTAGGGTATACTATATCGGCCCCCTTGGGATTCTTTTTATAGCCAGAGATGAAACAAGATCAGTGCTTTTTCAGTCGCTGTGAAAAAGAGTCTCCGGAGAGATTATCCGATTGTTGGCAAGCCCACAATCTTAAATATCAACCCGGGCAAATAATACTGATATTCGATACCGGGTAACCCGAGGCAAATATTATGAAAATGCCAGTTAAATTCAAAACCTACTGCCCGTTCTGCAGGAATCACCAGACCCATGAGGTGGAGAAGGTGAAGAAGAGCAAGACCACCGGTCTCCACTGGATCGACCGCCAGAAGGCCCGGAGGAGCACGGTCGGGAACATGGGCAAGTTCTCCAAGGTCCCCGGAGGGGACAAGCCCACCAAGAAGATCAATGTCCGGTACCGCTGCAGCGTCTGCGGCAAAGCGCACCTGCGGAAGGGGTTCAGGACCGGAAAATTCGAACTGACGGAGTGATCCCATGGTACAACAGTCACGAAAGAACCGGAGCAGGTTTATCAAGGTAAAATGCCCGGACTGCGAGAATGAGCAGATCGTATTCGAGATGGCGAGCACCGTGGTGGACTGCGTTGTCTGCGGCAAGGTCCTCGCCGAGCCGGCGGGCGGAAAGGCACAGATAAAAGCAGAAATCCTGGAAACCTGCGAGTGAGTTACCCGTATGAGTGAGCGATCATGGCCTTCGGCCGGAGAACTGGTGGTCTGCACGGTCAGGAATATCAAGGACTTTGCAGCGTTCGTTTCTCTCGATGAGTATGAGGGGCTCGAGGGCCTGATCCCCATCTCAGAGATTGCCAGGGGATGGATAAAGTACATCCGCGACCATGTCCGCGAGGGGCAGAAGGTAGTCTGTAAGGTGCTCCACGTCGACAGGACCCGGGGGCACATCGATCTCTCCCTGAAGGATGTCAACGACCACCAGCGGCGTGAGAAAATCCGCGAGTGGAAGAACGAGTCAAAAGCGGCCAAGTGGGTCGGGTTTGCTGCCGAGGCCTCCGGTGAGCAGCCCGAGGTGATCAAGGCCGCACTCTACAAGAAGTACGGCGACCTCTACTCGGTCTTTGAGGATATCGTATCCAGCAGCGAAGAATCGCTCCGGAAGACCGGCCTCTCCGAAAAAGCCGTGGAGGCCCTCGCATCAGTCGCCCGGGAGAACGTCAAGGTTCCCCGGGTCACGGTTGCCGGAAATCTCATCCTCACCTCCACGAAGCCGGACGGGGTGAACATTATCCGGCGGGCACTCCGGAGCGCCGAACCGAAGATCCCGGACACGGAGATCGAGCTCACCTACCTTGGCGCCCCGACCTACCGGATCAAGGTCACCGCCCCGGACTACAAGAAAGCTGAGAAGGGTATCGAGAAGGCAGCAAGTGCCGCCATCGGCGTGGTTGAGCGGGCCGGCGGCGAAGGCAGGTTTATCAAGAAACCCAAGTCCGGAAAGAGTGCATGACCAGCCGTATCAGGCGCTGCCCCCGTGATTTTTCCTACACCCTCCGCGACACCTGCCCGGTATGCGGGACCCCGACTGCGTCCCCCCACCCTGCCCGGTTCTCTCCTGAAGACCGGTACGGCCAGTATCGGAGGATTGCACGACAATGGATGACATAACTGTCCGTTTCTTTGATAAAACCCCGGAAGACGGTATTCAGGCCCCGATCATGATCGAGGGGCTCCCGGGTATCGGCCATGTCGGAAAGCTGGTCGCCGAGCACATGATCCGTGAGCTCGGGGCAGAAAAAATCGCCGAGATCGAGTCCATTTTCTTCCCCCCCCAGGTTATTATCAATGAACAGGGAACCGTCCGGCTGGCCAACAACGAGATCTACTTCTACGATGGTGAGGAACATCGGTTCCTCTTCCTCGTGGGGGATTACCAGGCGACCTCCGCGGAGGGGCATTACCTCCTCGCCGATGCCTACCTTGATGTCGCCGAAGCCTTCGGAGTCCGGAGGCTCTTTACGCTGGGCGGTTATGGGGTCGGCCACCTGGTGGAGGAGCCCCGTGTCCTCGGCGCCGTCAACCAGCCGAACCTGAAGGATATGGTCGAGGCCGCCGGAGCGATTGTGAACCGTGATGAACCGGGGGGGGGAATCGTTGGTGCTGCGGGCCTCCTCCTCGGCCTCGGTCTCTTCCGGGAAATGGAAGGGATCTGCCTCATGGGCGAGACATCAGGGTACCTGGTGGACCCCCGGAGCGCTGCAAGCCTGCTCAGGGTCCTCTCCGGGCTCCTGAAGCTCGAGATCGATCCAACCCGGCTCGAGCAGCGGGCAGAAGAGATGGAGTTCATGCTCCAGAAGCTCATTGACGGAGACCGGATCTCACAGGACGACGAGCTCCGGTATTTCGTGTGAGCATGCAGCTCTTCGCGGACCTGCACATCCATTCCTGTTTTTCCATCGCTTCCTCCCGGAGTATGCTCCCCGATGCCCTCCTTGCCTCCAGCAGGAGAAAAGGGATCGGGATCCTGGGGAGCGGTGATGCTCTCCATGACGGGTGGCGGACACTCTGGGCGGATCGTCTCTGCGAGGATACGGGGGTGCTGGTGGTTCCTACCACCGAGGTGGAGGACCGGAACCGGGTTCACCACCTCATCATCCTCGGGTCCTTTGAATGCTGCCGCGATCTGCAGCTCATGCTTGCGCCGTACGCCAGGAACCTGCACCAGACCGGCCGACCCCATGTCAGGCTCACCGGTGAGGAGATCGCCCGGGCAGTCCATGCTCTCGGAGGTCTCATCGGGCCGGCCCATGCCTTCACCCCCTGGACCTCCCTCTACGCTTCGTTCGATTCCCCGGGCGCATGCTATGGAGGAGAGCCGGTCGATTTTCTGGAGCTGGGTCTCTCTGCGGACAGCAGCTATGGGGCGGCCATTCCGGAACTTGCCGGTGTCCCGTTCCTCTCGAATTCCGATGCCCACAGCCCCGACCCGGTCAGGCTCGGCAGAGAGTTTTTCGGCATCTCGGTCAGGGAGAAGACTCCTGGCGGGGTGATTGCCGCCATCCGGGAGGGGGCAATCTTCCTGAACGCAGGATTCTTCCCCGAGGAGGGGAAATATAACCGGACCGCCTGTTCGCGGTGCTACCGTCAGTTCAGCCTCACCGGGGCAGCGGCGGCCCGGTGGAAGTGCCCCGATGACGGCGGGCGTATCACCAAAGGAGTCGCTGACCGGGCATCAGAGCTCTCAACCGGGCATCCCACAGACCGTCCGCCCTACCTCCACATCATTCCCCTCGGGGAGATCATTCAGAAAGTCCTTAATATGTCATCCCCTTCGACAAAATCCTGCCGGGGGTTATATGACCGTTTCATCGAAACGTTTGGAGATGAAATCCGGGTGCTCACCCGGGTCCCTGTCCGGGATCTCGCTCGGGTGGACGAGGGCGTCGCGCTGGCCATCAATGCCTTTCGCTCATCGAGGGTAAAACTGGTGCCCGGTGGGGGAGGCAGATACGGGTCTTTTACCTTTTTTTGACGGAAAATACTGCCAATATGCCACTCGTTTTCTGAAAAACGGGAAATTTGTCACGATTGCCCAAAGAAAGGATTATGGCTGCTCCGTACCAATAGCATAAGGATGCTGAAGATTCACCGTGACATTTGCGGGTACTGCGGGTGCTGCGTCTCGGTCTGTCCTGAAGGGGCGCTCGAACTGATCGACGCTTACCTTGAGGTCGACGACAGCTGCACAGCCTGCGGCATCTGTGCCAAGGTTTGCCCGCTCGGGGCACTGGAGGTGAAGCATGAAGGATAACTACGATCTCCTGGTCATTGGTGGCGGACCGGGAGGCGCACTTGCCGCGAGGACGGCAGCGACAGCAGGCTATTCGGTGCTCCTGGTCGAGAAACGGCCGGCTATCGGGGCTCCCGTAAGGTGCGCCGAGGGAATCGGGAAGGAGGCCCTCGCCGAGTTCATCAAGCCGGATGAACGCTGGATATCTGCCGAGGTTACCGGTGCCGAACTGGTCGCCCCCGACGGCGTCTCAATGAAGCTTGCGTCCGACATGGCCGGGAGCAAGGTTGGCTATATCCTTGACCGGAAGTTCTTTGACCGGGAACTTGTCTGGCAGGCGGCGGAGGCAGGCGCAGACGTCATGGTGAAGACCCGTGCCTCGGCCCCGATCGTCACTGATGGAGCCGTGAAAGGTGCCGTCGTCGAGTATTGCGGATCGCGGAAAAAGATCCATGCCGATCTCACCATTGCCGCCGATGGTGTCGAGTCAAAGTTCGCCCGTTGGTGCGGCATCGACACCACCGTCCCGGTCCGCGAGATAATGAGCTCGGCCCAGTTCCTGATGACCGATATCGACATCGATCCCCACACCACCGTCTTTTACCTCGGAAACAAGGTTGCACCGGAAGGCTACCTCTGGATCTTCCCCAAGGGGGAGCGGACCGCCAACGTGGGAATCGGGATCAGCGGCAAGAAGAGCGGTCCCGGGAACCGGGCAAAAGACTACCTTGACCGGTTTGTCAGCGCAAAGTACCCGTCCGGGAAGACCATCGAGTACATCGTGGGCGGGGTCTCGGTCTGCCGTCCTTTGGATTCGACGGTCATGGACGGAATGATGGTCGTCGGTGATGCGGCCAGGGTCGTGGATCCCATGACCGGCGGAGGCATCTACAATGCCATGTTTACCGGCCGCCTCGCAGCCCATGTAGGTGCCAGAGCCATCTCGGATGGCGCCTGCACGAAGGAAGCTCTCATGCCCTACGATGAGGGGTGGCGGAACTCCCCCATGGGAAAGACCATCGAGCGCAACTGGCACATCAAAGAGAAGTTCATCACACTCTCGGATGCAAAACTGAATGCCATCATTCATTCGGCGAAAGCCATCGACATGAAGGACTTCTCGACCATATCGCTCATAAAAGAAATTATCAAGCGGAACCCCCTGCTCCTCGCCGACCTTGCCGGGCTGATGGCCTCAATCGGGTGATTTGCGCAGCTGGCGGTTCAGGAGCTCGAGGGTCTCGCTCTCCGCCTCTTTTTTCGTGAACACGGTGATGGTATCGCCCGGCCGGATCTTCACCGCGCCACCGGGAATGATCAGTTCTCCGCCGAGCCGCCTGATGGCGATGAAGACAAAGTCCTTGACCTTGAGCTCGCGGATCTCGTGGTCCACGATAGGGGCTCCCTTCTCGGCCACCACCTCGAAGATGGTACCTCCGGGTATGGAGGCGAGCTGCTGGAGCATCGGGTTCTTTGCCCAGTAGTAGAGACGGGAGGCCACCAGTTCATCGGGGTTTTCGCTGATCTTCACACCGACTTCCTTGAAGAGGTCTGAGTGTTCGGTCTGGTTGACGATCGACACCACGTTGGGAACCTTATACCGTTTCGCCAGCCAGCAGGTCATCAGGTTTACTGAGTCGTCGCTGGTGGTAGCCACCAGGGCATCGGCACGGTCAATGCCGGCATCCTCGAGGATGGCCTTGTCGGTGGCATTCCCGGTGATGGCAAGGACATCGTAGTGCTCGAGCATATCACTGCAGCGCTGCTCGTTCCGGTCGATAATCACCACGTTATTGCCATGCTCAACCGATTGTGCAGTCAGGCTCCTCCCGATCCCGCCAAGCCCGACAATGATAATGTACATAGATGGGGTTACCATCATTGGCATTGAAATATTTTGTGCATCGTACCTTGGATGTGATGTTCTGCGGGGTGGATGAAGCAGGAAAGGGCGCCGTACTCGGCCCCCTGGTCATCGCAGCGGTCGCCTGCCGTTCCTCCCGCGACCTTAGGGGGATTCCGGTGAAAGACTCAAAGCTTGTGCGGCCGGAAGAACGATCCCGCCTCCACGACCTCATTACGGCCCGACTTCCCTTCGCGGTGCTGGTGATCGATGCCCCCGACATCGACATCCTGCGGCGGTGCGGGAGTATGAACCTGCTCATGGCACGGGCCCACGCACAGGTGATTGGGAAGCTCCGGCCGCACCGGGCATACGTTGACGCCTGCGATGTCATTGCCTCCCGCTACGGGCGGACGGTCGCCGCCTGCCTGGACTTCCCCTGCCGGATTACGGCCGAGCACCATGCCGATGAGAACCGGCCGATAGTCTCGGCGGCAAGCATCGTCGCCAAGGTCACCCGGGATCGGATCATCGGCGAACTTGCACTGTCATTCGGCGCCATCGGCAGCGGCTACCCCTCAGATGAGAGGACCATAGCCTTCCTCGAGCAGTACATCCGCGATCACCGGTGTCCCCCATCCTGCGCCCGGACTTCGTGGGAGACGGTCCGGACCCTGGTCTGCCGTGTCGAACAGTCCGATCTCTCGCGCTTTTCTCTACTGTGAAACGAAACCCGGAGTAAGGCTTCTTCCCTTCTCCAGACCCCGCAACCATCCGGGACCACGATATCCCCTTCGGGCAGGTCAGGAATCCTCTGCGGGGCAGACTGCGGACAATCGTACCCACAGGGTAATCGTAAGGCCCCGACATGGTTAAGAGCGCCCCGTTCATCCCGATTCCCCTGTCCAAACCGTTATCTGCCATTCTCTCCCATAGCTGAAGAATGGACTGGCTCCTGGTGCTGTTGCTCCTCATCGCAGTCTATGCCGTCATAGCGGCAGTGATCAGGCAGAAGGGAATATTCTCCGATCATATCGTCTTCTACGGCCCGATCATGGCCATAAAAAGCATGAAGGTCGGTTTCTTCGATCGGTTCAAACGGTTCTCCAGCTTCCTCCGCCTCTATGCGAGCTTCGGTGTGGTGATGGTAGTCATCATCTCTGTCGGGATGACGGTGCTCCTCTTCCTCTCCCTCCAGTACACGTTCGCAGTCCGCCCGCCGCCGACCGGCATCTACGCCCCCCAGAACATCCTCCTGATCCCCGGGCTCAACGAGTATATCCCCTCAACCATTGCCGTCTGGCTGGCATTCGTGATTACCATCGCCATCCACGAATTCGGCCACGGCATCCTCTCCCGTGTCGAGAACATCGCGGTAAAGAGCGTGGGGGCCCTGCTCCTGGTGGTTCCCATCGGGTTCTTCGTCGAGCCTGATGAGGAAGACCTCAACCGGACCAGGGGGATGCGGAAGATCAGGATGTTCGGGGCCGGCATCACCAACAACATCGTGGTAGGGGTTGTCTGCTTTCTGGTGATGATCCTGCTCATGGGGCTGGTCGTACCGGTGGCCGGACCGGTAATCGGGGGCGTGTACCAGAACTTCTCGGCCGAGCAGGCAGGGGTTCCCCCCTACTCCGTAATCCAGATGGTGAACGGCACAACCGTCCAGACTCCCGGCGAAGTCTCGACCATCCTGAATGCCACCCGGCCCGGCGACACCATCACCCTCACCGTGCTCAATGAGGGGGTATTCAGAGACTATACCCTGACTCTGACGTCATGGCCGGAAGGTCTGCCTGCCCGCGAGTCAGGATTCATGGGCATCTCGTACTATGACGGGCAGCTGATCCTTGATACCATCGACGACAGCATCTCACCTGTCGGGTTTCTCCGGTTCCTGACCGTGCCCTTCGATATCACCGGATTCGGCAATCCGCTCCGCATCGTTGCCCTTGAGACCCCTGCACAGCAGTTCTACATCGTGCCCTTCGCCGGGTTCTGGGGGATCATCCACTTCCTCTTCTGGTGCGGCTGGATCAACATCAGCGTGGGGATCTTCAATGCCATCCCCATGGTCCCCCTGGACGGGGGCTACATCCTGAAAGAGGGGGTCGAACGGGCCTTTGAACGACGGGGATGGCTGAGGTTCGCACCGGTGGTGACCACCGCTATCTCGACCCTCATGGTAGTTATCCTGCTCTCCCTGATCATGCTCCCGTACCTTTTCTCCCTGGTACCGGTCTGAGGGGCCATACCCGGAGAACTCCTGGAAAACTGAAAAAAGACTATGGGGTATTGCCACCAATGCATATCTGATACGTGAAGGTCCTGCCCATGATGCTCTCTTCCTGCAAGAAAACGTATTCCACTGATACCCAACGCACCGTATCCCCTGAAGAGACCCTGTCACGGATTGAGAAACTCCTTCCTGCTGCCGGCATCACCCGGGTGGCGGACATCACTGCACTTGACCGGATCGGCATACCGGTCTTCTCAAGTATCCGGCCAACAGCCGAGAACGGGGCCGTTTCGATCTATAATGGAAAAGGAGCAACATCTGCAGAAGCCAGGGTTTCGGCAATCATGGAAGGTATCGAACGATACTCTGCCGAAGTGACCGGAGAACAGCTCCTGGTAGGCGGTTACAGTTCTTTATCGGATCATGGAACCGTCCTCGACCCTTCTGAACTCATCCTGCCGGCAGGGGCTGATCCGGAGAAGCCTATCCCCTGGGTACAGGGCTTTGACCTCATCTCTCAGGAAGAGATCCTCGTGCCGGCCTGTGCCGTCTACCATCCTCTCCCCCGGAGATACCTCCCGCTTTTCCGCACTACGACAAACGGCCTCGCATCAGGCAATATGCAGGAGGAGGCCGTATTTCACGCACTCATGGAGGTCATCGAGCGGGATGCATGGTCGATCGCCGAAATGACCCGGAATACCGGTCCTGCTGTATCCGGTATCGATGACCCGCTCGCCGCTGACCTCCTCACACGGTTCCGGGATGCGAAGGTGGAGGTGTTGATCAGGGATATCACCAGCGATATCGGCATCCCGACCATGGTAGCGATTTCCGATGATACCCTGCTCAAGGATGCAGCCCTTCTGACAACGGGCATTGGTACACACACCAGTGCACGGATCGCAGTCCTGCGGGGGATCACCGAAGTGGCCCAGAGCCGCCTCACTCAGATCCATGGTGCGCGTGAGGACACTCCCCTGGCTGATGTGCGGAGAAAAATTGGCTATGAACGTACGAAGCGGATAAACCGCTTCTGGTTTGAGGCAACGGAGACGAAGGATTTTGCTGATATCAGGTCCTATGACAGCGGGGATTTCCTTGATGACATAACCTTCACCCTGCAGAGACTCCAGGATGCAGGACTTTCCCGGGTGATTGTGGTCGACCTCACCCGCCCGGAAATTGGTGTGCCGGTCGTACGCGTCATCGTCCCGGGACTCGAGGTCGCGGCCATGGATCAGGAGCGGATAGGACAGAGGTGCCATGAGGCACGAAATCGTCGTATTTCTCGGCCCAAGCCTTGAACGCTCCGCCGCTGAGCAACTGCTCACGGCCAGGTACGCTCCTCCGGCAAAGCGGGGGGATATCGCACAAGCGGTTGCCGGCGGAGCCAGGATCATTACCCTGATAGACGGGGTCTTTTTCCAGAACGACGCCGTCGGCCACCGGGAGATCCTGTCCGCCCTGAAATCGGGTGTCCGGGTGATCGGTGCGTCCAGCATGGGAGCGCTCCGGGCCGCAGAGCTCCACACCCTCGGTATGGAGGGGATCGGGCTGATCTACCAGTTGTACCGGGACGGCGTGCTCATATCGGATGATGAAGTCGCCCTGGTGTATGATCCCGAGAGCTACGCACCCCTCTCCGAGCCCCTGATCAACATCCGCTGCACGCTGAAGAGAGCCGTGGAGTCAGGAATGCTTGGGAAAGAGACAGCAGGCATACTCAAAGAAATTGCCATCTCCTGCTACTTCCCGGACCGGACCTGGGATACCCTCTATGAATCGGCCATATCGCTGATTCCGGCCCCGGACCTCGAACGCTTTATGGTCTTTGTACGGGAGAATGCCGTAGACCAGAAGAAGATGGATGCGATTGCGGCATTGACCCGGACCAGCGCACTCGCGAAAGAACTGGGAATTTTCCGGTAAAAAGAGAAGCTTTTTTTTCCCGAATCTTCCCGATCTCCTCGATAAGTTCTTCGGTGGTCCGCCGCTTCGCCTTCCCGGTATCCTTAGTTCATCGACGGAGATCCCTGTGGCGATCTTCGTGTCCATCTCTTTGAAGATGGCCCGCACCTCCTCGAAGGTCGGGACGGTGCCGAGGATGCCTTCCGAAGGATGCTCTCCTTCTGCGGCCTCCGCCAGGACTTCTTCCTCTGCCCCGATGAACTTTGCCGGCCTGCCGGATCAGGCCTGACACCTCGAAGGGGAAGATGATATTCGGGCGGCGGGAAACATGGTGGGGAGAATCTGTTCGCTACATATATATGAACAAACCACGCTATTTTTGATGCAATGCCGTTCACAATCCCTGATAAAATGCGGGGATTCCTCTTCAACCCCTCAGAATCGTTCTGGAAGGTTGCAGAGGAGGATATCAGGGACACCCTCCTCTATTTTTTCATCATCGCCGTAATCTATACGGTTCTTGCGACAGTTATGACCGCAATGGAGGTATCCAATCACCCGTTCCTTGCCCTGTTCGGATTCGGGTTCGGATTCGATCTCATTATCCTGAAGTTTCTGGTCGTGGGGGTCTTCTCCTGGCTCCTGGCCCTCGTATACTCGCTCCTTCTCCACTTCTGGGTCTGGCTGATCGGCGGCAGGAAAGGGATCTATCAGACCGTGCGGTCGGTCCTCTACAGCCTGACAGCCCTGATGCTGATCGGGTGGATTCCTGATATCGGGCCACCGGTCGGGCTCCTCTGGTCCGTAGTGGTGGGCATCCTCGGTGTTGAAGAACTCCACCAGCTCCCGCGGTGGCGGGCCGCCGGTGCCGTTATCCTTGCAATCCTTACCGCCCTGATCGTACTCCCGGCACTCTTCTGGCCCCTGTTCATGGAGGTCATCATGACCGGGCCGCCGCTGATCGGGCCGTACTAGGTTACCACTTCGGGCGGGTGTGGCCAGGCCGGTAGAAGAACGAATTACCGGTTGTCGTCCCGGAGCATGGCCACCTTCGAGCCCCTCGGAACCCCGACGTCCTCTGCAATCGGTTCACACTTCACGGCCATCAGGAAGGCGACGGGAGGCAGTCCGGAATATTCTGAGAGAGATTCGTAGTTGGCCATGCCTTTGGCAATGATCAGGGTGCAGTCATCCACCGCTGCCGAGAGCTCCTCCGGCATGCAGTCAAGCCGCACGCCCAGTTCGCACCCGCACCCGGTAGTGGTGATGGTCCGGACAAAGCGGTCGAGGCGGAGTGCCCGGGCCTCCTCGAGCGTGGCATCATTCAGGATGGGGGCATCCCGCACCGCGAGGGTGATCGACGAACCCATCCGGGAGAGCTCTTCGAGGAGGAGGCGATCAAAGACGATCTCCCCGCAGTTATCGGTGAAGTAAACCACCCGGGAGACGAGTTCGCTGATACGCCCGGTATCATCGATGGCCAGGCCGGCATCGAACTCCTTCCTGAAGTACGAGAGGAAGTCGCCGGTGACGGTGTGACCCTTCACTCCGTAGTCGTAGGTATTGCCAATGACAGAAGCGAGCACGAAGTCCCTGAATCCGGAGAGCTCTCCGCGGACCTTCCGGCATACCGCGATGGCTTCCCGGTTGCTCTCCTCTTTCAGTGAGGCAAAGGGGTCGGGCGAATCCAGCAGCGCATATGCCTGCCGGTGCATGGCGCTCGCGATTTGGGGGTGGAGGAGGGGTGCGTCCCGGAGCTCTTCGAGGAGGGCGGCACAGGTCTCCCTGACCTCACGGGTTTTCTCCTCGCCGGCACCGCAGAGCCGGCACTCGAGACTGACCCGGGAGAGGAGACAGTCAAAACAGCGGTCATCAAACTTCATCTGCAGCACCGACCTCTCTTCACAAAAATTACCACGTGAAAAGGTTCTGAAATGGGGCCACCGCGATTTGAACGCAGGTCAGAAGACCCCCAGTCTCCTAGGATGGCCAGGCTACCCTATGGCCCCGCTCTTATCGTATAGGAGAGGATCCCATATCTAATTTCTCTTTATGTTCCCGGTTTTCCGAAGAGCGGGAGAACCTGCGGTGGAGTCAGGGCCCCTGCACCGGATAAAAACGAGGGGGTTATTCTTTCTCGATGATAACACGGATCCGGTCACCGGCCTTGAGGCCGTGGCCCTTGGGGATGTCGATGTTAAACCACAGGCAGGACGGATCGTCCTGGGTTTTGTCCTGGGACATCAGGCAGTCTTTATGCTCGTTGATGACGGCCACGAATTCGATGGCCGATTCGATCTCCATAATTTTTGCCATAAAAAAGGGAAATCTCCTTGGTTTACACGGCCCGGGATGTTACCATCCAGGTCGTGCTGTTTGAATAGCTCCACTTGATGATCGCCAGTTCCTGGCAGATCTCGGAGAGGATGGCCATGTTGGTCCCCACCTCCTTCGCTGAAAGCCCAAGCTCCTTTGCAATGTACTTGGACTTGAAATAGTGCTTTCCTTTCGAGAGGCCACCCACAAGGTACTGGACAATCCTGTGCTGGGTTTCATTGTACCGGTCTCGAATCTTTCCCGATGACATTATTGTATCGCCTCAGCAGTGTGAGATGTAATTGTCATTCTTATCTATAAATATCTATCTGTCTTGAGTGACAGTAAGAAAGCATTTAAATAAGTTCTTTTCCGGAAAAAAACCAAATAACTGCGAATTTCTTCGCACTTACCAAAAGGTTCTATACTTCCACCAAAAGGTTAAAGGGTATATTCTGATTTCAGACCCCGGCCTGGACACGGGAGATCTTCTCGATCAACCCCTGCAGGACCTGTTCCCGCATTCCTTCCACAAACTTGATGCTCCCGACCACCAGGTGTCCTCCACCGCTGATCCCGCCACCGGGGATCTCTTCCCGGAGCTCGCGAACCATCTTCGGGATGTTCATCATCACCCCTTTCGAACGGAGCACGGCGAAGTCAGGGCCAAACCCGATGGTGACTACAGGAGAGCCGGCGTGCTTCTGGCAGAGGCGATCGTGCACCTCGCCCGAGGTCTTGCCCGGCGGGGGGAAGGTGAACTTGTGGGCATGGATCTCCACATCGAGCAGGAAGAGCTCGGCCCCGTTGGCGAGCGTCTGGTGGCGCACGTGGGGCATCGAGGCGTTCATCTGATCCTCGATGGCGGCATTGGCTCCCTCAACGAGAAGGGCGACCAGATTCCTGTGTCGTTCCGCATTGCCGGTCAGGTTCAGGATGTCCTTGACGATCTCGCGGCCGTCATTGAACCGGAGCCAGAACTGCTCATAGTCGAGGGCAAGGGCGATGTCCTTGCAGTCCTGGTCAGAGTAGCGGTCGCGCACAAGGTCATGGTAGAGCCTGCGCTCGGGTGCCTCGCTCCGGTCGCCTGCTCCTGCAATGGCGGGGAGATGCCTGATGTACTCCTCGACGGCCGGGTTGATGAGCCGGGCAACCTCGGTTCCGAGCATCCCTGCGGTAATCCCGAAATCGCCGCCGACATGATACGGATTTACGTGCCCGGCGAGGTACTGGTCAACGATCCCGTCCGGGTGGTGGTGGTCGACCACGACGAGGGGGATCTCGTAGATCTGCGCCACCTTGAGGGACGGGAGGTCTTCTTCGGTCGACCCGTTGTCGGTCAGCATGACCAGGGGGAGCTTCTGGCCGAACCGGGCATGGTCTTTCAGGGCAAAATCAAGGTCGCGGGTAATGTCCTCTATCTCGTAGAACGGGGCCTTTGAGGGCGCACGCTTGAAGAGGAAGTAATCGGAGTCGAAATCCCCTCCCGATTCCCTGATGAGCGAGGTCACTGCCTGCTCGATGGCCACCGCGGAACAGATGCCATCGGCATCTGCATGGTGGCGGAGGATGATCGGCTGGGCAGTGAAGACCGACCGGCGGATGATCTTGGCGACTTTCCTCATCTGCGGCCGGAGTTTTTCAAGGACTTCGCTCGGGATGAGGAGGGGGATGTCCGGTGGCTCCGACCGCTGTTCAAGGGCCTGCTCGATCCGTTCCTTGACCTGCTCTTCGTCCTCGCCGGTGAGGATAGCCAGCGATTCGACCTCAATCTGGAGCTGGTTGTTCCGGACCATCACCTCGCCCACGATCCGGACGATATCCCCGAGTTCAGCTTCAGGGTAGGCACGGACCCCGGCCTCGAGGAATGCCGCCGCGTTCTCGGTCCCTGATTCATCGACGATGGTGAAGATGGTCGGGCCGCTTGTCTGTTTGATCTGGGCAATCTCTCCCTCGATCTTGACCGTCCGTCCCACCTTGGTGCCGAGTTCCGCAAGCCGTACGGCCGTCGATTTCCGCTCCACCATCTCCACCGTATAGACCGGGTACGTCACCTCCTCGAGGTCGATATTTCCGTTCTCTCTGATGTTCCGTACCTTCACCAGGATGGTCTCGCGTTCCTTGTGCTGGGTCTTGATATTGCTCTTATGGACCAGCCCCTTCACCCGGTCGTTCAACTGGACGAAGGTGCCGAAATTGGCAAATCCCTGCACGCGGCCGATATAGACTTTACCCTGTTCGACATTTCCAAGGTCGCAGCCCGGCCCCATGCGGTACACCGTTACGTCATCTGGATTATCCATGCGTTCACCGATATTTTTTCCACTACGTTATCGCGGTTATACATACCCATGCGCGTGCGTCTCATATCATTGTATGGAAAATGACTCCCCGGGAATCAGTCTTCCCGAAAGGGCAACTCCAGGACATCGAGATCTGATGGAGCAAGCACGGTTCCTGAAAACACCCTTGATGCGTCCTTCAGGTGCCCGGCAGTCGATATGTACCGCGAACTGATGTGGACGAGGGCAAGCGTGCGGGCATTGAGGGCCCGGGCTGCCTCGCCCGCTTCTCCTGCGGTGGCATGGTAGACCTCCCGTGCCCGTTCGATCTCCTGGTCATCGTAGGTTGCATCGTGGATGAGGAGGTCAGGGTTGCTGCACAGGTCGAGGAGAGTGCGGTGGATCGGCCGGGTATCCCCGGTATAGATGATCGACCTCCCCGGCCGGGGCGGTCCCATGACATCCCCGGGTGTGATGTGGACGTCCTCGCCGTCCCGTGCGATGCACACCGTCTCTCCCCGCTGAAGCCTCCCGAAGAGCGGTCCCGGCGGAACACCGAGCCGGATCGCCTCTTCCCGGTTGAACCGCCCCGGCCGCCCGTCCTCCTCGAGTATGTACCCCATGCTCTCCATCCCGTGGTCGGTGGCAAAGGCCTTCACCCGGTACCCGGTGAACCGGATCTCGGACCCGTGCGACATCTGGACCGATGATATCGGGAACCTGAGATTGAAGCGGGAGAGCGACCGGATTGCTGATGCCGCTTCATGGATCCATGCCGGCCCGTACACCGGCAAGGGATCTGTCCGCCCGATGAAGGAGAGGGTCTGGACGAGGCCGGCGATACCCAGGAAATGGTCGGCATGCCAGTGGGTGATGAAGATAGCATCCACGGTGAAACCGGTCCTGGCCCGCATCATCTGCTGCTGGGCTCCCTCCCCGCAGTCGAACAGGAGCGTGTCGGACCCGCGCCGGACCATGATGCAGGGCGGGTTTCTCATCGGGGTCGGGAGCGCTCCGGCAGTCCCGAGGAAGAAGACGTGCAGGGTCTCCCCGCTCATGTCCCCCACCCCTGCACCATATCGAGGCTCATCCGTCCTTCTTCAAGCGACCGGCCCTCCACTACTGCCACTCCGGAATAGTCCCGGGCGATGCAGGGGCCGACCAGGTCCCAGTCGATAGTCCCGGCCCCGATGGCAAGGTGCTCATCAGACATGCCGTGGTTGTCGTGGAGGTGGAGGTGCGAAGCCCGGGAGAGGAAGGGGAGGAATTCGCGGACCCTGCCGACCGTGTGGGCATGCCCGATATCGATGGTGACCCCGATACCCTCTATCCCCTCCACCATGCCGAACAGTTCCCCGGGCTCCCGGCAGAGAAACTCTTTGATGGCGATCATGTTTTCGAGGCAGGCCAGCATGGAATAATCCGATGCCACCTGTCCGATGATTCTAAGTGCCTCCTTCTGCTGGCTCCACGCCCGGTCCGGCATGATCTTTCCCACCGGGGAGAGGTAGCCGGGGTGGAGGGTCACCCGGTCGGTCCACGCTGCGGCGGCCTCGATACATGTGCAGACCTGGCGGATCGACTCGCGCCAGATCGGGTCGTTGAGGGTGGCGAGATTGAGATCCCCGTAGGGGGCGTGCACGGTGATACCGAGCCGGGTGCTCCCGATGACCTCATCGATCCGGGAGACCGTATCCGGGTTGTCCAGGCGGTACGAACCGTCGGCAACGATCTCCCAGCCTGCAAATCCGGACTCTTCGATCCCGAAGACCCACTCAATGGAGTCCCAGACCCGTGCCGATGAGGAGAAATAGGGGGTTACGGGCATGGAGCCTCCCTGATCTCCTCCAGGAGCTGCCTCGCCTGCTCCTCGAAGGCCTCCACGGTACTGTCATTGAGGATGAGGAAGTCTGCCCGGGCAAGGGCACGCCCGAGTCCCCAGGAGATCTCGCGCTGGTCGCGCTCTCTCAGCTCTTCGCGGCTGAGCAGGTCATCCTCCCGGCCCCGGGATGAGAGTCGCGCCAGCCGGGCCTCAAACGGTGCATCAACCCCGATGAGGATGAATCCGGTGAACCGGGACCGGAAGAGATCGACCTCGGCATCCCCCCGGATGCCGTCCACCAGAACCAGCGGGCCGCCAGCCTGCTCGATGGCCGGGATGCAGAGCTCCGCAATGGCCGGCATGCCCCTCTCCCTGCGGAGCTTTCCTGCCGTCTCTCCGAGATTTTTGTCGGTAACCGGGAGGCCGGCCCGGGTCACTGCTTCCCGGATCACGTCCCCCATCACCACCACGGGAATGCCCATGGAACGGGCAATCCGCGAAAATTCTCCTTTACCGCTGGCCGGCAGGCCAACGACCCCGATTACCTTCATACACCACTTCTCCTCGTTCCCGTGTCCGGATTTTGATCGTCCGCCCCAGTCTCTTCATCGATTCGGCGAGCTCTGCCAGCTCCTCGTAGGTCAGGGGCGCCCGATCCCCCTCCACGTCATGCCGGCTGAGCCTGGCACTTCCCCCGGCCTGATCCGGACCGGTCCATTCTTTCCAGAACCTCTTCCGGATCCCCTGCTGGAGCACGAGAGTTCCCCGCGGGAGGTGATCGGCGATTCCCAGGATCTCTTTCTCGTTTCCCCAGAAAATGGTGAGCACGATCTCGAATTCCGGGAGCCTCCCGGACATACGGGCATCCTCACAGATGGCAATCGACCGGTCGGCCTGGAGCGCGTAGTCTTCCCGGCATGCCCCGGCATATCCTTCCCAGCGCTTGCTGTACGCCTCCCACCGCGTCTTGTAGTCGAGCGCAATCCGGTCGACCAGCCCTTCTTCAAGGAGGAGGGCGATGGTGTCCGGGAAGTAGCCGTTGGTCTGGATCCCCACCAGGAGCCCACGTTCCTTTGCCGCCCGGCAGAGGGCGGCGAGGGGGGCGGGCTGCAGGGTCGGCTCCCCGCCGGAGATGATAACGCCGGAGATGAGGGGGCGGGCGTCATCGATCCGGGCGATGATCTCCGCGATGTCCCGGTCGTCACGTCCGGTCTGGATGGTTGCATTGTGGCAGTAAGAGCAGCGGAGCGGGCAGCCGCGGAAGAATACCGTGCAGACCGCCCGTCCCGGCCAGTCCTTGGTGCTCAGATCCACAAAGCCCCCGTAGTTGACCTTGACTCCTCTCACCATTCCATAGATCATGGCGTTCCGGTTTTATTCAATCTATTGAAAGCGGTGCAAAAGGGGCCGGAATCTCTGATAAAATTATCTTGCGTAAATGTAAATCAATTTTACTTGTGGAGAAGACAAGCAAAATTTAGTCCGCAATCGATAAAAAAAGCCTTTATCAGGTCTTTTGAGTAACGTATATCCATGAGCCTCATAGACAGTGCCAGGTCAGGCATCATCACTGAAGAGATGCGGATCGTGGCCCGGCAGGAGGGGGTAACCGAGGATTTCGTCCGGCGGGGAATAGCCGGCGGACACATCACCATCCCCGTCTCTCCCTACCGCGATGTAAAGATCTGCGGTATCGGGGAAGGCCTGCGGACAAAAGTGAACGCGTCCATCGGCACCTCATCTGATATCGTGGATATCCCCATGGAGATCGAGAAGGTGAAGATGGCCGAGAAGGCCGGGGCAGACACCCTGATGGAACTCTCCACTGGCGGGGACTTCACCGAAATCCGGAAGCAGGTCATCGGCGCAACCACCCTCTCTGTCGGGAGCGTCCCGCTCTACCAGGCCTTCATCGAGGCTGCCCGGAAGGACGGGGCGGTGGTCAACATGTGCGAGGACGACCTCTTCCGCATCACGGCCGAGCAGGCGAAGCTCGGCACCAACTTCATGGCCATCCACACCGGCATCAACTGGGAGACGGTCAAACGCCTCCAGAACCAGGGACGCCACGGCGGCCTGGTCTCGCGGGGCGGGGCCTTCATGACTGCGTGGATGCTGCACAACGAGAAGGAGAACCCGCTCTACTCAGAGTTCGACTACCTTCTGGAGATCATGAAAGAGCACGCGGTCACCCTCTCCATGGGCAACGGAATGCGTGCCGGTGCGGTCCACGATGCAACCGACCGGGCCCAGATCCAGGAGCTGATCATCAATGCCGAGCTCGCTGACAAGGCCCATGCCCAGGGCGTACAGGTTATCGTTGAGGGGCCGGGGCACATCCCGATCGACGAGATCGAGGCAAACGTCATCCTCCAGAAGAGGGTGACCAACCGGAAGCCCTTCTACATGCTTGGGCCTCTGGTGACCGACATCGCGCCGGGGTACGATGACCGGGTGGCGGCTATCGGCGCCTCAATCGCATCAGCCTACGGGGCAGACTTCATCTGTTACGTGACCCCCGCCGAGCACCTCGCGCTTCCCACCCCGGAAGAGGTGTACGAGGGAGTGATCAGTTCCCGGATCGCGGCCCACGTGGGGGATATGATCAAGCTGAAGAAGCGGGATGACGACCTCGAGATGGGCCATGCCCGCCGGGACCTCAACTGGGAGCGGCAGTTCCAGCTGGCCATGAACCCGGCCCGTGCCCGCCAGATCCGGGCCGAGCGCATGCCCGCCGACTCCGATGCCTGCACCATGTGCGGCGACTACTGTGCCCTGAAGATCGTGAACCGGCACTTCAACTTCTGATCCTTTTTTAAAGGAAGGGAAATTTTTTTAGATCGGAGCCCGGGTCGATCCTTCCTCGAAGTACTTCATTGCGGTGGGCACGTATCTCTTCACTTCGTCGTAGAAGTACTTCGCCAGGGCAGGATCGGAGTCGCGTATCGCCCCGTATACGGTATTGACCAGCCAGTTCGGGAGTTCGGGTTGCTTGTCGAGCACGTTCCTGATGACCACGATGGTCTCATCCACATCTACGTTCTTTTTCCAGCGGTATGGCATAGCATGCCCCCCTTACAGGGAGCAATAAGCAGGAGAAGCTATAAAAACTATAGTCACCACCACCGGTGCCGATCGTTTTTATGAACCTCTGCCAGCTCACTCACCCGATCCACACCCTTATCTGCTCTTTTTTCCCAATATGTACCACGAATGAACCGGGAAAAAGAGGCTGCACGGAATCGGGCACGGGCGATACGGTATCGTCTGTCACCCGGTGAAGTATCCTCGCTGTCAGCTGCAATTGAGCAGCATCTGCAGGAGATTATCGATGGCGAGAGCCCGGTCATGGTCTATGCCTCCAAGCCCGGCGAGGTGGACACCCACTGCCTGATTACCGGGCTCCTCGCCCGCGGTACTGAGGTCGTGGTGCCGATTATCGAACAGGAGACCCGGACGCTCCGCCTTTCCTATCTCCGTGACCCGGAGGTGCTCAGGCCCAGCACCTTCTCGGTGCCCGAGCCAATCGGATGTGAGATCCCCGTCAGGCCCTCCGCGATCGATCTCGTGGTGGTGCCCATGATCGCCTTTGACCGCCGCGGATTCCGAATTGGCTACGGGGCAGGGTACTATGACCGCTTCCTCTCAGCCCATCCCCGGATGAAGAAGATCGGGGTGGCCTTCTCCTGCCTGGAGGTGGAAGCGGTTCCGGCAGATGAGAATGATGTGCCCATGGATATCATCGTGACCGAAGAGGGTGTTCTCGAGATCTCTCCCCGGTAGCCATACAAATATTTATAAATAATAATAACACTAACTTTTAGTAAACATTTACGCGGACTGAATTTTCATGGCAGATACAGAGTCCTATGAGGTAGTGGTAAAGGAGGCGGCCAGGGACGATGCCGGCCGGAGCATCGCTCGTCTGAGCATTGAGATGATGCGGGCGCTGGACGTGGTGTCCGGCGATGTCATCGAGATCCAGGGCAAGAAACGGGCGACTGCGATTGTCTGGCCCGGGTTTCCCCAGGACACCAACCAGGGCATCCTCCGGATTGATGGAACGATCCGCGGGAATGCCGGCACCGGTGTTGACGAAAAGGTCAGGATCCGGAGGATCGAGGTCGGGATCGCCAAAAAAGTGGTTATCCAGCCGACCCAGCCGATCCGGCTGGTTGGCGGGGAGCAGTACCTCTCCCGGGTGCTCCGCGGCCGCCCGGTTATGGAGGGGCAGACGGTCCGGGTCGATGTGATCGGCAACCCCCTCACCCTGGTGATCGCCAAGGTGACCCCCAAAGGGATTGCCGTGGTCACCGATGAAACCAAGATCGAGCTCAAGGAGACTCCCTACAAGCCCGAGGAGGGGAAGAAGAAGGAGGTCTCCGATGTCCACTACGAGGATATCGGCGGGCTTTCCCACGAACTCGAGATGGTCAGGGAAATGATCGAGCTCCCGCTCCGGCATCCCGAGCTCTTCGAGCGGCTGGGGATCGAGCCGCCTAAGGGCGTGCTCCTCTACGGTCCGCCCGGGACCGGAAAGACCCTGATTGCAAAAGCGGTGGCAAACGAGGTCGATGCCCACTTCATCACCATCTCCGGCCCGGAGATCATGAGCAAGTACTACGGGGAGAGCGAGGGCAAGCTCCGCGAGGTCTTCGAGGAGGCCCAGGAGACTGCCCCGGCCATCATCTTCATCGATGAGCTCGATTCGATCGCCCCCAGGCGGGAGGACACCAAAGGCGAAGTGGAACGGCGGGTCGTCGCCCAGCTCCTCTCCCTCATGGACGGCCTGAAGGGGCGCGGCCAGGTGGTGGTGATCGGGGCAACAAACATCCCCGATGCCCTCGATCCGGCCCTCCGGCGAGGCGGTCGGTTTGACCGTGAAATCGAGATCGGGATCCCGGACAAGAAGGGCAGGCTGGAGATCTTCCAGGTCCATACCCGGGGCGTTCCCCTCTCCGACGATGTCCGGGTCGGGGAGTATGCCGACACCACCCACGGGTTTGTCGGGGCCGATATCGCATTGCTGGTGAAAGAAGCCGCGATGCATGCCCTGCGGAAGATCCTGCCGAAGATCGATCTCGATCAGGAGATCCCGGCCGAGCTCCTCGACCAGCTGAAAGTGACCGGTGCCGACTTTGACGAGGCCCGGAAGCACGTGGAACCGAGTGCCATGCGCGAGGTGCTGGTTGAAGTGCCGGATGTCACCTGGGAGGACGTTGGCGGCCTCGAAGAGGTCAAGCAGGAGCTGAAAGAGGCGGTTGAATGGCCGCTGAAGTACCCGATGGTCTTTGAGAAGCTCCAGACCAAACCTCCGAAGGGAATCCTCCTCTTCGGCCCGCCGGGGACCGGGAAGACCCTGCTCGCCAAGGCGGTGGCAAACGAGAGCGAGTGCAACTTCATCTCGATCAAGGGACCCGAGCTCCTCTCCAAGTGGGTCGGGGAGTCGGAGAAGGGGGTGCGTGAGATCTTCCGGAAGGCACGGCAGGCTGCACCCTCGATCATCTTCTTCGATGAAGTCGATGCGCTGGTGCCCAGGCGGGGCACCTACATGGGCTCCTCGCACGTCACCGAGAGTGTGGTAAGCCAGATCCTGACCGAGCTGGACGGTCTCGAAGAGCTGAAGGACGTGACGGTGATCGGGGCCACCAACCGGCCCGATATGCTCGATCCGGCCCTGATGCGGCCGGGGAGGATGGAGCGGCACATCTACGTGCCGCCGCCCGACCAGGAGAGCAGGCGGAAGATCTTCGATGTCTACCTCCGGCAGGCCGATGCCCTGCTCACATCGGAGGTGAAGATCGATGACCTGGTCGCGGAGACCGATCACTACGTGGGTGCGGATATCGAGGCACTGGTCCGCGAGGCAAAGCTCGCCGCCATGCGGGAGTTCATCGTGGCCATGGCCGGGAAAGGTGAGGACGAGATCGCCGATGCGGTGATCAACGTCCGCCTCACCCGGAAGCATTTCGACGAGGCGAAAAAGAAGGTCAAGGCTTCGCTCGACCGAGACGCTCTCGAGACTGCCGAACGCCAGGCCTGGGAGATGCTCTACACCCAGGACCAGCGGGAGATCCTCGAGAATGCGCTCGGGGCCGTCAAGCGGGCTTCTCTGCGGAGGGAAGAGAAGCCGGACACTACGGCGCTTGAAACTCTCGTCTTCAGCCGGGCAAAAGACTGGAACGAGATAAAGCGGCTCACCCACCAGCTCGAGGAAGAGCTGAAGAGAACAGCGACATAACACCCCCAGAAACAACCGACCAATGAGTGACACACCACACGACACGAACCACAGTATCGAGGACGTAATCCGGAGGATCATGGAGCTGAGCGGCGCCGGGAAGGGCACCCCCGTGATCATCGGGATGCAGATCATCATTCCCACCGGCGGCCCTGCCGGGAATCCGGAGCAGCTCGTCCGTGGTGACGGGACCGAACCGGAAATCGAGGTGCACACCTTCGGGAACACGGTCACCCTGGTGACCGAGCTGCCCGGGATGTCGCCCGAAAACATCCAGGTGCTCTTCCGGGACGACCGGGTATTCATCTGGGCAAAGGATGGGGAGCGGCACTACCGGGCCAGTTCACACGTGCCCCCGGCCGAGAAAGGAACTGTTACGATCTCCTGCAAAAACGGGGTGGTCGAGATCACCTACACACCGGTCTCCGGCGCTGACCGGTGATCCCCTGAAAACCAGATATCTTTTATTGTGCTGCAGTAATGTACTAGTGAGTGGTTTCTGATGCCCACGACGACAATTTCTGTTATCAAGGCAGACATCGGGAGTTTTCCGGGCCATTCCCGGACCCATCCCAAGATTCTTGAGAAAGCTGCCAAGATGCTCCGGGAAGAGGAAGGAAAACTCCTGATCGATTCTTTTGTGACCCACTGCGGGGATGACACGGAGCTCATCATGACCCACACCCGGGGTGAAGATGACGAGCAGATCCATGCACTCGCCTGGAAGGTTTTCATGGAGTGCACGAAGATGGCGAAGGAGATGAAGCTCTATGGCGCAGGGCAGGATATCCTCTCCGAAGCCTTCTCAGGGAACGTGAAAGGCATGGGCCCCGGCGTGGCCGAGATGGAATTCGAGGAGCGGGCCTCAGACCCGGTCCTGGTCTTCATGGCCGACAAGACTGAGCCTGGTGCCTGGAACTTCTACCTGTACAAGATGTTCGCCGATCCCTTCAACACCCCCGGCCTGGTCATCGACCCGACCATGCACGAGGGATTCATCTTTGAAGTTCACGACGTGATGGAAAAACGGAAGATCGAGTTCCGGACCCCTGAGGAGATCTACAGCCTGCTCGCCTATATCGGTGCTCCGTCACGGTACGTGGTAAAGTATGTCCGGAGGAAGGACGGGGTTGTCGCCGCATCAACCAGCACCCAGCGCCTCAGCCTGATCGCCGGCAAATACGTGGGCAAGGACGACCCGGTCATGATCGTGCGGGGGCAGAGCGGCCTTCCCGCAGTCGGTGAGATCCTGGATCCCTTCGCCATCCCTTTCATCGTTGCCGGGTGGATGCGGGGTTCCCACCACGGCCCCTTCATGCCAGTCGGTCTGCCTGATGCAAACTGCACCCGGTTCGACGGCCCTCCGCGGGTCCTGTGCCTCGGGTTCCAGGTCTGCAACGGGAAGCTGATCGGCCCTGCCGATATGTTCGACGACCCGGCATTCGACCGCGTCCGCGACAAGTGCAACGAGCTCGCCGACATCCTGCGGGCCCACGGCCCCTTCGAGCCCCACCGGCTCTCCCTTGACGAGATGGAGTACACGACGCTCCCCACCGTGGAGAAGCAGTTCCGGGACCGCTGGCAGCCGATCTCCGAATAACCCTTTTTTTTCCGGCCTGGTACCGGTCTGCCGATCTCATCCGTTCATGCGGTGACTGCAGCAATCTTGTCGAGGAGTTCTTCGAGTGAACAGGCCGGGATCCCCCGTTCCCGGAGCCCCTCATAGACTGCTGCAGCCTCACCTCCGGTATAGTCCAGATCGGAGAGTGCACAGGCTGGGGCATACAGGATAACCGGGATCCTGCCCGTTATATCTTTGGCAAACCTGATATTTTCGAGATTTCCCTCGCCAACGGGCATTGCCACGACAACGACCGCATCTGTCTCCCGGGAGATCTCGTCCAGCTGCCGCCGTTTGCTCTCCCCGATGCGGGAGAACGGAGGAGCGGTGATAACCCGGCACCCCAGGTACCGCGCCACTTCCAGGTCGAGATCTCCCTCGTTCAGCACCCCGGCACTCACCTGGTATCCCCTGCCGGCAAGGGCGTGCAGGACCGTTCTCCCGTATCCGCCCCCTGCAATCACGTGAACATGAACGTCCCTGCGGTCCGGGTCAGGGGGAGGGAGCGAGAAGGAGAGGAGCGTCCCCCCCAGGTCCGGCCCTTCCGCACGGGAGGCACGGACCGAGAAGACCTCCCTGATAGCGTCCGGTGTGAGCACCTCTTCGGGCGGGCCGCAGGAATGAATGTGCGTCCGGTGGAGGAGGGCAACCCTCCCGCAGTGGCGGAAGGCCAGGTTGAGGTCATGCACGATGGTGATAACGGTCATGCGGAGGGCGAGCTTCCCCAGCAGGTCCATGATCTCCAGCTGGTGGCGGACATCCAGGTGGGAAGTGGGTTCATCCAGCATGAGGATCTCCGGCTCCTGGGCCAGGGCCCGGGCGATGGTGACCCGCTGCAATTCCCCTCCGGAGATCTTGCTGAGCAGCCGGTCCTGGAGGTGGCCTGTATCCGTGAGTTCCAGCGCCTGCTCCACCATCCGGAAATCATGGGCGGTTTCACGACCGAACCGGGAGAGGTACGGAGTCCTCCCGAGCATCACAAACTCTCCAACCGGAAAATCAAAGTTCACTCCGGCGCTCTGCCCGACCACTGCCCTGATGCGGGCCAGATCACTGCTGCTCATCGCCGAGATGTCCGTGTCCCGGAAGGAGACTGTTCCCCGATCCGGCTTCAGGTAGCCTGCAAGGAGCCGGAGGAGCGTGGTCTTGCCTGACCCGTTCTGGCCGAGGATGCCAAGAACCTCCCCCTGACGGCAGTCGAGGTCAATTCCCCCGAGGACCGGTTTTCTCCCGTAGGAGAAGGCCAGGTCCCGGGCTGTGAGGATCGTCATGTCTCCCGGGACCTCCTCCGGAGCAGGTAGGCGAAGAATGGTGCGCCGCAAAGTGCGGTGATGATGCCGATCGGGAGCTCATTGGGGGACAGGATCACCCGGGAGGCGAGATCGGCCAGGACCAGGAGGATGGCCCCGGCCAGGATGGACAACGGGAGGAGGGCGCGGTGATTGGGCCCGGCCCGGAGCCGTACCATGTGGGGGGTGATGAGCCCGACGAAGCCGATGATCCCGCTCACGGAAACCGCCGCCCCGGTGACCAGGGACACTGTCACCAGAACCACCTTCTTCAGTCGTTCCACGTCAATTCCCAGGTACTGGGCCGACTCCTCACCGAACATCAGGGCATTCAGCGGCCGGGCAAGGGAGAGGAAGAGAATGCTCCCGCCGATGACGAAAGGGAGGAGGAGGAGGACATACTCCCACCCCCGGCCCGAGATTCCTCCCAGCAGCCAGAAAACCACCTGGTGGAGGTTCTCCCCGGACAGAAAGAGGAGGAACGAGGTTCCCGCGGACATGAACGCGGCAACGGCGATCCCGCAGAGGAGGAGCGAGGTGACCGGCACCCGGTTGCCCACCCGGGCAAGTTCATAGACGAGGATGATGGTGAGCAGCCCGAAGGTGAAGGCTGCCAGCGGGACGCCCAGAATGCCGGCGCCGACCGCTATGCCGGTCACCAGAACCAGGGATGCCCCCAGGGCAGCGCCGTTGGAGATCCCCAGGAGAAAAGGATCCGCCATTGGATTCCGGAAGAGGCTCTGCAGCACGGCCCCGCATACGGCCAGTGCGGCACCGACCAGTGCCGCGAGGATGACCCGCGGCAGGCGGATGAGGAGGATGATCGTCTCTTCTGCTGCAGTCCAGTCCTGGGTGACGGGTACAAGCGTGCTCCCGATGATGGCGATTACCCGGGAAAACGGGATGGCGGTCTCCCCGACCGCTACGCCAAGCAGCATTGCGGCGGCAAGAATACCGCTCATGACCGCGATGGCAAGGGGGAGGTTCAGGCGTTGATGCATTGGGAGAACATCTCCAGCGCCGTGATCACCCGCGGCCCCGGCCGGTTGACCAGGTCAGCTTCCATTTCGCAGATCCGCTGGTTCTTCACCGCAGGGACGTCGTCAAGCGACGGGCGTGACAGCAGACGGTCCGCGATCCGGGTGAGCCCTGCGGTGTGTTCCCGGGAGATGATGATGACCTCCGGTGCACGGTTCACCACCGATTCCTCGGATATGGTGGCATAACCTTCGGTATCCTCCATGAGGTTGATCCCCCCCGCCCTGATAATGAGATCGTGCTGGAAGGTGTTGTTTCCGGCCACGTAGAGCGGCTCATCCCAGAGTATATAGAGCACTTTTACCCCGTCCCTCCCCTGTGAGCGCTGTTCGATCGCCTCCTGCCGGGCCGCGAGGCTTCCTACCAGTTCTTCTGCAGTATCGGGAATGGAGAGGAGGGTACCGATTGATTCGATATTCCGGTAGATGTCGTCGATAGTCTCCAGCCTGAAGACCACGACGGTCAGGCCCGCTGATCGGAGCTCCTGGATCCTGACGGGATCCGAGAGTGTGGTGGCAAGGACCAGATCAGGGGAGAGCTCGATCACCCTTTCTACGGCAAAGGTTCGCGGCCCGCCCACGGTCTCCACCCGCTCGATCCCGGCAGGATTGTTGCAGTAATCTGTTCTTCCCACGAGGAGGTCGCACCCGCCCGCCGCACAGCAGATCTCGGTCTCGCTCGGTGCAAGGGAGACGATCCGCCCCACCCGGTCCGGGATCTCCACGGTGATCCCGGTGTCATCGGTGAAGGTTCTCTCCGGCATGCCGGATGGCTCGGAACAGCCAGCGAGTGCGAGGAAGAGGAGCGAACAAACCATAAGGGGGATAATCTTCATTACAATTCATTTGTGTTAAGACAAGTTATATTGTTTTACGTCCATGAGGGAACCTTTAATATTCAGACAGCCCCAATGAATGCCAGATGGTGAACGGTATCGTACTGCCAATCAAGAAGGTATTCTCTCTCGTGGAATCAAAGATAACCGTCGAGATCAAGGACGACAACCGGAAGCTCCAGGGTCGCCTGGTCGCGGTTGATGAGTACCTCAATATCCACATGGATGAGACTACCGAGTTCATTGACGGCCAGCGGGGTAGAAACCTCGGCACGGTCGTGATCCGCGGGAACAATATCCTCTCCATTTCTCCGAGCGCCTGAGACGCTATGACCCAGTCAGAAGAAGACGCGCTGAAAGTGATTCAGCAGAAACCGGAGGGGGTCCTCCAGAGCGATCTCTGGAAGATCCTTGAGGTGGACAGCAGGAAGTGCTCACGGATCGTCAAGAAGCTGCTCGATTCCGGAATGATCGAGCGGATCGAGTTCCGGAAAGACGGGATCAAGACCTTTATCCTCAAGGCACAGCGGCGACCGGTCGACCCCGGCCAGCTCCTGGCCGGGGAAGAGCTGATCCCCTGCATCGCCTGCGACCTCGAGTGCGATGTGGTGGAGTGCGCAAAGCTCCTCGACTGGATGTACCAGCTCGCCATCTGCGATGCTGGCGAATAATTTTACATACCAAGTATTACAATAATAAAAAAATTTAATACCGCCCGGGACCTATTCGTACCTGGTACCATGGCGGATACATCACCGCACATGGTCGTCTGAGGCACGTTCCTCCACACACCGTACAGAACAATCCGGCGTCATCCGCCGGAAGGGTTCTTTTTTCGATGAAATAACGCGATGTTTTCTCTGAACGGTTTTCTTCTGACCGGGAAAGAGAGAGAGCTGGATTCAGCCCCAGCCGCGGTCGTAGTGTTCAAAACAGGGGATACAGACGATCTTCCCGTCCTGCACCCGGGCTCGTGACTCGGCAACGGTCTCACCACAGACAGCACACCTGACGGACCGGAAGATCCTCGCCTTTTCAGGGATCTCCACCTCCACCCTGGTCACGGTGAACATCTCCTCTTCCGGCAGGGTGAGGAGGTTCCGGACGTACTCCGCGGTGAGCCTCCGGAACTCCTCCTCTTCCACTGCCGTTGCCCTGCCGGAAAAGACCTTCGGCCTGAGTTCTGCCATCCGCGGATCGCCCTTCTGCACGGAAAACTCGTACCGCTCGGCAACCCGCACCGCCTCGCCGGTCTTCCGGTTGATGAAGGTGTAAGCCCGTTTCCCGTAATCACGGAAAATGAGGTTTCCCTTGCCGAGGGTCGTCCCGGCAACATACTGGATGGCATCGATGCCGCAGGCATCATTCTCCACGATGGCTACCAGCTCCTCATCCTTCGGCCGTTCGACATGCAGCGCGGAGAGTCCGGCATCAGCAGCCCGGTACCCGATGGCCAGGCCCGGGCAGGAGTGTCCGTGGAAGGCAACCACATCTTCGAAAGGGGGTATTCCGTTCTTCATGAAGTATCACCAGTCCTTGAGAAAAAATGGGGGAAGATGAAGGATTAAAATGTGCTCACCGGCATCACGCCGGAGCTTACCAGTGCGAAAAAGAACGCTGCAGCAAGCAGTACGATAATGAGGAAGAGCACGACGACGGCAAGGATGACGGCCCCGGCAGCCCGTCCGGTCGACATCATCTGGAGCTCCCGGACACCAAGGATGTAGAGGACGAAGGACCAGATCGCCCCGATGAACCCGATCAGGGGGATCCACCCGATCAGGAGGTAGGGGGTGTCACCGTAGGCGAGTGCCTTGAGCGTCTCCACGTAGCCTTTCCTGCCCCCGAGGATGTACACCCAGAGGTGCAGCCAGGCCGCCCCGATGAACAGAGCCAGGAGGGTGACAAAGATCATCAGGATGGCGATGACGACGATCCCGAACCCGGCAGCTGCCGGCAAAGCGATACCGAGGCCTTCAAAGATGCTGCTGTACGCCGCCCACATCGATGAGAGCGCGACCAGGCTGATGATCACCGACAGTACGGTGTTGATGACCACCAGGATCAGGAAGTACTTGAGGGCGTCCCCAAGATCCGCTTTCCGGACCTTCTGGAAGGTCTCAACCGGTGAGAGGAGGAATCCTTTGATGAGTTCAATGTAATCCATTATGATCCGAAAAATCTCGCCGGGTATCTATTTGAATGTTATGTACACCCGGAAGAGATCGGGGGGCTCAGGCCCCCTTCCTCCCTCCTTCCTCGTTCTTTCCGCCGGCATCAAGCACCCGGTCCCACATGAGGATCAGTCCGGGGATGACCACGTAGGCCAGGAGCCCGGCCCCGACGAAGATCGTGGTGATGATGACTGAGCTGTCCATCGCTTCCACCACCATGGTACTCCAGACCTCATGAACCTCAGGCAAGCGCAGGGACGGTGTCTGCCCATGCTTCCACCACGGCCACGACGGCATCGTCCGAATAGGATGAGATACGGAGCTGGTCGCGGCTGAAGCTGACGTAGTAGATCTCACTGACGGATCGTGGCACCGCAGGGTGCAGAGGAACCGCTCGTTCTCGGCGTCCCTGGCCGCATCACCGCCCATCGTCGTGGAGAGTGCAGTATTGCCGAGAACCCGGCAACGCTTCCTGCCGCGCAGGAAACATCCGGAAACCTTCCTGTATCCCGACCTTTTTTCGTTTCCGGCCGCACATAGGTAGAGTACCTATGGAGTACCGTTTCGCCCGCCGCATGTCCTTCATCCCCCCGTCGTTCCTCGGAGAGCTCTTCCGGGTCTCCAGCCAGCCGGGGGTGGTCTCCTTTGCCGGCGGCCTCCCGGGAAGTGAACACATCGATGTCGATGGGCTCGCCGAAGCTGCCCGGGAGGTCTTCGAAGACGAGGGGCGGTCTGCACTCCAATACTCAACCACCGACGGACATCTCCCGCTCCGGGAGTATATCGCTACCCGGTACCGGCAGCGGCTGGGCCTTCCCGCGACGGCAGACGAGATCCAGATCGTGAACGGCTCCCAGCAGTGCCTGGACCTGATGGCAAAGATCCTGGTCAATCCCGGCGACCACATCGGAATGGAGCGGCCAGGGTATCTCGGGGCCATCGAGGCCTTCTCCCTCTACGAACCGGTCATCCACGCCGTTCCCCTGACCGATAGCGGGCCGGACCTCTCCTCCTTTGCGGCACTGGTCAGGGAGCACCCGATCCGGTTCTTCTACGGAATTCCGAACTCACAGAACCCTTCCGGGCGCACGTATTCCGAAGAATGCCGGAAAGCGCTGGCCCGGATCCTTGGCGGTACCGGGACCCTCTTCTACGAGGATGACGCGTTCGGCGAGCTCTTCTTCGATGGCAGATCCCGCCTTCCGGTCAAACGATTCCTCCCGGACCTGACCGTGATGAGCGGATCCTTCTCGAAGATCGTTGCCCCCGGTATGCGCATCGGATGGATCTATGCCCCGGAGCCGGTTCTCGCGCAGTTCAATTGCGCCAAGCAGGCCGCAGACCTCCATTCAAACTTCCTCTCTCAGGTTATCCTCCACCGCTACCTTTCCACCCATGATCTCGATTCGCATGTGCGGCGGATATCCCGCATCTACGGAGAACACTGCCGCCTGATGTGCGAGCTCCTCGATGACCTGATGCCGGAGGAGATGACCCACACCACGCCCGAAGGGGGCATGTTCCTGATGTGCACCCTGCCGGCCGGGCTCTCATCGATGGAGGTATTTCGCGAGGGGGTCAGGAATGGAGTGGCGGTGCTCCCCGGGGTACCCTTCTATGTCGATGGCGGAGGCGGGGATACCATCCGGTTGAACTTCTCGAATGCACATGGGGAGGCTATCGGCGAGGGGATAGAGCGTCTGGCCAGGGTCATCCGGAAGCTCGCATAGCCTGCCATACCACTTTTTATATACGGCCTGGTCGATGGTGCTATTAAGGTGATGTAGGATGACGGCCAGAAAGAAGAGCACGGATGAGACGTGGCTCGAGAAGGGCGATTCCCTCTATGAAGAGTACCGGTACAAAGAGGCGCTCGAGGCGTACCGGAAGGTACGGGTGGTGGACCCGGGATATCTCTATGCCGTCAACCGGATGGGGACCATCCTTTCGCTGATGGACAGGGACGAGGAAGCCCTGGCGTGCTTCACGACGGTCCTTGAACTCGGGCCCGAAAACCCGCTCCTCGCAGATATCGCCCTGAACAACATGGCGGCAATCCTCCGGAAACATGGCAGGTTCGGGGAGGCTCTTGCTGCCTACGACCGTTCGCTCGATCTCGAGCCGAAGAATGTGATGGTGCTCTGCAACATGGGGAATGTCTTTTGCGATATGGGCAGGGACGAGGATGCCCTGGCCATGTACGAGCGGGCGCTGGAGATCGAGCCGGACAACAGTGCACTCCTGGTGAACAAGGCCTATGCCCTGACCGGGCTGAACCGTCTTGAAGAAGCGCTTGGGGTGCTCGATCGTGCCCTGGATGTCGATCCCGGCAATTTCATGGCCCTGAACAACCGGGGCAATGTGCTCTCCGAGCTCGGTCGCGACGAAGAGGCGATCCCGCTGTTTGAGCGTGCCCTGGAGAACGACCCGGAAAGGGTGGCGGCCATGGTGAATATGGGCATCTCGCTCTCGAAACTCGGGCGCCATGAGGAAGCCCTCGCCGCTTTTGACCGGGCTCTGATCCACGACCCCGACAATATTCTCGCGCTCGACAACAAAGGGTGCGTCCTCGGCGAGCTCGGCAGGGACCGGGAGGCCCTCGTGGCCTACGAGCGGGCGCTGGATCTCAATCCCGCCGATGAAGGCCTCATGCACAACTTCGAGCGGCTGATGAAAAAGATCGGGAAACGGAGCGGCTGATTGCCGGATCCCGGTGGGAAACCCGGGTAGTCCCGCACTCACCATACACATGGCACGGAGGTGGAGGGGGCATGCTGAAGGGGATGCCGATCCATTCCAGCATTGTTATGAATCTTTCACCCCCATCACTGGACGTGTGAATGCCATGGAATCCGAAGCATCGCCGCGGGCTGCATCCCTTCTCTTCACCCTGACCATCATCGCCACCATGGCGGGGGTATTCCTCGCCATCCTGCTGTACTTCTACGACCGGCAGCTGTCCGTCCGGACAGCGGCGTTCTTCCTGGTAGGAATCGTCGGGACACTGAGTTTTATACGACATTCGGTCTGCTACCGGTCCGACCAGGCCCGTATGGCCTGGTTCCAGGAACGGCCGGAGTTCCAGATCGAGGTAGGGTTTGGAAACCTTGCCCTTGCGGTGCCGGCACTGGCCGCATCCCTCCTCGCATGGGGGCCGCTGGCCTGCGGGATGATGCTCCTCTCGTACGGCGTCTATATCCTCTGCACGCTCGGACTTCACATCCGGAATGCAGCGGCCGATCCTGCGAGGCGGAAAGGGGCGGGGGCACGGATCGGGAACACCGCCTTCTTTGCCTCATCACTGCTCGTCTTCGCCGCTCTCGCGTTTTCGCTCGCCGGGTGAATGTGACGGTATCCTGACTGCACCAGGCGGGGGGAAAAGGTATTGGTGAGGAGACAGTATTCTCATCACGATACCCATGAAGCGCATTGCAGTCCTGATTACCGACCTGTTCGAGGATGTCGAATATGCCGAGCCGGCTGAAGCATTCAGGAAGGCCGGACATGCGGTTGTCACCGTCAGCCTCACCAAGGGGACAACGGTTACCGGAAAAACGCTGCACTCGAAGGTCCACATTGACCAGGCGGTGAAGGACGTAGCAGTCGGGGACTATGACGCCCTCTTCATCCCCGGCGGCTATTCACCGGACAAGCTGCGGGTGGATCCTGCCGCCGTGGAATTCGTCCGCTCGTTTGTTTCGTCCGGAAAGCCGGTTCTCGGCATCTGCCACGCCGCCCAGCTGCTGATTTCCGCCCGGGTGCTCCAGGGGAGGCGGACAACGGGGTACGTGTCCATCATCCAGGACATCAAAAATGCCGGTGCCGAGTTCGTGGATGCAGAAGTGGTAGAGGATGGAAACCTCCTGTTCTCCCGGAACCCGAAGGACATCTCTGCCTTCGTCAGGGCATCGCTGAGAAAACTGAAAGAATAGCGATGACCAGCTGGCCCGGTTCCTCATGAAGGTCTTCCTCCTCCCCGTTTGAGAATCGACGGGTTTGCCACCTGCGAGCTGCGATGATGCTGTCCGGGCCTGTGGTCGCCGTCTGTGCAGTGGGGATCGGGAGGGGCGATTCCCCGGGGGGAGGTCCCTGGATAAACCAGGAGGCTGTGGACGGTCAGGCCGGTCCACTCATCCGGGTCCTCCCTCGCCGTCGCCTTCATCGACATCGCTCTCAAAGATCTTGATGATGCGGACGGTTCTCCCGGTATGGCGTTCGTACCACTCACGCTCCTGGTCCGCCTCCTGCATCGTCCTGACATAGTGCCGGATGATCATCCCGGTCTCCGCATCGACCAGCCGGAATTTACTCATCCTCATCCCCCCTTTTCCTGCAGGGCTGGGAGGCGGTCTTCCTTAGTACGGTATTACTCCTCATCACATCCCTTTGAAACGAAATACGAAGGTGCCATCCGGTGAAGGATGCCCCCGCATTCAGGGCAGAAATGCGGTCCGGGCAGGGGCAGGCTGCACTGGCAGCCGGTACGCAGAAAGAATTCTTCCCCGCAGCGTGAGCAGGTCAATCGTTCCATATCAGGGGATTCTCCCTCATCCTGTTTGAAACCAGCGCATTAATACCGGCAACAGAGTTCAGTGGTGACCTGGAGCGCACTGTCACGGGTGAGGCGCGATCGGCCACCGCCATGGTTGCTGATATCAATATTGTTGATTATGCAACAGTTGCAATAACAACTTTGATATCCGGATCTGCTCCAGTTCATAGGGAACATCCATGTACCCGGATATGCCCCTCGGAGCCCTCATTTCCCTCATCCGCCGCAACCACGTCATCGCGCTGAATATCCGGTTAAAGCCGCTCGGCCTCTCTGCCGGCCAGTTCCCCATCCTCATGTTTCTCTCCCGGAAGGAAGGGATCCCGCAGGAGACGCTTGCCCGCCACTTCCACCTCGATAAGGCGACCATCGCCCGGGCAGTCCGGCGCCTCGAGGACGACGGCTTTGTCTGCCGGAGAATCGATCCCGGCAACCGCCGCGCCTACGGGCTCTTTCTGACCGGAAAGGGGAGAGGAGTCATGGATGAGATCCTTGCGATTGAGGCCGCCTGGGAGGAGGAACTGCTCGCCGTACTCCCGGAACAGGAACGGGACGACGTAATCCGGCTGCTCCGTATTCTTGCAGAACACAGTATCCTTCTTGCGGGAACGGGAGCCGGCCATGACTGCTCGTGAGACCGCGGCCCCGGTGCATGATACCGCGTTTGAAGAGGAGGTGACCCGCGGGGTCAGCATCCTTCGGGGGGACCCGAAGACCGCGATCCGGAAACTCTCCGGCCCCATGATCATCGCCATGCTCCTGATGGCGGTCTACAACCTGGCCGATGCCATCTGGGTTGCCGGGCTCGGGGCCGACGCTCTGGCCGGTGTCGGGTTCATCGCCCCGCTCTTCATGATCCTGATCGGGCTCTCGAACGGGCTTGGGGCAGGCGCCAGCTCGGTCGTCGCCCGGCGAATCGGGGCACGGGACAAGCCGGGTGCAGACAGCGCGGCAAACCATGCCCTTGTCCTCGCCTTCGGCGTGTCTGCCGTGCTGATGGCGATCCTCGTGCTCTTCCTCCGCCCCATCGTCGTCATGCTCGGCGCAGGACCGGTCACCGATCTCGCGGTCGAGTACGGGAGTATCGTCTTCATGGGGACCATCTTCTTCCTCGCCGTGCACATGACCTACGCCATCCTGCGGGCGGAAGGTGATACCAAACGGACCATGTATGCCATGGCCGCATCCTCCATCCTCAACCTGATCCTCGACCCGATCCTGATTTACTGGGCAGGGCTCGGGGTGGCCGGGGCGGCATATGCCACGGTCATCTCCATCGCCTCGGTCATGGTGGTGCTCGTGTACTGGTTCTTCGTCAAACAGGATACCTATGTGAGCATCTCACTCCGTGCATTTTCGCCCGACACCCGGACCTTCCGCGCTATCCTCGGAGTTGGACTCCCCGCCAGCCTCGAGTACCTGCTGATGTCGATCGTGGTGATCATCATCAATGTCATCCTGGTATCCATCGCCGGCACCGACGCCGTTGCAATCTATACCTCCGGGTGGCGGATCGTGATGTTTGCGGTCGTCCCCCTGATCGGCATCGCCACCTCGGTGGTCTCGGTTGCAGGGGCTGCCTATGGGGCACGCGAGTATGAGAAGATCCGGGTCGTGCACCGGTACGCCACGACTATCGGCGTGATCATAGCCCTGACCACCAGTGCCCTCACCTACCTGCTCGCTCCCCAGATCACCGCGATGTTCACCTACTCCCCGGAGAGCGCCCATCTCATTCCGGGCTTCATCCTCTTCTTCCAGACCATGTGCCTCTTCTACCCCTTCGCACCGCTGGGCATGTTCTCCTCATCGGTCTTCCAGGGGACCGGGCGCGGCCTCACCTCACTCGTGATCACCATCCTCCGGAACCTGGTCTTCATCGCGGTCTTCGCCTACCTGCTGGGGATCGTCTTCGGGTTCGGGGAACCGGGAGTCTACCTCGGCATCGTTGCCGGAAACATCCTCGGGGGTTCGGTCGGTTACCTCTGGGCACGGGCATTCATCGGGAGACTCATCCGGGCGGAAGGGGGCGGATACAAGCGGGAAAAATGAGGTTATTTTTTGGTAACTTTCTCTTCCTTCAGCACTTTCTTGGCGATCAGGAACACGATCACAGCAACGATAATGAAGTAGATCAAGTCGACGAGGAATTTTCCCCAGGAGATGACAATCGGCCCGATGGTGAGTGTGGCAGTCTGCCATTCGCCACCGGGGATAAAGAACGTAATAACCGGCATTAGGATGTTGTCAACCAATGACTTCACGAGTGCCGTAGCGGCAACGCCGATAATGAAGGCAATTGTCAGTCCGATGTCCTTTTACTCATAGAGGAAGTCCATGAATTCTTTCAACATACCTATTCTGTACACCTCATATTCTTAGGTACAATGAGAGGGTTGGCGATTTTCTATAAAAGGGAGCCGCTGGGGAAATATCCAGGCCTTTTCAAAAAACCCCTTCCACGATATGAAGTTTTATAATCTCCTCCATATATGCTACCGTGCAGGCAATGAATAACCTAGCCCAGCTCACAGAAAAAGCCGTGGAACAGTATAAGGAGAAGTTGATCCGTATCTGTCTCGAGTGCCCCCACTATCCCAGTAACTGTCCACCCAAACGATGCCCCGTTTATACGAGCGTGAAACTTCCATCCTGTTCCACAAAAGCTACGTTATTCAGTATGATACGGGCGTATACCTGAATGTCCGGAATACTCGTTCGGATATCATAATTTTTTTCGAATGAACGTGAGCCCCGGGACAAAAACCATTGAGGGTATCTTCTCCCCGGATGATGTGATGTTCAGCATGCGAAAGGATTCATCCTGACCGTGCAGGTGACAGCGGCGAGTGAGATGGGATTTATCAAGTCTTCCCTTCTGATCCAAGATGACAACTGCCTCTACCTTCAGGGAGAGGAGGAGCCCGGCCCGGAGGCTGATGAGAGAGGGGAGGATACTTGCCTATCCCCCGGCGCGACGAAAGGGCGGGGAATGGGTGAACAAAAAAAAGTATAATGTATGGATGAGACAACAACCTGCCAATGAAAAAACTATCACTTGTTGTCTTATTTTGTCCACGCGACTTTCAACCGATTTAAATCTCCAGCATAATCCTGATTGCGCAGAATTCCCCGCACATCGTGCACTCCTCCCCATCATCGGAAAATGCCTGTGCCCGGGCGGGATCGAGTGCATAGCGAATCTGACCTTTATGATCCAATGCCGCTCTCAAGGCATCCCGAATAGGGATGCATCTTCACCAACCGGTTTACCCTGCATGATCCTTCACCCGTGATTGAAAAATTTGAATGGTTTATTCCTCCAGCGTTGAGATGTCACCGGGATCCATGCCGAGCTCCTTTGCCTTGAGCACCCGCCGCATGATCTTGCCGCTGCGGGTCTTTGGCAGCTTATCGACAAACTCGATCTCCTGTGGCATAGCGATGGGTCCCAGAGTCATCCTCACGTGATACATCAGGTCCTGCTTAAGCTTGTCGCCCGGTTGGAACCCGATCCGAAGGATCACGAATGCCTTGATCGAGTTGCCCTTCACCGGGTCCGGCTTGCCGATCACCGCAGCTTCGGCAACCGCCGGGTGGGACACAAGTGCGCTCTCCACTTCTGCTGACCCGATGTTATGACCGGCGACGATAATAATGTCGTCAGACCTGCCAAGGATCATGATGTATCCGTCTTTGCCCCTCACCGCAAGATCGCCAGCAGTGTAGCAGTCAGGAATGGTCTCCCAGTATTTCCGGTACCGCTCATCGTCCTTGTACACGGTCCGCAGCATGGATGGCCACGGTGATTTGATGACAAGGAATCCCCCGGTTCCCGGCTGCACGGATTTACCATTTTTATCGACGACGTCGGCTTTAACGCCCGGAATCGGTTTTCCTGCAAAGCCCGGGCGCATCGGCTCGCCTATCATGGTGGTGATCATCTGCATACCGGTCTCGGTCTGCCACCAGGTGTCAACGATCGGGCATCTGTCCTTCCCTATTGTGTGGTAGTACCACTCGAAAGCCTCAGGGTTCAGGGGTTCCCCGACGGAACCGATGATCCGTAGTGAACTCAGGTCGTATTTGTTCGGCCAGCTCTCGCCCATTTTCATGAACATGCGGATTGCTGTTGGAGCAGTATAGAAGATGGTGATCTTCTGCTCCTCGACCAGTTTCCAGAAGCTGCCTGCGTCGGGATAATCCGGAGTCAGTTCAGATATGAAGACCGTTGCACCGGTAGCAAGCGGCCCGTACACGATGTAGCTGTGGCCGGTAATCCAGCCCGGATCTGCTGTACACCAGAAGATATCCTCGTCTTTTATGTCGAAGACGTACTTGCTGGTGTAATAGGTTCCCACCATGTACCCGGCACAGGTATGTACGATGCCTTTTGGCTTCCCGGTTGACCCGCTCGTATACAGAATAAAGAATGGATCTTCGGCATCCAGCTCTTCTGCAGGGCATTCTGCGGGCACATCCTCCATAATCTCGTAAAAATCAAGTTCGAGATCAGGCTGGAGCTCCACGAAAGGTTCCTTTCGTCTCAATACGATAACATGCTCCACAGTAGGAGCAGTATCGATTGCTTCGTCAACAATTGACTTTAACTGTATTGCCTTGCCACGGCGCAGGCTGACATCTGCGGTGATGACCACTTTTGCACCGGCATCCTGAATCCGCATATTCAGGGCTGCCGCACCAAAACCTCCGAACACAACACTGTGAACAGCCCCGATACGTGCGCAAGCGAGCATCGCGATGATCTGTTCAGGCACGAGGGGCATATAAATACAGACACAGTCTCCCTTCGTGACGCCGATTTTCTTCAGAGCGTTTGCAAACCGCATCACCTGTGAGAGCAGTTGCTGGTAGGTATAGATCTTCTCTGCCCCCTGCTCCCCTCTCCAGATCAATGCTGCCTTGTTGCGCCGTTGGTTCTTCACCTGGCGGTCAAGACAGTTAGCCGTAATGTTGAGTTTTGCGTTGGTGAACCACTTCGCATACGGGTAATTCCAGTCCAGAACGGCGTCCCATGGCTGAATCCATTCGAGATCTTGAGCCATTTTGCTCCAGAATGCATCCGGATCCGCAAGGAATTCATTGTATGCTTTCTGGTAGTCTCCAAGCCAGGAATTTTGCTTGTATGTAGCATCCGGCGTGTAGTACTTCTCGTTTTCCACTAATTTGACATCAAATGATTCCTTCATTCTTTTCGCACCTTTGTCCGGTAATGATTACACAACTGTTGAACCTGATTTCATCAGATCCATCTGGCATTCCTGATATCCGGCATCTTGATATTGACTTCTTTTGACCGAGCATACCTTCCGGTATCTGCACTACAGTCGCACAAGGGTTTGCAGGGAAACCTGGTCACACATAATGCAGAAGTCAAAAGACTTCTTCGATACATGCACATGAAGAGAACCCTAGGATTCTCTTTTTTTTCTCATTTCGCGGTAAACTGCTCCTTTACGGATTCACCACCTTCACGAATATTCTATCATGATTAATCGTGATAGATTAAAAATATTTTGGTTCATAAAATTCCGCCTCGATTGGTGCCTGTGCAAACCTATTGCATAAGATCTACCCTTTTCAGGGGGCAGAAAAAAAGTGGTTGAGTTCCCTAAATTCGGGCAATGTAATACAGTAGAAGAGAAGAACCACCCACTTGGCTGCGCAGTCGTCCTGATTTATTCAGCAACACGCAGAGAAGGGACAGGGGATTAATTATGTCCTGTCACCTCGGTGAAAAGGGGGGACCAAGGTGACCAGGCATTCAAGGTGGCGCGAGTTGCAGTACTCGCACGGAGGGTTGTCCTGCACGGAACCCATCTATCATGAGATTCCGGATAAGGAATCCCACGGTGCACTAGACGGGTTGAATGGCCATTACAGAACAGAACTGGATTGTATAATCTTTATAAAAGAGATTTCGATTTGTTCCTTCCTCGATTCACAAGGTATTGGGATTCTTCCTCCGCGACCAAAGCCGTCCGGCCCTTTTCCCGGTGATAGAAAATTGGAAAGACAGCTCGACAGAGATGATAATGACACTCCCACATATCGGAGTCAATAAGAAGTGAGGTTAATGCCGATCCGCAGCTTGGGCACTTGATTGGAAGATGGTCCTCACCCATGATTGAGGATTCAATTTTCAGACTCAACAGACTCGGCCACAGGGAGAGTGAAAGTGAACCGGTGTCAGCACACTCCCCTGAAAAGACAGGCCACAGCGGCCCGAGCAGCGCCGGTTACCGAGTGCATCAGCATGACGTCGGGCGCTGCGAGTCACTGATCATCAGCCGCGATCCGGAATACAGCACCGAAGCGGGCCGTCTTAACGGTCTGCGAGGTGCGGGTTATTGCAGCCGGTGGTGAGGAGCTGGCGACGAAACCACGGGCGTCTATATGATGCTTAGTATAGGAAGAAAGAACAGTGAGGCGGTGTGAGCAGAGCTTCCTGGAGGAGCACCGGACGTGAGGAGGAGCGAACGGAAAGGAGCGGAGACGAGCACGGTCGAGCGTTCATCTGTCAGGATAAAGTCGTGGGGTCGCAGGGGCGAAAATGTGCGCGGATGAGAAAAGAAGCGAATATTACCTCTGGTTGTAATACCCCCGGGCGGATTCGAACCGCCGTCGCCGGATCCAAAGTCCTGCATGATTGACCGCTACACTACGGGGGTGACATGGAAATGGTCCCCTGCTGGTGACCAGTGTGAGGATACATTGGAATCCTACATATATAACGACTCTGCGGGGGAAACTGTGATTTGACGACAGATTTATCGCGGAGGGAATGACTTCTCTAACCGGTTGGTAAAAAGGAGAGTTCAGGTCTGTCTACTTCTGCTTTCTCACAATACCCATGATCTCGTCTTCGAGCTCTTCGACCTCCTCGATCCGCTCGTCGAGGTACTCACGGATGGCCCGGAGGTTTGACTCGATGAGGGAGAGCTTATCCTCGATCAGTTTGATATCGTCGCTGTCCATACCTGTCACAGCTTCGGGAATGCAGATTCGGGGATTGGTTCCAGGTTGTAGAAGAACCAGGACGGCTGGTACAGCTGGCCGATGAAGGTCATGGTGTACCCGTATCCCAGCGTTCCCGGGAAGTACTGGGGGAGGGCCCAGCGGAGGTAGCCGGCGTTCTGTTCAAACCGTTCCTCCTGGGCATTCCATCGGTTGCCGTAGGTGACGTAGATCGCATAGGTCCCCGGCGGAACGATGCCGTCGAATGCATGGTAGAATCCCTTCTTCACGTAGACCGCAGTGATTGCACCATTGGATCCGGCCGGGGCAAGGGCTACCACCAGGTCAGAGGTTCCCAGCCGGTTGTCGATGACCAGGTAGTTCCACCCCGAGACCCAGTAGCCGGTGATCAGGGACCCGCTGGGGATGTCGGGATAGACGATCTTCTCAGATGTCTGGAGGTAGCTGTCGATGACCGGCGCCAGAGCCGGGTCAAGCGCGATGGCTTTCTCATAGGCCCCCAGGGCATCGGAATGGCGACCGATGGTGGCCAGCACCTGCCCCTTGGTAAAGTACGCTCTCGCAAAGTCCGGGTTAAGCGCGATGGCCATGTCGTAGGCATAGAGTGCCCCGTCATACCTTCCCTCGTTAACGTATCTGTTCCCCTGCTCGTACCATCCTGTCGCTGTCACCGTTGCCGGCTGGGCGGCAGCCGTCGCGACCACCTCGGCGCCTGCCGTTGAAATAATCACGCAGAGCAGCAGAACGGACAGCAGCAGGGCTGGTCGAGATAATCCCCTTCCATCAGTCATACCCATCGTATTACAGCATGGGCTGATGGGTAAATATAGCTTGGGAGATGGATGCGGAAATGCCTCTGCTTCGAATTACTGGAGCCAGATTCCAAGATCCATTGTGAAGAAAGCGATTGAGATGATCGACAGAACAACCAACTGGAGGAATCCCTGCGGGGATGGCCATGCCGGTGAACCTATCGTGAAGATTCTGCAGAACACGAGACTGGCCGGAGAGGACTGGTTCTCCCGGGACAGAGGCGATGCCTGGTATTCCCTGATATCGTCTCTCCACCAGAATCCCGTATCCTCATCCCCGCGGAGAGGACAATATCGGGAATTAAAACCCGATCTCGTCACTACCCGTATCCTCATCCACGCGGAGAGGACGCTGCAGAGTATGCACTCACCGGCGATGTAACCCCCGCATCCTCATCCACTCGGGGAGGACCGGAACAGCTCCGGCAGTATCCTGTGAATCGAAAGCTTTACAGTACCATACTGAGCGGTATCTGACAGGCTTCCGGGAAGGGAGTTTCTGCTCCATCGCTCTCCAGCTCAGCTGCCCGGTATGCCTGTCAGTACAGTAAACCACCCGGTCTGCCTCCGCGACTGCGAGTGTGTGATGAGAAACCATTTCATCTTGCCCGTCTTTTCTTCTCCCATGCCACTCACACCCGACCACCAGCAGGAGATCCTCGCCCTGCTCGATAGGTACGCCCAATGCTACACTAAAAAGAGCCTCGAGGGCATTCTCTCCCTGTCCTCACCAGGGATCTCGGGGTTCGGGAGCGGTCCCGACGAGATCGTTCCCGACTTTACCCGGTTTAGAGAGCAGATTCGGCGGGATCTTGCCCAGGCCGATGCTGTCTCAGTCTCTTTCGATGTCCTGAAACTTGACGGCCAGATGCCGTTTGCCTGGATCAGCGCCTTCTCTACCTTCGATGTCCGGATCAAAGAGGAACGGATCACCCTGCATGGGCGGATGACTGCTCTCTTCCGGAACACCGGCAGCCGCTGGCTCTTCGAGCAGGTCCACTTCTCCCTGCCATACGAGGGGCAGCAGAGAGGCGCATCGTATCCGGGAAGCAGTTGAAACCTGCCCGGACAAGGGATTGGTAGCGTGGAATATTCACGCTGCCCAGGGCCGCTGACCGGGCACCACGCTCCTGAAAGAGGTCTGACCGGGAATGGGTCGAAAAAACCAAAAGTCTCTCCTTGGAAGACGGGAACCACCATCCCCTCATGCTGCGAGACGATGCACAGTTCCGTCTGTCCCGGGCTCTACTCTCCGCCTGAGGATGTGAGGGAAAGCCCCTGAAAAGAATTAAAAGTGTTTCCGAGTTCCGGCAACCAGAAGCCTTCTGTGGGAAACCAGTACAAAGAACAGGGAGAGGTCTTTTCATCCGACACCTGAAGCGTTCTGTTTGCATCATCCACTTGCAGAATGGAGGTAGTGTTCTCCAGCGGGTATTCTGAACAGACAGCCTCAACACCAGGCTCAGTTTCTTCCACGAAGTACCGGATCCTCTTCTCATTGGATAACGCAACGAGCGCATTCCCCTGGTCTGACAGCTCCACCCGTGATACCGCTCCGGTTGGGAAGTCGGTTATCCTGCAGTGCCAGAGGAGCGTTCCGGACTCGTTGAACAGGCAGAGATCACCGTCCAGCGATCCTGATGCGAGCAGGTTCTCTCCGCTCGCAAGGGAAATGCTTCCGATACAGGCAGGGGAGGAATATTCCCAGGAGAGGTTACCTGATTGGGAATAACAGGAAACCAGACCATCCCGGGTTGCAGTATAGATCCGCGAACTGTCCGGTGACAGGGCGATGTCGGTGAGCTGCCCGGTGTCCTTTGACCAGAGCAGGGTGCCGTTCCTGGCGTACAGGCGGAGTATCCCGTGGCTGCCTTCCCCTCCGGCCGTTGCAACATATGCACCATCTCCGGAGACAACGATCCGGTTCACGGGCTCATTGTCGGCATAGGTGCTCGTTGCTGTATACGCCTTCTGGAATGCTTTCTTTGAAGCGCTTGATACCGTGATGTACCGAACCTGCGTGTTCCGTTCCATGAGCGTGTACGCAAAATACTTCCCATCCCCTGATAGCGAGAGTGCTGCTATGGGGTACGACTTGGGGAAATCATTGAAAATCGCTTCCTCCCCGCCGCTCTGGTTGATCACCTGCAGGTTGCCGGCACGATCACCGATCAGAATCCTGCCGGTGGATTGACATAGGTCAAGTGCCATCGGCCAGCCGGTATTCCGGAACCATACCACGTTCCCTGTGCCATCGAAGAGGCGTACCGCGCCCTTGTTATTCTCTACCCCTTCCCTGGACGCTACCAGGAACGAGCTCCCGTTCCCCACGCAGCCGACCAGCACGGTCCCGGGCACACGTGTCTCCCAGAGCAGTGTCCCGTTCTGGTCAAACACCATCGCGTTCCCGGTGTTCGTACCGACAATCACCCGGGAGCCGTCATCGGCACTGGCAACATCCGAAATGCCGGCAATGGAAATATTCCACCGCTCCACCAGGGCACCTGCCGGATGGATGGCGATGAGAATGCAGAGGAACACCCACAGGTAGTGCCTGCTTTCCCTCCAGAAAACCATTGGGAGGTGGTTATGAAAATGCCGGTATAAAATTACCGAAATGAATCGGGGAAGAAATAGAGGGTATTCCATGAATAAAGGCGGACTTACAGATATCACCAGATGCCGGGGAGAACATAGGGGATGCTAGGAAAAGGGTTTACCGGGACCTGTTCATCCTGTACCAGGCAATTGTCGCCTGAAGCCCCTCCCGGAAATTTTTTTCTGCCTCAAATCCGAACTCCCGCTCCGCCCTCGAGACATCGAGGCAGCGACGGGGCTGACCATCCGGTTTGGTGGTATCCCAGACCACCTTCCCGGTGTATCCGGTCAGGTCGGCAATCATGGTGACCAGATCGGAGATCCTGATCTCCATTCCTGAACCGATATTCACCGGCTTGGGCCCATTATACTTCTCAGCAGCCATGGCGATTGCCCGGGCTGCATCCTGCACATAGATGAACTCCCGGGAGGCTGCACCGGTACCCCAGACTTCAACCGTCTCTCTCCCTTCATCAACCGCTTCAACAAACCTGCGGATAAGGGCAGGGATGACATGTGAGATTTCAGGGTGAAAATTATCTCCCGGGCCATAGAGGTTCACCGGTAGCAGGTAGATCGAATTAAACCCGTACTGTTCCCGGTATGCCTGGGACTGGACGAGCAGCATTTTCTTTGCCAGCCCATAGGGGGCATTGGTCTCCTCAGGATAGCCGTTCCAGAGGTCATCCTCGGAGAATGGTACCGGGGTGAACTTGGGATATGCACACACAGTGCCAACAACGATGCACTTTTCAACCCCTGCCTGCCTGGCGGCCTCGATCAGCTGGATCCCCATGACGGCGTTGTCATAGAAGAGGGTGGCCGGATTCTCGCGATTGAACCCTATTCCCCCCACCTTGGCGGCGAGGTGGATGACAATATCCTGGCCGTCAGCCGCCCGGACACAGTGTTCCCATCTCCGGAGATCGGTATCCCTGCTCCGTGGTATGCGAAGCTGGGAGGGGGAGACCCCCCGGTTCTCAAGCTCGGAAACCAGATGTGATCCAAGGAATCCCGCTCCACCGGTGATGAGGATCCGCTTATTGTCCCAGAAGGTCATACCAGGTACTCCATCACGGTACCGGCAATGGCCCGGGCACCGTTACCGGTAAATTGGGGAGGAAGACTATCAAATCTTTCCCCGAACTCCGGCAGGCAGGAAATGGTTTCCCCGATTCGGGATGGAGAGAGAATCTCTTCAGGAGAAAAGACCTCTCCGATCCCGAGTTTCACGATGTTCGCGGCAATCACCTGATCTTCAGCAAACCCGTCCCGTTGCCAGACCATCAGGGGAACCCTTGCCGCCACTGCTTCGGAAACGGTGCTGTACCCGCACCTGGTTACGACAAGGTCGCACATGCCAATCCAATCCTGGGTTTCAGTCTCCTGGACAGGGATGGTTAGGCTCGCTGGTCCCGCAATTGGATCCGCCCGGGAGGACATGAGATAATGGATTGTTCGGCCCGGGGGGTGGATTCCATCTTTGCGGAGAGGAAGACCCGGGCCTACATAGACCAGCACCTCATGGTCCGCGATTCCGCACCTTCTCCGCATTTCCTCCCTGCCCCGCGTGATCCGGCGATTCAGGAGGGGGACCCGTCGACTCAGGGAAAAGATCTCCATGCCGTACTCGAAGGGAAGTACGAAGGCCAGGGCGGCCTCACGGTAGGCGCGGAAAAGGAGCCCTGCTTCCGGTGAATCGGGAAGGAGGTGGCGATAGATCGCTTCCCAGGTGAAGTTCGAAACCACCAGCCCCGGGACTCCGGCACGAGAGGCAGCAGAGATCGGGTGGGCGGGGACATCGGAGATCACGAGATCGATTCCCTGTCCGGAAATGAAGTCCTCTTCTGCGGAGATCCGGGAATCCCACCGGGTCATCCAGTCACGAAAGTTATTCACGGTTTGCATCCTGTCAATACCACGGGGTCCGGGAAGGTCGACAATCACCGGCTCCGGTTCCTGCTGCCGGAGAACGGTCACCCGCGTAGGATCGAGAGACTCCCTGATGAACGGTGCGGGGCCGTCTCCCTTCACTATGATCCGGATATCAGGAATGCCTGTGAGAAGCTCCCGGATGAGGGCAATGGTACGGGAAGCATGGCCGTAGCCATAATCGCTGATGTAGAAGCAGATCGTTGCCATGAAAAGGTAGTATCAGTCTACTCCCCACCACTTGCCCGGGCAGGCCCGGGCCAGGATTTCATCGCCTTCTCCGGGAGGTGTAATGCCGGCACTCCGGAGGTCTGAGTCCACCATGATCTTCACCAGTTCTGAAAATTTGACCCGGGGTTTCCAGCCAAGCATCCGTTCGGACCGTGCTGGATCAGCAATGAGCACTTCCACTTCGGTCGGTCGGAAATAGCGGGAATCAATCCGTACATACTCCTCCACTTCAAGTCCGGCGTAGGCAAAAGCTGCATGCAGGAACTCCTTCACCGAATGGGTTTCCCCGGTTCCGATGACATAGTCACCCGGTTTATCCTGCTGGAGGATCCGCCACATGCACTCCACGTATTCCGGTGCAAATCCCCAATCCCTCCGCGCATCGAGGTTTCCAAGGTAGATGTGCTTCTCCTTTCCGGCAAGTATACGGGCAATGCCCCGCGTGATCTTACGGGTAACGAAGGTCTCCCCCCGCCGTGGGGACTCGTGGTTGAAGAGAATGCCATTCGCTGCGTACAGGTTATACCCTTCCCGGTAGTTCCGGGTCATCCAGTAGGCGTACAGTTTCGCACAGGCATAGGGACTCCTGGGCTGGAAGACGGTCTCCTCATTCTGGGGAGGTGCCGCAGATCCGAACATTTCAGAGGAGGAGGCCTGGTAGAACCGGGTTCCGGTGTCACACCTCCGAATTGCCTCGAGCAGCCGGGTGGTCCCAAGACCGGTCACATTCCCGGTATATTCCGGGGTGTCGAAGCTCACCCGGACATGACTCTGGGCGCCCAGGTGATACACTTCGTCAGGGCGAATGTTGTAGATGATGTTGGTGATCATCTCGTTATCTGAAAGATCCCCGTAGTGGAGGAAGAGCTGCGCCCCCCGTTCGTGGGGGTCAACATAGATATGATCGATCCTGCTGGTGTTGAACGTCGACGACCTCCTGATGAGGCCGTGCACCTCATAGCCCTTCGAGAGCAGCAGCTCGGCGAGATAGGAGCCGTCCTGGCCGGTTATCCCGGTGACGAATGCTCTTTTGGTGGTCATGATATCCTCTCCTGTTCCCTCTGATAGTCATCCTGGAATCGTATGATGTCATCCTCTCCGATATACTCCCCGATCTGAACCTCGATGATCTCGAGCGGGACGAGACCCGGATTCTCCAGCCGGTGAACTGAACCGATCGGGACAAAGGTGCTCTCCCCTTTCCGGAGCAGCCGCTCATCGCCATCGACACTCACCTTCGCCGTACCATGCACGACCACCCAGTGTTCGCTCCGGTGGTGGTGCATCTGCAGGGAGAGCCGGCGTTTGGGCGGAACGGTTATCCTTTTTATCAGGTATGAGGGGCCGTCCTCGAGCCGGGTGAAGGAGCCCCACGGCCGGTGCTCGGTCATATGGCTGTCAGCCCGGGGGTCTCCCCGCTTTTTCAGGATCTCGACAGCCCGTTTCGCTTCTTCTGTTCGTTCCCGGGGTGCAATAAAAGTGATGTCCCCGGTGTCAATGATAGCCGTATCCTGTATTCCGATGGTGATCACCATGCGGTCCCCGATGACCAGGTTCCGGTACGAATCGAGCCCCAGGTATTCTCCCCTGACCGCATTTTCATCCTCGTTCTTCTCAAAGACCGCATAGAACGAATCAAAGGACCCGAGATCACTCCAGGCTGTCTCCAGCGGCACTACCGCCGCCTTTCCGGTCTTCTCCATCAGTCCGTAATCGATGGAAATTGCCGGTGTTTTTTCATATGCCGTAGTAATCGGGTGCCGGAAGGCATCTGCTACAGCAGGTGCATGAGTCCGGCACTCGTCAAAGAATAACCGGGTCGAAAAGAGGAACATCCCGCTGTTCCAGAGATACCCGTCCCGGAGATACTGCATGGCCGTCTCCCGGTCCGGTTTCTCGGTGAATGCATCAACGGTATACCCCTCCGGGATCTCCCTGCCCGGGCGGATATACCCGTATCCCGTATGGGGAGTGTCCCCCTTCACCCCGAAGAGGACCAGCCTGTCTTCAGCAAGCCGATCAGCTTTTTTGAAGGCCTCGGCATAAGCGGGCCCGCTGTGGACCAGGTGATCCGAAGGGAGGACTGCAACATGAGACGGGCCGAACTCCTTCTCTATCTCCTGCATGCCGAAGAAGATGGCCGGCAGAGTATTCTTTCCCGATGGTTCGGCAAGGATGCGGCAGTCACTGTCGATAGCCGCCGCCTGGTCCCTGACGATGAATTCCTGCTCCCGGTTGGTGACCACGGCGATCTCCTGTGGGGAAGAGAACATCAGCGCCCGGCGGAGGGTTTTCTGGAAGAGCGAGTGTGAGTCAAAGAGGGGTAGGAACTGCTTGGGGTAGTGTCCCCGGCTCAACGGAAAGAGGCGGGTGCCGCTGCCCCCGGCAAGGATCAGGGTCTTCATCCCGGACGTCCCCCATTCATAGCAGAATATTGGAGTCTTTTGATTTATATCGGTTTTTGAGGGGGATTGTGGATTTACAGAATAACCCTGAGCGCATGAGAGAGAATATCCCGGGCATTTTGCTATTGGAAATTCATCAACAGGAAACATTCCGGGCGATCAGACTGACGCCATAGTACTGGCAACAGGGGGAACAACGTCATGGCCTCACCGCAGTGGTGGAACGGTTCTTCCGTTCTATCCGGGAGAATGAGAGAGTCGATAATCGGATCGGAAAAGGATGACTGAAAGGCGGATCGGCAGAAAAATTTATAACCGTGGAAAGGGTGCCGGGATCAGACCAGCAGCAGGTTGCCGATGATAAGTACCGCCATCATGGCCGCCATCCCGATGGCTGCGGTCGAGCAGATGATATCTCCACCATGCCAGCGCTCGCCGGCAGGTTCCCGCAGGTTGAACCAGATGGTGACAAGAATGATACCGGCAATAACCAGCAGCTTGGAGAGGCCAATCACCGTGATAAACCGGAGCGGGTAATCGATGAACTGTGCAAACAGGGCGTTTGCTTCGATGAAGACCGGAGAGAAGAGCACCCCCCAGGAGCTGATGGCTACATCGGTGGCCATGAGCAGGGCCAGGGCTGTCAGGGCATACTTCTGGAAGCGGGAGAGCAGGGTCACCAATTGTCTTTACCTATCTCTTTTCGGAAAATATAATGGGTTTCCGGATCTGGCAAACCCGGGAATATTACCGGGAGAAAGCCGGAGATGAGTGTCTGATAGGGCGATACCGGCTCAGGGAATGGTCAGAAAGGATTTATTACTGGTTTTCCCCGAATCCGGAATCACCCGTAGGTGATCCGGTAGATTGCCCCGGCCCGGTCATCAGAGACCAGCAGCGCGCCGTCCGGCATGACCAGCACATCGACAGGCCGGCCCCATGAAAGCCCGCCCGTGAGCCATCCTTCTGCAAATATCTCGTAGGAGACCGGCGCCCCGTTCTCCAGCCGGACCATGCTCAGCCGGTAGCCGGTGGGCACCACCCGGTTCCAGGAGCCGTGTTCGGCGATGAAGATCTGTCCCCGGTATTCTTCCGGGAACATTTTGCCGTCGTAAAACCGCATCCCGAGCGCAGCCACGTGGGCGGGGAGTGGTTGGGCCGCCGGGGTGAACTCCTCACAGGAGCCGTCCGTGGTAAGATCGGGATCCGGGATTCCCTGCCCGTGGCAGTACGGGAATCCGAAATGCATACCCTGAACAGCGGCATGGTTCAGCTCATCAGGCGGGAGGTCGTCCCCCATCCAGTCCCGGCCGTTATCGGTGAACCAGAGCTCCCC
>DANP01000008.1:66300-70861 GCA_002499905.1 Methanolinea sp. UBA277
GGATCCGGCCGCACGCAGACATTGCAGGGCGCCCCGACCGGGACATAGAGCATCCCGTCCGGGCCGAACGCGATGAACTTCCATCCATGGGTAGCATCATCCGGGAAATCATCCCTGATCACCACCGGCTCCGGGGGATTGGTTATCCGGTCCGCGATATCATCGAACCTGATGACCCGGTTCACTTCCGCGACGTAGAGCGATCCGTCCCGATAGGCCACCCCGTTCGGGAGGAAGAGGCCTTCGGCGATGGTCTCCACCACATCCGGCTCCTGGTCACCATCCTGATCGATCACCGCGTAGACCTTTCCCTCGCCCCGGGTCCCGACAAAGATAATGCCCTCCGGCCCGGGGGTCATCGAGCGGGCGCCCGGCACATCAGCAGTGTAGACCTCGATACGGAAACCAGGCGGCAGCCGGATAGAGTCCAGGGGAAGGGCAGACCCGTTTCCACCTTTCTGCAGCCACAGCGAAGTCGCCGCCGCAATTACCACCACTGCCACCACCACGCACAGGAGGACTACCAGGGATCGCTTCTCCATAGCACATTCCCGAACGGCAGGGAATTATTAAATACCCTCCCTCCCACCACTCTCCCGTTTGAGAGGAGGGATCGGAACATGCCAGTATTTGAGTGCTGCAGGACAGCGGTGGTGACGGCGTCTCCCGAAGCGAGCGTGCGGGAAGTTGCGCGGCTGATGTCTGAATCGAATGTAGGGAGCGTGGTGATCATGACCGATGACTGCTGCCCGATAGGGATTGTGACCGACCGGGACCTGGTCACCCGGGTCATGGCCCCCGACCGCAATCCGAAGACCACAAAGATCCGCGAGGTGATGACAACAGACCTGGTGGTAGTTGAAGAGAACACCGGCCTGTACGAGGCCCTGCAGTGCGTCCGTGATAAGGGAATCCGCAGGCTCCCGATCGTTGACGGCGACGGGAAGCTGGTCGGCATCATCACCATGGACGACATCATCCGGCTGCTCGGCCAGGAGCTCCAGTGCATGGGGGAGGTCATCCGGGAAAAGGCCTCACCGGCGGCCTGAAGCCGCAATCTCTTTTTCCGGATTCCCCCGGCACGCATCTCCACGACCCCGACCACCTCCGCAGAGCGCTATCCCGCCCAAATCCATAAAAGCAGCAACATCCCAGATACGCTTCATATGGTGACCCTTGCCGCGATCACGCAGGCCGCAGAGCTCCTCCGGGGAAAGATCATCCGGACACCGCTCGTATATTCCCCGACTTTTTCCACGATGACCGGTGCAGAGGTATTCCTCAAGCTGGAGACCATGCAGAAAGCAGGATCGTTCAAGGTCCGGGGAGCGACCTACCGGATCCTCTCGAAACGATCGGAGATCGGAAAGAACGGGGTCATTGCAGCCTCGGCAGGGAACCATGCCCAGGGGGTTGCGGTCGCCGCAGGTATTGCCGGGGTGCCTGCCACCATTGTGATGCCGGTATGGGTCTCACCGAGCAAACAGGAAGCGACCGCGGGGTACGGCGCTACCATCCTCCTTGAGGGGTCCTCCCTCCAGGAGAGTATCGAGCACGCGATGGCGCTCGCAGAATCCGGGGATATGACCTTCATCCACCCCTACGATGATGAAGCGGTCATCACCGGGCAGGGGACTGTCGGGCTCGAGATCCTCGAGGACCTCCCGGACGTGGATGCGGTGATCGCACCGGTCGGCGGCGGCGGGCTGATCGCCGGTATCGCCACGGCGGTGAAGGAGAGCAGGCCTGCTGTCCGGATGGTCGGGGTGCAGGCATCGGCCTGTCCCTCGGCGGTGGATGCGCTCAGGGCCGGAGAACCGGTCACCATCGAATCCCATCCGACCATCGCCGACGGCATCCGCGTCACCCGCACCGGCGTTCACACCTATCCCGTGATCCGCGACCTCATCGAAGAGGTCGTCCTGGTCGATGACGATGAGATCGTGAGCGCGATCGTCGCCCTGCTCGAACGAAAGAAAGTCCTCGCCGAGGGTGCCGGTGCCGCTCCCCTGGCCGCACTCCTCTCCGGGAAGGTCCCCTACCGGGCCGGAGAGAAAATCGTGCTGGTCATCGGCGGGGGCAATGTTGACGCCTTCCTCTTTGAGAAGATCCTCAGGAAAGGCCTCTTTGAGGCCGGCCGGATCATGCAGTGCATCATCGAGCTCCCCGAAGGTCCGCAGTCGCTCCCGTCCCTGCTCACCCTCCTCGCCCGGGAGAACGGGGTTATCGTCCGGGTTGAACAGGAGCGGGGGTCGCCCGACCTGCCCCTCCACATCGTCCGGATTGCGCTGGAGATGGAGGTGCGCAGCCGTGAGCACCAGGAGAGGATCCTGACGGTGCTCGAGGATAACGGGTACCAGGTCACCCCGGTCAGGGTGCCGCACTATAGCTTCTTTGAATTTTACCATACCATCGGGGAATGATGGCGGCGGGAGGGAGCCGGGGCCAGGAAGAAAAAAAGTGACGGGGGGGTTCAGAGGACGTATATCCGCTGCCGGAGCTTCTCATTCCCGTCAACGGACATGACGAGCGTAAAGGATCCGGTGTCAGATTCCGCGATGCGGAACGGGATCCTCATGTTGTGGAGATCCTCCATCAGCACTCCTTCCAGACGCATGTTCATGACGATCCGGGGATTGGTCGGTGTACCCCTCACGGACATGGTGTCGTGGACCTGTGTATCCTCGTTGATACCTGAGACGGTGAGGATGATCTTTCCCTTGGCATCGGGACTGCTGCTCTCCAGGGTGGCGATCTCTCCACCCTCCATTCGTTCGATCCGGAGCCGGCTGACCGGCTGCACTTCTACATACGGGCTCACGTTCTTCGCCACTGCCGGGATCGGTACGTCCGTGATAGTGAAGACGAATTCCTTTCCGTTGGTTATGAACTGCCCGTTCTGAATTGCAAAGACCAGCTTCTGACCCTCTTTCATATCCCCCTTGATGGCGAACACCAGTTCATCGCCCGGTTTGATGAATACCGGAAACCTCTGGACGATGATCTGGTCAGCGGGCGTGCCCGGCCATGGCATGTAGTAGCTCGGGATGTTCTTCTTCGCCTGGTCTATCCAGAAACTGCTAAATGCACTTGCCGCGCCCACACAGAGGAACGTGCACAACAGGAGCACGAGCGCGGTCCTCACGATTCTGATATTCATGGCAATCAAATTCCCTTAGGGATACAAGGAACATAGGAGTAGCCGGATATATACGTTTTCCTCCCCGGTGGATGGGAAATTTCACCCGTACCGGCCGATTCCGGAGAAACCGGGTTATGTTTATGGGTTATCTGTTCCAACAGGGAGATCAGGAATGGGCAGCCTTTCCCGCATCTCCGTAGCGTTGCTCGTGGCAACCATCATTTCCTGCACGGGTGCAGCCGGGGCCCTCTCGGTCGCTCTCCATCCCACAGAGGTCGGACCGGGAGAGAAGATCTTCGTCGAGATTACCGATCTCCCCGACGGAAGCGATTTTACACTGCTCACCGAAGGCATCTCCCCGGCAGATCCCGGAGGAAACCTGACCTTCCAGCTCACGGAGTTTGAGATCCCCTTCTCCCTGGTCAACGGAGAGATCCTGGTAAATGTCGCGAACAGCCGGCACGCTGCATTCAAAGTAAAGAAAGGGGATACCATCGCCACCGTGGAAGCATATCCGCCCGACGGCATCTTTTCGCGGAAGGAAGTGAGGAATATCTCATCCGGGACCTATGCGTATATCCGCCTCGAAGCAACCCCTCTCTCCCCCGACCAGCCGGTGAGCAGCGTCATCCAGCTGAAAGGAATCAAACAGGGCCCGCGGGATGCAACCCTGTCATTCTCCATCGACGGCATACGGTCCGGGCAGGTCCGCATCATCACCCTGATCGACGGGACCGAATACCTCAATGAACTGATAACCATAGGTGGCGGGGCCAGTTCCGTGGTTCGGGGAACGGTGTCGCCGGATGGTATCGCCTGGCTGACCGGCACCTCCGATTCCTACACCCGGCTGCTGGTGCTGAAGCCCGTCGGCGTTCCCGATGGCTGGGAGGCGGTGACCAGGTCTTACCAGGTTGTATCATCCGGTACCGATCTCGGGAGTGATGCAATGCTCACTATCACCATACCCGGCACGATCGCCGCAGACCTTGATCGGCATACCCTCTTCATCGCCCATGCGAAAGACGGCTCCTGGGAAATGCTCCCGAGCAGGATCCTGGTGCGGGATGGCGTGGCCGTGATCACCGCCCCTGTCCGGGAACCAGGGGAATACTGCCTGATGACGCTCGAGATCCCGGAGACGCCGGTTCCCGCCACCAGGACGCCATTCCCGGCCCCCCTGTTCCTGGCATTTGTACTCACTGCTTTTGCCGTTATTGCCATGAGACAGAAGTAGGTGGGGAGGCCAACACCTGCTCGTTCAATGAAGAGAAACGGGTCTCCAGGTCCGGGTAAAGGGATCGATCATCAGGGTGACTCTTGTGAGCGTGGTCTGACCAGGATCAGTCGTGGATTTGTCTCAGCGATCAATCGGGGATCTGGCTCAAGGATCTGACGGGGATCTGGCTCAGGGATCTG
>DANP01000008.1:70971-74806 GCA_002499905.1 Methanolinea sp. UBA277
GTCGGGGATCTGGCTCAGGGATCTGGCTCAGGAATGCTGGCGACACCGGGTCCATCGGCCTGGTGTGCTTTTGCGGAGACCCAGTCCCTGCAGAGAAACCAGGCCGTATCCGGGGGGTCGATGATCATGTACAGGCAGGTATGACATCCGCATTCTTCGCAGTAGCCGTGAACAGCATGGACTGGCATCCGGTAATTACCCTTAAGTGTGGGGTGTTGGAAGATAATTGCTAAAATTTATCATTCCCTGACGCAGAGCGGTATCCCTTATCATGCATCGGTGGCAATCTAAAAAGAGAAAAGACGATTCCCGTGCCCGATACACCGCTCACCGACCAGGTTCTCGATGCGTTCGACCCGGCGAACCTGGCAAAAGACCTCGTCCTCGTTGCCACCTGGATGGTTGCGGCCGTCCTCTGCATCTACGTCCCGGTCCTGAACCAGTCATTTCTCCGGGTGGTCTTCGCCCTCCCCATGATCCTCTTCATTCCGGGATACGTGCTGATCGCTGCTCTCTTCCCGGGGAGGGAGGATCTGGACGGCATCGAGCGACTGGCCCTCTCCTTCGGACTCTCCATCGCCGTGGTCCCGCTGATCGGGCTCGTCCTCAACTATACCCCGTGGGGCATCCGCCTCGATCCCATCGTGGTCTCGCTGGTCATCTTCACCTCGGCGATGCTGGTCATCGCCCAGTACCGGCGATCGCTCCTGCCTGTCGAGCAGCGCTTTGTGGTCCCATTCCGGGCACTGGCCGGGAGCACCCGGTCAGAGCTCTTTGAGCCCGGCCAGTCTCGCCTGGACCGGGCGCTCTCGGTCATCCTCATCATCGCCATCGTCGCTGCAATAGGCACCACCGTTTACGTGATCGTCGTCCCCAAGGAAGGGGAGAAGTTCACCGAGTTCTACATCCTCGGAGCGGGCGGGAAGGCCGCCGATTACCCGACCCGGTTCCCGGCCGGTGAGGAGCAGTTCCTGATCATCGGCATCGGCAACCACGAGTACCGGAACGTCACCTATACCGTCGAGACCATACTGCTGAACATGACCTTTGATACATCGACAAACACCTCGTCCGTGCATGCGTACCGGCTGATCGACTCGTTCACCGCGACATTAGCCCACAACGAGACACGGGAATTTTCTTACCATTTCACCGTTGATGACCGGCAGTTCAACCGGCTCCAGTTCCTGCTGTTCAATGAAACGGTATCATCCCCGGATGTGACCGGGCAGGAGCGGATCAACGCCAGCTACAGGGACCTGCACCTGTGGATTACGGTGAGGCCGCAGGTCGCTCTATCCTGACCTGGTTCCTCTGGATGAAAGGCCTGACTCCGGTTCACCGTATTCCGCATGCCTTTTATGGTCCCGCACCAATCCTTTTTTTACGGTGTTATCGTGATTACCCGTTCGTCCTTCATCCGCAGGTCGGTCATTTTTGTCCTCATCTGCGGGCTTTCCCTTATCGCTTCCGCCGCTGCTGTCGGCGGAGATACCGGCTACTTTGAGATCACTTCGACCCCCTCGGGAGCGTCCGTGTACTTCGACGGGTCCTATAAGGGAACCTCCCCGGTCACCTTCGAGGTCGCAGTCACCGGGAATCCCTCCCACACCATCCGGCTGACCAAGTCCGGCTATCATGACTGGGAGGATTCCTACTACGGCAACCCCGCGGAAGGGGAGACCCTCACCATCCATGCCGACCTGGTCTTCATCCCGGTCACCCAGCCGACCACCCTCATCGGCGGAGGGAAGGGCTACTATGCCATCTCATCCGTCCCCTCCGGGGCGAGCGTGTACTTTGACGGTGCCTACAAGGGGCTCTCCCCGGTGACGGTCCAGGTGGCGTCCGAGGGCACCCCCGGCCACACCGTGTCGCTCTCCCTCTCCGGATACGAAAGCTGGTCCACCAGCCTCTCCGGCAACCCGGCCGACGGTCAGACCATCCCGGTGAACGCCTACCTCACCCCCCTCCAGCAGTACGGGTCGGTCTACGTTGAATCCAATCCCTCCGGGGCCTCGGCGGTCCTCGACGGCCACTACAGCCAGACCACCCCCTGCACCTTCACCAACGTCAATGCCGGCTCGCACCAGCTCGCGGTGAGCATGCCCGGCTACACCAGCTGGACCAAGACGGTCACCGTCTCGGCCGGCAGCACCACCCGGGTCTCGGCCACGCTCTCGCCAATCGCCCCGAACACCGGCACTATCTACATGGTGACCACACCGCAGGGGGCGAGCGCCTATGTTGACGGCGTGTACTACGGCATCACCCCGGCACTGGCCTCCGGACTCATGCCCGGCGTCCACCAGGTCCGCCTCTCCCTCTCCGGCTTTGCGGACTGGGTCGGCAACGTCGATGTGACCGGCGGCGTCACCACCACCGTCACCCAGACCCTCCATGTCGCCACCCCAACCCCCACCCTGTCACCCGGCACCGGCACGGTATCGGTCAGCTCCACACCCGCGGGTGCCCAGGTCTTCCTCGACGATGTCTACCTCGGGGTCACCCCCGTGACCCTTCCCTCGGTCTCGCCCGGAAGTCATGTCATCCTGCTGAAGAACCCGGGCTACACCGACTGGCAGGCCACCATCATGGTTCAGGCCAACCAGAACACCCCGGTCTCGGCAACCATGACTCCGGCTGCAACCACGGCGCCGACCCAGGGACCGCTGCCGGCCGGGCTGGTGCTTGGTGCCGTCGGGCTGGTTGGTGCGCTCCTCATGTTGAGGAGAAAATAATCCCTTTTTTTCAGTAAACGGTTTCGGATACCCTTCGGTCCTGCCTGGTGCATCACGAAACATGATGATCACCGGTTGTTCCGATCGAACAGGGATTGAAGTCCGAAATAACCTCGATATGGCCCCCGATTCCCATACTGATCCGGTTCCACCGGAACCGATGTCCGCCTGGATGGAAAATATTGATACAATCAGTTATTTTCCGAAAATACCCGGTATTTTGAGATAAAAATAATTCTTTTTATTGAGTTTCTGTACAGGGAGAAGAACCGGAATCTTTTCAGCTTCCGTCACCATCATTATTTCTCACTAAAAGCCATCTCCCCTCGTAAACACGGATGGGCAGAGAGGGGTCGGGGGGAGGGAGGAGTAAAGAGGGTGACGCCGTACTGTAAACGGGGGGCTTCTTATTCCTTTTTCTCTCTCCCGGAAAGTTCGTCTCACTGCACGAACCTTCTTACAACTTCCCGCGAAATCTCTTTTCATCAATGTATATCCTGGCCCACCTGCTGGCCGGTATCATCCTTGGCGTCCTCCTGGCCTCTCTCTTCCGGGACGCACGCATCATCCCGGCATGTGCTTTCGGGAGCATCTTCCCCGACCTGATTGACAAGCTGGTCGGGATCCTGCTCTTTTCCGATGCCATCGGGTATGGCCGGATTTATGCCCATACCCTGCTCTTCGCCGGCCTGGTCGCCATCATCGGACTTTACATCATCTTCCGGCATCCCCGGTCCCGGTCCGGCCCCCTCCTCCTCGCCTTTTTCGCCGGCATCCTCTCCCACCAGCTGCTTGATGCGATGTGGCTCGAACCGATCAACTGGTTCTGGCCGGTATACGGTCCGTTTACCGGCAATTCGCAGCCTGATTTCTTCATCGATGCTTTCTGGAGGGAGATCACCAACCCCACCGAATGGCTCGCGGGGATCTTCATCCTGGCCTTCATGCTCCTCTGGTCCATTCCCCTCTACCGGGAACGGTACCTGTCCGGATCGATTGCGACCTCCAGGCCGAGACGGCGCTCTCTGCTGCTAGTCCTGCTCATCGCGGCAACGGTGGTGTTGATGGTGATCATCGTAGTGCAGTACTGGTGA
>DANP01000010.1:0-379 GCA_002499905.1 Methanolinea sp. UBA277
GGTGGAGGTATTGCCGTCCCCGAACTCCCACGACCAGGAAGTTACCCCGCCGGTCGATGTGTCGGTGAACTGGACGGTGAGGGGCGGGCGGCCCTCTTCGGGATCAGCGGTGAATCCTGCAACTGGCTCAAGACATCCGACGATGACCTGTCCGGAGGTTGCATCGCTGCCACAGGTGTTCTCTACGGTGAGATTGACGGTGTAGTTTCCGACCTGGGTGTAGATGTAGACCGGGTTCTCTTCGGTGGAGGTATTGCCGTCCCCGAACTCCCACGACCAGGAAGTTACCCCGCCGGTCGATGTGTCATTGAACTGGACGGTGAGGGGTGCGTATCCCGAATCAGGTTCAGCGATGAATCCTGCAACGGGCTCAAGACAT
>DANP01000010.1:434-10312 GCA_002499905.1 Methanolinea sp. UBA277
TCGGTGGAGGTATTGCCGTCGCCAAACTCCCAGAGCCATGAGTCGGGGTCACCGGTAGAGAGATCGGTGAACTGGACGGTGAGGGGCGCATATCCCTCTGAGGGATCTGCCTCAAAATCTGCATCCGGCGGTGTGCAGCAGATGGCATCGTCCCAGAACAGCACAATGAATCCCCCGTCACCCTTCGGAACAAAGGTATCCGGATAGGGGTCTGAGCTCGGGAAGTTGGTGGACCTGGTCAGTCCTGCGATATACGCGCCACAGATCCCGTCTGCTGCAATCGCATGCCCTTCATCCTTGCCGTTTCCTCCAAGATAGGTTAGGTATGCGGGGAACGGCTCCCCGTTCACGAACTTTGCGACAAAGGCATCCGATACACCGCCCCCAAAGATGGGCTGGAACGGATCATACAGTTGCAGGTTCGGGGCCTTGGTGATCCCGGTGAGGTAGACGTATCCGAGGGGGGTAACGGCAATGCCCCGCCCTTCATCAAAGCCGGGCCCGGTGAGGTACGTCGAATAGGAGAGGGCTCTTCCCGATGGTGCAAGGCGCGAATAGAACGAGGAGATCAGGCCGGGCTGGGTCGGCTTGAATGCGTCCTGTGTCGGGAAGTTCCGGGAACGGGTCAGTCCGGTCACATAGGCAGAGCCAGCGCTATCCACATCAATCGCCCTGCCGCCGTCCATGTCCGAACCCCCGAGATAGGTGGAGTAGGTGAAGGGATATCCTGCCGGTGCCACCTTGGTGATGAAGACATCACTGTACCCGCCGAATGCCGACTGGTAGGCGTTTACCACCGGGAAGTTCCAGGAGTAGGTCTCACCGGTGATGTACGCGCTGCCGGTTCCATCGACCGCAATCCCGTACCCGGTATCCATGATGATGCCGCCGATGTACTCGGAATAGATCAGGTCTTCCCCGTCGCTGCTGACCTTGACGATATAGGCATCATTGATTCCTGCCAGCGTTGTATGGTGGAGGGTGCTGGTGACGGGGAAGATCTTGGAATCGGTGCTGCCGGTGATGTACGCGTTTTTGGCAGCATCAATATCGATTGCATATCCGTAATCCTGCCCGGTCCCGCCGATATAGGTTGAATACACGAGATACGTTCCGTTCGGGGCCAGCCGTGAGATAAATGCATCAGTCTGCCCTGCCAGCGTTGCCTGGAATGGATTTGCCACCGGGAAATCGGTGGAATTGGTGGTTCCGACAATGAAGGCACTCCCATCCGCATCGACCCTGATGCCGTACCCGGATTCATCGCCTCTTCCTCCCAGGTAGGTGATGTAGACCGGGGCGGTTCCGTCAGGATTGATCTTGACCACGATGACATCAATCCCGCCGGCATTCGTCCCGCTGCTGCCAGGGGGGACATCATAGGGGGTGGGGAATGACTTGCCTGTCACATATGAGTTTCTCCTGGGATCCAGGGCCACGCCGTAGGCATCGGCCATCCCAATACCCTTGAGGTACAGGCCGTATTTCATGACCGGATCGATGATCAGGTCGCAGTCACGGTCATAGTCCCCGACCGCGAAACCGACACGTCCCTGGCCGGACAGGGTATAGGCTGAGCTGACCTCGACAACTGACCCGTCGATAACCTGGTAACAGTAGGGGGCACTGTGGGTGATCGTTCCTGCCCCGGTCGTGAGGAGCAGTGTCCCATCAGGTGCAACCGAGAGTTCGTCCTGGCCGTAGTATTCAATATTGATGGCTCCGGGGTCTGCACCGGGCCGGACGATATAGGTGCTCTTGAGACCGTCGCTGACCCCCTCGTAGAGGAGATCGATTCCGGGGTAGAGGTTGATATACCTGAGCGCACGGTATGTATCCACGCCGGTTATCCACTGCGACTGATCACTGCCGGTCAGGAAGTTGGCCTCGCAGGCGAGCTGGTCCACCCCTTCCACCGCAACTTCCTCTGAGACCCCTTCAAACCGGTAACCGAGGAATGCGGTCTGATCGTTCTCCGGTGAGACGACCCTGAGAGTGGATCCGGCTCTCCCGAAGGAGACCGGGCCGGCATCAGAGATGACCATGAAAAATACGTCGTTACGGAACTGGCCTGCATTTTGAATAAAAACAAGGGGGAGTGAGGCAAGCGTTCCGTCCTGTTCAGCTAATGCAAGCAGTGTGTCCCCGTACTCCTCTCCGTCGGAAGGAGCAGTATACGGGAGGACTGGTGCTCCTGTGTCAGGTACATCCCCTGCAGCGCTCAGGCAGAGTACCCCCGCTAAGGGCACCAAGAGTAATAATAACAGCAAGATGCGATTGGTTTTCATAAAGAGCCCTTTATGTCAGATGGTGAAGTCATAATATATAAATATGTCTGATGATAAGCCTGTTTTTCCCCTCTTTTCACGCATGAAGCGTTTTAACCAGACATAGGGTGGTCAACATGCTCTCCTGTCTGCGTACTACCATAAGGTATGTCCCTGAACATAATGGATATTTTCTCTCACCGCAAACGTAGTATCCAAACAGGAGAGAGGAGCCGCCCATAACCAGGGACCGTCACTCCCTCCGGAGCTGATCGTTTTGGAAGGAACGACACGGGTATTCGCAGGGGAGTATGCACGGGCACGATTACCCCTCTGCCAGGAGCGGGTACTCACGCCCACCGGCGCATGCTGCCGCCAGATCTTCTTAGCCGGAGCCCTGACCGAGGCAGACCAGCGGGGTCCCGACCTCTGGTTCGGGAGGGTGGCCGATCCCACGGGGGTTTTCGGGATCCGGGCGGAGCGTCCTGACCGGGAGCAGCAGCAGGTGCTCCGCGATCTCGCCACTCCGTCGTTTGTGACCGTGGTTGGCGAGGCCGTCTTCTTTTCCGGGGATGCGGGTCCGGGCATCTCGCTCCTCCAAATCCAGGAATCTGACCGGGCGGTGCGGGACCGGTGGGTCCTCCGTACCGCCGAGCTCACCAGTGACCGGCTGGCTAACCTCGCCGAGACCTTTCGCTCCGGTACCGGTCCAATCCCTGCTGCCACTGCTATCAGACAGTACAGCATGACTGCCGCAGATATCAGGGACCTTGCCAGCATGGTCTGCCATGCCCTCGGCGGGGTGGCGCCGTCTGCCGGAACGGCACTCCCGCAGGAAGAGCTAAAGGCGGCGGTGCTCGCCATCATCAGGGAGTCTGCAGGGAATAAAGGAATTTCATTTGACGATCTTACAGTTATCGCCGGAAAATCCGGTATCGGCGGCCGGGAGCTCAGGGAGGCCGTCCGGGTCCTCCTGGAAGAGGACGAGTGCTACCAGCCGGCACGAGAGGTTTTCAAGCCGTTATGAACCTCGAATTTTTTGGAGAAGGGCCGGCGCTGCTGGTCAACCATACCCGGCGGGTGCTGGCGGTCGCCGACCTCCACCTGGGTATCGAATCCGATCTCGCCCGCCATGGGCTGCACTTCAGGAGCAGGAGCAGGGACAGGCTGGAACGGCTCGAGGCGTGCATCAGGGAAGCCGCACCGGATCTCCTCCTCCTCCTGGGAGATGTGAAGCACGGGGTGCCGTTCACCTCCCGCCAGGAGTACCGGGAGATCCCGGAGATCATCGAACGCCTCCGGTCGCTGGTCCCGGTGCAGATCGTTCCCGGCAACCATGATACCGGTATCGAGCGGTTTTTTGAACCCCGGGAAATCCTCCCCAAAGAGGGGGCGATCGTTGACGGGACCGGGTACGTCCACGGGCACATGTACCCAGAGCTGTCGCTTGCCGGCCGCCTGATCATCACCGGACACCACCACCCGCTGATCAGTCTCAGGGACGAGGTGGGGTGCGCCATGCGGTCTCCAGTCTACCTCTTTTCTCCTGTGGACGAGCGGTGCCTGAGATTTCCGCCTGGTGATCGGGAGCCCACGCGGGTGCTGTTCATGCCGGCATTCAATGAGCTGTCGGGGTATGACCTGATGCGCACGGTCCGGGACCCGTTCTCCCCGTTCTCCCGCTGTATCCGGTGGGATGCAGCAGAAGTCTTCCTTCCCGACGGAACCTTCATCGGCCCGGTCTCATCACTGGAGGAGTATGGAGCAGATCAGGAATCTTGACCCGGGGGTCCAGGACTGTATCCGGAGACGCGGGTTCGAGGAGCTCTCCGAGATCCAGACCCTGGCCCTTCCCCAGGTGCAGTCGGGGAAACACCTGATCCTGATCGCCCCGACCGGGACCGGCAAGACTGAGAGCGCGATGATCCCGGTCTTCGACGCCCTGCTGAAGGAGCGTTCGGCCGGGTTCTCAGCGCTCTACATCACCCCGCTCCGGTCCCTGAACCGGGACATGCTCCAGCGGCTCTCCTGGTGGTGCAAAGAGCTTGGTATCACCGTGGGGGTCAGGCACGGGGACACCACCACCACCGAACGGCGGAAACAGGCACTCTCCCCACCCGAGCTTCTCATCACCACACCGGAGACACTCCAGGCCCTCTTCATGGGCAAGGTGCTCCGGAAGCACCTCCGGAACGTCAGGTACGTGATCGTCGATGAGATCCACGAGCTCGCCGGGGGTAAGCGGGGGGCCCAGCTCGCGGTGGCCCTCGAGCGGCTCGTTGAATACTGCGGAGAGTACCAGCGGATCGGCCTCTCGGCAACGGTCGGCAACCCTGACGAGGTGGCAAAGTTCCTCTGCGGGGGCAGGGTTTTTTCCGTGGTCCAGGTGGACGTGACCAAGCACCTCGAGATTGCCGTCGAATTCGCCGGAGACAGCTTCGAGAAGCAGGCACGGTGGATCGAAGAGGCAATCGACCGGCACACCTCGACCCTGATCTTCGTGAACACCCGGGTAACGGCCGAAGCGCTGGGACACCAGCTCTTCTCCCGGGGGGATGTGGAGGTGCACCATGGATCGCTCTCCCGGGATGTCAGGATCGATGCCGAAGAGCGGTTCAAGTCGGGTGAGCTCCGGGGGCTTATCTGCACCTCGTCCATGGAACTCGGCATCGATATCGGGCATATCGAGCACGTGATCCAGTTCGGGTCCCCCCGAGAGGTATCCCGGCTGGTGCAGCGGATCGGGCGGGCGGGCCACAGCCTGTACGAGACCTCCCGGGGCACCATCCTCGCCACCGGGTTTGACGATCTCCTCGAATCGCTGGTCATCACCCGGCGGGCAAAGGCAGGGGAGGTCGAGGAGGTCCGTCCGCCGGTCAACCCTGCCGATGTCCTCGCCAACCAGGTGGCCGGGATGGCCGTGGAGTACGGAAGGATTTCCCGGGACCGGATGCGGGGCATTATCGGCCGGTGCTCCACCTTTTCGACGTCCGGCGACCTCCTCGACGAGGTCTGCGCCCAGATGGCCGAACACCGCCTGATACGGCTGGAGGGTGACGAGGTCATCACCACCCTCCGGGCCCGCCGATACCTTGCCGCAAACCTCTCCATGATCCACGATGAGCGGAAAGTGCAGGTCTTCGACATGGTCTCCCGGAGGACTGTGGGAACCCTCGATGAATCGTTCGTGGTGGCATCGGTTTACACCGGCGCAGTGTTCATCACCAAGGGGCAGCTCTGGCGTGTCCTCGACATGGAGGAGGGGAGGATTATCGTTGAGCCGGCCCGCCGGGTGAAGGGAGAGCTTCCCTCATGGGAAGGTGAGCAGATCCCGGTGCCGTACGCCGTTGCACGGGAGGTCGGTGAACTGCGGAGGACCCGCTCGTTCCCGGCATATGGGGCGGGAGAAGTCTCCGTGGAATTTGCCACACGGTTTCTTGCCGAGATGGACCGGAACCGGAGCACAATCGCAGACGACCAGCTGATCGTGCTCGAGAACGGGCAGGAGGGGGTGGTCTGCAACTGCTGTGCCGGGCACAAGACCAATGAAGCGCTCGGCAGGGCGGTTTCAGTCCTCCTCTCCGCCCGGTTCGGGACCACCGTGGGAATCGAGATCGATGCCTACCGGGTACTCTTCCGTCTCCCGTCGCAGGTGGCTGCAGTAGATGTCCGTGAGATCCTGTACGGCCTCGACCCGGCCCACATCGAGAGCATTCTCCAGATCGCCATGAAACGGACGGCGCTGTTCAAGTGGAAGCTGGTCCAGATCGCCAAGAAGTTCGGGGCAATCGACCCCGATGCCGACTACGAGCGGCTGAGCAGCTACAGACTGATCGAGCTCTTCGAGAACACGGTGGTCCAGCAGGAGTCCTACCGGGAGCTCTTCTCGGTCTACATGGACGTCCCTGCCGCAGCGAAGGTGCTCGGAAAGGTCCGGGACGGGAGTATCGGGGTGCAGATCGGAAGGCTCTCCATCCTCGGGGCAGACGGGCTCTTCTCGTCGCGGGACCAGATGCCCCCACCCCTGGCCGACCAGGCCGTGCTGGCCACCCTGCGGCGCCGGATCGAGGGGCAGGAGATCATCCTCGCCTGCATGAACTGCAGGAAGTGGAAGAGCCGGACGGTCGCCGGGAGGGTCCAGGAACACCCGGTTTGTCCCCGGTGCGGTGCCCGTCTGATCGCAGTGCTCAAGCCCTGGGAGGAGCCGCTGTATGCAGCTTGCGCGAAGAACGAGAAGTCCGGAGAGGAGAAAGCCATCGAGGCGCGGCTGATCAGGAACGCAAACATCGTGCTCTCGGGCGGAAAGAAGGCGGTGCTCACCCTTGCGGCAAAGGGGGTCGGGCCGGAGATCGCGTCAAGGATCCTCGCCACGCTCACCGAGGGCGATGCGTTTTTTTCAGAGATACTGAAGGCTGAACGGAACTACATCCGGACCCGGAAGTACTGGTGAGTCACATCACGCTCTCGAGCTTCTGCTCGAGGAGATCGAGACCCCGCCTGATATCGTCAAGGTTTTTCCCCCCGGTCAGGATGATCTTTCCCGAGCTGAAGAGGAGAGCGACGATCTTCGGATCCTTGAGCCGGTAGACCAGGCCCGGGAACTGCTCCGGCTCATACTCGATATTCTCAAGGTTCAGGGTGATGACCAGCTTGTTCAGGTTGATATATTTCCCGATGTCATAGGAACAGACGATATTGGTGATGGCAACCCGGGGGGTGTCGTAGGTCTCCACGCCGGCATTCCGCATCTCCCGGATGATATGGGCGAGGCCGGTTGAGAGGGCCTGTTCGTCCCGGATGCCGGTCAGCACCACCTTTCCCGAGGAGAAGATGAGCGAGGCGATCTTTGGCTCCTTCATCCGCAGGACTGCGCCGGGGAACCGTTTTGTATTGAGCTCGCAGGAGTCCACCCGTTCTGCCACCTCGGCAAGATTTATGGAATCGGCAATTGCCCCGGAGGCCACGATATTCTCGATCTTCAGCGAATCGTATTTCGCGGCGATCATCATCCAGTATATGAACCCCGGGACACGATAATACTGTTGAAGTTTCTTATTCTCCCTGATTCCGGCCTGTTTTAAAAAAGACAGGTTGATGTCGGATCACTGCCAACTTTTCCTGTTTTATGATTGACAGGTATCCCGACTACGAGGAACTCTGCCGGGACTTCCGGATAGAGGTCCCGAAATACTATAACTTCAGCTTCGATGTGATCGATGCATGGGCCGAGAAGGACCGGAACAAGCTGGCCATGATCTGGGTCAACCAGCAGGGTGAGGAGAAGAAATACTCGTTCCGGGACCTGAAGAACCTCTCCAACCAGGCGGCAAACATCCTGATCAAGTATGGCATCCAGAAGGGCGACCGGGTGCTCCTGATGCTCCCGCGGATCCCGGAGTGGTGGATCTTCGTCATCGCCCTGATCAAGCTCGGTGCGGTACTCTGCCCCTGCCCGACCATGCTCACCCCGAAGGATATCCGGTACCGGCTGAATGCCGGGAAGTTCAAGATGATCATCACCAATCTCGAGAACTCGGCAAAGGTGGAAGAGGTCACCGAGGAGTGCTCCACCCTGACCTGCCGGTTCCTGGTCGACGGGGAGCTTCCCGGATGGGTGGGTTTCCCGAACGAGCTCCTCTATCCTGCCCCGGTCTCCTTCCGGTCGGTCAGCCTGCCGTCGGGGAAGAAGACGCTCGCGACCGACCCGATGCTGATTTACTTCACCTCGGGGACCACCGGGGAGCCGAAGATGGTGCTCCACAACCAGAGCTACCCCCTCGGCCACGTCGTCACCGCCCGGCTCTGGCAGGACGTGTCGGAGCAGGATGTCCACTTCACCTCCTCTGATACCGGGTGGGCGAAGTGCGCCTGGGGCAAGATCTTCGGCCAGTGGATCTGCGGGGCCTGTATCTTCGTGTACGATGTGCGGGGCAAGTTCAAGGCAACCGAACTCCTGCCGCTCCTGGAGAAGTACGAGATCTCCACCTTCTGCGTTCCGCCGACCATCTACCGGATGCTGATCCTTGCCGATCTCGAGAAGTTCGATCTGCGCGAGCTCCGCCGCTGCACCAGTGCCGGGGAGCCGCTTAATCCCGAAGTGGTCCGGGTCTGGATGGAGGGGACAGGCCAGACCATCTCTGAGGGATACGGCCAGACCGAGACCGTCTGCTGCGTCGGCACCTTCCGGGGGATGGAGACCAGGCCGGGTTCAATGGGGCGGCCGGCACCGGGATGGCACGTAGAACTCCATGATGACGAAGGAAATCCGGTCGAGCAGGGCGAGGAGGGACGGATCGCGATCGGCCTCAATCCCCGGCCCGTGGGCCTCTTTGTCGAGTATATCAACAGCCCTGAGGCAAACGCGGCCTCGTTCGTGAACGGGTTCTACTATACCGGTGACAAGGCATACAACGATGCCGACGGCTACTTCTGGTTTGTCGGACGTGACGATGACATCATCAAAAGCTCGGGGTACCGTATCGGCCCCTTCGAGGTGGAGAGTGCGCTGCTCGAACACCCTGCCGTCCAGGAGTCTGCAGTGGTGGGCTCGCCTGACCTGATCCGGGGCGTGATCGTGAAGGCCTTCATCGTGCTCAAACCCGGGTACGAGCCGTCCGAGACCCTGATCAAGGACATCCAGTCCCATGTCCGCCGGTCCACTGCTCCTTACAAGTACCCGCGGGCCATCGAGTTCGTCGACGAACTCCCCAAGACCCTCTCCGGGAAGATCAGGCGGAACGAGCTCCGGCAGCGGGAGATGCAGAAGTCCCTGGCCGAAGAGTGAGGCCGTTTCACCGGATACAGGGGTTTCCAAGGATCTCACTTTTTCAGCGGTTGCCGTCCCCTGCCCTCCTCCCTGATATAAAAGACACCTTAAAGACGCACCGGGAAAAACATATCAGTTCATATGCCAGGCGCCGGTCATACTATGGACAACTACGAGGAGACCTACCGGAATTTCCGGATCGAGGTCCCCGAATACTACAACTTCGGTTTTGATGTGATCGACAGGCTCGGCCTTGCCGACCGGAACAGGCTGGCCATGATCTGGGTGAACCAGGAGGGGAAGGAGAAGACCTTCACCTTCCGCCAGCTGATGAACCTCTCCAACTCGGCGGCAAACATGCTCCTGAAGTACGGGGTCAAGAAGGGCGACCGGGTCATCATCATGCTCCCACGGGTCCCGGAGTGGTGGATCTTCGCCATCGCCTGCATCAAGCTCGGAGCGGTCTTCTGCCCCTGCCCGACGATGCTCACCACGAAGGACCTCCGCTACCGGATCAATGCCGCAAAGATCAAGATGATCGTCACCGACGCGGAAAACGCCCCCAAGGTGGAGGAGATCTGCAACGACTGCCCGACGCTTGCCGGCCGGCTGGTCACCGACGCCCACCTCCCCGGCTGGGTGAGCTACATCGAGGAGACTACCTACCCCGCCCCGGTCTCCCGGAGCCTGGTGAAAGTCGCCGGCATGGAGAAGACGAAGAGCACCGACCCGATGGTGATCTACTTTACCTCCGGCACCACCGGGGAGCCGAAGATGGTGCTCCACAACCATGCCCTCCCCCTCGGCCATGTCACCACCGGCGCCTTCTGGCTTGATTTAAAGGA